>NZ_JZJL01000029.1 GCF_000971335.1 Chromobacterium vaccinii
CTTCAAGGGCAATCTCAGCCGGCAGCTGTCGCAGCGCCAGTTGGACAGCGGCAGCCTCAAGTTCCAGCGCGGCGAGCTGGAGGCTAATTGGCAACGTCGCCAGGCCGACAGCGCGGGGAGTCTGGACAGCCAGTTGCGGCTATCGCTGGGCGCGCCCGCTCGGCAAAGCTTCAGCGTGCGCGGCCTGGACCTGGACAGCCTGACCGGCGGCCAGCCGGAGACCCTGGTGTTCGCGCTGGATGGGCAGAACGCGCCGGCCGCGGTGCGGGTGGGCGACGGCATCAGCCGCGACGCCGCGCTGCGCAGGCTGAACCAGGCGCTCGGTCCGCTGGGCGCGCGCTGCGAGCTGGACGATCATGGCCGGCTGGGCTTCAGCTGCAGCGAGCAGGATTGGGCGCGCCTGCGCGACAGCCTGACCGTGCGCGGCGGCGGCATGCGCTTTCCCGGCGGCATGCCGCAACCGTTGCCGGCCCAGGCCGAGCCGGCTGCGCTGGACGCGGGGCAGTGGCAGCTGGACGACCATGCCCAGGTGCGGCAGACCCTGCAAGGCGTGGTGCGCTCCATCGCCCAGCTGCAGCAAACCCGCGCGGCCATCGGCAGCGCGATTGCCGAAGCCAGGCAATCGATAGGGCAGCTGGCCCGCACCGATGAGCAAAGCTGGGCCAGTGGCTTCGTCAGCGATTTCAACGCCCGGCTCAATCAGACCGCCGACTTCAACCATTTGCAGCAACTGGTGCCGGCGCTGCTGGGCATCAGCCGCTATCGCGTGATTTCGCTGCTTTCGCTTCGTTGACGGACCACAGCGGGTCCGTCTTGACGGCTGTCCCTGCGGGGCAGCCTTTTTTCGTGCCGGCTACACACCCGCTTAACATGTCCATGGCATGATGCGCCCTTTTCTAAAGGATGCTGCAATGTCCAAACGCTGGTGGCCGCTGGCCCTGATCATGGCGTCCTCGCTGGCCCGCGCCGATTTCTCCATTTCCGGTTTCGAGCTGGTGCACACCGCGCCGCAGCATGCCGGCCTGGACACGCCGGATTTGCGCGACCCGGCCACGGCGTGGGGACAGTTGTTCGATTCGGCCAAGCGGGAGATCGCGCTGGAGCAGTTCTATGTGGCGGGACAGCCCGGCAGCCTGATGGACGGCGTCATCGAGCGGCTGGACGCCGCCGGGCGGCGCGGCGTGAAGATCCGCTTCCTGATGGAAAAGAAAGGCATGTTCGCCAGCGACCCGGCGACGATAGAGCGGCTCAAGCGCATTCCCAATCTGGAGTACCGCCAGCTCGACTACAACCAGCTGACCGGCAACGGCATCATCCACGCCAAATTCATCGTGGCGGACGGACAGTCCGCTTATGTCGGCAGCCAGAATTTCGACTGGCGCTCGCTGCAGCACATCCATGAGACCGGCCTCAAGGTTGACGACGCGGCGATGGCCGGCCGCATGCAGGCCATTTTCGAACAGGACTGGGCGGCGCAGGCGACGCTGGCTGCCGGCGGCAAGGTCAAGCCCTTGCGCGAGGTGGAGCAGGCGGCGGACCTGTCCCAGCCGGCGGTGCTGCTGGCCAGCCCCAACGCCTACAATCCGGACGGCGTCGGCGATTCCGAACAGGCGTTGCCGCGCTTGATGGCCGAGGCGAAGGACGAGGTGCGCATCCAGTTGCTGGATTACGCGCCGCTCAGCTTCGGCAAGCCGCGCAGCTACTACCCGGTATTCGACAATGCCATCCGCGGCGCGCTGGCGCGCGGCGTCAGGGTCAAGCTGATGGTGTCGGACTGGAATCTGGAAAAGCCGGGCGTGGACTATCTGAAAAGCCTGGCTGTGCTGCCAGGCATGGAGGTTCGCGTGGTGACCATTCCGCGGGATGGCGCGTGCATCCCCTTCGCCCGCGTCATTCACAGCAAGACCATGGAAATAGACGGCAGGATAGCCTGGGTCGGCACCAGCAACTGGAGCGGCGGCTATATGGACAAGTCGCGCAATCTGGAAGTGGCGCTGCGCAGCGAGTCCATGGCCAGGCGCATCGCCGAACTGCACGAACAGACCTGGTCCTCTCCCTACGCCGCGCCGCTGGACGTCTCACGTTCATACCAGGCGCCGGACAAAGCCTGCCGCCAGGCGGGCTGACGCCCAGGCCCGGGTCATGCCGGGCCTGAGCGAAATACGTCAACATCCCATTCTTATTACCAGTTCCACGCGCGCGGCGGCCTTTCTCTGACTGATTATGCATAAAGCATAATGCGGACCGGGCAGATCGTTCTGTCCGGCCGCCTGACAAGAGGAGAGCCAAACCATGTGTGGAATTGCCGGATGGGTGAGTTTCGAGCGCGATCTGCGGGAGCAGCGCGCGGTCGCGGAGACGATGACGCGGACAATGGCCCGGCGCGGGCCGGACGACGAGGGGCTATGGCTGGACCGCCATGCGGCGCTGGGTCACCGCCGCCTGTCCATCATCGATCTGGAGGGCGGCCGCCAGCCGATGACCGCCGATGAGGACGGCAAGACGCTGGCGTGCCTGGTCTACACCGGCGAGGTGTACAACTTCCAGGAGCTGCGCCGCGAGCTGCAGAGCCTGGGCCACGCTTTCCGCACCCGCAGCGATACTGAAGTGGTGCTGCGCGCCTATCTGCAATGGGGCGAGGCGATGCTGGAGCGGCTGAACGGCATGTACGCGTTCGCGCTGTGGGACGCGCGCGAGCAGCGGCTGCTGCTGGTTCGCGACCGGATGGGCGTCAAGCCGCTTTACTACTATCCGATGCCGGACGGCGTGCTGTTCGGTTCCGAGCCCAAGGCCATCCTGGCCCACCCGGACGCGAAGCGGCGGGTGACGGCCGAGGGCCTGCGCGAAATGCTGGATCTGGTGAAGACGCCGGAGGCCGCGGTGTTCGCCGGCATGCATGAGGTGCGGCCCGGCCAGATCGTGGCGATAGACCGGAACGGCCTGAGCAAGCGCCGCTACTGGCAGCTGGAGGCGCGCGAGCACGCCGACGACTTGTCGACCACCATCCACACCGTGCGCGCGTTGCTGGAAGACATCGTGGGGCGTCAGATCATCGCCGACGTGCCCTTGTGCACCTTGCTGTCCGGCGGGCTGGATTCGTCGGTGGTCACCGCGCTGGCCGCGAAAAGCATGCAGCGCCAGGGCAAGGGCACGGTGCGCTCGTTCTCGGTGGATTTCGTCAAGCACGGCGTCGAGTTCGAGGCCGACTACCTGCGCGGCTCGCCGGACGCGCCTTTCGTGCGCGATCTGGCTGCCCACGCCGGCACCGAGCACCAGGAAATCCTGCTGGAAAGCCGCGAGCTGGCCGATCCGCGCCTGCGCGCCGCGGTGCTGGGCGCGCAGGACCTGCCGCCGGCCTACTGGGGCGACATGCTGCCGTCGCTGTACAAGCTGTTCGAGGCGATCCGGGCGCAATCGACGGTGGCCCTGTCGGGCGAGTCGGCCGACGAGGTGTTCGGCGGCTATCGCTGGTTCCACGACGCCGCCGCGGTGGACGGCGACACTTTCCCGTGGCTGGCCGGACCCAGCGGCTCCTTCTTCGACGGGCAGTCGCTGATCGCGCCGGGATTGCTGCGCGAACTGGACATGCCGGGTTTTCGCCGCGACAGCTACGCGCAGGCGCTGGCCGAGGCGCCGCGGCTGGCGTCCGACAGTCCGCGCGAGCGGCGGATGCGCGAGATCAGCCACATGCACCTGACCCGCTTCGTCCAGGCGTTGCTGGACCGCAAGGACCGGATGAGCATGGCGGTAGGGCTGGAGGTGAGGGTGCCGTTCTGCGACCACCGGCTGGTCGAATACGTGTTCAACGCGCCGTGGAGCATGAAGAACTTCGACGGCCGCGAAAAGAGCCTGCTGCGCGCGGCCGGCAAGGATGTGCTGCCGGACTCCATCGTCCAGCGCGTCAAGAGCCCGTATCCGGCCACCCAGGACCCGGCCTACGAGCAGGCGCTGCGCCAGGGCCTGACCCGGGTGTTGGACGACGCCTCGTCGCCGGCGCTGCCGCTGCTGGACAAGGCCGCCGCGTGGAAGCTGCTGGACCGGCCGTTCGGCAAGACCAGCGCCTCGCCTGAGCGCGCCGGGCTGGAGATGGCGCTGGGCCTGAACGAGTGGCTGCTGCACCACCAGGTGGCGCTGGACTTGTAAACCGGCTCAGCGGGGCGGCCGCACCGGCCGCCCCTGGATGGGCGTGGACAGGATGATGGCGGTGCGGGTCTCGCCCAGGTCGTTCAGGCTCGCCACCAGTTGTTCCAGATGCGAGACGTCGCGCGCCAGCAGACGGAACATATAGGAGTCGACGCCGGTGACGTGATGGCATTCCATCACCTCCGGCATCGCCTCCAGCCGCGCGAGCAGCGTTTTCTTGTCCGGCTGCGGCACGGTGATGCCCACCAGCGCCGACAGCGCGTAGCCGGCGCGCAGCGGCGCCACCCAGGCGTGATAGCCGTGGATCACGCCGGCTTCCTCCAGCCGCCGCACCCGTTCCGACACCGCAGGCACCGACAGTCCGACGGTCTGCGCCAGTTCGGTCAGCGATTGCCGCGCATTGGCCTGCAGGGCGGCCAATATCGCCCAAGCTTTGGCGTCTACTTCCATTCGTAAACTCCCTTTGTCTCTTTGCCTTGGTTTTCAAGGCCAGCATAGCGTCCAGGCGAAGAAAATGCATGGGCATCGGTTTGGCATGGCGGCAGACTATGGCTATGGCCGAGGGAGGAGAAAACATGTTCTGGCAGGCGAGCTTGATAGGTTTGGCGATAGCGGCGCCGGTGGGGCCGATAGGTTTGTTGTGCATCAGCCGCACCCTGCGCGGCGGGCCGCGGCTGGGTTTGGCCACCGGGCTGGGCGCGGCCAGCGCCGACGCGTTGTTCGCCATCGCGGGCGTGGCGGGCAGCAGCATGACACTGCATCTCGCCGGCCAGCTGGCACGGCCGTTGGGCTGGGCCGGCTGCGCGCTGCTGGCCTGGATGGGGATGGCCACGCTGCGGCGTCCGGCGCTTGAGCCGGCTGATAGAGAGGAGAGCGGCGTCGGCTTGCGGCGCGCCTATGCCGGCACGCTGTTGCTGACCTTGAGCAATCCGATGACCATTCTGTCTTTCGCCGCGGTGGCGGCCGGCTTGTCCGGCGGCATGCCGGCCAGCGGCGCGCAACAGCTGGCCATCGTCGCCGGGGTATTCTGCGGCTCCGCGTCGTGGTGGCTGGCGCTGGCCTATGGCGGAGGGGCGCTGTTGTCCCGGCTGGGCGCGCGCGGCCGGCGATGGCTGGATGCAGGCTGCGGCTTGCTGCTATTGGGTTTCGCCGTGCTGCTGGCCTGGCGCGCGGCGGGGATTTGAGCGGACGGGCGGCAATGAAAAAGCCCGGCGTGGCCGGGCTTGGAGCGGGGGGAAGGGCGCTTACAGCTTGAAGCGGCCGACCAGTTGCTCCAGCTCGCCGGACAGTTCGCGTAGCCGGCTCACGGCATCGCTGACCTCGCGCACGGTCTGGTTGTTGCTCTGCGCCATGCTGCTGATGCGCTCGACGTTCTGCGCGATTTCCACGCTGGCGCTCGATTGCTCGCGGGTGGCGGAGGCGATGTCGACGATGCTGGTCACCAGTTGGCCGTTGAAGCTCTGCACCTCGCGCATCGACTGATTGGCTTCCTCGGCGATGCCGACGCTGAGATCCACCTGCTGGCTGCTGTGGCGCACGTCGCTGACCGCCTGCTGGGTTTCGCTGCTGATCGCCTGGACGATGCGGGTGATCTGGATGGTGGCTTCGGCGGTGCGGCCGGCCAGATTGCGCACTTCGTCCGCCACCACCGCGAAGCCGCGGCCCAGTTCGCCGGCGCGGGCGGCCTCGATCGCCGCGTTCAAGGCCAGCAGATTGGTCTGGTCGGCGATGTCCTTGATCACGCCGACGATGGTGGTCACTTCGCTGGAGCGCTCGCCCAGGCCGTTCATCCGCTCGGCCAACGCATGCATGCTGTCGGTCATGCGCTGGATTTCGCTGGTGACGCGGTTGACCTTGGCCACGCTCTGCTCGGTCAGGGAGCCGGTTTCGCGGGCGATGTCTCCGGCCTGCTGCGCGGTATTGGCGATGTGCTGGGCGCCGACGGTCACCTGCTCGACGCTGGCGGCGCTGGCCGTGGCGGCGTCGGACTGTTGCGCCGAGGCGTCGTGCACCTGGCTGGCCGACTGGCTCAGCGTCAGCGCGGACTCGGACACCTGGCGGCTCTGGTCCCGCACTTTGACGAACATGTCGCGCAGGCTGTCCAGCAGCCGGTTGAAGGCGTCGGCGGTGCGGCCGATCTCGTCGCGGTTGGCGATGTCTATGCGGATGGTCAGGTCGCCGCCGCCGCCGGCCAATTGTTCCATGGTCTCGGCCAGCCGGTTCAGCGGACGGGTCTGGGAGCGGATCGCGGCGGCCAGCAGCAGCAGGATCAAGGCCAGCGCCACCACGCCGATGGCGATGGCGCTGAGCATGGCCTTGCGGGCGTCGGCGGTGAGCGCGGCGGTGGGCATGCTGATGCCCAGCGACCAGAACTGGCCGGTCTCGCCTATCCGTATCGGGTGGAAGAAGTGGGTGAAGCCGCCGTCCTCATAGACGAAGTCCTCGCCTTTCTTGACGTCGGCCAGGTGGGGGAACAGCGCATCCTCCTTGGGCACCGGCTTGCCCAGCAGTTCAGCCTTGGGGCTGACCACATAAAGCCCGCCTTCGGACACGATGCGGATGAAGCCGTTCCCGCCGGGCTGGATCTGGCCGAAGCGCTTCTGCAGCTGGTCCAGCGCCACGTCGGTGGCGGACACGCCCAGCATTTTGCCGGCGGCATCCTTGATCACCACCGCCAGCGAGCTTTCCAGCACCATTTTGCCCTGCACCTCGTAAGGATAGGGTTCGGTGATGGTGTCGCGGCCGCGCTGCTTGGGCACGAAGTAGAAATCGCCCCAGCCGGTCTTCTCGTAGTCCGGCTTGTAGGTTTCCGGATGTTCCTTGTACTTGGGGAATTCCTTGATGCGGTCGGCCGACATCATCACGTCCATCTGAGCCTTGCCCTGGGCGTTGCGGGTGATGTAGGGCTGGTAGCGGCCGGTAGGGTCGTGGCGCGGCCAGTCGAAGCGGTAGGCGTTGTCGTCGCCGTCGAAGGCGTTGGGTTCCCATAGCATCCACAGGCCGATGGATTGCGGCGCATGGTCCAGCATTTCCTGGATGACGTTGTCGGTCTGCTTGCGGTCCGGCTTGCCGCCGCGCTTGACGCCGGCCACGGAGTCCGCCAGGTGGCGCGGCAGCAGGAAGCCTTGCGACAGCGTGTTCTCTGCGTCTTTGGCGTAGCTGTCGGCTTGCTCGGAGGAGAGCTGGTAGCCGGTGTCCAGCGCCGAGGTGTAGTTGAGCTGAGCGATCAGCGCGATCATGACCGCGAAAGCCAGGGAAATGGCGGCGGCGGCCACCAGAGTGATGCGGGTGCTCAGATGGCCCCATTTTGCGTGCGTGCGGCTCATGGCGATTTCCTGCGTGGATGGCGAGTGCTGCGCTAGCCAACTAAGTAAAATTTCTTAGTTGAATTGAATATAACGGTTGCGTAGCGGTACAGGCAATCCGCTTGTGCATTTCGCGCGGGGAGCGGGGCTGGGGAGGTGGTCGGATGCCATGGACCGGTGACATCAGGAGAAGGTGTCGGCGATGCGAACGACGGCGATCAAGCGCAGAAGCCGGTTGCCGTGGTTTGTCCGGGGCGGATGGTTTCGTTCAGGGGGGAGGGAGGCAGCCGCTCTCCGCCGCCCGCGGTTGGCGGAACGTCCTGCATCGCGCGCGGCGGCGCAGAAGGCGCTCAAATTTCCTGGGCGATTTCCAGCAGTTGCTGGCGCTCCTGCTTGCTGAGCCCGTTCTCGCTGATCAGTTGCACGCTTACGCCCAATTGTTCCGTCAGTCTTTCCTCCATCTGGAACATGTCGAAATAGGAGGTGTCCGGCGATGGCGCGATCAGCAAGACCAGGTCCGCATTGCCGGCGCAGACGTCTGGAACGTAGCGCAGGTGGTGAAGGTGGAAGGGCTTGAGCGCGTGATTGATCTGGCTCTTGTGTTCCCGGATGAACTGTAGATCGTGCATGTGCTTCTCCCCGAATGGCTGGCCGGGCCCGGATGGCGGCGTTTGGGGAAACGGGCAAGCATTAGTATGTTCCTTGGCGGGTAGTGTTTGGGTATTTTATTGAAAATAAAAGGATATTTTTTATTTTGGGCAGGGTTTTGTGGCGAGTGGCGCTGGGCGAACCATATCCTGTGTGGCCTTATGGTCACAATGCCGTTGCCGGGAGCTACGCCGGCGCACCGGCATTGTTGCGCGGCAGATGCATGGACAGCAGCTGTTCCAGTTGGGAGAAACTGAACGGTTTTTCCAGCTTGCCTGCCAGCAGCGCGCTGCGGGCGTCGTTGAACTCTTGCTGGAACGCCGTCATGCCGATGATGGGCGTATGCTGATTCGGGCCGAAGCGGCGGGCAGCCTCGGCAACTTCATAGCCGCTGGCCGCGCCGACTTGCAGGTCTATCAGCAGAACGTCGAAGCGGTGGCGCATGACCTGGGCCGCCGCGTCGTTGACCGTGGCGAAGCTGGCCACGCTGTAGCCGTTTTCCTGCAGCAGCGCGCCGTAGGATTCGCGTATCGGATCGTCGTCGTCCAGCAGCAGGACGCGGTTTTGGCCGCTGCCGGCGGCATCGCTGTTTTCCGGTATGGCAGCTTCTTGAACCGGCAGGTTCAGCGTGAAGGTGGTGCCGCGGCCTTCCTGGCTGTCTACCTCGATCTGGCCGCCGAACAGCGTGACCAGCTCGTGCACGATCGCCAACCCGAGGCCGCTGCTGCCGGGGCGGCGCGTTTTGCCGCGGGTGAAGGGGCGAAACAGCTGGACTTTGATGTCCTCGGGAATGCCCACCCCGGTATCCGCGACTTTGAGCGTCAGATTTCGGGGGTGATATTCCATTTCCAGGCGGATTTGCCCCTGGTCGGTGTAGCGGATGGCGTTGGACAGCAGGTTCCACATGATTTGGCGCAGCCGGTTGCCGTCCAGCCACAGCATGGGCATCGGCGGCACGGCCACGGTCAACGCCAGGCCTTTGGCCTCGGCATTGCCCTGATGCACGGCGATGATGCAGGCCACCAGTTCTTCTATGTCCGTGGCGGCGGGGTCGAGCGCGAGCTGATGGTTTTTCAGCGCGGAGATGTCCATGATGTCCCGCACTTGCGCCAGCAGGTAGGCATTGCTCTGCTTGAGGCGGGACAGGTAAGCGTAACCGGGATTGTCGGCAGGGATGCTGTATTCCAGCAGCTCGGTGCAGGTCTGGATGCTTTGCAGCGGCGAGCGGATTTCGTGGCTGATGGTGGCGAGGAAGGTGTCTCGGGCCAACTCGGTCCGAACCAGCGCGGCCCTGGCCGCCTGCTCCCGTTCCAGAACCTGTTGCTGCTGCATGGAGTGGCGTTTGATTTCCGCCAGCCGGTGCAGCACGAACCAGAAGATGCCGAGAAAGGCCAGCCAGCACATCAGGCCCAGCAGGTACATGGTCTGGTGCCGCTCCACCATGCGCATTTGCTGCACGATCAGGCTGTTTTCCGCGTAGCGGGCCTTGACGCCATAGTCGGCCAGCAGCGGGCGCATTTGTTCCATGTCGCTCGACAGCTCAAGCGCGTCCTGCTTCGTCCATTGGCGCGGCGGATGCCGGAAGATCTTGGTCAGCAGGTCTTTGATCTGGTCGAAGCCTTCTATTTTTTCCAGGTCCGCGTTGACCAGCGACGAGCGGGTGAACAGCTGGTATTTGCTTTCGGCGATGGCGTAGCTCTTGTCGGTCTCCTCGCGGGTGATCTGGCCGGAGTGGTACCGCCAGGCATCCATTTCCAGGCGATTGAAGGTCAGTTGCATCTGCGCCACCATCCAGTACAGATCGGAAGCCTTGTTGGTGATGGGGCGCTTGATGACCGCAGCGTACAAGGTGAAGGAAATGATCACGGTCGCGAGCAGCGACAGGGCGAGGAAGGCGCGTTCCAGCCCTCCTATGCTGCTGAGCACGAGACGGAAATAACGAGTCATTTGACCTCGATGCGGGTGACTTGCCAGGCGAGTTTGGCGATGAAGATTCCGCTCGTTTCGGAGGTCGACATGTCTTGAATGGGGTACATCACCCAGAATGGGCCGAAGTCGTTCAGCTGCAGGGGTTTGTTATTCCAGGTTCTGGCCAGAATGACGTCGTATTTGCTGAAGTCGCTGGCGGGAATGGTGACGTTGTAGTTGTCTTCGCCATAAAACTTGATCTGGCGGCCTTGCGCGCCGACCTTGGCCAGCAGCTCCCGCACCAGCGGCCCGCGGAAAGTGCCCTTGGGCGTCCAGTCGGTCGCCGTGCTGATTTCGCGCATCGGCAGCGCGTTGAATTCGGCTTCGCTGAAGACGTAATTGCGGGCGGGCTGATTGGTGAATTTGCCGATATTGCCGCTGATCGTGAGCGTGACGCCGGCGGCCCGAGCCATTGGGGCGAGAGAGAGCAGGCTGGCGGCGAGAAACAAGATCGGGGGAAAGAGCCGGCTGATTGCTGATTTGGCGCGCGCGCGCTGGCTGGTGGTCGTGTTGGAATTCATGTTCATCTGCTGCCTTGACGTCTGACTTGGGCGAAGTATGCGCGATGCTGCCGCGAGCAAGGCGGAGCGCATATTATGCATTTGATCTAAACGACCACAAGAGGAAAATGGCCTAGCTAGTTAGAAAGGACAGGTGGGGGCGGCGACAGGCCGGCGCGTCGGCCTGTCGCCGCGATGGACCGCTCAGAAACTCAGCGCGTCATGCTCCTCCCGGCCCAGCATGGCGGATGGTTCCCCGACGATCAGAGGATCGGACGCATGGGCCACGCGCGGGTCTTTGCCGGGGTAGTCCAGCCGCGACAGGAAGTGGCGGATGCAATTGAGGCGGGCGCGTTTCTTGTCATCCGACTTCACCACCGTCCAGGGCGCGTCGCCAGTGTGGGTATGGAAGAACATCGCCTGTTTGGCCGAGGTGTAGTCATCCCACTTGTCCAGCGATTGTATGTCGATCGGCGACAGCTTCCAGTGCTTCAGCGGATCGTCGCGCCGCGAGATGAAGCGGCGCAGCTGTTCTTCGCGGCTGACCGAGAACCAGAATTTGAACAGGCGTATGCCGCTGTTGACCAGCATCCGCTCCAGTTGCGGCGTCTGGCGCATGAATTCCAGGTAGTCGTGGGGCGAGCAGAAGCCCATCACCCGTTCGACGCCGGCGCGGTTGTACCAGGACCGGTCGAAGAACACGATCTCTCCGGCGCTGGGCAAGTGGGCGATGTAGCGCTGGAAATACCATTGGCCGCGCTCCAGGTCCGACGGCTTTTCCAGCGCCACCACCCGCGCGCCGCGCGGGTTCAGGTGTTCCATGTAGCGCTTGATGGTGCCGCCCTTGCCGGCGGCGTCGCGTCCTTCGAACAGGATCACGATCTTCTGCCCGGTTTCCTTGACCCAGTTTTGCACTTTCAAGAGCTCGATCTGCAACTCCTGCTTCAGCCGCTCGTATTCGGCGCGGCGCATCCGGGTGTGGTAGGGGTAGTCGGCGGGCAATTCGGCGCTGATGCTGTCTTCGTCGCTGCCGTGGGGCGCCTGCGCCACCTGCAGAGCCATCGGCTGCCGGCTGGTCTGTTCGATGATCTGGACCGATTCGTCGTGCACGCGCTGGAGATTGCGCTCGCGCGCCGATTGGCGGCGTGGTTTGGCCGTGGCGTCGGGTTCGGCGGGGGCGGTGATGGGGTCGGTGTCTTGCGTCACGGCTGTTTTCCCATGGTTTTTACATGGTTTTATCGTACGCCGGCCGGATTGACGTGTCGATGGCGTGAAGAGTGGGTTTTCCTTTCATCCATGGATATGCGGTTCGGACGGCCGGGGCATGGACGCCGGCTGGTTTGAATCTTCTCGGGAGAGCATCAGGCGCGGCAGGCCCGCCAATGCGGCGAATGCCGGAGATGCGGAGGAGAAGGATTATCGGGAGGGAGAGCGCTGGGGCGGCAGCCTGCCGGCTGCTGACGCCGTTTCTGGACGAGCAGAAGGGAAGGCTGGGCGCCAAACTGACCCGGCGCCGGCACCGGCGTCGCCTGCCAGCTGGCCAATCCTTACGATGAGGATCTGGTTTATCTCGGCGTCGGCCTGAACCATCCCAATGAAGTGTGTTTCTACCCGGACAGCGGCAAGGCGCTGGCGCACGGTGGGTTATCTGCGGGAGGGCGAGCCGGACATGCTTATAATCTTGGACTTTATCAAGCGCGTGGGACCGCCCCGGCCGGCGCTGCCTTGCGTCCGGTCCGGGGGCGGATGGATTCAGCGGGCGCGTTTCTGCTTGCGCATTTTCACCCAGCGCACCAGCGCGTGGCCGACGGCCAGCGGCGACAGCGGCACCAGCGCCAGCAGGCCATCGCCCTGGCGGTAGCCGGGGTTGACGCTGAGGAAGAAGCGGTCGGACGGCTTGGTGGAGTTCTGCCAGAGCTGATGGTCGTCCTTGCCTTCGCGGGTCAGGATGCCCAGATTGGCGATAAAGGGACGGTCCGGCGACACCGGCGTGATGTTGAAGCTGGCGAACAGTTCGCAGGCCTTGGCCGCCAGCGGGTGGCGGTTGTCCTGGCCGGGCGCGGGCCAGAAACGGTGGGAAAAACGGTGGAGCACCGCGTAGCTGGACGGGTGCAGCATCACGCCGAAGAAATACAGAGGGCGCAGCGGGTGTTGCAGCCAGTGGTACATCACTTGCCGCATCAGGAAGGTGATGTTGCTGTTCTTGCCGCGGAACTCCTTGTACAACCCGGACTGGGCGCGCAGCACGCTGCAGGTGCGCCCGCCTATCTGGCGGCGGAAGCGGTGCATGGTGCAGTAGCCCACCAGGCGGCCGGTTTCATCCCGGTGCAGGAGCAGGCTGCTGTGCTCGGAGGGCGGAGCCATCACCAGATTGGCGAAGGTGGGAAGGTCGGTGCCGGCGAAGATGGCGTCGTGGACCTGGAACAGTTCGCGCGCCAATGCTTCCCTTTCATGGTCGGGCAGCCTGGCGGGTTCCACACGGATGGATTGAGCGATGCGGGCCATTTCATACCCCTTTGTGCGTTGCAGCAGAGAAATGGCGGCATGGTAGAAATCAGCGGAAAGAGGCGCTACTGTACTTTATTACTATGAATTTGACATTTTATTTTAATAATAAAAATGTCTATTGGTTTCAGTTTCTTATAAAGCGACAGTATGAATTAAGGCAAGGTCAATTGCCTGTTTGTACAGGCGGCCGGCCAGACGGCTTGCTCCGCGCGCAGCATCCGGCTACGTCTTAAAAGCCGCTGACAAAACCTCGTGGAGAACCTGAGGCGAGGCGCGCCGACGCAGACAGCGCAAGCCGTACGAAAAGTCGACGCAATGCAGCATCAGGGGTTTTGTCGGCGGCTCTAAATGAGCGTCGACAGGCGCTAGTAGCCCTGGCTTCTCACCACCAGGCCATCGGCCTCCATGCCGGCGGCCAGCTTGCGCAGGTTAGCCGCGATCTGTTCCACCGCCTGCTGGCGCAGCGTGATCGCCGCGATGTGCGGCGTGATGGCGACCGAGGGGTGCTGCCACAGGGGATGCCCGTGCGGCAGGGGCTCCTGGGCGAACACGTCCAGCTGCGCGCAGCGGATGTGGCCGTTGTTGAGCAGGGCCAGCAGGGCGTCCTGGTCCAGCAGGTCGCCCCGGCCGGCGTTGATCAGCATGGAGCCCGGCGGCATCAGCGACAGCCGCTCTCCGTTGAGCAGGCCCTGGGTCTGGGGCGTGGACGGCAGCACGCAGGCCAGCACATCGCTGTTTTCCAGCAGCTTTTCCAGGCCGGCGTCGCCATGCAGGCTGCGCACATGGTGGATGTGCTTGGGGCTGCGGCTCCAGCCGCTGACTTGATAACCGTCCTTGCTCAGCGCCTTGGCCGCCGCCGAGCCTATCTCCCCCAGGCCCAGGATGCCGACGCGGATGTCGCCGGGCAGGCGCGGCGCCAGCATCCGCCATTGTCCCGCCGCCTGCTGCCGGCGGTAGATGTCCATATTGCGCTGGTAGCCCAGCACGCCGTAGCGGATGTATTCGGTCATCTGGGCCGCCATGCCGCTGTCCAGCAGGCGATAGAGCGGCAGATCGGCCGGCAGATCGGGCCGGGACAGCAGCTTGTCCACGCCGGCGCCCAGCGCGAACACCGCCCGCAGCTTGGGCAGGCGGGCGATCAGCCCATCGGGCAGGCCCCAGGCGATCAGGTGGCGGACTTGGCCGAGATCGGCTTGGTCCAGGCTGGCGAAGCTTTCCTCCGGCATGGCCGCCCGGAACAGGTCGAGGTAGGCGGCGACTTCCTTGGGATTGGGCGTGTGTACGAGGATCATGGCGATTGCGGCTTGTTGTGATTATGCCTGCAGTATACATCGGCGTTCGGCCGGCAAGGCCAGCGGCGGGCACTCGCCTGCCGGTGTTGTCGGGGCGTAAGGACAAACCGCAATCCGTTGCCGGCCCCGTGCCGCCTCCCTATACCGGAAGCATCATCCGGCTATCGGGGAAACGCGATGGAGACTGACGATATCGGCGGCTTGGCGGCGGCTAGTCTGGGGAAGATGGCCGATGCGGCCGGCATCCTGCCCGGGGGCTGGCTATTGGCCAGCGATGTGGAGGGGCCGCTGTTCTTGGGGGATTTCATCGCCGAGGCGTTGTCCGCCTGCCTGGCGCCGCCGGCGGGCGGGATCGATGCCGAGCCGTCGTATGGCCAGATCCTGTACGCCGAGGGCTATGCGGCTTTCAGCGCCGATACCGAGGTCTCGCGGCGGCCGGGAGGCGCCAGGCGCCGCGAGACGCGGCCCGAGGGCGGCTACACGCTGGCGCAGGAGGGCACCGACACTATCTTCGCCTTGCCCCTGCTGCTGGCGGCCGGCGCCGATTACGCTTACCTGGAGCGATTGGCGCTGGGGTCGCGGGAGACGCCGGGCGCGGCCGAGATGGCGCTGCGGCTGGACGAGATGGGCTGGCAGCGGGCGGGCATCACCACGGCGCCGCAGCAGCCTTACCGGGCGGTGGCCGAGCGGTGCGGCTGGCTGTCGCCTGGCCGGCTGCTGGGCTCGCCGTTTCCTTTGCGGGAGGCTGAGGCGCTGCTGCGCCGGCTTGGCCGCTGGGATGTCGAAATCGCTTGGGTGAGGGCTTATCTGCGCGAGGCCTACGAGCTGATAGACCGCGAGTCCGAGGTGTGGATGGACGGCTCGACGCGGAGGCGGCATTTTTCGGATGCCGGCAGGAAACGGCTGCGGCAGCGGTTTCGCCGCCTGTACCGCGAAGAGCTGGGCATTTCCTACACGCATGGCGAGAGGGCGGCCCGCCCCGCCTTCACCGCGCTGGGCCGGATCGTCGAGGCCTGCGCCATGGTGGGCGACCGCGCGAAGGCCGCGCTGGCGCTGACCCTGGCGCGCCGCGCCGGCGGTCCGGACCGCCTGGTGACGATGGGCGACGGCGCCAACGATGCGGCGATGCTGCGCCGCGCGCGCTGGTCGATAGGCGTCAACGGGCCGGACGCGGCGCGGGCGGCCCGCATTGGCCTGATCACCGACGACATGCGCCATGCGCTGGTGTTGCTCAGGCTGATCGGGGAGCAGGCAGGCGGCGTCGATGCCGTCGTCGGCCTGGCCAGGGAGGAGCTGGGCGGCGCTGCGGTGGTGCATCTGGGCGGAGAGGGACTGACGCCGCAGCTGGCGGAGCAGCATCGGCAAATGAAGCGGAGGCTGCGCGGTGAGTTCGTCACCTATTGAGGCGACAGGATGGCCCGACAGGGCGCGCGTGCTGTCCGGCGCCGGATTGGCAGTCTTGTCCATGTGCTGCGTGCAGTTCGGCGCGGCATTGTCGCAATCCGCGACGCAGACGCTGGGCGCGTTGCACGCGACAGCCTGGCGCCTGGTGTTCGCCGCCGCGCTGCTGTCGCTGTGGCGGCGTCCGGCCCTGCCGCGGCTGCCTGGCGGCGCATGGCGGGTGCTGCTCGGACTGGGCCTGGCGATGGCCGGCATGCTGGGAAGCTTTTTCGCGGCCATTCTCACGCTGCCCCAAGGGCTGGCGGTGGCGATCAATCTGCTGGGGCCGCTGCTGCTGGCATGGCGAACCGACAAGGGGCCCAGGCGCGGCTGGTGGCCGTCGCTGGCGCTGGCCGGCATCCTGGCGCTGGCGCGGCATGGCGAGCGCTGGACGGCGGATCCGGTCGGCTTGGCCTGGGCGCTGCTGGGCGCGGCGTGCTGGGCGGCTTACATCGCGCTGCTCAGGCGGGCCGGCGATCTTTGCCGCGGCAACGACGGCGTGGCCCTGGCTTTGCCGGTGGCCGCCTTGCTCGCCTTGCCGGTTTGCCTGGCCGGCGGCTTGCCTGATGCCGGCGCATTGCCGCGACTGGCGGGATTGTCTCTGCTGATGCCCGTGCTGCCGTATCTGTTGGAGCTGGCCGCGCTGCGCCGGATGAGCGCGGCCTCGTTCGGCGTGCTGATGAGCCTGGAGCCGGCCGTCGCAGTCTTGGCCGGAGCCGCGCTGCTGGGCCAGACGCCCGGACCGCTGCAACTGGCCGGGCTGGCCATGGTGACGGCCGCGAGCCTGGGCGCGCTGGCCGAATCCTAAGCGGCGGCGAAGCGCTCGCCCAGGCGGCGCATGGTCGCGATCAACTGTTCCTCGGTGTCATCGCCCCGCGCGATCCGTTCCGTCGCCAGCGTCCCGAGTTGCGTATGCTCGCCCACCTGCACCGCGTGGCGGGCGACGGCGAACATCGGGATATCGTTGCTGTCGTTGCCGAAACACACCATTTCATCCGCCGCGATGCCGTGGCGGGCCAGCGCGGCCGCCTTGTCCACGCCGGCGGCGGTGATGTCGACGATCTGCTGGTCCGAGTGGTGATGAATGCGGATATCGGACCGCCGCGCCAGCGCCTGTTGCAATCCGTCGCTGTCCTCGCAGTCGGTGACCAGCAGTTTCGCGGCCCGGCGGATTGCGCCGCGTTCCACGTGGCGGGCCAGCCGTCCCGGATCGACCAGGCTCATGAAGGGGTGGGCGGGGTCGCCGCTGTAGTGATAATGCCAGTCCAGATCCGCCAGCCAGGATGCGGCATGGCGTTCGGTCAGTTCAAACAGCTGTTCCAGCGTGTCGTCCGGAATCGGCGAGAGATCCACCAGCGTGCGCCGGCGCCAGGTCATCGCGCCGTTGGAGCCGACGAAGAGGCCGCCGTGGAAGCGCTCGTCCAGCAAGGGCAGCATGTCGCGGTAAGGGCGGGCGGAGGCGAAGGCTATCCGGTGTCCCTGGTGTTCGAGTTCGGCCAGCGCGTCCTGAATGGCCGGGCTGATGCTGAAACCGTTGAAGCAGAGGGTGCCGTCTATGTCGAAGATGAAGTGCATGGTTGCAAGCGGTTTTGTGAATAGTGCGCGCTGGCGCGCTGTTTGGTTTCTGGATTGCTGATTTTGTTTAAATTTTGACTAAATATTGCATTGAAATGGCCGATATGAAAAGTGGTTGGATATTCAGGGACAGAATCGTGATTGTGAATAATGGCTTGACCATCTCCTTCCGGCCGCAAGCGGCCGCCGTTTTCACCGGCCGGGTCCAGGGCGTCGCGGACGAGGGCGGCGGCAGGCCCGACCCGTTGCAGGATCTTAACGGCCGCGTCGTCGGCTCGCCGGAATCGCGCTACGGCTTGAGCACCCGGACGCTGCAACTGCTGAAGCAATACGATGTGCGCAGCATGTCCGGCCGCGACTTGTACGCGCTGACGGAGATTCTGGCCGCGAATGACGAGATGGACGGCGAGACTGCCGCGGTGATTCGTTCCGACATCGCGAACAAAGGCTGGAGGGGCTCCGGCGAGGTCAACGCGCTGGATATTTTCTCCAAGCGGCGCGATGACGAGGTGGCCGGCGTCAAGTCGGGAGAGGTGTCGCTGCGTTTTGCCGATTATGCGATCAAGGGATACGAGAGGGCGCAGCAAACGCTGGAGAAGCTGGCGGCGCTGCACGACGCCCTGCAGAGCGAGGACGACGTGCAGTCCGCCACCGAGAGCGGCATGTCGCAGGCGAAGGATCTGCTGAATCTGGAACGCTGGGCGCGATCGGCCGAGAAGGCCGAGGCCAACGGTCAAGCGCTGGTTTTAGACCAGGAAACCGCAGAATCGATAGGCCGGGTCATGCAACGTGCAGGCATGGAGCTGCCTTCGCCAGCTTCCGATTTGGAAGATGGCGCTTGGGCTCGCCAAGCGTTGCAGGCGTATCGGACGTGGCAGTTCCGGCATCCGGGCGACAAGCTCGGCATCGATCTGAAGCCGGCGGACGAGACGGACAAGCAGGTTTTCAAGGCGCCGGCCACGCCGTCGACGGAAGTGGCGGGCGAGCAGTTGCCGCAGCAAGCGCCTGTCAGCCCGGCGAAACAGGCGGCCGAAGCGCTGGCGGGGCTGCAGGCGCAGGCGCAGTACGGCATGAGCCTGTCGATGCTGCAGTTGATCAAGGGAACCGACATCGCAAGCTTGTCGGTGGAGCAGGTCAAGCAATATAGCCAATTGCTGCGGGCTGGCGGCGTGTTGTCCGAGGATGACGCGGAATCGTTGTTGCCGCTGACCCAACGCGGGATGGTGGATCCGATGGTCTACTACAAGCGCGATCTGAGCTGGTTGGCCGACATGAAGGCGAAGGGTCTTACCCCGCAATACTCGGCCATAGGCGGCATGGCCAACCTGTCCAGCGTGGAGGGACGGATGCGGAACGATCAGCAAGGGCAGGGCGTGCTGGAGCGTTTGCAGGCGTTGCACCAGGCGCTGCAGGGCGACGACAGGGTGAAGGCGGCCGCGACCGACAGCCTGGGTCAGGCCGGCGACCAGGCCGCATTCGAGAGATGGGCCCGTGTCGAGCAGCAAGGCGCGCGCAACGCGGAGGCGGCGGAACCGGAGTTCCACAGCCAGAAGGACGTGGACGGCATCTTCCGCATCCTGCATCGCCTGGGGGTGGAGCTGACGCCGATGCAGGGCGACAGCAGCGCCAGCCAGCGGCTGGGGCAGGCGTGGAAGGATTACCAGAACTGGCGGGGCAGCCACCCCGGCGAGGGGTCTGCCGTTGGGCGGGCTCCCGCGCGCGGCATCGACGCGTACGCCTGATTTCTTGGCTCGGTTAGGCCTGCGGCAAGGTGGCCAGCAGCAATTGTGGCCTGACGCGCTGGGGTTGGCCGTCTATCGGCGCGGCGACATCGGCCAGCAGGCGGGCGCCGCGGGACAGGTAAAAACCCAGCGAGTTGGGATCGGCGCTATCGCGATATCGGTCTGGCCGGCAGCGCGGGCGATGTCCAGCGCGTGCACCAGCAACGCCTTGCCCAGGCCGAGGCCCATGCATTCCGGCAGCACCGACAGCGATTCCAGGCGCCATGGCGCGGCGTGCGGGTTCAGCTGGACGAAGCCCACGACTCTGCCGCTCATTTCCGCGACGAAAGTGGGATGGCTCGCCAGGGTGTCGGCTGGTGTCGTCAAGTCGTCGCGCCAGGCTTCCAGTTGGCGCGCAGTGTAGGCCCAGTGGGCTTTGGATTTGAACGCCACTCGGTTCATCCGCGCCAGGTCGGCGGGAAAAGGCCTATTGTCAGTCGATTCTCATCTCGCGCGCCAGTTCGGCCAGGCAAGCCGTCTGCCATGCAAACTCAGGCTGGAACGACTCCGGCTCCATCGCCGCGCCGTAGCCGCCCTGGCCGTAGACGGCGGCGTAGGCCGCGTATTCGGCCGCTTGCCGCGCCTGGCCGGCCAGGGCCCGGGCAGCCGCGTAGCTGGCCGAGACCGCCGCATGGCCGCAGCCGTCCAGCGAGAGGGAGCCGGGATGGGCGCCGGCCAGCGCCGCCGCGCGGGCGGCAAGCGCGTTCAGGGCGTCGCGGCTCATCTCGCCCCTCAGGTAGCTTTCCAGGCCGTCCAGGCAGGCGCGCACGTCTTCGTTTTCCAGCAGATGGGCGACGCGCCGCGCGCAGGCGAGGCCGAAGCGCAGGCGCAGGGTTTCCCGCTCAGGCGAATCCATCTTGAGGTCGGCGGCGAGGCGGTCTAGTTTGTCGCGCATCGGAAAGCCGGAAGGGAGATTGGCGGGCTCAGGTCAGGCAGATGACATCGCTTTCCAGCGCGTCCTCTTCCCGCAGCACGGCTTCCAGCGCCTCGAAGCAGGACGGGTCCAGCGCGCTGCCCAGGTTTTCGCGCATGATGGCCAGCGTCTTCGGCACCGGATTCTCTGGATGGTAGGGGCGGGCGGCATGGATGGCGTCGAAGATGTCGGCGGTGGTGATGACGCGGGTTTCCAGCGCGATCTCGCTGGCCGCGATGCCGCGCGGATAGCCTTTGCCGTCCAGCCGCTCATGGTGGGCGCCGGCGACCTTGGCCAGCTCGGCGAACGATTCGATGCGGCCGAGTATGGTCTCGGTGTGGCCTGCGTGCAGTTTCACCGCCTCCCACTCTTCCGGCGTCAGCTTGCCGGGCTTGTCCAGTATGGTGTTGCTGACGCCCAGCTTGCCCACATCGTGCAGCAAGGCGCCGCGCTTGAGCCAGCGCCGCCGCTGCGGACTCAGGCCCAGCTCCTCGCCGATGCGGTCGGCGTAATGGCCGACGCGCAGGCTGTGGCCGGCGGTGAACGGGCTCTTGGAGTCCACTACCTGGCCGAAGCCCTCGGCGATCTCGTCCATGTAGTCGTCGTCCAGCGGCACCGTGCATTGGGCCGGCTCCAGCTCCAGCACTGCGCGTTCGATGTCGTCGGATTCCAGCCGCTGCCAGAACGCCGTGTCGCGGCCGGCGCCGCGGAAGGCGGCCACCAGCTCCGGATCGAACCAGCCGCCGCCGCGGCGCACCGCCTCGTCCAGCGCCGCGTGGCGGCCGTGGGTGACGTGGAACACGTCTATCACCTGGGCCAGCAGCGCGATGCGGGCGTTCAGCGGGATGGCGTCGCGCTGCAGGCCCAGCGGGCGGCCGGAGCCGTCCCAATGCTCGTCCAGGTACTGGATGCCGTTGGCCACGTTTTCGTTGAAGCGCAGCTGGCGGGCGATGTCTGCGCCGCGGTGGCAGCGGGTGTTGATCAGCTCGTCCGCCATTTCCTTGCCGCGGCGCAGCACGTTGACGATGGCGGCCGCGCGCTCGCGCCAGCCGGCGGCGTGGGTGCCGGTATTGCTGAACACGAAGCCCAGCATCTGCGGCAGGCTGACGCCCACCTGCTTGAAGTCCTGCTTGAAGCTGCGGTCGTCGGTCAGGTACAGCTCGCAGATGCGGGCGGCGTTGCTGCTGCAGCCCAGGTCTTTCAGCAGGATGGCGTAGTAGAGGTCCCACAGCTCCTGCGGGGCCAGGCCCAGCGCGCGGCCGATATGCATGCCTATCCAGCAGCTGCGGACGCAGTGGCCCTCGGGCTGGCCTTCGGTGATGTCCAGCGCGTAGCTGAGCGAGCTGATCAGTTGCGACAGCTTGAGGGTGGCGGCCATGGACGGTTCCCTTGTCGGCGGGCATTGTCTTGTTTATGCGCGGCGGATCGGATTTTCGCAATGATGGTTTACGTAGGGAATGTCGCCCGCGCGCGGCGCTGGACAGCCTGGCCAGGCCATTCGAGAATGCTTCTGCCATATCCTGCAGTGCGTCCCCTGTCATGCCATTCGTTTCCAGGAGCTTGCGTCGATGAATGCCTCCTTCACCCTCAATCCCCTGACTGCCGCCGATTTCGAAACCGTCGCCGCGCTGGGCGCCGCCATCTGGCGCAAGCACTTCATCGGCATGATCAGCCGAGAGCAGATCGACTACATGGTGTCCGGCCGCTACACGCCGGAAAAGCTCAGCCACTATCTGGACGCGCCGGATCGCTGGTTCCGCCTGCTGCGGGTGGAGGGGCGGCCGGTAGGCTATTGCAGCTACGCGATGGCCGAGCTTCCCGGCGAGATGAAGCTGGAGCAGTTGTATCTATTGGAAGAGATGCGGGGAAGAGGGCTGGGCGGCAAGATGATGGATGAAGCGGAGGCCGCCGCCCGCGCGATGGGCTGCGCCACGCTGATGCTGACCGTCAACCGCCACAACGCCGAGGCCATCGCCGTGTACGAAAAACGCGGTTTTCGCGTGCGGGGGGAGGTGGCGGCCGATATCGGCAATGGTTTTGTGATGGATGATTATGTGATGGCGAAAAACGTGTAAGGGGAAATTGATATTTTTTATTTTTTGGATCTGGTTGGTTTCCCTTCCTGTTCCATGATCTCCGAGAAGCGCCTCCAAGTCATTTGCTTTTTATTGATCGAATTCCCAGAGGGCAGCCATTCCATATTTCCTTTGCTGATCAGCAACGTTCCCAGTTTGGCACCATCAAGTTTTATCTCAAATTCTACGTCTTTGTGTAGGATGATTTTTTCGCTAAGGTTGAGGGTGACTTCATGAGCCATAATTTCCACTCCTCTCTTACTTGGGGCTGATCGGTTGCTTACTGCTGGTTATAGTAAAAGAGCAAGCATAAATGCTTGCTCTTTATAGGTATGCGGCGAGTTCTTTATTATGTCCCGCAAAACGTCCTATACCCCTCGACCAGCTCCGGTTCCGCCGGCAGCGCGTAGCGTTCCAGGCTCTCGCGCTCGGCGAAGGGGTGGCGCAGCGCTTCCAATAGTATCAGCGCAGGCTTCATGTCGCCGCGTTCGCTGGCGGCGTCCAATGCTTCTTCCACCAGATGGTTGCGCGGAATGTAGAGCGGGCTTTCGCGGCGCATCGCGGCGGCGATGTCGGGCGGGCGGCGCGTGCGCGGCACGTGGCGGGCGTGCCATTGCTTGAGCCACGGCGCCAGCGCGTCCGGCGATGGGAACAGGGACGTCAGCCGTTCGGGCTTGCCCTCCGCCTCGTCGGCCAGATAGCGCCAGGCCAGGGTGTGGTCGACGCCGTGGGCGGCCAGCAGCACCAGCCAGTCGTCGGCAAGCGCCTGATCGCCGTCGCGCTCGCCCTCCAGGCCCAGCTTGCTGCGCGCCTGCTCCAGCCAGCGGCGCTGGTACTGCTCCTCGAAGCCTTCGACGATTTCGGTCGCGGCCGGCACGGCGGCGGCCGGGTCTTCCGGCGAGATCAACGGCAGCAGGGTTTCGGCGAAGCGGGCCAAGTTCCATTGGGCGATGGCCGGTTGGTTGCCGTAGGAATAGCGGCCCTGGTGGTCTATCGAGCTGAACACGGTGCCGGGGTAGTGGGCGTCCATGAAGGCGCAGGGGCCATAGTCTATGGTTTCGCCGGACAACGCCATATTGTCGGTGTTCATCACGCCATGGATGAAGCCGGCGTGCATCCAGCGGGCGATCAGCGCCGCCTGGCGCTCCGCCACGGCGGCCAGCAGCGCCAGGTGGCGGCTGTCCTGTCCTGCCAGCTCCGGATAGTGGCGGGCGATGGTGTAGTCGGCCAGTTTGTTCAGCATGCCGGTTTCGCCGCGGATGGCGAAGTACTGGAAGGTGCCGACGCGCAGATGGCTGGCCGCGACGCGGGCCAGCACCGCGCCGGGCAGCGGCCGTTCGCGGTAGACCGGCTCGCCGGTGGCCGTTACCGCCAGCGCGCGGGTGGTGGGGATGCCCAGCGCCTGCATCGCCTCGCCGACGATCAACTCCCTCAGCATCGGCCCGACGGCGGCTTTGCCGTCGCCGCGGCGCGAGAACGGCGTCTGGCCGCTGCCCTTCAGTGCGATGTCGCGCCGTTGGCCGTTGCGGTCCGTCACTTCGCCCAAGAGCAGCGCGCGCCCGTCGCCCAGCGACGGCGACAGGCCGCCGAACTGGTGGCCGGCGTAGGCCTGGGCGATCGGTTGCGCGCCTTCGGGGATGTCCGCGCCGGAGAACAGCCGCGCCAGTTCGGCTTCGCTGGCTTGTTCGGTCTCCAGGCCCAGCTCGTCTGCCAGCTCTGCGTTCCAGTACAGCAGCTCCGGCGCCGGCGGCGTTTCCGGCCGCACCGGCGCCCAGGCGTTGGGCAGGTCGCGGGCGTAACTGTGGTCGAAAGGAATATGGATCATGGCAGGTGTGATCTTGGATGAGTCGGTTTGGATGCTAACTGAAAAGCTCTACAAGACATAACGCTGCTGGGCTATGCGATTAATCTTGATGGATCGTCAGTATGCCTCATCGCGAACGATTTTCGCGCTTTGGCACGGGTTTTTCAATTGTTGAATTGGCATGAGTATGGCATTGAATTTGTGAATTAAGTGTTAATTTATGTTGCAATGATAATGTGAATATTGTATACATAGAATATTTGCATATGAATTTGAATTTTCTTATCCATTTAAAGAGATTGCTTTCAGCCATCTCTCGTCCGATGTGGTGTGTCTTGCTTTTCTTATCATTTGGAGGGCAATGGGCTCACGCCGCGGCAAACGATTTTCTGCAGCTGTTACGACGCGCCTCTTACTCCCATCCCCAAGTAGCCATGGCGCAAAGCCAGCGCGAAGGCGCGGACGGCGAGCGTCAAGCTGCTCGCTGGCAGAGATACCCCATGCCCAGTTTTCAGAGTGTGACCCCGCAGGACCGTTCCCGTTCCGAGCCAGTCAATCGGTTTTCCCTTGAGCAGCCAATTTTCGCGGGCGGGCGGATTGATGCGGGCATTGATGAGGCAGAGGCGAAATACACCGCGAGTCAAGGCAATCTGGATCAAGTGGCTATTGAGCTGGGCGTGCGCTTGAGTTCTGTCTGGTATGAGTGGCATCGCCAGCGGGAGCGCAAGGCGGTGCTGATGGATAGCGTGCAAGCACATCAGCGTCTGCGCGACCAGATTAGTAGGCGGGTCAAGGAGGGGGTGAGCGCGCAGGCGGATTTGACGCTGGCCGTGGCGCGTCTGTCGCAGGCAGAGGGCGATCTGCAGCAGGCCAAATCAGCCGAACGCAATGTTTATGCGCAGCTTGTCCAGTTGGCCGGCGCGCAAGTCCATTATCTGAGCGCATTCCCGGTTCCTTCCGCCGATCAGCAAGTGGCGGAGAGCCCGTCTGTTGATTGGCGTGAGAAAGCGATCGCGCGCTCGCCCGGTTTGGCAAAGCTGGATGCGGAGGCCGCCGCCGCTGCCGCAGAGATCCGCGTAAAGCGCGGGCAGCTATCTCCTGTCGTGAGTGTCCGCTACGACTATGACGCTTCTGGGTTCAGAAAGGGATCCGGCGTATTCCTTCAAGTTTCCGCGCAGCCAGGGGCGGGCTTGTCCGGTCTTTCCGGCGTAAAGGCCTCGGAAGCCTACTACCAAGCCGCCAGGGATGCGCGGCGCAGCGCCGAGTTGGAGTTACGGCAAATGTTGGACACTGATTTTTCCGATTATGACTCTGCCTTGGGGAGGATCCAATCCTACGAACAATTGCAAACCTCTTCCCGTGAGGTGGCTGCTTCTTATGCCAGGCAGTTTGTCGCCGGGAGAAAAAGCTGGCTTGACGTGCTGAACGCAGTGCGCGAGTCGGTGGCGGCTGACCTTTCCATTATCGACGCGAAAACACAGCGATCACAGGCTTGGTGGCGCTTGCGTCTGCGGGCATTTGGTCTTGGCGAAGCAAGCAAGGAGCGGCAATGAACAATCTTGGCGCAGCGTTGTTATATCTCTGTCGTTTGCAGCGACACCGGATCAACCATCACAGCGTGACTTTTGCGGTAGAGACTTGTCTGCCGACGAGCGGGGCGAGGGAGGAGCTGTCGGAGCTATGGCGCAGGCTTGAACAGCCCGGCGCGCCTGCGATGCTTGATGCTTTGACTCCTGACCGTCTGCCTGCGTTGGTTTTCCATCCTCAATCAGGCTGGGGGGTGGCTGAGGCGCTCGATGCCCAAGGACGGTTGGTGGTGGCGAATGGTTTGGGAGAGCAAATAGCCATTGCCAAGGGGCAGCAGCGAAGCCTGCAAGGCTTTGTTCTGCCCAAGCAGGAAAGCCGGGCGGGCGCCCTGTCGTGGGACATGATCAAAGCCTCGGTGCTGAAACATCGCCAAACATTGGTCCATGCAATGCTGGCGACAGCATTGGTCAACCTGATTTCGCTGATCGTATCCATCTACAGCATGCAAGTATACGACCGGGTGATTCCGACCTCCGGCGTGGCGACCTTGACGGTGCTCACGGTTGGCGCGGTATTGGCGGCATTGTTCGAGTTTGTGCTCAAGTGGTTGCGCGGCCATGCCATTGATCAGGCCAGCGCAGTAGTGGATTGCGAGGTTTCCAATCAGTTGGTTGGCCGGTTGCTGGGCAGCCGCCTTGATGCGCGCCCAGCCCAGGTTGGCACTTTGGCGGCCCAGGTACGGGGCTTTGATTACATCCGCGGCTTGATGACGTCGACCACGTTGTTTTTCGCTATCGATCTGCCGTTTGGATTGTTGTTCATCGCGGTGATTGCCTTATTGGGGGGCGTGGCGGTGATCGCTCCAATCGTGGTGGTGGCGATCAGCATTCTGCTGGGCCTGTATGCCGCCAAACGTGTCAGGAGGCTGAGCGCGCAAAGCTTGCACAACAGCAACCGCAAAATGGGTGTGCTGGTTGAGGCGATAGAGGCAGGAGAGACACTCAAAGCGGGCGCCGGTGAATGGCGGCTGTTGGGCAAATGGCGCCACTTGGTCGAACAAGTCGCCCTGGATGACTTGGAGCTGAAAAATCATAACTCAAATGTCAGCTATATCGTCGCGCTGCTACAGAGTGTCGGCTATGTCGCGATGATCGCTATCGGGGCGGTACTGGCTATGGATGGCTATATCACCACGGGCGCTTTGCTGGCGTGCTCAATCTTGAATGGCCGCGCGGTAAGTCCGTTGCTGCAATTGCCTTCGTTGTTGCTGCAATGGTCGCAGGCGAAGTCTGCGCTGCAGACCTTGGACCAGATGCTGGCTTTGCCGGCGGATGCGCCGGAGGACGGCGAGCAGCTCACGCCTGAATTCTGCACGGGTGATATTTGGTCGGATGAACTGGGTTTCGGCTATGCCGAGTCCTCTGTCGCGAATGTGGCGTTGCGTGCGCCACTGTCCATCCATGCCGGTTGCAAAGTCGGAATCGTCGGCGAAGTCGGCTCCGGCAAATCAACTCTCCTGAAGCTGCTGGCAGGTTTGTATGAGCCGCAAAAAGGGCAGGTCCGCCTCGACGGTGTGGACATGCGCCATCTGAATCCGGGGTTTGTACGTGCCAATCTGGGTTACTTGGCTCAGGACTATCGTCTGGTGGGCGGCACCCTGCGTGAAAACCTGACCTTGGGTTTGGCTGATCCTGGCGATGAGGTTCTTCTCGATGCTTGTCGCGCCACGGGACTTATCCAATTGATCAACGCTAGTCCGAAGGGTTTGGCTTTGCTGATCAGCGAAGGAGGGCGCGGCGTATCCGGAGGGCAGCGTCAATTGATCGGT
The DNA here is from genome assembly GCF_000971335.1 of Chromobacterium vaccinii. Taxonomy (GTDB): domain Bacteria; phylum Pseudomonadota; class Gammaproteobacteria; order Burkholderiales; family Chromobacteriaceae; genus Chromobacterium; species Chromobacterium vaccinii. Next base: position 27,308 of record NZ_JZJL01000029.1, read on the forward strand.
CTGACGCGTTTGTTGCTGGCCAATGCCAGGGTTTGGCTGTTGGACGAGCCCACCGCTTCGCTGGATGGAAATAGTGAAGGAAAAATACTAAGCATGCTGAAGCAGCAGGGGAGCGGCCGCACCATGATTGTGGTGACGCATAAACAAAGTCTGCTGCCTCTGTTTGACCGCTTGATTGTTGTCGCGAATGGCAATGTTGTTCTGGATGGTCCTCGAGATATTGTTCTGGCCAAGCTGCAGGGTAATGCCAGCGCACAGCAAACTGTAGAAGCGAATTGATTTTCATGAATCTCCTCAAGCAACAACGAACATTGAAATCGCCCTCCACTCATGGCGGACGTCTGATTTGGGCCAGTGCTGCAGCGGTGCTTGGCGCTGGCGTTTGGGCAGCGAATGCCCCTTTGGATCAGATTACTCGCGGGCCGGGCCAAATAATCGCAAGCTCTCACACTCAAATCGTGCAAGCAGTTGATGGCGGCACTATGCAGCACCTGTATGTGCGAGAGGGCGATAGGGTCAAGCGCGGCCAAATTTTGGCAGAAATGGACCGAGCTAGGGCCGAGTCGATGGTTAAGGAAAGCGAGGCTAGAGCCGCAGCGCTGCATGCCAATATCGCTCGTTTGAAAGCGGAGGTGTTCGGGGGCGAGCCGCAATTTCCGGTTGAGGTGAAAGGGTATCCAGAGTTTCAGCGCAACCAGAGCATTTTGTTCATCAAGCGGCAGGCGGCAATACGCGAGGAGTTGAGTTCGTTGCAATCCTCGTTAGCCATAGTCAAGAATGAATTAAATATGAATCTGCCATTGGTGAAGCAGGGCGATGTCAGTAGGGCAGATATTCTCCGCCTGCAGCGTCAGGTAGCTGAGCTAAGTGGGCAGATTACCAATCGGAAAAACAAGTATTTGCAAGATAGCCAGACGGAGCTGTCTAAGGGGGAGGAGGACTTGGCCTCTGTATCGCAGATCAAGGCGCAAAGGCTGGACGCGCTCAATAATACCCGCTTATCCGCACCAGTCGATGGCGTGATTAAGAGTGTTCGGATGACTACACCTGGAGCAGTATTGAAACCTGGCGAAGAGTTATTGTCGATTGTGCCGGCTGGAGATGAGCTTGTGGTAGAAGTCAAGATCAAGCCCTCTGATATTGCATATCTAAAAAAGGGTCTATCGGCCACAGTTAAGTTTGATGCGTGGGATTACAGTATTTATGGCGCATTCAAAGGGGTGGTGAGCTATATCAGTGCCGACACCCTGATGGAAGAGGGCAAGCATGGCGATCAATTGTTCTATCGGGTGAAGATTAGTTTACCTAGACAGAATTTTTTGAATGCTAAGGGGAGGTTGATTGAATTGCAACCGGGCATGACTGCTCAGGTTGATATAAAAACAGGGACGAGAACAGTCCTGCAATACCTGACAAAGCCTCTTACCAAGACTTTGTCGGATTCCATGGGTGAGCGCTAAGGCAGCTCGCCCCTAAATTTCGTGATGAATATTAATTATTTAGGGGTTGTTCTAGTATGGCTATAAAAAAATCGGCACCGGCTCGCAGTGCTTCTGGTGTTATAGAAACGAAAAATAATATTGTTGCGGAGCAGCCTGCTGAGAAGTTGACAGGCAAGCAGGAAACGCAGGTCAAGAAGAAAATTTTATTGGCGGAGGCAGATCCCATAGCCAAGACTGGCACGGACGTGAAAGGCGTCGCGGTGGATGAGCAAGCTGTCCAGATTGCTCAAGATGAGACCGTGTCTCAAGCCGACGCATCATCTGCTTCTTCGGTAGTCAGCAATGCTGGGCAGGCTGATCAGTCGGCTTCTGTGTCACATGAGGCAGTGGCAGGCAAAACCGGTTATTCGCCGTGGCTGCTTGGCACGGCGTTGGTGGGTGGCCTAGCTGCAGCGGCAGGTGGTGGCGGAGGCGGCGGTGGCGGCAGCAAGGGAGGCGATGGGGGAGGCCCAGCACCGCAGCCTGCAGCTCAGTTTAAAGGCACCGTTATCGACGGCTACATCAAGGGCGCCGATGTTTTTCTGGTGGATCGGAATGGTAAGGAAATCGCCACCGGGCAAAAAACCGACGACAGGGGCAATTTCAGCATCAACAACCCTGATGGTTTGGCGGTTAAGATCAAGGGTGGCGTAAATGTTGATACCGGTGCGGCCAATACTTTGGAGCTGTACGCCCCGGCGGGCCAGTCCGGCAAAGTGATGGTCACCCCGCTGACTACGCTGGTACACAAGCTGGTCACAGAGCACGGTATGTCGAGCCAGGATGCGAAGGCCCTGGTGCAAAAAGCCTTGGGTTTGAAGGGCGATGCTGATTTACTGACCCAGGACCCGATTGAGGCCAAGAACCTTGAGGCGCATAAGGCTGCGGTCAAGTTGGCGACGGTCATTGCCGGTGTCGGTGCAGGCTCTGTCGCTGCTGACAAGGTGTTGGCCGATGTGGTGGTGTCGATCAAGTCTAATTTGCCACAAGATCTGAACCAGACGTTGAAGGCTTTGGTTGAACGGCATGCGGGCAGCGAGAAGTCTGCGACTGTTGATTTACAGATGAAAGCGATTGATGCGGCTGCAGACTTCCAGAAGATCGCCGAGTCCCAAAAGGCGATCGCCGGCGATGCCATTCCTCCTGAAAAAGCGCATATCGACGTCACGGCCCTGGTGGGAGCCGAGGCGGCGAAATCTCCGTTGGTGTTGAAGGTTAAGGCGGCGAGTGATGCCGAGACCGTAGTAGTCAAATTCAATGGCCAGGTACTGGTTGCGGATGGCAAGGGCGCTTATAGCATTGATGCCAGCAAGCTGGCCGATGGCGATTACAAGGTGGAAGTAATCAGCGCCGACAAGGCCGGCAATGCTTCCATTGGCAGCCAGACGATCACTATCGATACAACTGCTCCGGTAGTGGAAATTCAGGCGCTGGGTGCACAGGCCGGTTTCAGCAAGGGCTTTACGGTTAATGCCGGCGCAGTGGTCACTGGCGTGGATTTGGCCAAGTTCGACAAGAGCAGCAAGGATGGCGTCGATACCTACATCGCCAAAGCGGGAGCGTTCAAGGGCGATGAGGTGCTGAAGCTGGATGCAAGCCTGACTGATGCGGCTGGCAATGAAGGCAAGGTGGCTGGCGTTGAGTTGAAAATCGACAGCACCGCGCCGGCGCAGCCGACTATCGCGTTGAAGATCGACAGTGGTGCTGCGGGAGACAAGATCACTAATGACGCCGCGCTGGTCATCAGCCCGGCGGATGGCGTGAGCCGCGTGGTCAAGGTGGATGGCGTCAAGGTGGATACTTACGACGCGAGCAAGCTCGCGGAAGGCAAGCATACGGTGGAAGTGGTCGACACCGACGCGGCCGGCAACAGCGTGTCGAGCGGCGCGTTCACGTTCGAACTGGCCAAGACTGCTCCGACCGTTGAGCTCAAGGCGATTGCGGGCGAGGGCGGTTTCAGCCATGGCTTCACGGTCAATGCGGGCGCGGTGGTCACTGGCGTGGATTTGGCCAAGTTCGACAAGACCAGCAAGGACGGCATCGATACCTACATCGCCAAGGCGGGTGCGTTCAAGGGTGATGAAATACTGAAATTAGGTGCAAGCCTGACCGATGCGGCTGGTAATGAAGGCAAAGAAGTTGGCGTCGAGCTGAAGATCGACAGCACCGCGCCGGTGCAGCCGACCATCGCGCTGAAGGTGGACAGCGGCGCGGTAGGCGACAAGGTCACGAACGACGCTACGCTGGACATCAGCCTGGTGGAGGATGGCGTAAGTCGCGTGGTTAAGCTGGATGGTGTTAAGGTGGATGGTTACGACGAGAGCAAGTTGTCGCAAGGCAAGCATACGGTGGAGGTGATCGACACCGATGCAGCCGGCAATAGCGCGTCGAGCGGCGCGTTCACGTTCGAGCTGGATAAGACTGTGCCAACCGTTGAGCTCAAGGCGATTGCGGGCGAGGGCGGTTTCAGCCATGGCTTCACGGTCAGTGCGGGCGCGGTGGTCACTGGCGTGGATTTGGCCAAGTTCGACAAGACCAGCAAGGGCGGCATCGACACCTACATCGCTAAGGATGGGGTATTTGATGGCGAAACATTGAGCTTGAATGCGTCATGGTCAGATAAGCTCGGCAACATTGGCCATGCGATTGGGTTAAGTTTGGTAATTGACAATATCGCGCCGGTCAATACGAAGGTTGTTGTTAATGAGCTGGTGAATGCGGAGGCTGCCAAATCACCGGTTGCATTGCAGATTGAAACTGCGAAGGATGTTGCGAAGGTTGCGGTTGAATTCAATGGAAAGGTAGTGGAGGCCGATGGTAAGGGGAGTTATTACCTTAGCGTCAATGAACTGAGTGATGGTGAATACAAGGTTTTTGTAACTAGCACGGACAAGGCTGGCAACGTTGCAACGACAGAGAAATCTATCGTTATCGATAAAACGCCGCCGCAAGTCGATATTGACTTAATTAGCCCTAATCACGATTTGGTCTTTATTCATAAAGGCTTTACTGTTACAGAGGGCGCGGTGGTAGCTGTTGTTGTGAATGGTGCCGTAATTGATCTGGGTAAGTTTGACAAAACTACCCAAAATGGTAGAGATAGTTATGTCGGAAAACCAGGTGTTTTTTGGGGTGATGAGAAGGTAACTGTTAATGCAAGTCTGATTGATGCTGCGGGGAATGTTGGCAAGAGTAGTGCTGTGGATTTTCTCATAGATACGAGAGCGCCAGAGGCACCGACTATCGCATTGAAAGTGGATAGTGGGGTTGTTGGTGACAATGTTACTAATAATGCCGCGCTGGAGTTTAGCCAGCTTGCGCCGGGTGTGATACGAGAGATTTCAGTGAATGGTCATAAGTTGCCCTATTATGATCCGGCCTGGTTGGATAAAAATGGCCATTATGTAATTGAAGTGAATGACAGTGATCCGATTGGTAATACGGTGTCGGGGAAGTATGAGTTTGATCTGTATTTGGCAAGTAAACTGGCTAAGCCAACTGTTGATTTGGCAGTTGATAGCGGTATCGTGGGCGACAAAATTACCAACGATGCAACACTGAATATTAGTCCTGCAATGGATGGTGTGAGCCGTGTGGTCAAGTTGGATGGCGTCAAAGTGGATGGTTACGACGCGAGCAAGCTGGCGGAAGGCAAGCATACGGTGGAAATAGTCGACACCGACGCGGGCGGCAACGGCGTGTCGAGCGGCGAATTTGCTTTCGAGCTGGTCAAGTCCGCGCCTCTGCTGGATATCCGGGCGCTGTACATCGACGGGCAGGTGGATTACAGCAAGGGCTTTTCGGTAACAGCGGGCGCGACTGTGACTGGCGTGGACTTGGCTAAGTTTGATAAGAGCAGCCACGACGGCCTCGATTTCTACATTGCCAAAAATAATGCATTTAATGGCGAGATTTTATTGGCTAACGCCAGTCTGATTGATGCCGCTGGAAACGAGAGCAAGGCGTTTCAGCGATTCATGGTGGATACCACTCCACCGGATGTGCGTGTGTTTCCCTTGGGCCTGCGCGGGGGCTTTAGCCATGGTTTTACCGTGACGATTGGTTCGAAAGTGACGGGGGTGGATCTGACAAAATTCGTCATGACGACAGATTACCGGAGTTGGGATAATTATGAAGCGAAAAAAGGCGAATTTGATGGCGAGCAGGTGACGATCACTGCGAGCCAAAAGGATAAGGTTGGCAATGTAGGTCAGGCGGAAATATCGATCAAATTTGATACCACCCCTCCGGTTGTGGAATTGCACGCTATTCCCCATAAGGGCGATTATAGCAGCGGCTTCACCGTGACCAAGGGCGCGGAGGTGCGTGGGCCACTGGATAAGTTTGACAAAGTGGTGGACAGTACTGGCAAGTTAGATGTCTACATCGCAAAGAACGGAGCGTTTGATGGCGAATCCCCGATTATTAGTGCCAGCCTGAAGGATGCGGCCGGAAACGTGGGCGAGGCGATTATCCAGCCTAAGATAGATACTACCGCGCCGCATCTGGGAGGAATTCGGTCTGTTGGCGGACGAGGAGACTTCGCTTATGGTTTCAGTGTGGACGCTGGGGCGGAAGTGACTGGGGTGGATTTGACGAAGTTTGTCAAGTCGTTTGATGCCGCGAAGCAGCTGGATGTTTATACCGCTCATGATGGCGCATTTAATGGGGAGCTGGTGACAATTAGCGCGCGCTTGGAAGATGCGGCTGGAAATATGTCGGATACCATTAGCGGGTCGTTTAGGATTGATACCCAGGCTCCCGATGCTCCAGGCTTCACGTTTGCTGTGGGCAACAGTATTAAATTTGTAGCGGAAGAGCATGCATCATTGTGGTACAGCGCAAATGGCATTCAGTGGGATGGAGTCCCGCCTTTGATCCCGCCCTTTGCGCATGTATTTGGCAGTTATCTAACGCATCAGGTTGACGAAGCTCAAAATGTATCGGCTGCAGTGAAAACCTTCTATTCCACGATGGCTCGAGCAGAGCAGTATGATATACAAAAGTCTGATCCAGCTTCTAAAGTGGTGTTGAGATTCGGTAAGGGCGCAGACCATATTCATCTGGAAGGCTTGGCGGTAACGGCGGATACCGATTTGTCGGGCAAGGTCAGTGCTGAGCAGGCTGGCGGGGATGTGAAGCTGACGTTTGCTCAGGACAGCGGTTTTGCCGGCTCTTTGGTGCTGCATAATGTGACCCTGACTCCCGAAGAGTTGCACAAGCCTAACGTGCTATTCGTGTAAATTGATTCTTTTCCGTTTTACGGACTGAGAATCAGACAACCCGGCAAGCAAGCTTGCCGGGTTTTTTTATATGCGCAGAACCGGGGGTGGCAGGCTGGGGACTTGCCGACTGATCATGGCGAATGCGAAGTGGCCTGCTGGGCCAGGAAATGGTCGGTAGGTTGGTTTCTAATGGGGCGAGGGGATTTCGGGGCGGTAAGATAAAAAATGGCGTGACGCGTGAAAACACGTCGCGCCATCTGGTTTGTGCCGACGGAGTCCGCGTCAGCGGCTGCGGCCGGTCTTGCCGCCGGGTTTGGCCGGCGAGCGGCCAGCCTGCGGCTTGCCTGAGGCCAGCCGGCCGCTTTGGCCATGCGCGCCGACGGCCGCGGCAGGCTTGGCGCGCTGCCCCTGCTGCGGCTGGCGGGCGCCGGGCGACTTGCCGCGGTTCATCGGCGCGCCCATCTTGTGGCGCACCGCGGCGGCCTTGTCGCCCGGCGGCGTCGGAGGTATCAGGCAGTGCTTGCTGTGGCCGATCAGATCGCTGCGGCCCATCTGGATCAGCGCGTCGTGGATGATCTGCCAGTTGTCCGGATGGTGGTAGCGCAGGAAGGCCTTGTGCAGCTTGCGGCGGTAGCCGTCGCGCACCACGTCCACCTTTTCCGAGCTGCGGCTCAGGCGCTTCAGTGGATTGCGGCGGGTGTGCCACATGGTGGTGGCCATCGCCATCGGCGTCGGGGTGAAGGTCTGCACCTGGTCCAGGCGGAAGTTGTTCTTCTTCAGCCACAGCGCCAGATTCATCATGTCTTCGTCGCTGGTGCCCGGGTGGGCGGCGATGAAGTAGGGGATCAGGTACTGTTCCTTGCCGGCCTGGCGGCTGAAGCGCTCGAACAGTTCCTTGAACTTGTCGTAGGCGCCCATGCCCGGCTTCATCATCTTGGACAGCGGGCCGTCCTCGGTGTGTTCCGGAGCGATCTTCAGATAGCCGCCGACGTGGTGTTGCACCAGCTCCTTGATGTACTCGGGCGAGCGCACGGCCAGGTCGTAGCGCAGGCCGGACTGGATGTTGATCTTTTTGACGCCCGGCAGCGCGCGCGCCTTGCGGTACAGCTGGATCAGATGGCTGTGGTCGGTGTTCAGGTTTTCGCAGATGTCCGGGAACACGCAGGACAGCTTTCTACAGGAACGCTCGATCTTCGGGTCCTTGCAGGAGAGGCGGTACATGTTCGCGGTCGGGCCGCCCAGATCGGAGATGTGGCCGGTGAAGCCTGGGGTCTTGTCGCGGATTTCCTCGATCTCGTGCAGGATGGACTCTTCCGAGCGGCTCTGGATGATGCGGCCTTCGTGTTCGGTGATCGAGCAGAAGGTGCAGCCGCCGAAACAGCCGCGCATGATGTTGACCGAGTACTTGATCATCTCCCAGGCCGGGATGTGGGCGTCGCCATAGGCCGGATGCGGATTGCGGGCGTAGGGCAGGCCGTAGACGAAGTCCATTTCCTCGGTGGTGAGCGGGATCGGAGGCGGCGTCAGCCACACGTCGCGCTCGCCGTGCATCTGCACCAGCGCGCGGGCGTTGCCGGGGTTGGATTCCAGGTGCAGGGTGCGGCTGGCGTGGGCGTATAGCACCGGGTCGTGGGCTACGGCTTCGTATGCCGGGATGCGGATCACGGTCTTGGCGCGCTCGGCGCGGCGCTTGGCCAGGCGCTCTTCGCGCGATTCGATGCGGATCACCTGCGGTTTGGAGGGATCGATGTCCTTGGTGGCTTCCGCCGCCTGCTCCGGGATTTCCTGATACGGGTTCAGGTGCGGGTCGACGCGGCCAGGGATGTCCACCACGCTGGAGTCCATCTCCTGCCACTCGTCGTCCGGACGCCAGCCGTGCGGCACGATGAAGGCGGTGCCGCGGATGTCGCGCATCTCCGACAGCTTCTCGCCCTTGGCGGCGCGGTGGGCGATCTCCACCAGAGCGCGCTCGGCGTTGCCGTACAGCAGGATGTCGGCCTTGGAGTTGACCAGCACCGACGGGCGCACCTTGTCGCTCCAGTAATCGAAGTGGGCGATGCGGCGCAGGCTGGCTTCGATGCTGCCTATCATCACGCCGACGCCGGGGTAGGCCTCGCGGCAGCGCTGGGCGTATACGGTGACCGCGCGGTCCGGCCGTTTGTTGGGCTCGGCGTTCGGCGTGTAGGCGTCGTCGGAGCGCGCGCGGCGGTCGGCGGTGTAGCGGTTGATCATCGAATCCATATTGCCGGCGGTGACGCCGAAGAACAGGTTCGGCTTGCCCAGTTCGCGGAACGCGTCGGCGCTGTGCCAGTCGGGCTGGGAGATGATGCCGACGCGAAAGCCTTGCGCCTCCAGCAGGCGGCCCACCAGCGCCATGCCGAAGCTGGGGTGGTCGATGTAGCAGTCCCCTGTGATCAGGATGATGTCGCAGGAGTCCCAACCCAGCTCGTCCATTTCGGCGCGGGTCATCGGCAGGAACGGGGCGGTGCCGAAACGGCTGGCCCAGTACTTGCGGTAGGAATCGATTGGTTTGGCTTGCGGAGTAGTCATGCGTTCACGTCGAATTCAGGCAGCCGGCCATTATGCCGCATTCTGGCAAAAAAATCAGCATAAACAACTGTTTATTCTCGCCAATCGCCCGCATGGCGGTAGGGGCTTTTCGAGCGGCGATTTTCCACCCGAATCAAGGCGCTGGCCGGACTGCGCCGGAGCGGGGCTGCCGGCGCGGCGGCTTTGGGTGTACCCTTGCCGGTTTGCGCGGCGCGGCAAGCTCGCGCCTCTCGAAATATTGGATGATTGCCGGGATGGGAGACGAAATCATGGCGGAACGCATTGTCGGAGTGAAGGATGGGGATACGGGGCTGGTGAGCAGGCTGGAGGCGGGCGCGGTGCTGCATGTGCCGGATTTCGGCTTCGCGCTCAGCGCCGCCGAGCAGGCGCTGCTGAATCCGGCCATCGCCGACCCCAAGCGCAAGAACATCAGCCTGGAGCCGGGCAATGGCGCGTTGCATGGAGTGCTGGGCGGGGATGACGCGCAGCGCGCGGTGCGCTCGCTGGTATCCCGCTACCAGCGCGCGGCGGCCGATCTCCTGGCGCGCGTGCTGCCGGAATACCAGGGCAAGACCCGCGCCGCGCCAACCAGCCTGCGCCTGGTGCGGGTGGAAGACCGCAAGACCTCGTGGCGCAAGGACGACAGCCGCCTGCACGTGGACGCCTTCCCGTCCCGCCCCACCTACGGCGAGCGCATCCTGCGCGTGTTCTGCAACATCAACCCGGCGGGCGAGCCGCGGGTGTGGCGCGTCGGCGAGCCGTTCGAGGATATGGCCAAAAAAATGCTGCCGCGCGTGCCGGCCCAATGGCCGGGATCGGCCGCCTTGCTGGCGGCGCTGAAGATCACCAAGCGCAAGCGCAGCGGCTACGACCACATCATGCTGCACCTGCACGACGCGATGAAGGCCGATCTGGCATACCAGCGCGATTGTCCGCAGGAAACGGTGCCGTTCGCGCCGGGCGGTGCCTGGATCTGCTTCTCCGACCACGCGTCCCACGCGGTGATGTCCGGCCAGTTCATGCTGGAGCAGACGCTGTGGCTGCCGCTGGACAAGATGGACGATCCGGCCAAGTCGCCGCTGCGGCAGCTGGAGCGGCTGACCGGCAGGATTCTGGCATGAGTTTCCCCGCGCCAAACTCGAAATGGGTAACGCGGATTGCCGTTTTGTAGCAAAATGACCTTGTTTTCGCGATCCGGCGCCGCGTTCGCGGCGCCGGGGCCCGCCATTTCCACGGAAAAAACAGAAACGGTCGCCTGAGCATGCACTCTCCGCAGATATTTTCCCCGATCCAGCTTCTGCCCGACTGGCGTTCCGCCGGCAAGGCGCCCGAGGCCGCCATCCATGGCGAGACCGTGTCCTTGCGTCCGCTGGACGCGCCCCGCCACGGCGCGGCGCTGTTCCGGCTGTTCGCCGGCGACGACGAGCATTGGGAGCATCTTCCCTATGGCCCGTTCGCCGATGAGGATGGATTCATGACCTGGCTGGCGCTGACCGTGGCGCAGTCGGACACCGCGCTCTACATCGTGTGCGCCAAAGACTCGGAGCAGCCGCTGGGCTTCCTGGGCTATCGGCAGATGGTCCAGGCCCATGGGGCGATCGAGATCGGCCACGTCAATTTCTCGCAGGCGCTGCGCCGCACCCGTTTGGCCACCGAGGCCGTGTTCCTGCTGCTGAAGGCCGCGTTCGAGCTGGGCTACCGCCGCTGCGAATGGCGCTGCGATTCGCGCAACGCCGCTTCCGCCGCCGCGGCCCGCCGCCTGGGTTTCCAGTTCGAAGGCACCCTGCGCCAGGCCATGGTGGTCAAGCGCCGCAACCGCGACACCCACGTGTTTTCCATGCTGGATGGCGAATGGGAAGCCTTGCGGCCGGCTTATGCCGCTTATCTGGCAAGCGGCAATTTCGACGGGACGGGCAAGCAGCGCCGCCCGCTGGCCGAGTTTCTGGGCGAGGTCCGTGAGCCGGCCTGACCCGCTCGAGAGCCGTGACCCGTGGCTGGCGCGCTGGCTGCCGTTGCTGCGGGAGGCGGGCAGGCTGGGGCCGGTTTTGGAGATAGGCTGCGGCGAGGGCGAGGATTCGGCCGAGCTGCTCGGCGCGGGACTGGAGTTGATCGCCTTCGATCTGTCGGCCGACTCGGTTGCCGCCGCAGCCCGCCGCGCGCCCGGCGGCAAGTTCCATTGCCAGGATGTTCGGCAGCCGTTTCCGCTGGATGGCGTGCGGCCGGGCGCGGTGGTGGCGAGTCTGGCCCTGCATTATTTCTCCTGGGACGAGACGGTCGAGATCGCGGAGCGCATCCGCCAGTGTCTGCCGCTCGGCGGCAAGCTGCTGTGCCGGCTGAACGCGACCGATGACCATCATTACGGCGCCAGCGGCCATCCCGAAATCGCGCCGGATTATTATCTGGTGGACGGCGCGCCCAAGCGGTTTTTCAATGAGCGGGCGGTGCGCGAGCTGTTCGCCGACGGTTGGCGCATCCTGTCGCTGGAGCATCGCGTCAGCGGCAAATACGCGTTGCCGAAAGCCTTGTGGGAAGCGGCGCTTGAGCGGTCGGACTGAGTCCGCCGGCTCCGTCCGGACGGTGGGCGGCGCGAGGAATCGGCCGCTTGGCGAAAATGGCGGAAAAATCGGTTACAATGCCCGATTCGCCATACTCACCCACAGCCAGAACATGAGCACGGAAAACAACGCGCCGGTTGTCAACAACTTCATTCGCAGCATCATCGACGAGGATCTGGCCACCGGCCGCCGCAGCTCGGTGGTGACCCGCTTCCCGCCCGAGCCGAACGGCTTCGCCCACATCGGCCACGCCAAGGCGATCTGCATCAACTTCGGCCTGGCCGAAGACTACAACGGCCAGTGCAATCTGCGCATGGACGACACCAATCCGGAGAAAGAATCGGACGAGTTCGTCGAGGCGTTCAAGCAAGACATCTCCTGGCTGGGCTTCAAGTGGAACGGCGAGGTGCGCTACGCATCCGACTACTTCGACCGCCTGTATGGCTACGCCGTCGAGCTGATCCAGGCCGGCAAGGCCTATGTGGACGACCTGTCCGCAGAGGAAATGCGCGAGTATCGCGGCAATCTGACCGAGCCGGGCAAGAACAGTCCCTACCGCGACCGCAGTCCGGAAGAGAACCTGGATCTGTTCACCCGGATGCGCGCCGGCGAGTTCGCCGACGGCAGCAAGACGCTGCGCCTGAAGATAGACATGGCCTCCGGCAACATCAATCTGCGCGATCCGGCCATATACCGCATTCGCCGCGTGCATCACCACCGCACCGGCGACAAGTGGTGCATCTATCCGATGTACGACTACACCCACTGCATTTCCGACGCCATCGAGGGCATCACCCACTCGCTGTGCTCGCTGGAGTTTGAAGACCACCGCCCGCTGTACGACTGGGTGCTGGACAACATCAGCATCGGCCATCATCCGCAGCAGATCGAATTCTCCCGCCTGGAGCTGCTGTACGCGCTGACCTCCAAGCGCAAGCTGCAGGCGCTGGTCAACGACGGCGCCGTCACTGGCTGGGACGATCCGCGCATGCCCACCATCGCCGGCATGCGCCGCCGCGGCTACAGTCCGGCCGGCATCAAGCTGTTCGCCCAGCGCATCGGCGTGTCGAAGAGCGAGAACATCATCGACATGGCCATCCTGGAAGGCGCGGTGCGCGAGACGCTGGAAAACGACTCGCCGCGCGTGATGGCCGTGGTCAATCCGCTGAAAGTGACGCTGACCAACTACGACGCCGCCGTCACCGCCAGCCGCAGCGCGCCGTTTCATCCGCATCATCCGGAATTCGGCGAGCGCGACGTGCCGATCGCCCGCGAGATCTGGATCGAGCGCGACGACTTCGCCGAAACGCCGCCGCCGAAGTGGCAGCGCCTGACCGCCGGCGGCGAAGTGCGCCTGCGCTACTCCTACGTGATCAAGTGCGACGAAGTGGTGAAGGACGCCAACGGCGAGATCGTCGAGTTGAAGTGCTCGATCGACCACGACACGCTGGGCAAGAACCCGGAAGGCCGCAAGGTCAAGGGCGTGATCCACTGGGTGTCGGCCGAACACGCGATCCAGGCCGACGTGCGCTGGTATGACCGTCTGTTCACCGAGCAGCGTCCGGACGCGGTGCGCGGCGGCGACGGCGAATACGTCGATTTCCGCCAGTTTCTGAGCCAGGAATCGCTGAAGCTGGTGCCGGCCTATGTGGAGGCATCCGTGCTGCAAGCGGCGCCGGAGTCGCGTTTCCAGTTCGAGCGCCTGGGTTACTTCGTCACCGACCGCTACGAACACCGGAAGGGCGACAAGGCGGTGTTCAACCGCACCGTCGGTCTGAAGGACAGCTGGAAGTAAATCATCGCAGCACTGCCGGATGGCGAGCCCCAGGGTTCGCCATTTTTGCATGCGCAAGCGGTTCTCGCGCGCGAAGCCCGGCTCATAAGGAGATAAAATGCGCACCGAGCTCAAATCCATCGCCGTATCCTTGCTGGCCGCCGGCCTGCTGTCCGCCTGCGCGACGCCGCCGGGCAAGGGCAACTACGACAGCGGCAAGGTCTACAAGATCACCATCCTGCACACCAACGACCACCACGGCCGCTTCTGGCCGAACAGCGACGGCGAATACGGCCTCGCCGCGCAGAAAACGGTGGTGGACAAGGTGCGCGCCGAAGTGAAGGCCGAGGGCGGCTACATGCTGCTGCTGTCCGGCGGCGACATCAACACCGGCGTGCCGGAGTCAGATCTGCAGAACGCCGAGCCCGATTTCCGCGGCATGGACCGCATCGGCTACGACGCGATGGCGGTGGGCAACCACGAGTTCGACAAGCCGGTGCCGGTGCTGATGCAGCAGCGCAAGTGGATCAATTTCCCGATGCTGTCAGCCAACATCTATCAGGACGGCAAGCGGATGTTCGATCCCTACGCCATGTTCAACCTGGGCGGCGTCAAGGTGGCGGTGATGGGCCTGACCACCGACGACACCGCCAAGATGGTGAATCCGGCGCAGATCAAGGGCATCGAGTTCAAGAGTCCGATCGCCGAAGCCGCCACCCTGGTGCCGGAGTTGCGCCAGAAGGCCGACATCGTCATCGCCGCCACCCACATGGGCCATTACGCCGACGGCAATCATGGCGTCAACGCGCCAGGCGACGTGGAAATGGCGCGCGCGGTGAAGGGGCTGGACCTGATCGTCGGCGGCCATAGCCAGAACCCGGTGTGCATGAAGGCCGAGAACGTCCGCGACGACGCTTACGTGCCGGGCGCGCCCTGCGCGCCCGATCGCCAGAACGGCGCCTGGATCGTGCAGGCGCACGAGTGGGGCAAATACGTCGGCCGCGCCGATTTCGAATTCCGCAACGGCAAGCTCAAGCTGGCCAAGTACCAGCTGATTCCGGTCAATCTGAAAAAGACGGTGAAGACCGCCGACGGCAAGACCGAGAAGGTGCCGTACACCGAGCTGATCCCTGAAGACAACAAGCTGCGCAGCTTCCTCAAGGCCTACCAGGACAAGGGCCAGGCCGAATTGGGCGTCAAGGTGGGCGAACTGTCGGCCAAGCTGGAGGGCGACCGTTCCGTGGTGCGCGGCAAGCCCACCAATCTGGGCGTGTTCGTCGGCGAAGCGATGATGGCCAGAACCCAGGCCGACTTCGCGGTGATCAATTCCGGCGGCATCCGCGACTCGCTGCCGGCCGGCGTGGTCAGCTACAAGGACGTGCTCAAGGTGTTCCCGTTCGGCAGCACGCTGGCCTATGTCGACATGAGCGGGGCCGAGGCATTGGATTACCTGAAGGCCGCGGCGCGGATGACGCCGGGCGCCGGCGCCTTCGCCCAGTTCGCCGGCGTCAGGCTGCGCATCGTCGGCGGCGAGCTGCAGCAGGCCGAGGTGGCCGGAAAGCCCATAGCTCCGGCCAAACGCTACCGCGTGGCGATCAACAGCTTCATGGCCTCCGGCGGCGACGGCTATCCGAAGATGATGGAGCATCCGGGTTATGTGAACACCGGCTTCGTCGATGCCGAAGTGCTCAAGGATTACGTGGCCAAGCATTCGCCGATCCGGGCCGAGCGTTACGCGCCGGCCGGGGCTGTGGCGCGGGAATAAGATTTGGCCGCCACGGCTTGGGGAAGAACGGGCCGCTCCTGTGGAGGGAGCGGCCCGTTTCGCATTGGCGGCGGGCGCGTTCAGCGGATGATTTCGAAGAACGGGTCGCAGCAGCTGCCGGCCGGCGTGCAGCCGTAGCCGCCGGTCTGATCCGGCGCGAAGTCGCTTTTTTTCCATTGCTTGTAATGGGCGGCCGTGTAGTAGACGCGGCTGTTGACGTAGTCGTAGACGACGCGGCCGTCCGATGCGGCGTAGGCGTACTGATTGTCGCCGGCGTACTCGGCCTGGGTCAGCTCAACATAGCCGGTCAGCGGGATCTGCGCGCCGCCCACCGTGCGGAAGCGGTTGGCGTAGCAATGCCAGCGCAGGCTGTTGCTGATGCCGGCGGTGCGGTTCAGCAGATCCATCGTGGCTTGCCGTCCAAGATTGTCCAGGTTGGGGCATTGATTCAGATTGAGCCCGGCGATGTTGACTGCCGGCAGGTGGTTGCGTTCGTTGCCGTGCGGCGAGCGGGCGTATTCGGCCCAGTAGGCGGCGTTCATGAGGAACGGGCCGTCCACTTGCGGGGGGTAGAACTGGCCGGCGGCGGCGGTGGCCAGCTGGTATTGCAGCAGCGAGGAAGCCATCTGCCGCAGGCCGTTGGTCAGCACCGCGCGGTCTTGCTTGACCTGCGGCACCACCAGGCCGGAGCCGGTATTCCGGACTACGGCCCGGACGTCCGCCGGCAGCGCGTTGTAATTGCTGCATTGCTGCGGCGTCCAGCGGGCGCCGAGCGGCATGCGGGCGGACCAGAGCTGGCCGATCGCGTCTTGGGGGCTGGTCCACTTGTCGGCGGCGGCAGCATGGCCGGAGAGGCCGATGACCAGCGCCGAGGTCAGGATGGTGGCGTGAAGTGCGCGCGAAAAAAGCGCGGCGTGTCGTTTGGCCATGGGGCCTCCTGAGGGAAGGGGTATCGGGGTGGCGTGTCGGTCGCCGCGGCCATCCTGCCGCCGTTGAATGTGAAAAAGTACTGATCGTTAGGGCGGGGCGCGGTTTTGCGTTTTTTTCCGGCGCGTCGGCGCAGCGGGTTTGCCGCCGGTCAAGGAAGCGTTTTTTGTCGCGGTCATCGGTCTTGAGGCGGCTTTCGTCCAAGTGGTATGGTGGTGGCGTTATCGGCGCGGCCCGGACGACGGCGCGCCTGTTCCGTCAGTTTCTCATCCAGGTTGCGATCATGACCAAGCCAAGAGCTGTATATCTGCAATCCGGCGGACCCACCGCCGTTCTGAACGCTTCCGCCCAAGGGGCGATTGAAACCGCGCGTCGCCTGGGGCTTTCCCTGTACGCCGCCTATGATGGCCTGGCCGGCTTGCTGGATGATCGCCTGTGCGACACCGATGGTGTGTCCGACACCGCCATCGCCCAGCTCGCCTTCATGCCGGGCGGCAGCTTCGGCGTCAGCCGCCGCATGATAGGCACGTTCGAGGAAGCGCCGGAAGACTGGCTGCGCCTTCGCGACGTGCTGGCCAAGCACGATATCCGCTATCTGTTGATCAACGGCGGCAACGGCTCGCTGGGCTGCGCCGAGCGGCTGGCGGATTTTGAAAAGCGCACCGGCTACAAGCTGGGCGTGATCGGCATACCCAAGACCATAGACAACGACCTGATGGGCACCGACAACAGTCCCGGCTATGGCTCGTCCGCCAAGTTCCTGGCCAGCGCGATGCGCGAGGTGGGGCTGGACATGACCAGCATGGGCTGGGGCAGGGTATTCATCATGGAAACCATGGGCCGCCACACCGGCTGGCTGGCCGCCGCCTGCGCCGCGTCCTCGCGCAGCCCGCAGGAAGCGCCGCACCTGTTGTTGCTGCCCGAGGTGCCGTTCGACCAGGAGCGCTTCCTGGCCGCGCTGGATGCCAGCCTGGCCAAGCATGGCCAGTGCGCGATTGCGGTGGCCGAGGGCATCACCGGCGCGGACGGCCGCTTCGTCGCCGAAGCCAAGAAATCCGAAACCTATGGCCACGAGCAGCTGGGCGGCGCCGGCCACTGGCTGGCCCAGCTGATCTTGCGCGAGCGCGGCATTTCCGCCCACGTGGCCCAGGTGGACTATTTGCAGCGAGCCGGCGGCCATCTGGCTTCCGCCACCGATGTCCGCCAGGCCTACGTGATGGGCGAAAAGGCGGTGGAATGGCTGCTGGCCGGCAAAACCGGGCTGATGGCCGGCATCAAGCGCCTGAACGATCATCCCTACTGCTGGGATGTGGCCGAAGTGCCGCTGTCGGCGGTGGGCGACAAGGAAAAGCGGCTGCCGCCTGAATTCATCGGCGCCGACGGTTTCAGCGTCACCCAGGCTTTTCTGGATTATGTGAAGCCGCTGATGGAGGGCGAGCGCATCCCGCCGTTCAAGGACGGCCTGCCGGATTACCGCCCGATCGCCTGGCCGCGGGTCTGATTCGCGATTGATGGCGAGAAACGGCCGCCGCGTCGCAGGGCGCGGCGGCCGTTTGCGCGTTTCAGCGCGTAATGTCGCGGCGCGAATGACAGAAGCCGGCGCCGCTCTGTTACAATCTCTTCCCTTTGAATCATCAACCATAGGTTTTTTCGATCATGCTGAGCCTGTACAACACACTGACCCGCCAGAAGGAAGCGTTCAAACCCATCGAACCCGGCAAAGTGAGCATGTACGTCTGTGGCATGACCGTTTACGACCTCTGTCACATCGGCCACGCGCGCATGCTGGCCGCCTTCGACGTGATCTACCGCTGGCTGAAGGCCTCCGGCTACGATGTGAACTATGTGCGCAACATCACCGACATCGAAGACAAGATCATCAAGCGCGCGCTGGAGCGCGGCATCACGCCGGAGCAGCTGGTGGCGGAAACCATCGCCGACATGCGCCAGGACGCCGCCGCGCTGGGCCTGCTGCCGCCTACGCACGAGCCGCGGGCCACCCATCATGTGGGCGGCATGATTAAGATGATCGAAACGCTGATCGCCAACGGCAAGGCTTATCCGGCCGCCAACGGCGACGTCTACTACGCGGTGCGCGAATTCGAAGGCTACGGCAAGCTGTCCGGCCGCACCCTGGACAAGCTGCGCGCCGGCGAGCGCGTGGAAGTGGACCCGAACAAGCGCGATCCGCTGGACTTCGTGTTGTGGAAAGCCGCCAAGCCGGGCGAGCCGTCCTGGGACAGCCCGTGGGGCAAGGGCCGTCCGGGCTGGCACATCGAGTGCTCGGTGATGAGCTGCCACCATCTGGGCGAACAGTTCGACATCCACGGCGGCGGCGAGGACCTGCAGTTCCCGCACCACGAGAACGAGATCGCCCAATCCGAAGGCGCGCATGGCCACCAGTACGTCAACTACTGGCTGCACAACGGCTTCATCAATGTCGACGGCGAGAAGATGTCCAAGAGCCTGGGTAACTTCTTCACCATCCGCGACGTGCTGCAGCACTTCGACGGCGAGGTGATCCGCTTCTTCATCGTGCGCAGCCATTACCGCAGCCCGGTCAACTACACCGACGGCATCCTCAACGACGCCAAGCACGGCCTGACCCGCCTGTACACCGCGCTGCGCGGCATCGAGTTGCCGGTGTCAGCGGGCCTGGACTGGAACAACGCCTACGCCGCCCGCTTCAAGGCGGCGATGGACGATGATTTCAACTCGTCCGAGGCGGTGGCGGTGCTGTTCGAGCTGGCCGGCGAAGTGAACAAGAGCCGCGACCCGCAGCTGGCTCGCCTGCTGAAAGATCTGGGCGGCGTGCTGGGCCTGCTGGAGCGCGATCCGGAAGCCTTCTTGCAAGGCGGAGTGGGCGATGGCGAGCTGTCGGCGGAACAGGTGGAAGCGCTGATTCAGGCGCGCAAGGACGCGCGCGCCGCCAAGAACTGGGCCGAGTCCGACCGCATCCGCGACGAGCTGATCGCCAAGGGCATCGCGCTGGAAGACGGCGCCGGCGGCACCACCTGGCGCCGCGCCTGATCTGGGTTTGGCCGCTGGCGCTTGTCAACGGCGGCCAAACGGCGGATAATGCGATGTTTCGCAAGCAGTACAGGCAAAACCCCTGTACCCGTTATGAAAGGTAGAGAGATGAAAACCGATATTCACCCGAACTACAAAGAGCTGTCCGTTACCTGCTCCTGCGGCAGCCAGTTCGTGACCAAGTCCACCATGGGCAAAGACGCTTTCTCGATCGAAGTGTGCTCCAACTGCCACCCGTTCTACACCGGCAAGCAGAAGATCGTGGACACCGCTGGTCGCGTGGACAAGTTCAACCAGAAATTCGGCGGCTTCTTCAAGCGCTAAGCGCGTTGCCGTATCTGGACTTCGAAAAAGGCAGCCTGCGGCTGCCTTTTTTCATGCCTGCGCCGCATGCGTGGGATAATCATCAGATCCTTAGGAACAACAAGGTGGCAACGGGATGCTGACTTATTCCGCTCAGGCCAGCACGCTGGCCAAGCCGACTGAAAAACCCTGGGTGCTGCTGCTGCTGTGTTTCATCTGGCTGTGGCCCGGCATCCTCGGGCACGATCCCTGGAAGCCGGACGAACCCTTCGTGCTGGCCATCGCCCAAGGCATGCTGGACAGCGGCAACTGGCTGCTGCCCATGCTCAATGGCGCGCCCTATCTAGACAATCCTCCATTGTATTACTGGCTGGTCGCCGGCTGCATCAAGCTGTTCTCGCCCTGGCTGCTGCCCGCGCACGACGCCGCTCGGCTGGCGACGCCGCTGCTGATGTCGCTGTCGCTGCTGCTGGCCGGCATGGCGGGCCGCGACCTGATAGGCCGCCGCCATGGCCGCAGCGTGGTGATGATCCTGATAGGCTGCATCGGCCTGGTGGAGTCCGGCCACCAGCTTACCCCCATCGTCGCCAGTTTCGCCGGCCTTACCGCCGCCTTCTACGCGCTGTCGCTGACCCTGCGTTCGCCAGGCCTCGCCGGCGCGCTGCTGGGCGCGGCCAGCGTGATGACCTTCCTGGGCGGCAGCCTGGCGGACTTGCTGCTGATCTGGCTGGTGGCGGTGATGCTGCCGGCCTTCAGCGGCTGGCGGCGCAAGAATTACGCGATCACGCTGCTGCTGGGATTGCTGCTGGCCCTGCCCGCCATCCTGGTGTGGCCGATGCTGCTGCAGCGTCTGTACCCGGCGGTGTACGCCGAATGGTGGGGCAATTACGCGCTGGGCGGCTCCAGCGGCTTCCGCCATGTCAGGCTGTTTCACGACTTCGGCTATTACAGCCTGAACGTCTTGTGGTTCGCCTTCCCCGCGTGGCCGCTGGCGATGTGGACGCTGTACCGCAATCGCCAGCTGCAGTCCCCCAAGCTGCAGCTGCCGTTGCTGTTCACGCTGATGATCGCGGTGCTGCTGACGCTGTCCGATCGCGCCAGCATCACCGACGCGATGCCGCTGTTGCTGCCGCTGGCCGTGCTGGCCGCGGTGGAGCTGGACAATCTGCGCCGCGGCGCCGCCGCCTTCCTCAACTGGTTCGCGCTGATGACCTTCGGCCTGTTCGGCCTGCTGGTGTGGCTGGGCTGGGCGGCGATGAACTATGGCTGGCCGGAGGGCCTGGCCGGGCGCGCCCAGTACTTCAGCCCCTTCTACCATCCGCACGTGTCCTGGCTGCAGGCGGCCGGCGGCCTGATCGCCACCCTGGTATGGCTGTGGGCGCTGACCCGGCCGCACCTGCGGGGCCGCCAGGCGATCACCAACTGGGCGGCCGGCCTGACGCTGCTGTGGGGACTGGGGATGACCTTGTGGCTGCCTTGGTTCGACGCGGCCAAGAGTTACCGGCCGGTGGTGAACAGCATGCTGCGCAAGCTGCCGGCCACCGCCACCTGCATCGCGACGGAAAACCGCAACAGCCTGGCCATGATCAGCTGGCGCTATTACGCCGGCATCGACCTGTTGTCCTTTCCTGCCGGGGAGACGCCGCCGTGCGACTACTGGCTGGTGGTGCGCAGCAGCGAGGAGGGCGTGGCCGAGCCCGGCTGGCAGGTGTTGTGGACCGGCAATCGCCCGCGCGAGCAGAACATGACCTTCGCGCTGCTGCAGCGCCTGCCGCCGCCGAAATAGCGCAAATAAGAGCTGCCATT
The DNA here is from genome assembly GCF_000971335.1 of Chromobacterium vaccinii. Classification (GTDB taxonomy): domain Bacteria; phylum Pseudomonadota; class Gammaproteobacteria; order Burkholderiales; family Chromobacteriaceae; genus Chromobacterium; species Chromobacterium vaccinii. The sequence goes on from NZ_JZJL01000029.1 coordinate 48,724, forward strand.
GAAATGAAAGCCGCGCCGGATGCATGCCGGGGCGGCTTTTTTCATGGAGGCTGGGCGCTATTCGAATTTCGGCCGATCAGGCGGGGGATGGCCGGCGTAGCGCTGCATGCCTTCCACCAGCGCGTCGAACGCGGTCTTGCAGGCGCGATTGTGGCGCAGGTCCTCATGCATGGTGATCCAGGTGTCCAGGCGCAGCGCGTAATGCTCGGGCAGGATGCGCCGCAGTCCGTCGCGCCGCGCCAGCGGCAGCTGGCAGAAGCCGAGGCCGGCGCCGGCCCGCAACAGCGCCAGTTGCGCCAGGTCGCTGTCGCTGCGCAGGGCGAATCCTTCCCGCGCCATGCCGGGCATCCGTTTGGCCGCCTCTCTTTGAAAGGCAGTGGGCTGGTCGAAACCGATCAGGCTGTGCCTGTCCAGATCATCCACGGCGGCCGGTTCGCCATGCTCGGCCAGATAGCCCGGCGCGGCGAACAGGCCGACCTCGATGACGCCGACCGGGCGGGCGATCAGCTGCGCCTGCTGCGGAGGCGTCATGCGCACGGCGATGTCCGCCTCCCGCTGCAGCAGATCCTGCGCGCGGTTGCTCAGTACCAGTTCTATCGCCAGCGCGGGATGGCGGCGACGCAGCTCGGCCAGTATCGGCGGCAGCACCTCCACGCCCACCACCTCGCTGGAGGTGATCCTCACCACGCCGCGCGGCGCATCCCCCTGGCTGGAGGCCAGGCGCTCCAGCGCCGCCGCGTGGCTGGCCATCGCCTCCGCGTGCGGGCGCAGCGCCCGGGCCGCGTCCGTCGGTAGCAGTCCGCCTTGGGAACGGGTGAATAGCGGAATGCCCAGCGCGCCCTCCAGCGCGTCGATATGGCGGCCGAGCGTGGGCTGGGCTTGGCCCAGCGCGCGCGCCGCCGCGGAGAGCGATCCTTCCCGCAGCACGGCGAGGAAGGAGCGGTACAGCTGCCAGTCTATCGTGGTATCCATGCGTAAATGTATGGAATGTATGCTGTTTTAGTCAATTCCGTATTGATTCGCGCCGCCATAAGATGGCTCCACCAAGACAAACCAAGGAGCAAGATCATGACGACTCGACAAACGGCGCTGGTGGTGGGAGCGGCAGGCGGCATCGGCGGGGAGCTGGCCCGCCAGCTGCGCGACGCGGGGTGGGAAGTGCGCGGCCTGGTGCGCAGCCTGGAACAGCCGGCCTTGACGCGCGACGGAATCGTTTGGATCCGGGGCGACGCGATGCGGCCGGACGATGTGGCGCAAGCGGCCGAAGGCTGCGCGGTGATCGTCCATGCGGTGAATCCTCCCGGCTACAAGCGCTGGGCCGAGCTGGTGCTGCCGATGCTGGACAGCACCATCGCCGCGGCGAAGCGGGAGGGTGCCACCATCGTGCTGCCCGGAACGGTGTACAACTATGGTCCGGACGCTTTTCCCATCCTCAAGGAAAACTCGCCGCAGCGCCCGCTGACGCGCAAGGGCGCGATCCGGGTGGAGATGGAGGCCCGTCTGCGCGCCCACGCGGCCGGCGGCGGAAGGGCGCTGATCGTGCGCGCCGGAGATTTCTTCGGTCCCAAGGCCGGCAACAACTGGTTCTCGCAAGGCCTGATCCAGCCTGGCAAGATCACCCGCCGCATCCAGAATCCGGCCATGCCCGGCATCGGCCACCAGTGGTCATACCTGCCGGATGTGGCGAGCAATATCGTAGAGCTCTTGGCGCGGCGCGAATCGCTGGAGCCGTTTGCCACTTTCCATCTGGGCGGCTATTGGGACGCGGACGGCACCCAGGTGGCGCAGGCTATCCGCCGCGCGCTGCAAAAGCACGGCGTCAACGCCAAGGTGGACGCCTTCCCCTGGTGGCTGATCCGGCTGATCGCGCCGTTCAACGCCACGCTGCGGGAAGTGATGGAAATGCGCTACCTGTGGCGCAAGCCGGTGCGTATGGACAACGGCAAGCTGCTGGGGGTATTGGGGAGGGAGCGGGTGACGCCGCTGGATGAGGCGGTGGAGGCGACGCTGAAGGGCTTGGGTTGCCTGCCGGGGTGATTGCGCGACGAGGCGGCGCCTGCGATGGCGGGCGCCGCTTCCGTTTGAGTTTGGAGAAGCAAGAGGCATGTCTGGGAGGGGTTTGTCTGGCAGTGAATGACCTGATAGCAAGCGAATATCGTGATTATTTTTAATCATTACTGATAAAACTACCCCCTCTTTTACTTATTATATTGCCTATGTTGACGGGTTTTAATCCAGATTCATTGCATGATTTACTTAGTAGTCTGTGTAGGGTTTTGTATTGTGCATATTGAAAATATTATATAGGTTTATTTAATCACACAGTAATGTTTACGTATATTAATGCACGAACGAGTGTGTGTGGGATGTTTATACTGACTTTAAATGAGTGTCTTTTTATTTGCTCCAAGCATTGCTGAGGGATCGCAAGGATTTTTGTACAAAATAAACCTGTTCTTTATGCCAGTTTTTGCGAATCATTGACAGATTTTGAGGGTGGGATCGCAAACTGTGCTGATGGTTAAATTGCCTTCTACGTGTAGTTGTGGCAAATTGACCATGCATAATGTATGAAATTAGTCTGTTTTAATTTGTATAATTCAAGCAAGCGGAGTTAACCATGCACCCTCCTTACTCGTTCAAAAATTTTTTAGAGCTAGAAACCTTTATTGACCAATTGGAGAGTATAGGTCAAATGGCAGGGGCCAAAGATCTGCATCACAATTTTCTATATGTCAATGAGAGTTATGCGGACTTTCATGGGATATCGCGTGACGACATTGTAGGAAGAAAATCTGAAAATATGCCTAATGGTATTTCTGTGCTATCAAAATTACTTTTTGAGCAAGACCAAATTGTATTGCACAAAAAGAAGAGGATTATTATGGGCAGTATTCACCCGCATCGCAGTGGTGACCCAAGAGCCTATAAATTTCGCAAATTCCCTGCTCTGATAAATGATAAAGACCAGATAATTCTATTTGCTGGTGAAGATTTGACCTGCGATACTACATTCTGGAGTGAAATATTGTGTGGTATTGAGCCTATGGTTAAATTTGAAAAGTTGGTTGCAGCTTCATTTAACCAACTTCAAGAGCAAAAAGAGATAAAGATTCCGCTTAACGAGAGCGAATTATCTGTTCTATGTCTTTTGTTACGTGGCGTTCCAGTTAAGCGAATTGCAGGGCTTTTTGATCTTACCACTCGCGCTATTGAAAATAGGGTGGAGTCACTAAAAGACAAATTTGGTGCTTTAAATCAGCAGAACTTGATTGATGTGGCAAGAAGGATGGGGTATCAGTCTCTTCTTTCGCGTGCGATTTTCAAAGAGCACATGACTTATAATCTGCTGGTTGAATAACATGAAGCTCAGCAAAGCCATACTCATTGTTCTTCTTTCTACTGGCATCTTTGGCTTTAACTATGTTGCCGCAAAGGTCAGCTCTGTCCGTATTGATCCCGTCGAAACGGCTATGCTTCGTGTAGCTTTTGCAGCTCTACCTGCATGCCTATTCTTACGGCTCAAGAAAGATGAATTCCTTTATGTCTTGCTCTATGGGGTTGCGTTTGCTTTAGGGTTATTCTTATTCTTCAAAGGGCTTAAGACAGGTATCGATGCGGGTATTTCCTCCGTGATCATGCAGGCGGGTTCATTATTTACGGCAGCAGGGGGGATTTTGATATTAAAAGAGAGGTGGAACAAGTTTAATGTTATTGGCTGTTTGATTGCAATGTTTGGCATCTATTCCATTTCTAAGATTAAAGAAGGTGGGATCAATGTTGCCGGCATTGCTTTTGTTCTGGGCTCGGCATTCAGTTGGACCTTTGCTAACTTGTCAGTCCGGATGTCCAGAACTGAACGCCCGCTAGCATTTGTGTCCTGGGGAAGTTTGGTTTCTGCTGTGTTGTTATTTGTAATTAATCTTTCTGGTGAGAGATCTATCTTATCCACGATTGGTCAGATCGATCAGCAGGCTTGGCTAGCAATCGCGTTTCAAGGGTATGTGACGACATTGATTGGTTATGGCCTTTGGACGTTGTTGTTAAGCCAAAATCAGTTAGTTTTGAGCGCGCCTAGCTATTTACTCGTGCCGGGGTTTGCGTTATTCTTCTCTCATATTGTACTGGGAGAGGCAATCACAGCAGAGAGAGTTTTGTTCTCCCTTGTCGTTGTCGCGGGCATCATTATTAATGCAAGCGCTCAAAATCTGAGTACGTTGGGAGAAAAGAAAAAACCTGTAATGATAACATAGCTTTATTGTGCTGATAAGGTGGTTTTCCCCCCTTTTTAATACAAAGGGGGGAGCTACAATAGCTATATTAAAACTTTGATTTGTTGGAGTTTGAATATGGCTGATGCAAAACAATTACTGTTGGAAAATTTCCAGTCAGAATTTTGTCAGATCGTAGCAAATCACATCCAAGATCATCTAAATCCATCAGAGTGGGAGCAGCTGCTGGCACTCGCACAAAGTGGAATTCCACATTCTCCAGAGCTTTCCTTTACAGCCTTTGATTCCATTGAAAGGCGAGTTCGTCATTTGACCTTTATAGAAAACATCTCGCCCTTGGAGATGTTGTCTGCGCCTCATTTCTATCAACGTTTACAGATCATTGGCACGCTGCATGGCCAGCCTGTTTGCTATTTCTCTGGAAGTGGTATTTATCAATGGAGTTTGACCCCTGATGGCGACTCTTTAAGCTTCTGGCTTACTTACCCTGTCTATCCACCTGGCTGGCCGAATGATGATAATTTGGACTTGCCTTTTCAGCTTCAAGGTTCTGAATTTGACTTAAAGTGGTTGATGTAAGCTATATGGGGGCGTGTGTAAAGAAATGGTAGGCCGTTTCGGAAGAAGAAGCGATGTTGTAGGAAGGAAGAGGGAGCAGTGGTAGAAGTAAATGGGGCGCTGTAAAGAAAGCAGCCACAAGCATGTGGCTGTTTTTATAGGCGTTATATAGTTGTACGGGCATTATATTAGGTATCTATCCCTTTGGGCCACTTTTGCGGCCTTTTTACCCTCACTTATAATGGAGGGCGTGCTACTAACATACACCTATCGGACTTGTCTAGCAACGATATAAAGGCGGTAGCGATACCGTTTGATATCACATGATTTTTTCTGTTGCTGCTAGGTGTTGGGACAAAACTTAAAGACTCTGGAGTTGATCTCGGAACTTTACGCCAAGCTGGAACATATCTTGCTGATGAGTCTTCTCTAGCTTATCGGTCGGCAGTCCTTGGCCTTTCAGGATGGTTTTTTGGTTTTCAAAAACAAGATTACGTATCCTGACTTGTTCTTTATAGTCGTAGGCAAGCTGTTCTTGGCGGCCTTTCAGCGTGTCGCGCGCGAGGAAATCAATTGAGCTGGTCGTTTTGGCATAGCGTTCGTAGCGGCCTACGAACGTTGCACGTTGATGGGCATGTCCGCCAATCTCACGGCGGGTATTCGTCATTGCTGATGCGACCCGACCGCCGGCGCCATCCCCTTTGACCAGATCGGAATAATCACTATCCGTCACTACGGGATAATTTGAGCTATCGATTTTATTGGGGTCAGTTGAGTCTCCTGGCGCGCACTTTACTAATTTCTGTTCGAATGGGCTAAGTTTCTTTGGCGTTAGGCCGGTGGCAGGGTTGTATATTACGCTCTTGCTCTTATACCTTGCATCTGCGATGCGTTGTTGTCGCTGCCATGCCGTTGTCGGGCCGATCATATAGAATGAGGCATGAGAGTCGTGAAGATGTTGATCAAAGAAATCATGAACATCCTTCGGAACGGGTTGCTTGCCCTCTTCCGATTGCAGCCGCAATAGCTCAGCAGCTTCATTAAATTCGCTTTCTACTATGCGCGCTCTGGATAGGTCACCTTGCCAATCTTTTTCACTGGCGCGCATGTCCTCTAAGTCCTGCTTGTCGGAGCGCGAGCTGCGCTGTGTATTCCCTTTGCTAAGCTGTTGAATGCAATCTTGCTGCATAAATTTCGGGCTGGTAGCAATACGCCAATGCCAATATTTTTTCAAATGGGCATATAGCGCTTCTTCTACAATACGGCCGCCTGGATTCGCCCATGCCATGTAAGCGTTGAAACGTTTGATTACCAGTGGATCTATTTCAAAATCTTTATGAACAGGCAAGTTCGTTAATGATGAAAGTGCCAATAACGGAACACCTGCGGCTCTTGCATCGTTATACATATTAAGTAGAGGAACTTGGCTAAGTAGCTTACTTCTGCTGCCTACCGCTTTTCCTTGATCACCTGGGCCATAGCCACCTCCAACATCGGAGTGAGAGCCTGGATACACAACTTCAACCGCATTCAGGGGCATGCTGCCATCTTCATGCCGAATGCTGGTTAGAGGGAAAGAGTACCGCACTTCATGAGCGGCCACGTAATGTCGGCATTGTTTCGTGAAACTGGTCACTTTTAACATATCCGGCGTTGCCCAGCTGTTCTGCCCATCTACGACACCATTCGCTGAGCGGCCGGGCGACCTGCCTAAGCCTGGCGTTGAGTGTGCCATCCCGACGGATGCAACAGTGTCAAATATCCCTAAAAAATAAAGACGAATTGGAACACAGCCGGCAAATAGCCAAGTATCGCCCTGGCGTTTACAAGATAATTCTAGCCAGCGGCAAAATACTCTTGCTAGTGCTGCGCCACGTGAGAATCCAAAGACAGCAATGTTAACGATCTCTATTTTTGGGGTATTCTTATTGTTTCCTATTGAGGCGGCTAACTTTTTTTGTACGGCATCAAGCGAAGAAAGATCAGGAAATCGAGGGTTTGGATTTCTATCTTTTGCGACCTTTAGTTCTTTTTTGTAATCACTATCGTAAAATATTGGCTTGTCGGTAAGGCTCAGGCTAATTGAGTTGCATAGTCGATAATAGGCATAGCTTAATCTCGCTTGCCCACCGGCTGCCATCGATAGTCCAAGATCATCCGGTTCATCTTCGCCAATTAATTTGAAAATGGTCCCGACGCCTTGCATGTAATAGGAATAATGATGTGTTGCTCGTTCAGTCTTGGAAGTTTCAAATAAGCTGACAATATTAGAGTGATCGCAAAGACTTCTTTGTTTGCCTTTAGATGTCGGTTCTGATAAGTCTCGATCTCTATTGTTATTTGTGCCATCAAAGAAAAAGCTTACCCAAAGATTATGTTTGCATTCAGGTTTAATTTTTCCATTGCTATCTGTTAGATCGGATTTATTCTTGAAGCGCGTAGCTATTTGTGCTTTGCTTTCTTTTGCAATGGGCGCGGATGCATTGATGATGCTCATTCGGATGCCCCTGTTTTTTTTCGTTTAACGGGCCACTGGTTTTCAATTGGTCTTGTGCCGATAGCGAGTAAATCACCAAACTCTTCTCTTGATGGATGTTCTGCGTATGAGAAGTTGGCGCCATCAGCATAAGCTCTAACTTCATCATTGGGCAAAAATGCTAGTTGTAGCTCAGCTACGGTAGTGGAGTTGTATTGGTGAACTTGAACAATTTTCCGTTTTGATACTTGGATAATTGCACCATTTTTATCACGCTTATTGCAATCTATTGTGGCATGTACGCATGCGTTACGCTCCCAATCAACAGTCACTGTAGTGCCTGGTTTGTATGTTCTAGGTAAAGTAACCCATCCGGCAGATCCGCCACCTTCGTTTGTTCTGGCCAAGCCAGCCCATTTTCCATTTACCCAAACTGAATTTATATCATGTTCCGTAAAATTGAAGGCGCTGACAGGAACGCCTATTGGCTCTTCTTTGCAGCCTGATAGAAGTATTATCGAAATGAAGAGAATGATATATTGTTTCAATTTGCATCCTTTAACTTATTATTTTGCTTTTCGGACTGTAAAGCATCTATCTTTGATTTAGGCCATATCCTCTCAAGCGGCCTTGGGCCATCTTCTATCAGTGGGCCAAATTCTTTATGGGATGGATGCTCCTTATGGAGGAGAGACATATTTCCAACGTAAATTCGTGCATCATCATTTGGCAATAAAACAACCTGTACCTCTGCCATCGTCTCCCCATCATATGGGGGGACGACTACTGTCTTTCTTTTAGTTGTTAGAATGAATCCACCGCTGGCATCTCTTTTTTCACACTCTGGAGTGTCATGGATACAAACGCTCCTCTCCCATTCAAGTTTTACAGAAGTTCCTGGCGTGTACTTTCTTGGCAAGGTAATTGATCCTGCAATTCCACCCCCTCCATTTACACTTGGGCCGCCTACCCAATGCCCATCAGCCCACGCCATGCTAATGTCGTGGTTTGTATAGTTGTATGCACCTACTGGGACTGCAAGCATTTCGTCTTTGCATCCGGTGAGTATGACTATAAAGGATAGGAAAAATAGAATACGCATTTTTTACCCGAGAATTCTATTCTGATAGCGCAGAGACTAGGAGTTGTCCCTTGCGGGTTCGATTCCAATACTCTTGCCACTCCGCTTCTTGATGGAAGCTATCGCCTTGCACAAAGGCAAAAGAGGCAAAAAGCGCTTGGCTCGGTTCATCATGAATGCCATAGCTACTCATCGCTTCAGCCAGCTGGCCAAGACGCAGATGAAGCGATGCCGGCGTTTCGTCCTGGGGCAGCTCCACTTCATAGTGCGCGAGGATCGGCGGGAGCATGTCCGGCCGGGAGCGGTCCATCATTCTATCGAATTGCGCTTGCGTAAACTCCAGCGGTTCCCACGGTTCCGGAATCTCGGGCGTGTCGCGGAGTGTTGCCGCTTCCCATTCGCCAGTGCGGCCGATCCAGCCCCAGCGCGCAACCTGGGAGGCGAGCAGCGTCAATTGCGCGTCCGACATCAGCGGCAGCACGTTGGCAAGCGTGTGGGTGTCGGCAAACCGCAGCAGCAGCTTTTGCCCGTCGTCGGTGCGGAAGTCGCTGAGCCAGTGCCAGAACGCGCTATCCGGGACGGCGCGGCGGAACTCCACCACGCTGAGCAGCGGGCGGCCGGACGTGATGGCCAGCCATTCGGGCCACCAGTCTTGCAGATGCAGCGGCTGCGTCCAGATCAGCGGGCCGAAGTCTTCCAGCTCAGCCATTGGGCTGTGGTCTAGCGCTCGTTGCCAAGGCTGGCCATGGCGCAGCAGCCAGCGCTTTTCCTTGGCGCTGAGCTGGCTGCCGTCCATCAGCCAGCAGTAATGGCCGTCCTCGTTTTTGGCCATCCATTGATGCAACTGCGGCAGCAACTCCGGGGCGTGGTGATTCTGCAGGAACATGGCTTAGGCTCCGGGCGTGGTGGTGGCGACCGGGCTGCGCGCGGCCATCGCTTTCAGTAGGCAGGGGATGCAGACATTGTTGGGGAACTGCGGCAAGGGCGGCCCCATCTGATCCGGCCCGCTCCAATCGTGTTTGCCGGCCTTGATGCTGACGTTGCCGGGCGCGTGCAGTTCGATCTTGCCATCCTTGATCCGGACATAGGCGCCGCCGCTGCTCAGCAGGATTTCTTGCTTGGCGTTGGCGTGAATCTTTTGCTTGGCCGATGTGATGGTCAAATCCTTGTCGGCAGTCAGCTCCATGGCGTCGCTCTGCGCCTGCAGCTGCACCTTGCCTTTCGCCGCAATCAGCTTGAATGCCACCTTGTCCTTGACGCCCGCGACGAACAGGCTGATATGCATGCCGGCATTGTGCAGCCAGCGCCGGCCGGTGGTGTGGTTGCTGTCGCGCTGGGAAATCAGATCCAGATTTTGGCCGGCGGCCAGGGTCTGGCTCTGTTCGGTCAGGCTGGCGATGCCGGCCGGGGCGGACAGGATGATAACGGGCTGCTGGCCGGGAACCTCGCCGCCGCCGTTGGTGTTGGTGCCTGCCTCCCATGCCTTCAGCGCGCTGGCCAGGTGCGCCAGGTTACCTTTTTCTTTGGCGCCGTTCTTGGCGTTGTCCGGGTCGATTGCATCCGGGCCGGTTTCCATGGTGTCGGCCAACTGGCCGGCGGCGGTTTCGCCCAGCACTTGAGCCAGGCTCAGTGCGCTGTTGATCTGGCTTTGCGCATGCTCGCGCGCCAGTTGCTTGCCGCCTGCGCCGTTCTGCGCCTCGGTGGACAGCAATAGGCCGTGCGCGGCGCGAATGGCGCCGTGGTTGTCGGTGCGCAGTTCGAAGCCTTCGCCGCGCGGCTGGGCCTTGCCGTCGCTACGCGGGTGGGTCAGAAAGCCTTGGTTCAGCTGCGTCTTGCCCGGCTCGCTGGACAGCTTGGCGCGCACTTCGCCTGGCGTGTCGTCGAATAGCAATTCGTTGTAGCCGCCGCCCTGGTGCTCTTTCGACTTGATGCCGGATAGCGTCTTGTTGGCCGGCAGGCTGCCGGCGCCGCTGAATGTCGGCGTGGGATGGCTGCCGTTGTACAGCACGCCGGTAATCAAGGGGCGGTCGATATCGCCTTCAATGAAGTTGACCAGCACTTCCTGGCCGATGCGCGGAATGAACTGATGCCCCCACGCCGCGCCGGCCGAAGGCATGGCCACGCGCAGCCAGCAGGAAGACTTGTCATCCATCCCCGCGCCGATGGTCGGGTGTTCCTCCGGCCGCTGCCAGTGGAATTGCACTTTGACGCGGCCGTGTTCGTCGGTGTGGACCTCTTCGCCGGCCGGGCCGACCACGGTCGCGGTTTGGGTGCCAAGGCTGGTCGGCTTGGCGTGCGGGGTGTCGGCATAGGCCGGCGTCAGCGGGG
>NZ_JZJL01000030.1 GCF_000971335.1 Chromobacterium vaccinii
GCCGGCAACGCCGACCTGACCGTCAACGCGGCAACGATAGACAACAGCAAGGGCACGCTGCAAGCGGCCAGCCATCTGGAGCTGAGCAAGCAAAGCACGCTCACCAACGATGGCGGCCATATCGCCGCCCAGAATCTCAATCTCAAAACCGACACCCTCAGCAACCAGTCCGGGGACATCCGCCAGATCGGCGCCGGCGAGGCCAAGCTGAAGATCGGCCAGGCCTTCCACAACCAGCAGGGCCAGTTGCTGAGCAACGGCGGTTTGACGCTGGACGCCGGCCAGCTAGACAACCGCCAGGGCACGCTGGGCAGCCAGGGCGCGCAGGCCCTTACTGTGCGGCAGGATCTGAACAACCAGGGCGGCACGCTGGCCAGCGGCCAGGCGCTGACGCTGACCTTGCAGGGCGCGCTGGACAACCAGAAGGGCACAGTGCAGGGCGACAGCCTGCAACTGAACGCCGCCGGCCTGGACAACCGCGGCGGCGGCATCAAGGCGCTGGGCGCTGGCGATAGCCGGATTCAGCTGGATGGCAAGCTGGACAACTCCGCTGCCGGCGCGCTGGCCGCCAACGGCAACCTGACGCTGACCGCAAATCAGCTGGACAACAGCGGCAGCGTGCTGCAAAGCGCCGCCACGCTGGATGTCCAATTGAAGCAGGACGCGCAAAACGGCGGCGGCACGCTGCAGGCCGGCCAGCTGAAACTCAGCGCAGCCAGCCTGGGCAACCAGCATGGCCAGATCGGCCAGGCTGGCGCGGGGCAGGCCACGTTGGCCATCAGCGGCCAGATCGACAACAGCAAGCAGGGCAAGATCACCTCCGGCGGCCAGCTGCAAGTGACTGCCGGGGATCTCAACAACAACCAGGGCGTGCTCAGCAGCCAGGGCGACCTGACCTTGAGCGGCAAGGCGCTGAACAACCAGCAGGGCACGCTGGGCAGCAACGGCGCGCTGACGCTGAACGCCGGCAGCCTGGACAACAGCGGCGGCCTGCTGCAAGCCGGCCAGACGCTGCAACTGGACAGCGGCAGCCTGCGCAACGCCGGCGGCAAGGTGTTGGCGCTGGGCGCCGGCGACAGCCGGCTGACCGTGGCCGGCCAACTGGTCAACGGCGGCCAGATCGCCGGCAACGGCAACTGGCAGCTGAAAGCGCAGGACCTGGATAACGGCGGCGGCAGCGTCTACGGCCAGCGCAACCTAGCCATCGATACTGTGTCGCTGGCCAACGCCGGTAGCTTGCTGGCGGGGCAAGACCTGTCGCTGAAGCTGCAGGGCGACTTCGTCAACGCCGCTGGCACCCAGCTGCAAGCCAACCGCAACCTCAGCATCAGCGCCAGCGGCAACCTGGTTAACAACGGCCAGCTGCAAAGCAGCGGCAACCTCAGCCTGAGCGGCGTTAACTGGACCAATAACGGCAGCGTCAATATCGGCGGCACGCTGAGCACCCAGCTCAGCCAGAGCTTGGTCAATGCCGGCAGCCTGGGCTCCGGCGTGCTGGACATTCATGCCGCCAGCCTCAGCAACACCGCCTCCATCACCGCCGGCGACATCGCCATCCAGGCCGGTAGCCTGGACAACAGCGGCGGCAAGGCGCTGCTGGCTTCGGCCGGGGGCATGGCGCTGAATATCGGCGGCACGCTGAACAACCACGACGGCGCCTGGTTATATAGCCAGGGCGATATGCGGATTGGCCAATCCGGCGCGGCGGTCGGGCAGGTGGTGAATCACATCGCGACCTTGCAGTCAGATGGGAATATGTTTATCGAAGCTGGGCGGGTGAGTAATCAGTCGAATCCGGTTCAAGTGACCACAGAAACTTCTACCCGGCAGGAGACAAGAACAGTATTTTTGAAAGATATAGCAGCCTTGGTAGGCGGGAATGCTCTAGGGTCAAGCCTAGATTTCTCATTATTTGCGAAAGATGCAGCGGCTTTGGCAGGCGGAAATGCCCCAGTGAAAAGTCTAGATTTTTCATCTGGATCAAATGTCGAGGAGTCTGTGCTAAGGCAGGATGATCCATCATACCGAAATGGAGGTAAATATATTCCGGTATATAGCTATGTTAAGAGAGATGTTGTAGCGGTCAATGAGAGTGAAAAATACATAGATGTTTTGGTTTCAACTGCTTCGAATGTGTGGGGGGGTACTTCAAGCCCACGTTGGGGGATGGGCACTTTTTTATTCCCAGTTGCGGCACTTAATAGACCGGAGAGGATATATTATTTTAGAAAAGAGGGTAATGTTTACGATTTTATAAATGGCTTTGATCCTTCTAAATATTTATTGCCTAGCGACCTGAAGAATATAAACTCGGTTGTAGTGCCTGGGCGTGATTTTGTTGCTCTGCCTGGAGAGGGGAACCGTGTTTCAACCATTGCAACTACTATTGATCATATAAGTGAGACTGCATCGCCTGCTAAAATGCTGGTTGGGGGGAATGTTCAGGCTAATGTAGGAGGTTTTGTTAATCAATATAGTTCTATTGCTGCTGGTGGTAGTGTTTACGTCTCTTCGGGTGGGGTTGAAAATGTTGGCCAGCAGATAAAAAAAACAGTAACGATATCGTCCGTTGCTATGCCTTCAAACTTGGTTAATTCTGGTTTTTTCAGTGAATTCTGTCGCAATGGGATATTCCAGAATTGTTTGATGTCGCCAGTTGCATTACCGCCGACAACTACCACGGAAGTCATTGGTTCCCTCGACGCCACCGTAGCCACCAACCAGCACCTGAGCCTACAAGCCCCCACCATCGTCAATGGCAAGGACGCGGCGCGGGTGAGTGTGTCCACGGTGACCGGCAATGCCGTCAATAACCAGTCAGCGGTCAACCAAACCCAAGGGCAGGCGATCAATGGCGCCGGCCAGCAGGCCGCGACAGCGGGTCGAACTTTGCAAGGTAGCGTGGGTGAGGCGCAGGGCGCGCAATTGAACGGCGCGCTGTCCAGCGTGGCCGGCCAGGCCTTGGGCGGAACTGCGGTGCAGGGCGAGGCGGGCAAGAGCCTGCAGGGCATGGTGGGCCAGACCCAGGGCACGCAGTTGAACGGCGCGCTGTCCGGCGCGGATGGCCAGAAACTGAAGAATGGCGGGGTCGATGCCGCCGCGGCTAGCCAGTTGGCCAAGGCTTATCCTCCGGCCCCAGCCAACCAGCAGGTGACCCTGTCCGCCGGCGGCGCCAAGGCCGCCAATCCGGTGGAGAAGGGCTACGCCGTGCCGGACAACGGCCTGTTCCACGCCAAGCCGGTGCCGCAGCAGCCTTACCTGGTGGAAACCAACCCGCAATTCACCCAGTACAGCAATTTCATCTCGTCCGACTACCTGCTCAAGCAGCTGAATTACGACCCGAGCAAGGTGGAGAAGCGCCTGGGCGACGGCTTCTACGAGCAGCAGCTGGTCACCCGCGCCGTCACCGACATGACCGGCAAGCGCTTCCTGTCCGGCTATGGTAGCGCGATGCAGCAATACCAGCAGCTGATGAGCAACGGCGCGCAGTACGCCAAGCAGTTCCAGCTGACGCCGGGCATGGCGCTGTCGGCCGAGCAGATGGCCAAGCTGACGTCCGACATGGTGTGGCTGGTGAAGCAGAACGTGGGCGGCCAGGACGTGCTGGTGCCCATGGTCTATCTGGCCAATGCCGATCAGAAATCGCTGCGCGGACAAGGCGCGGTGCTGGCCGGCAACAGCATGAGCCTGTTGGCCAGCGGCGATCTGGTCAACACCGGCACGCTGAAGTCCGACACCACGCTGCTGGCGCAGGCCAACAACATCCGCATCGAAGGCGGTAAAGTGCAGGCCGGCGGCGATCTGGGCCTGCTCGCCGCGCAAAACCTGACCATCACCGACGACAGCCAGCACAGCCAGGCCGGCAGCAGCGTCAAGGCCGGCGGCGACTTGCAGCTGCAGGCCGGCAATGATCTGAAACTGCAGGCGGCGGCCATCGACGCGGCCGGCAATGCCAGCCTGCAGGCCGGCCACGATCTGGACATTCTCAGCCGTGAAACCCGTTACGACCTAGGAGGCGGCAACTGGTACAGCAGCTTCCAATACCAGCAGGCGGACCACGTCGGCAGCCAGCTCAATATCGGCGGCAGCCTGGCGCTTGCCGCCGGAAATGACCTGACCCTGTCCGGCAGCGCCGCCAAGGCCGGTGGCAGCCTGCTGGCCACCGCCGGCGACAGCCTGACGCTGTCGTCCACGCTGGACAGCAAGCACGGAGCGGGCAGCTGGTGGGGCGGCGGCTACGATACGCTGAGCCAAACCCGCAATGCCTCGTTGCTGCAAGGCGGCGGCGATGTATTGCTGAAAGCCGGCGGCGACCTGAGCCTGACCGGCTCCACCGCGCAATCCACCGGCGGCAGCCTGACGGCCCTGGCCGGCAAGCAGCTGAGCGTGCAGAGCGAGGTCAATACCCATCACGACATCGGCTACAACTGGGGCAACAGCCATAACTGGCAAGCCGACAGCCTGACCGTGGCCGGCCTGGCCGGCAAGGGCGACCTGCAACTGCGCGCCGGCGGCGACGCGCTGCTGAACGGCGCCAGACTGGCCAGCGGCGGCAAGCTGGCCCTATCCGCCGGCAATGACATCAAGCTGGGCGCGGTGGCGGCGGAAAGCCGCAACGACAACACCTGGGGTGAGACCATCCGCAACAATTACGACCTCACCCAGCACGGCACCGCCGCGCATGGCGAGGGCGGATTGATCCTGCAGGCGGGGCGCGACATTTCTACCCAGGCCGCCAGCTTGACCAGCAACGGCCAGGAAGCGTTGGTGGCCGGGCGCGACGTCACGCTCGGCAGCGCCCAGGAGCGGCACAGCGATTACAGCAAGACCGTGCACCACTCCAGCGGCTGGTTCAGCAGCAGCACCACCACCGACATCGTCGCCCACGATAGCACGCACGAAGCCGGCAGCACGGTATCGGCGGACACGCTGATCCTCAAAGGCCAGCGCGATATCAATATCCACGCCAGCCAGGTGGCGGGCAGCGGCGACGTGACGCTGGACGCCGGCCGCAATCTCAACATCACTTCCGGCACCGATACCAGCCGCCTGTTCCAGTACCACAAAGAGGAGACATCAGGCCTGTTCTCCGGCGGCGGCCTGGGCTTCACCATCGGCAGCAAGGAGTTGATACAGCAGATGGACGGCGCGGGCACCACCCAGAGCCAGAACCGAAGCCTGGTGGGCAGCATAGGTGGCAACCTGAACATCAAGACCGGCGACACCCTTACCCTGCAAGGCAGCGATGTCACCGCCGGCGGCAATCTGCTGCTGGACGCCAAGAAGCAGAACCTGGACGTGGCGGTGGACACCTGGCACAGCGTGCAGAAGACCGTCAGCAAGTCCAGCGGCCTGACGCTGCAGCTCACCAGCCCGCTGATCAACGGCTTGCAGGCGATGGAGTCCGCCTCCGAAACCGCGCTCAAGAGCAAGGATGACCGCGTCAAGGCGCTGTCCACCGCAACCGCCGCGCTGGCCGGCTACAACAGCTACACCGCTTACCAGCAAGCGATGAGCGACGCCGGCCAGAAGACCAAGGGCGGCATCCAGTTGAGTCTGACTGTCGGCGGCAGCCGCAGCGAAAGCACCACCGTCAGCGACAGCCATAACGAAAGCGGCAGCCTGCTCAAGGCCAGCGGCAATGTGATGGACCTGGCGCACGGAGCGGGCAAGGACAGCACCATCACCGCCAAGGGCGCGCAGTTCATCGCCGGCAAAGACCTCACCCTGCAGGCCGAAGGCGACATCACCCTGCTGGCGGCCAAAAGCACTAGCAGCGAACACACCACCAGCAGCGCCAGCAGCGGCGCGGTGGGTGTGGCGATTGGTTTTCAGGAGAACAGGCCGCAATTTGGCTTTACCGCCAACGGCAGCCTTAGCCGCGGCCGCGTGGATGGCAACAGCAGCCAATATCAGCTGAGCGAGCTGAATGCCGGCGGCAAGCTGAACCTGCAGTCCGGCGGAAACTTCACGCTGCAGGGCATCGCCAGCGGCCAGCAGGTGGTGGGCGATATCGCTGGCGACCTCAAGATTGATAGCCTGCAGGACACCAGTACTTATCACAGTCTGAATCAGTCGATCAGCGGCAATGTGACCATCGGGCCTATCGGCTCGGGCGGGAGCGTCAGCCTCAGCCAGCAGAAAATGGATGCCGACTACGCCAGCGTGCAGCGCCAGTCGGGCATCCAGGCCGGCGACGGCGGCTTCCAGTTGAAGGTGAAAGGCACCTCCACGCTGAACGGCGCGGAAATCGCCAGCACCGACAGGGCCGCGCGGGATGGCAAGAACAGCCTGCAAACCGGCGCATTGGTGCTGAAGGACATCGACAACCACGCCGACTTCACCGCCAGCAGCATCAGCGTCACCGCCGGCAGCAGCGGGGTAACCGGCATGGCCATGGCCGCGTCGGACCACGACAACAGCACCACCCGCGCCGGCATCAGCGCCGGCAGCCTGACCATCACCGATAGCGCGCTGCAACAGGCGAGAACCGGCCAAACGGCTGAACAGGCGGCAGCCTCGGCCAACCGCGACGTCAGCACTGGCCGCGACGGCAGCGGCAAGCTGGCCAACAACTTCAACGCCAGCGAAGTGCAGGGCTTGTTTGATGCCGCCAACGCCTTGAACCAGCAGGTGGGCACCTTCATGGCCAACAAGGCGGCAGAGGCCAAGGCCGCCGCGGACGATTTGAAGAAGGCGGATCCCAACAGCCCGGATTACGCCAGCAAGAAACAGGCAGCGGACGATGCCGCCAAGTGGGCGCCGGGCGGCAGCTACAGCCAGATCCTCACTGCTGTCACCGCCGGCATCGGCGGCAACCTGGCCAACGGTCTGACCGGCATGGCGCAGAACGCGGGCATTGCCTACCTGCAGGGATTGGGCGCGCAAGAGGTCAAGGCACTGGCGGATGATCTGGAACGGGCGCAGAGCAACGATCCGGATCATGCGGGCAAGAAGCCGGAAGGCGAAGTCGTCCGCGCGGTGCTGCATGCCGCCCTGGCTTGCGCCGGCGCGGAAGCCAGCGGCCAGAGCTGCGGCGCGGGCGCGGCGGGCGGCGCAGCCAGCGTGGCGTTGAACAACGCGTTGGACAAGCTGCAACATACCGATGCCGACAAGATGACGGCGGAAGAGAAGCTGCAGCGCGAGAATCTGGTCAACGGCTTGTTGACGGGGTTGTCGACCGCGACTGGCGGAGCTGAGACGGCAGCGACGACGGTGAATGCGGCGAAGACGGAGATGGAGAATAATTTCTTAGGCAAGAAAGCGACTAAGGCTCGTGATAACGCATTGGATGTACTCAAAGATAACCAAGGCTTGATTGGAATATTGACAGGGAAGGGCAATCCAGTACATGCCGCTGAGGTTGTATTGGCAGCGAATGATCTAGATCAGCGTAGTGACTACTTGTTGAGTAAATATAAAACTGATCCGACTTCGCTAAGTACGAGTGAAAAGCAGGAGCTTGCTGTATATTTGGGCGATTATCGAGCATCATATGGTGATGCTGCTGTTGCTAATCTGTTGAGAGGTAACTCTAGCCTAAGGTTGGATCGAGGAGATCTGGTTGAACTAACAGGGTATGCACAAGGTTTAGTAAGCTTAAGGGATCAGCATGATTGGCAGGCATTGGTTGGCACGCCTGCACTTTTTGCGTTGCCTGGAGGTGTTGGTATTGCTGTCAGATCGCTGGCTTCTGCTCAATCTGCAACTGAGTTTGGTATTGGTACTAAGCAGTTGACTGCTGGTGATGCTGATGGGTTGTATAATCTTGGCGTGCCTATTCTGAATATTGCTACTGAGGGAGTATATCAGACGCTTAAGTCTGGAAGTAAAGAGATGGCTTCTGGTAAACTGCCTGTTTCTGGATTTTCAGATGAATTGCTTCCAGATGCGGATTTTCTTGGTAAGACACCTGTTCGTCCTGGTAGCTTAGGTGATTTAAGTGGGCATTTAATCAATGCTGAAGTGAAAGTTGGAGCTAGGACTGGACTACCTTCTTCTATTGCTGGGGGACATAACGAAGTGAACTTTTTGAATGCGGTAGAGGCTGCCGGTGGTAGCGTTGTGAAAGAAACCGTTATAATTGAAGGAATTAAGCAGGTAGAGTATAAAATGCCAGGAAATGGATCAAAGATTCTTAATAAGACTGTTTATGATCCGGCCATATATCCAGATTCTGTAATGGCAAATTATGCAAATGAAGCAGGGCAAAAGGCAGCGTATATGTTTAGTAAGGGAGTTTCAGGTAATTTGAAAGGTGGTGATGGTTATGTTGTTGAGGTGGGTGGAATTCGGTGGGAAGTTCCTATTGGAAATTCGGGGCAGACAAGTATTTTGAATAATGGTGAGAAGTTTAGAAGTGGTGAGCGCTATGTTCCAACTGCATACCCATCAAAAAATCAGCGTGGAGTACAATAATGGCAAAGCTTGGTAGGTCTGATTTGGGAATGGCAGGTTTGTCGTGTGTGTCTCGGAGATTTTGTAAACAAGACCATCCTGATGCACCTTTAATGTATGCAATTAGTTATGCACTTGGAGATATGGAGAAGCTGGATACATACTTATACCCAGTATTTCCCCCATATCCTGATGATGTATTGGCGGGAGGTGATCCAGGATGGATCTGGTATGGTGAGCAAGATATTGATGGAAGTGTAGCAATCTATGCTGAGATTTATGATCTAATAGCGCCTCCTGAGGGTATTTGGAATAAGTATAGCCCGCAAAAGGTCAGGTATGAGATTAGAGCAGCTCTAAATAATTTGTTGATCAAATATCCCAATTTGTTATCAGAAGTAGATCAAGTGATTAAAAAGTTTGACTTAATAGAAGTGGAGACTATTGAGGGATTGATGCCTATTCCTAGATGGGATGGTAAGATTCCAGATTGTTTTATATTAAATGAGTCCAACTAAGGGTTTCATCGGAAACATAGGGATGAACCACAATTAAATCCATTTTAATCGAATGGATTGCCGGACTTAGGGCCGTAGGTTGGGGTAAGCTTGCGAAGCCCAACGTTTATCGCGAAAAGTAAAATGATTCCCATAAGGTGGAATCTATTCACTCTCGGTAAACGTAGGGCTTCATTTTATTCAGCCCAACCTACGGCCCTAAAAGCTATTGAGACCTTTGTTGGCGGGGAGTTGGTTTGGTCGCGCAGCGATCAAACCGGTGAATATGGCTTCCAACCAGTTGTGGCGCACAAGGCGACACCGTACCAAGCAATTTACCGCGTGGTAGTCAAAAATGGTTCAGGCTATCGGGAGACTTTTAGAACCACGGCAGAGCACCCGTTCTGGCTTAAGGACCAAGGCTGGTTGAAGGCATCGCTGCTGCAGGCAGGGATGATGCTGGTTGACCATACTGGCCAGCCGCTGATGGTGGTGAGCCAAGCAGAAGAAGGCGAGCTCGATACCGTCTTCAACATTCAGGTAGCTGAGTTCCAGACTTACCATGTGGGTGAGCTTGGGGTTTGGGTGCATAATGCGGATTGCTGTCTTGTTTCAAATAATGATGCTAATCCAATTGGTTATTTAGCTAAGGATGTGCCATCGGCTTGCCAAGGGATGAGGTCAGGTGGCGGTCATGCTATGCGTCATCTTATTGATGAGGGGTTAATTCCGAATGCAGGATCTTTGCAAAGTAGAGCAAAATCATTTGAGGATATAACTGCACCAATATTGGTTGCACCATCATCGACGTTTGATTGGAAAATTGGTGTAACCCAATCTAAAGCGTTTGTTGGTAATGTGGACGGAAAAACAGGGCCGTAGGTTGGGCTAAGCTTGCGAAGCCCAACGTTTACCGCGAGAAATACGATGATTGCCATGTGTGGAGTCTATTCGTTATCGGTAAGCGTTGGGCTTCATCCTATTCAGCCCAACCTACGGACCTTTGGATAGTAAGGGAGGTTGGTCTGCTAACCCAGTAGTTGGTCAGAGTTTAAATGGATTTGTAGGGGCGACGACAAATGTATATGGCAATCCTGACGGTATTCAGTCTCAGGCTTCAGTGAATGGAGGTGCTTTGTTCTCTTATGGGTCTATAACCGGTGTTAGTAAGAATGGGGCGTTCTTGCAAACGCAAGTTGGTGTGGGATTGGGGGGCTCTAAAGTGCAAGATTCTGTTTCGATTCCACTAAAATAGGTGTTTAGGTGATAGTTATGCTATTTGTTGCCTTGGCGGTGGTAGGGACAGTGTTTCAAAAAGGCTGTGTGAGTTGAATGGCGATGAGTTTCATTTTTTATTTACACCAGATAAAGCGGTTTCGTCAAAGCTGCATGTTGCATTGCTTTTTGGGTATCGTAAGTATGGTGATAAGGGGTTGACTTTTTGGGGGGTTATTACTCAGGTATTAGCTTTGGCAATTTTGATTGTTTTTCTAAAGATAGGGCCGTAGGTTGGATTGAGCTTGCGAAGCCCAACGTTTGCCGCGAAAGACACGATGATTTCTATGTGCGGAATTTACTCGTCCTCGATAAACGTTGGGTTTCATTTCATTCAGCCCAACCTACGGCCCTAATGGTATGGGGTAGATGGAAGGCATAGTTAATGGTGTTGATTATGTTTTGGGTGTTAATAAAGGACGAGTGGGTTAGTTGTATCCAAAAAAAATAGTCGGCTTTATTTTTGGCGGGTGTAATTAAAGGTGAATTTTTATGATTAATGTAAAAACCTTTTTTAAGGTTGGTAATGAATTTTTTGATGCGGAAGTTTGGGAAGGTAATGTTGATGATATTAATTACATATATGGAAGTATTTGTCTGATTGTTGATGGATGTGCTGTGTTTGATAAAGAGTTATGGGATTGTGTAGATCAGCTATGGTCTTATGTAGTGGATGGCCTTTATTGTTTGTCTAAGGGGCAGCCATTTTCTTTTTATTTTCCAGATCAGGCAGCATTTGTATCCTTTAATTTGACCCCCAAAGGAGATCAAGTGGAAATATTCATTGATCTTAATGGTGGTCGACATGTTTTGGTGAGTAAGGCATTGTTTTTGCAAAGCATGAAAAAGGGTGGGGAGGGTTTCTTTAATATTATGAGAAATAAGGTTCCAGAGTATGAAGACTCGTGGATGGAGTGCTTGAAGAAGTTAGGCCAGGTTAGCCAAACTGATATTTAGAGGATTGTAGATCGGGCTAAGCTTGCGAAGCCCAACGTTTACTGCGAAAAGTGCGATGATCTCCATGGATGGAGTCTATTCGTCCTCGGTAAGTATTGGGCTTCATTTCATTCAGCTCAACCTATGGCCCTATCCCAGTGAACAAGCCTGATAACAGGACTACAAGTTTGTCTTATCTAGTCTTTTCAGCACTTCTCTAGCGTCCATGTTTGCAAAAAGTAAGAATTCTTATCATTTCTTGCTACGTCCTGCATCAATCTCCCGCCTGATTTTCCTGCATATGGGCTTTATTTCTGTTCTATATGTTTCTCTATGAAAAAGTAGAAAACGCTCGGCTGCCAAATAGTTTTCTGAATTGAAAATTAATCTCAATTGTACACATTTGGCATGAGCGCAGGCCTCTGGAAACCAGGCTCTCACGCGCATGCGTTCCGGATTGCCGCGCCCATTTAGCAACAACTGAGACAGGAAGCGCCGCCCATGAAGAAAAATCTCCCCGTGGACAGCATTGAATTGTTTTTGCTGCCCCATCGTCCCATCGTTACCAAGACAGATCTGAAAGGCCAGATCACCTATGCCAACCGCGCCTTCATCGACATCAGCGGCTTCAGCGAAGAAGAGCTGATCGGCCAGTCGCACAATGTCGTGCGCCACCCGGATATGCCCGAGGAGGCGTTTGCCGATCTTTGGGACACCATCAAGTCTGGCCGCCCGTGGAAAGGGTTGGTCAAGAATCGCAGCAAGCAGGGGCATTTCTACTGGGTGGAGGCCTATGTCACCCCGATTTGCGAGAATGGCCGCCCTGTGGGCTATATGTCGGTGCGCAGGGCCGTAGGTTGGGCTAAGCTTGCGAAGCCCAACGTTTACCGCGAAAAACACGATGATTTCTATGAGTGGAATCTGTTCGTTCTCGGTAAACGTTGGGCTTCATTTTATTCAGCCCAACCTACGGCCCTGTTGTTGCTGTTCGTGATCCTGGGAGTGGTGCACAGTATTTTGTTCCGAAGGCAGAATTTGAATCAAAATTCTCAGGGCAGGTTGTGTTTACTGGGAAGAAGCCATGATAGGAGTTTGGTATGAACGTTTATGAAGCACTTAATGCAATGTCAGACCTTTCTGGAAAGTTGGTGACAATTGAAGCCATCTTTGTAATGAAAGGAGATGTTGGATACGTGGTTTCTAGTAAAGATGATATTGAAACAAGGGGTAAGGCAATCTATCTGGATGTGCCGGAGTTAAAGAAAATACTTTTAGCTAAAGTTCCTGCATTTGGTGGTGGTCTGTATAGCTATTGTAATGAAGCTGTGATTGAAGGGGTGTTGATTGCCAAGGCTGATGATGCGTTCTCTAGTGCGTTGGTTGAGGTGAGACAGCTGGATGTGTATGTGTGTGGTGAGAGAATGGTAGCCATTCCATAAGGACCGTAGGTTGGGCTGAGCTTGCGAAGCCCAACGCTTACCGTGAAAAGTACGATGATTTACATGTGCGGAATCTGTTTCGTCTTCGGTAAGCGTCGGGCTTCATTTCATTCAACCCAGCCTACGGTCCTGATTATTTGAATAATAATCTTCCGCAATTGGAAAATGCCATCAATGGTTGGATAAGAAAGAACTCAGATGCATCAATGGGTGATATGTATGCCGCTCAAGAGATGTTGAGGAATCTACAGAACGTTAAAGAGGAGATGCTAAATGATAGAAAATAAAGAGGCTTTGTTTGAGTTCTTGATGGGAAAATTTCCTTCATTTAAGGAACAGTGGACATCTGAGGGTAATTGCAATGTTGAGCAGGATGGTGGTTATACTTGTGCGGGGCTTTGTGCGGAATTTTCTCAGTTTTTTATTGATAGGTTTTCGGAAATAGATACTGCAAGGGCCGTAGGTTGGGCTAAGCTTGCGAAGCCCAACGTTTACCGCGAAAAGTACGATGATCTCCATGGGTGGAATCTATTCGTCCTCGGTAAACATTGGGTTTTATTTCATCAAGCCCAAGCTACGTCCTTGATCCGCTGGTGCAACCGCCTTGTCTCCAGCGGCGGTGAGCTTGCGGCGGCTGGCGCCGGCCATGGGCCAGCCCTCCGGCAGCCAAGAAGGCTGGCGGCTACTGGAACGGGAAGCTCAGCCGTAGATTGAAGGAATCGCCGCCGACATCGCTGCGGGTGTGGAAGCCGTAGTTGTAGATCGCCATCAGCTTCACTTTGCCAAGCTGATAGCCAAGCAGCGGGCCGATGCCGTAGTTGCTGGCGCGGCAGCCGCCGGTCTGCGTGCAGGCCGCGGCGCCGCTGCCGGAGTCGTCGCTCAGCTGGTTTTCCTGGTAGCCGCCCATGCCTATCGTCCATTTGCCTATGGTTTTGGCGACGGTGTAGTCGATGGCCAGCTGTTGACCGGACTTGTACTGGGTGTCCGGGTTGCGGAAATTGTAGGCGTAGGTGGCGTCCATGCTCAGGTTCCAGCCATTGTGCAGCCAGCTCAGCGCCAGACCAGGCTGCAGCGTCCAGAAACCGTTGGCGGCGCCGAGATAGGTGCCGCTCGGCAGCCGGCGCGGCGATGAGCTGCCGGTGGGCAGGTAGACCGCCAGGCTGGCCTTGAGGTGCAGGTTGTTGGGCAAGGCCCAGGACAGCTGTCCTGGAACCAGGATGGTGTTGAAGGTGCCCCAGCGGCCATTGGGGGGCAGGCCGTCGCCGCTAAGCGTGGTGTAGTCGATGGGCTGGGCGATGGCCACGGCGTAGTCGGCGCCAAACACCTTGATTCCGGTCGACCACAGCACTTCCGGCAATTCGATCAGCGCTCTGACCCGCAGGCCGGTTTTGTCGCCGTTGTGGTCGTATTTGTCCACCCAGGTCCAGTAGTTGTTCAGCACGCCATAGACGCCTTTCGGCGGCAGCACGCCTGCGGCCAGCCCTTCGTTGACGCCGCGCAGATGAGGATCCCACAGCTCCTGACCATTGGCGCTGGAGTGCGGCAATAGGCAGGCGATGGCGACGGACGCGGCCTGCGCGATCATTTTTGCTGGTTTCATCTTGAAAGTGTCCCTGTTCGGTTTTGCTTGGTGGTTGGCGGCATGCTGGGCAACTGTATGCAGGCTTGGCGTTAGGCAAACTGAGTATAGGCCGCGCATTCCAAAGAGGTGGCGCTTGCGAGTAGGCCATGATCATGGATTGTGGACAGAGGGGCATGCATGGACGGGATGCCCTCCCTGCATGCGTGGGAGAGCGGATTTGCCGGCGTGGGCGGTTCGGAAAATGTCGGCAAAAGGAATATCATGTGCCGGAATGCGAATGCGCATGAAAAGCGTTGTAGTTAGGCAACCCGGCCCCGCGCAGCGGCGGTTGGATGAGTGAACCATTAATGAGGGAAGCAGGGATGGAGCAGCCGTTGAAGGCTTATCAGGTTGGCGGCAACGATATCGTCGCCGCCGGTTCCGTGGAAGAGGCTTTGGCCGTGCTGGAGGAACTGGCAGGCGAGACCGATCTGACTATCGGGGATGTCGCTCCGATTGCGGAGGATGAACTGGATATTCCGGTGGAGGACGAGGAGGGCACCGCCTGTCCCACCATCCGCCAGATGCTGGCCGAGTTGAGCGAGCCGGCCTATCTTTTCGGCTGGGATTGACGTCGAGTGTCGCTCTCATGCGCCGCCTGGTTCATGCCGGGCCGGGTGCGGCTGAGGGCGGAAGTGCCAATAGGAAGGCGCCTTCGGCGGACTCCCGCAGTCTTGCATGCAAAACCGCCGGAGGCTCCGGCGTTCTTTCATTCTTGGCAAGCGCTGGATCTCATTTCATTCGGCCCAATCCGCAATCCCGATAGGATTGGGCGGCAAGCCAAAACGCCGCCTCGCCTCAAAACCACTGTCCCAGATTCCGCCAGAAATCGTCCGGCACCCACAGCAGGGCGGCGGTGGTGAGTACGTAGCGCAGGAATTTGCCGATCGCCATGTAGCACACGCTGGGCCAGAACGGGATGCGCAGCCAGCCGGCCAGGGTGCACAGCGGGTCGCCGATGCCCGGCAGCCAGGACAGCAGCAGCATCGGCGCGCCGCGCTTGCGCATCCAGCGGAAGTAGCGCGGATTCAGCGCCGGTTTGCCGCTGCGCGGCGGACGGTTTGTGGGTTCCGCGTGCGGATGGCTATGCGCGCGGTGGCTGCGGCGCAGGCGGTAACGCAGCAGCGCCACCTTGGCGCCGTAACCCATCCACCAGTCGATCATGCCGCCCAGGGTATTGCCCAGCGTGGCGACGGCGATCACCTGCCAGAACATGTCCGGCCTGAGCTTGATGTAGGCGAATACGGCGGGTTCGGACCCTAGCGGCAGCAGGGTGGCGGATACCAGGCTGATCATGAAAATGGCCGACAGGCCCACTTTGGGCAGGGCCAGGGTTCCGAGCAGCCAGTCGAGCAGTCCTTCCATAGGTGCGGGTTCGTTCTTGTGGGGGGCCGTCGATGATATCACCGGCTGGCCGGGGTTTCGCCGCGCATCGCGTGGTAAAGGCGGCTCTTGCGCGGCGGCCGGGAAGGCAGCCCTGCCTGCATCCGCGCGATCCGGCAATCTCGCTGGGAGAGATTAGGTCAGGAATTTAGGCCAGTTTGCAGCGCCGGATGGCGCGGGCATGCTGGCCTTTTCCATTTGCTATGGTTAAACGGCGTGCGATCAGGCGTCCGACACGCATAAAGATGCTTGGCATGGCGAATCGAGGACTGGACGCCTGGTCTTTTCGAAACCTGAAGGGGGAAAGACGATGAAATCATATGGCGCGGAGTTTCTGGGCACTTTCTGGCTGGTGCTGGGCGGCTGCGGCAGCGCGGTGCTGGCGGCGGGGTTTCCCAATCTGGGCATCGGCTTCGCCGGCGTGGCGCTGGCTTTCGGCCTGACGGTGGTGACGATGGCTTACGCGATCGGCCACATTTCCGGCTGCCACCTGAACCCGGCGGTGTCCATCGGTCTGTGGGCCGGCGGGCGCTTTCCCGCGGGACAACTGGCACCGTACATCGTGGCGCAGGTGCTGGGTGGCATCGCGGCGGCGGCGGTGTTGTACGTGATCGCCAGCGGCGGCGCCGGCTTTGATGTGGCCAAGGGCTTTGCTTCCAATGGCTACGCCGAGCATTCGCCGGGCGGCTATTCGCTGCTGGCGGCCCTGGTGTGCGAGGTGGTGATGACCATGTTCTTCCTGCTGGTGATCATGGGCGCCACCGACAAGCGCGCGCCTGCCGGTTTCGCGCCGTTGGCGATAGGCCTGGCGCTGACCCTGATCCACCTGATCAGCATCCCGGTCACCAATACCTCGGTCAATCCGGCGCGCAGCACCGGCGTGGCCTTGTTCGTCGGCGGCTGGGCGGTGCAGCAGCTGTGGCTGTTCTGGCTGGCCCCCATCATCGGCGGAGTGCTGGGCGCGAAGGTGTACCGCCTGATCGCCGGCGAGCCCGAGTAAGCTCCGCTTCTGTTGGCGTATGGAAAAAAAGCCGCGGCGTTTGCCGCGGCTTTTTCTTGTCCGCCCATGCGTCAATCGGCGAGGGTCGCCTGACGCGTTTTCAGCTGCGGCAGGATGCCGGCGACGATCTCGCAGCAGCGCAGCCGGTCGGAAAAGTCGTGGCAGTCGACCGACAGCATGACCTCGTCGACGCCGGTCTCGTCCAGCAGCTTTTGCAGCCCTATCCTCACCGTTTCCGGCCCGCCGAACACCGCCGCGCCCAGCCATTCGCTGCGGACGGAGAACTCCTCGCGCGGGCTCCACAGGCCGTCCATGCTGTCCACCGGCGGCGGCAGCGGGCGGCGGTCGCCGCGGATCAGATTGAGGAATTTCTGGTACGGCGTGGTGGCCAGGCGCTGGGCTTTTTCGTCGCTGTCCGCGGCCAGCACCGGGATGCAGGCCATCGCGTACGGTTGGCTCAGCGCGGCGGAGGGCTGGAACAGATGGCGGTACAACTGCAGCGCCTCATGCAACTGGGCCGGGGCGAAGTGGGCGGCGAAGGCGAAAGGCAGGCCCAGCTGCGCGGCCAGCTGCGCGCCGTACAGGCTGGAGCCCAGCAGCCATACCGGCACGTTGGTGCCGGTGCCGGGAATGGCGCGCACGGCTTGGCCCGGCTGTTCCGGCCCCAGGTAGCCGCGCAGCTCCGCCACTTGCTGCGGGAAGTCGTCGCCGGCGCCCAGGCGGTCGCGGCGCAGCGCGCGGGCGGTGAGCGGATCGGTGCCGGGCGCGCGGCCCAGTCCCAGGTCGATGCGGCCGGGGAACAGCGTGGCCAGCGTGCCGAACTGCTCGGCCACCACCAGCGGCGCGTGATTGGGCAGCATGATGCCGCCGGAGCCGACCCGCATGCGTTGGGTGTGGGCCGCGATGTGGCCTATCATCACCGCGGTGGCGGAACTGGCCACGCCGGCCATATTGTGGTGCTCGGCCACCCAGAAGCGGGTGTAGCCCAGTTGCTCGACATGACGGGCCAATGCGGCGCTGTCGCGCAGGGCCTGGGCGGCGTCGCCGCCGGCGACGATGGGCGCCAGTTCCAGCATGGAGAGGCGCGGGGATGCGGAGGGTGTCATTCAAATCAGCCTGTGTTGGCGCGCGCGGACGGCGCCGGCGCGGGATGAAGCCAGTATACGGAGCGGCGCCGTTCGTCAGAAGTAGGCACTTTCAGGTGGGATAGTTGCCTTCTGGTGCGTATGGTGGTGAAAGAGCTGTCTTGAATTATCCGGGTACGGCCATATTTGAGAACCATTCCTGTTTGAGAGAGCAAGCATCATGACGAATCGCAGCAATCTGGACATTGTCCGCGCCACTTACGAGGGCAAATCCGAAGACAATGGCCGCAACCTGCTGGCGGCGCTGGCGCCGGACGCCGAATGGACCGAGGCGGCGGGCTTTCCGTACGCCGGCACTTACGTTGGCCCGCAGGCCATCGTGGAAAACGTGTTCCAGCGGCTGGGCAGCGAGTGGGACGGCTACCGCGCGGCGGTGGATCATTACTACGTGGATGGCGACAATGTGGTCGCCCAGGGCTTTTACCACGGCGCCTACCGCGCCACCGGCAAGAGCTTCACCGCGTCCTTCGCCCATGTCTACACGCTGAAGGACGGCAAGATCGTCAAGTTCGAGCAGATTGTGGACAGCGCCAAGGTGTGGGAGGCGATGCACCCCTGATCGCTTAGCGCGATGAAAAACGGCCAGCTCCAAAGGGAGGCTGGCCGTTTTGCTTTGTCCGGATGCTTTACACCGGCTGGAGCTGTTCGCCGACGCCGGCGCGCAGCAGGCGCTTCACTATCATTTTCAGCACCACGCCGTACATGGGCAGGAAGAACAGCATGCAGATCAGCACCTTGAAGCTGTAGTCCACCAGCGCGATCTCCACCCAGTTGGCGGCCATGAACGGATCGCTGCTCTTGTAGAAGGCGATGAAGAAGAACGATAGCGTGTCGCTGATGTTGCCGAAGAACATCGCGGCGGCCGGCGCCACCCACCAGGCCTTGAGCTGGCGCAGCCGGTTGAACACCTGCACGTCCAGGATCTGGCCCAGCGCGTAGGCGGCGAAGCTGGCCGCGGCGATGCGGGCGACGAACAGGTTGAAATGCTCCAGCGCCCGGAAGCCTTGCCACGCTCCCTGATAGAACAGCGTGGACACCAGGTAGGAGATCGCCAGCGCTGGCACCATCGCCGCCAGGATGATGCGCCGGGCCAGGGACGCGCCGAAAATGCGCACGGTCAAATCGGTGGCCAGGAAGATGAACGGGAAGGTGAACGCCCCCCAGGTGGTGTGGAAGCCGAAGATGGTGATCGGCAGCTGCACCAGGTAGTTGCTGGAGGCGATGATGGCGATGTGGAACATCGACAGCTGTATCAGGGCGGACAGGCGTTGCCGGTCGGTAAACGCAAACATTGATGCATCCTTTTTGCTGAATGGGGTGAGGGAACCCAGTGAACACCCGCCGGAGGCTCAGGGCCCGGCGACAGAGGGGCGTGATGATACCGCTTTTTTGTCTATACATGAAAATATTTCCGCAAAATCAAGGCCATTGCCAGCTTATATCTGAATGGCGGCATGCAGAATGACTTGTTGTTTGTTGGACAAAGAAAGCTATAAATATTCTAAGTAAATTCTCGTACTCGAACTCGACGCGCCGGGCTTGCAAGGAGTTGGACATGACCATTACCAAAAGACTGCTGTTGACTACCATACTGGCGCTGCTGGCAATGCTGGCCCTGGGCGTGCAGGGTCTATGGAAACAGCAGCAGGCCAATGAGCGCTTCGACTACATGAAGATTAACACCTTCCCCAGCATCCACACGCTGGATGACGCCAAGGAGGCGCTGGCTGACGTGAGGCTGACGCTGGCGCGCAGCGTGGCGTTGTCGGACCCGGCGGCCAAGAAGGCCGAGTTCGCCGCGCTGGCGGATCTGGACAAGCGTTTTGATGCGGCATTGGACAAGTACGAGAAAGAACTGATCTCCAACGATGCCGATCGCAAGCTGCTGCAGGTAGACCGCGATGACATGAAAATGTATCGCCAGCAGCGCGACAAGTATCTGCAACTGGTCCAGGATAATAATGTGGCGGCGGCGGACAAGCTGATGACCGGCGACATGTCCAACGAGGCCAAGGCATTGAACCAGGCGCTGATCGATCATATCGAGTTCAACTACAAGCTGGCCGAGCAACTGAGCAAGGACAACGACTCCGCCTATGCCGCCGCATGGTGGCAATCGGCGATATTGATCGGGCTGGCCGTTCTGATATGCGGCTGGCTCAGCGGCCATCTGTTCCTCAATATCCGCAGCAGCCTGGAGCAGACGCTGAGCACCATGCAGGCGGTGCGGACTTCGCTGGACTTCCGCCTGCGCGCGCCGGTGGCGAGGATGGACGAGATCGGCAAGACCGCCACCGCGTTCAACGAACTGATGGCCAGGCTGCAGCAAAGCTTTCAGGAAATCCGCCGTAGCGTGGAGGACATGGAGGGCTCCATCATCCACATGGTGAATTCGTCCGGCGATATCGCGTCCAGCTCGGTGCAGCAGAGCGAATCGGCTTCGGCGATGGCCGCCGCGGTGGAACAGGTGACGGTCAGCATCAACCATGTGGCCGACCGGGCCCGGGAGGCCAACCATCAGGCGAGGGAGGCGGGCGAGATCGCCGATCATGGCAGCCGGGTGATGCTGGGCACGGTGGATGGCATCAGCGCGGTGGCGGAGTCGGTGGGCGAGGCGTCCGACCGCATCGGCAAGCTGCGCGACGACAGCGTCACCATCGCCACTGTGCTGGGCGTGATCAAGGATATTGCCGACCAGACCAATCTCCTGGCGCTGAACGCCGCGATCGAAGCGGCGCGCGCCGGCGAAACGGGGCGCGGCTTCGCCGTGGTGGCGGACGAAGTGCGCAAGCTGGCCGAGCGCACCGCCAGCTCCACCACCGAGATTTCCGCGGTGATAGACAAGATGCAGCAGGGCACCCAGGCCGCGGTGACCGGCATGCAGCAAGTGGTGACCAGGGTGAACGAAGAGGCGGAGAAAGCGCGCGACGCCGGGGATACCATCCAACAGATCAAGACCAACTCCTCGCACAGCATGCTGCTGATCGGCGAGATTTCCGACAGCATTGTCGAGCAGGGCAGCGCCAGCAATACCATCGCCCAGAAAGTGGAGCAGATCGCGCAGATGGCGGAAGCCAACTCCAAGGCGTCGTCCGATTCGGCCGATTCCGCCCGCGAACTGCGCGACCAGGCTGGCAATATCCAGCGCACGGTGGCGCAGTACAAAGTGTGAACCGAACAATGACAGGGATCGGGGAAGATCCGACAGGGCCGCAAGGCCCTGTTTTTTTTGGGCGGACGTTTTTGCAGGAAAAGCGATAAGCAAGCCAGGATTAATTGCTTAGCCGGGCGCGGCGCGCTTGTTAGATTGGAACGGTATTTCCAACTCGTACCAAATGGACAAGCCATGGCGAAACCGCGCGCATTTCTCAAACTGATCCTTTCCGCCGCATTGGCCGTTTCGGGCGTCGCCGCGGCGGCGGACGCCGTCACCGTCGGCTACCAGACCGGCATCGACCCCACCAAGGTGCCGCAGGCCGACGGCGCTTACGAGAAGGCCACCGGCAGCCGCATCAACTGGCGCAAGTTCGACAGCGGCGCCGACCTGATCGCGGCGGTGGCCTCCGGCAACGTGGCCATCGGCAACATCGGCTCCAGCCCGCTGGCGGCCGCCGCCAGCCGCGGCCTGCCGATCGAAACCTTCCTGGTGGCCGACGAGATCGGCTCGGCCGAGGCGCTGGTGGCGCGCAAGGGCAGCGGCATCGCCAAGCCGCAGGACCTGGTCGGCAAGAAGGTGGCGGTGCCTTTCGTCTCCACCACCCATTACAGCCTGCTGGCCGCGCTGCGCCATTGGGGCGTGGAACCGGCCAAGGTGAAGATCCTCAATCTGCGCCCCGGCGAGATCGCGGCCGCCTGGCAGCGCGGCGACATCGACGCCGCCTATGTCTGGGACCCGGCGCTGGGCAAGATCAAGCCCGGCGGCGCGGTGCTGACCAGCTCTGCGGAAGTGGCCAAATGGGGCGCGCCCACCTACGACATCTGGGTGGTGCGCAAGGACTTCGCCGCCGCGCATCCCGAGTTCGTCTCGCGCTTCGCCAAGGTGTCGCTGGACGCCATCGGCGCTTATCTGGCCGATCCGCAGGCCTTCATCGCCAATGCTTCCAACATCGCCAAGATCGGCCGGCTGACCGGCGCCGCCGCGCCGGACGTGGTGGCTGGGCTGAAGGGCAACCGCTTCCTCGGCCGCGACGATCAGGCCGCGCTGCTGCAGTCGCCGTTCGTGGCCGCGGTGGGCAAGACCGCCGCTTTCCTGAAGGCGCAGGGCAAGGTGGAATCGCTGCAGCCGGACTACGGCCCCTACGTGACCAACCGCTTCGTCAAGACTGCGAGGTGAGCATGGCGGCGCTGATCGCAGATAGGGTGTCGGTTCGCTATCCCGGCCAGGCGCAGCCGGCGCTGGACGGCGTGTCGCTGAGCGTGGGGCCGGGCGAGCTGGCGGTGGCGCTGGGGCCGTCCGGCTGCGGCAAGACCACCTTGCTCAATCTGTTCGCCGGCTTCCAGTTTCCCGACTCCGGCAGCGTGCGCTTCGGCGGCGCGCCGGTGGCCGGGCCGGGCGCGGACCGGGCGGTGGTGTTCCAGCAGCACGCGCTGCTGCCCTGGCTGAGCGCGCTGGACAACGTCGCCTTCGGCTTGCGCCTGCGCGGCGCGCCGCGCGCCGAACGCCGAGAATTGGCCGAGCGGGCGCTGGAGCAGGTGGATCTGGCCGATGCCGGCGCCCGCTATCCCTGGCAGCTGTCCGGCGGGCAGAAGCAGAGGATCGGCATCGCCCGCGCCTTGGCCGGCCGCGCCGGGGCCTTGCTGATGGACGAGCCCTTCGGCGCTTTGGACGCCTTCACCCGCGAGCAGATGCAGGAGCTGCTGCTCAAGGTATGGGCCGAGTCCGGCAGCAGCGTGTTCCTGATCACCCACGACATCGAGGAGGCGCTGTTCCTCGCCACCGAGCTGGTGTTGATGTCGCCGGGGCCGGGCCGCATCGTCAAGACGCTGCGCCCGCCGTTCAGCCGCCGCTGGCGCGCCGGCGACAGCGCGCGGGCGATCAAGTCCGATCCGGAATTCATCGCCTTGAGAGAACAACTGCTGGCCGACGTGTTCGCCCAGCGCCGACAGGAGGCATGGGCATGAGCGGCGTCGAAACCACCGCGGAGCGGGAGCTGTTGACGGTTTCCTCCCGCATCGAGGCCGGCCCGAGGCCGGGGCGCGAGCCGTCCCGGCTATGGCTGGGCGCGGCCAGCCTGGCGCTGCTGCTGGGCGGCTGGTGGCTGCTGGCGCATAGCGGCTGGGTGCCGGCGTTGTTTCTGCCAGCGCCGGAGGCAGTGTTGGGCAAGCTGTTCGTCGTCGCCGGCCAGGGCTTCATGGACGCCACGCTGTGGCAGCATCTGGAGGCCAGCCTGCAACGCATCGCGCTGGCCTTGA
Source organism: Chromobacterium vaccinii (assembly GCF_000971335.1). Lineage (GTDB taxonomy): Bacteria > Pseudomonadota > Gammaproteobacteria > Burkholderiales > Chromobacteriaceae > Chromobacterium > Chromobacterium vaccinii. The sequence continues at coordinate 23,106 of NZ_JZJL01000030.1, forward strand.
GCGCCGCGGTGGCGGTGGGCGTGCCGCTGGGCGCGCTGATGGGGCGCAGCCAGCTGGCACAGGGCTTGCTTGATCCCATGTTGGAAGCATATCGTCCGGTGCCGCCACTCGCCTATCTGCCGCTGATCGTGATCTGGTTCGGCATAGGCGAGCTGTCCAAGGTGCTGCTGATTTTCCTGGCCATCCTGGCGCCGGTGGCCATCGCCACCCGCCACGGCGTGGCCCAGGTCAGCCGCAACCGGCTGCGCGCGGCGCAGAGCCTGGGCGCCAGCCGCTCGCAGCTATTGTGGCTGGTGGTGTTGCCCGAGGCGCTGCCGCAGATACTGACCGGCATCCGCATCGGTTTGGGCGCCGGCTGGTCCACGCTGGTGGCGGCGGAGCTGGTGGCGGCCACGCGCGGGCTGGGCTTCATGGTGCAGTCGGCGGCGCAGTTTCTGGTCACCGACGTGGTGGTGCTGGGCATTCTGGTGATCGCCGCGGTGGCCTTCGCGCTGGAGCTGGGCCTGCGCGCGCTGCAGGATCGGCTGGCGCCTTGGCATGGACAACAAGACTAAATACAAGCAAGAGGGGATTTGAATGAGTTTGCAATTGACCCGCCTGAGCCCGGCGCTGGGCGCGGTGGGGGAGGGGATAGACCTGGCGCGGCCGTTGGACGATGAGCAGCGCCGGGCATTGAACGAGGCGCTGCTGCGCCACCAGGTGCTGTTTTTCCGCGGCCAGGACATCACGCCGCTGCAGCAGCGCAATTTCGCTGTGCGCTTCGGCGATCTGCACACCCACCCGATCTACCCGCAACACCCGGACGCGCGCGAGATCGTGGTGCTGGACACCGATGTGGTGGACTTGCAGGACAACGCTATCTGGCATACCGACGTCACCTTCATAGAGACCCCGCCGCTGGGCGCGGTGCTGGCGGCGCGGCAGCTGCCGGAGCTGGGCGGCGACACGCTGTGGGCCAGCGGCATCGCCGCCTACGAGGCGCTGTCGGCCAGCCTGAAGGCCAGGTTGGAAGGCTTGAGCGCCGTCCACGATTTCGCCAAATCGTTCCCGCTGGCGCGCTACGGCCTGACCGACGACGATCGCCGCCGCTGGGACGAAACGCGGCGCAAGCATCCGCCTGTCAGCCACCCGGTGGTGCGCATCCACCCGGAAAGCGGCCGCCGCGCGCTGTTCGTCAACGAAGGCTTCACCATCGCCATCAACGAATTGCCGGACGGCGAGGGCAACGCGCTGCTGCAATTCCTGTTCGCCCACCAGTCCAAGCCGGAGTTTTCGATCCGCTGGCGCTGGCAGCCGGGCGACGTGGCGTTCTGGGACAACCGCTGCACCATCCATTACGCGGTGGACGACTACCGGCCGGCGCGGCGGGTGATGCACCGGGCGACGATACTGGGAGACCAGCCGTACTAGTTTGGCGGAGTTGAGTCTTGCAGGCAGCAAAAAGGCCATCCTCAGGGATGGCCTTTTCATTTGAATGACGACGGGACGGATCAGCCGACCAGCCGCATCTTGAACTGCTTGCCCTTGATCTTGCATTGCGACAGCTTGGCCAGCGCGTCTTCGGCGATGGAGCGCTCCAGCGCGACGAAGCTGGCGAACTCGAAGATATTGATCTTGCCGATCTGGCTGCCCTGAAAGCCGGCGTCGCCGGTCAGCGCGCCCAGCAGGTCGCCCGGGCGCAGCTTTTCGCGTTTGCCGCCGGCGATTTCCAGCGTCACCATCGGCGGCAGCAGCGGGCCGCCGGGGGCCGGAGTCAGCTCTTCCACGTCGGCCCAGGTCAGGTCGGCCTGCTGGTAGTTTTCGATCTGCACCAGGCGCTTGGCTTCGCTGTCGGTGGCCAGGGTCAGCGCCAGGCCGTGCTGCTCGCCGCGGCCGGTGCGGCCGATGCGGTGGATGTGCACTTCCGGATCATGGGTGACGTCGACGTTGATCACCACGTCCAGTTCCTTGATGTCCAGGCCGCGCGCGGCCACATCGGTGGCAACCAACACGGTGGCGCTCTTGTTGGCGAAGCGCAGCAGGATCTGGTCGCGCTCGCGCTGTTCAAGGTCGCCGTGCAGGGTCAGCGCGTTGAAGCCCTGTTCCTGCAGCTCGCGCACCAGCTCCTTGCAGCGTTCGCGGGTGTTGCAGAAGGCCAGCGCCGAAGTGGGGCGCAGATGGCGCAGGATGCGGCTCACCGTTTCCAGCCGGGTTTCCGGCTTCACCTTGTAGAACCACTGCTCGATGTGGTCGGCGTTGTGCAGCGACTCCACCTTCACTTCGACCGGGTTTTTCAGGAACTGCGCGCTGGCCTTGCGGATGTCTTCCGGATAGGTGGCGGAGAACAGCAGGGTTTGGCGGGTCTTCGGGCAGGCGCGGACGATGCCGACGATCTCCTCGATGAAGCCCATGTCTATCATGCGGTCGGCCTCGTCTAGCACCAGCGTCTTCACGCCGGCCAGGTTCAGCGTTTCGCGGAACAGGTGGTCCTGCAGCCGGCCCGGCGTGCCCACCACGATGTGGGCGCCGTGCTCCAGCGAGCCGATCTGCGGGCCCATCGGCGTGCCGCCGGTCAGCGTCACCACCTTGATGTTGTCGATGGCGCGCGCCAGGCGGCGGATTTCCTGAGCCACCTGGTCGGCCAGTTCGCGCGTCGGGCACATCACCAGCGCCTGCACGCCGAACCAGCGCGGATTGAGGCTGGCCAACAGGCCCAGTCCGAACGCAGCCGTCTTGCCGCTGCCGGTCTTGGCCTGGGCGATCAGGTCGCGGCCTTCCAGAATGGCGGGCAGGCTGGCGGCCTGGATGGCGGTCATCTGGTGGTAGCCCAGGCTGTCCAGGTTGGACAGCAAGGGGGCGGGCAGGGGCAGACTGGAAAAAGCGGCTGGTTTCACAATGACTTGGCGCGGTTGGCTAAAGGCTGGGCAGTGTAACAGCAGTGAGGCTCGCGGCCAAATGCCCGGCGCATTTCCGGTTGGGAAAACGCCCGGCAGAGCCGGGCGCGGGGAACTGTCTATCTTGTTTTATCAGATGCAGCCGGTTTTGCCGGGTTAAGCGCTCACACCCGGAAGCGCGACACCGAGTCGGTCAGCCGCTTGGCCAGCGCCTCCAGCTCCGCGGCCGCGCCCACGGTCTGGCGGATGTCGGCGTCGTTGGTGCGCGCCATGCCGGCGATGGCGTCGATGTTCTCGTTCACCGTCTGGCTGGTGCGGCGCTGCTGTTCGGTCACTTCCACGATCTGCCTGAGGCCGCTGCGCACCTCGGCCACCGACTGGTTGGCCGCGTCCAACACGCCGGCCACGCTGTCGGTGGCGTGGCGGCTGGCCTCCAGTGATTGCAGGCCGGCGCTCACCGCCTGGCGCACCGCGTCGGTCTTGTCATTGAGCGAGCCGGTGACTGCGTCGATCTCGCTGGCGGACTTGGCCGACTTTTCCGCCAGCTTGCGCACTTCGTCGGCCACCACGGCGAAGCCGCGGCCTTGCTCGCCGGCGCGGGCGGCTTCGATCGCCGCGTTCAGCGCCAGGAGATTGGTCTGCTCGGCGATTTCGCGCACTTGTTTGGTCATGTGGGTGATCACGGCGGTGGAGTTGACCAGCTCGCTCTCCGCCTGCGCCATCAGCTGCACCGCGCTTTCCGCCTGGCCTACCTCGCGCTGCAGCCGGTGCAGGCTTTGCCGGCCTTGTTCCGAGCGCTGCAGGCTTTCCTCTGCGCCGCTGCTGACGTGCTCGGCCTTGCCGGCGATCTCGCCGATGTGGGCGGCCAGCTGGTCCACCGCCTCGGCGGCGGCTTGCGACTGGCTGTTCTGGCGATGGGAGCTGGCGGCCAGCTGGCCGGCGCCGTCGGACAGGCTGCGCGCAGACAGCGCCACCGCGTCGGCGCTGTCGCTGACCTGGCGCACCAGGCCGGCCACGGTGCCCAGCATCTGGTTGAACAGGCCGGCGGTGACGCCGATTTCGTCCCGGCTGCGTTCCGGCAGGCGGCGGGTGAGGTCGCCTTCGCCCTTGGCCAGCTCGGCCAGGCCCTCGGACATCTCCCGCAGCGGACGGGTGACGAAGCGGCGGATGAACAGATAGACCACCGCCAGCATCGGCAGCGAGGCGAACAGCGCGAACAGGATGCTCTGGGTGCGGAAGGCATCGACGGACGCGTATGGTTTAGCAAGCGATGTCAAAGGTGGATATAGCGTTTGGACAAAAAAATCCCCCGGCGCAAGGCTGGGGGCAAGGGGTAGAACCTGATTCATGCGGCGGGGATGGTGCCGCGTCCTTCACAGAATGGGCAGGGGATGCGAACGCTCGCGTCTCCTTTGCAGATCGGGCAATGCGATGGATGCCGTTGTGTCAGGAATGGAAGACTGCAAGGCACATGGCGCTTTCCTTTGCATTGTGGGCAGGTGATGAGTCGCATGGCGTCCTTTCCTGACGACGGACATATGACAAGTTGCGCGGTCTAAACATGTCCTGAAATTAACTTAATACATCAATAGTGAACATAACATGTCATTCCACTAATGGGCAAGCTAAGGCAACGTTAAACATCATATGTAGATGCGAAACGTCAAAGAAAATGGGAACAACGCTTGCGGTTAGAGTTGGGGCGAACATCGCAGAGGCCCGGAAGCGTGCAGGGCTGGCACAAAAAGTAGTTGCTGAGCGCATAGGGATGGAAACTGAGTCTTTGTCGAGGATTGAGCGCGGTAATGCATTGCCAGGCTTGGCGACTCTTGATCGGCTCGCGGATATCTTGGGTATCTCGCTGCAGCAGTTGCTGAGCGGGGCCTCCGTGGGGTTGTCGTCACTGGCGGCAACAATTCAAGAGGAAATTGCGCCACTTGATGACGCGGATCGCCTGTTTGTGGTTGAGCAAATCCGGGTGTTGTCTAGGAAACTGGCGGAAAAATCAAAGTAGAGTCCTAGACTTTGTATTAAGCTGCTAGCTTTGGTGGTTTACTGCGCTTAGCTGATTTCTTTTCAATAGTAAGGAATTTCAGTCCGGGTGGGGAGGTGTGGACTCGCATATGCCCTTCCCCTATTAGAAAATTCTTGTAGCTTGCGATTGCAACATTCCACGCTTCTTTTGCAACCTTTTCACCTGTTTCAATAATATTGCCATCTTCATCCACAATGGCCAGCAGTGCAGGCTTTCCCTCCGCTGTTTGAATTGTAAGACCTTCAAATATGACTGCGCTCATGTTGGCACGGTCAAGACTTCCTACCTGAATATTCCCGATACACATTTTATTCCCCTAAGTTAATTAAGCTATGGCTAGGTTGGTTTCTTGCAGCCTTTTTAGCCTGCATCTAAGATTTTTAATTGCTCTTTTCTCTCTTGTATGGTGTGGGATTCCTGTTTTTTTTCCATTAGGAAAGATCAGGACTGGATTTTTTCGTCCTTGCCGTAGCTGGCCTCCGGCTGCGAGGATTGGCGCAATAATAGCGTGGATTTCTTTTTGCATATCAATTGGTGAGGTGGGGTAATTAAACAGCCCGCTATGTGGCGGGCTGTTTGTTACGCTGCGTCAGGAAGAGTGAGAGGCAAGCTGAGCATGGTGTCGCATATGGCTAGCACTGCCCATGGTTCGCTATGGATATATATATCGCCGGTTTCTATTGAGTAATGCATTGAAAGATTCCGTTTGGCTGCTAACGCTTTTACTACGCTAAGCTGTATACCTCTCGTTATGACAATTATGCGAATGTGTGGGCCGGCATTCGTTTGAAGGTGTGCGTTTATATGTTCAATGCAGATAAGAGACTGGCCCTGAATGTCTGCTAGCAGTTCTTTCATCAACCGTAAATGCCTATGGATTTCTGGCATGGCTTTTTGTAGGTTATGGAATTGTTGTTGAATGTCGTCTTGAATTTTCATTGAGTGGAGTCCTGATGGTATAAGCCTGTTGGGAATTGATTATTGCTTTATTTTTTCCAGTACATAGAAGTTTTGCCATTTGCACTATGCTGGCGCTGTATGTGCAATGCGCCTATTGCCATGAGCTTAGCGATATCGCGCCTAGTTTGGTCAGCATGCTCATTTTTGGTTTGTGCGTGCAGCTGGGGAAAGGTATACCGCTGGCGCGATTCCATTGCATCAAAAAGCATTAACTGCCTTTCAGTCATTTTGACTCGTAGTGGATTGGTGAAGCCGCAGGCTAATAATTGCGACATCATCCCCTGCAGCGGAATGACGTTATGAGGGCGCGCTATCATGCGGCTAGCCCTTCCGGCAGTCCTTGCGTCAGGATCGGCCTAAGCTGCTGCAGGTAATCAGCCCATACCATTTGCAGCCGGTGTTTCGGCATGCGCCCCCATTCCGGACTTGCCAGGGCTTCGGCAAAGGTTTGGCCTTTGATACTGAGTTCTGCGATATCGCGGCCAGCCAGATCGGCATTTGGGCGGCGCAGTGTGACAATGCCGGCGATGCGCTCGCGGTTTTCGTGATAGACGCTGGAATCCCGGAATCTGCGGCCGTCTCGTTCAACCGGGCCAAAGTGTTCGTTTTCCCATACCACTATGGGGGCCGAAGTGCTGTCCAGTAGCGCCGCTAGGCCGTCTATGGTGTCGTCCATCGCCTGGCCGCCGACAAGTACGGTATGGATAAACACGCGGCGGCCTGCCGCGTTGAGTACGTCAATGGCGCCGGTCTCTGCTAGATAGCCCGTCGCTGGAATGAACGATGTCGCGCCGTTGTCGATGACTGCAGGGCCGTCATGCTCAAGCAACCACTCCACCATGGTGTCAAACTGGCGGCTGTTAATCTGGTTATCGTGGTTCAGGATATCCAGCCCCCGCGCTTGCAAGGCAGGGAAATGCATCAGGGTTTTGTTGACGGGATCGGTATCGACTCCCAACGGACGAATGCCAAAAATGGCCCAAATCGCTTGGGCGAGAAGGCTTGTGATGTGCGACTTGCCTACGCCGCCTTTGCCTTGAAGCGTAATGTGGGTGTCGTTGTATGTCATGAGTTCACCATTTTGTTTTTCCGTCTCTGAATTTCCCGTAGTCAAAGCGACCTGATCGGATTGACTGAGGCGAGGTCTTGGTGGCCGGCGTGGTTGCGATGGACATATTGGCCGCGCTGGCCGGGATGTTTTGGGTTGCTTGGGCATGGGGTGCTTTCTTGTTTTCCTCGCGGCGGCGTTCACGATAGAGCGCGTTCCGGAATTCAACGTGGCTCATGTGCAGGCCATCGGCCGCCAGTGCCTCGATGATTTGGGCGTGCCTGACTCCGCGTTCTATTGCCGCCTTGATTTGTGGTAGGAGGCTGCGGAATCGTGCCGCTTTGCTCTCGCCTGTTCCTGCTAGAGCCGCAAGCAACTGGTTGGCGTCTGGTTTGCTCATGGGGGCTAACAAACTGCTCACTTTCCGCTAACGGGACGCTTTCGGCGCGCTCACAAACTGCTAACGGCCGGTGACGCGTGCTAACGGAAATGAGCGTAAAAAAACGGCTGGTTAATCCCAGCCGTTGGCGGTGTCGGCGCGCAGGTAGATCCGTTCTGCACGGTCGTTGATTCGTTGTCTTGTGCGATTCCTGCGGGTGGCCATTTCTGGCGGTAGGCCCGGAGGGGCAAAGACGCGCAGCAGCTGTTCGCGTCGATGCATCTGCCGCACGATGTAATGGCGCAGGCTCATTCCATTTCGTCTATCAACTGCGCTTGCTCTGCAATGGCTTCTCTGAGCCAAGTGAGCGAGGAATCCAGATTGTCGGCCATGGCTTCCAGTGATTGGCCGTGAGCGGATCGCAGCTGACTTTCCGGCATTTCGCTGATTGCCTTGCGGGCCTCGTTGAGTTTGGCTTGCAGTTGCTCTTGCAGCTGCTCAAGCCCTTGCTTGAAGGCTTCCAGCGATGTCTTGTCCAGGTGGTGCATTTTTCATTCTCCTTAGATTCGGCAGCGCATGGCTGCATCCGATAACGTCCAATTGGGCGCTATCGGGTGCAGGCTTATGCCGACCAGCGGTTCAGGGACGCGCACGTTGTTTATCGTGCGGCTGGCCGGCATAAGCTTGGTGTCCATGCCTGACTATGTCGGGCATGCGGTTACGGCATCGGAACGGATGCCGTGACGTTTTCATAGATTGTTAATGAGCGGTCTACTTAAAGTAGGTTTGCACATTTTACAATCAAAAGTAGATGTGTCAACTAAAAGTTCATTTAAATGAACTTTATTTCTTCGCTTAGATGGTTCTATTCTAGGTAAGTTGTTATTATTCATTAACTTAGGATGTGTTGGCTGGTTGGCCTGCGCGTCAAGCCCTATTCTTTGGAGGGAAATTGTAGGTTGCAAGGTATATGCGAATGACACCGGAAGTTGTTTCGATGTTGCGAGAGGTGACGCCTTTGGCCATGGCCCAGCTGGTGCCCTGGCAGCGGTCGTTGCTGGCAATGTCGGATCAGGATGATTTGAGGGCGTTCTTGCTTGGGCTGCAGTACAGCTTGCCTGGCTCGCCTCCTTTGCTGCTGGCCAGGATGTCGCGTGACATCCCGTCACGAACACCTATCTTGGCTATCGATTTGGGATGGCCAGGGCGTTGGCTCGACTTGTATCGGCGTCGCTCATGGCATGAGGTCGATCCGGTGATCTTGGCCGGGGCGGGGAGGCCGATAGTATGGTCCGACGAACTGGTGCCGCAGGAAGGTGATAGTAGGCGGCTGCGTGATTTCAAATCAGCCTGCAAGCGGGCAGGGATGATGCATGGTCTGACCTATATTGCGGATCGTGATGAATGTAGGGTGATCATTTCGATGATCGGTGAATCGGTCGAGCGCGAGGCTTACACGAGGCAGATGCTGTCTTTGTTGCTGCCGTCCCTGGCAGATGTTGCCGCCCGCGTATTGGCGCGGGATGCACGAATGGCTAAGTTTACGGATAGAGAAAGGGAGGTTTTCGACTTGCTGGTATGGGAGGGGCTAACGCAAAAGGAGGTGGCCAAGCGCCTGGACATTGGCCTGAGTACGGTAAAGCTGCACCTGAAAAATATGAGAAAGTTACATGGAGTCAAGACTTTATCTCAGCTTGCGTATCGAGTTGCCGCTGTGGAAGGGAGTTAGAGAATCGTTGAAGTAAGTACAAACACGTAATTAGACGAAAGTCTAGTTTTGCTCGTTTGTTTGAACGCGTATAGTTCGCGCTGCATCTTCGAACTACCCAAAAAGCAGAAATAAAAATGCACAAAAATACGGAAAACACAGAGTTAGTTGCTGAGATACGAGTAAGAATTAGAAGTGATGGCAGCATTCTTGTTGACGAGTGGGGCGATGCCTCGCGCGCGTGGGCCTTTATGCTCAGTTCGGCGTCTATGATGGCGCAGCGTCGTCCCTTGCCTGCAAACGCGGCATAGGAAATTACCCTGAATAGAAAAAGCGGCCAACTGGCCGCTTTTACTTTTTCTTCTGCAGGGTGTCCGCCAAGCCTCTCAAAAAGTCCGCTAGCGCGTCGTCGCCCTGGGCGACTAGCCAACTGGCCAGTTCTTTCGGGTCGGATATGGCAATGGTCCGATCCGGGGGCGTGGTCGGTTCTGCCATGGGGGCATCGTGTCGGGTGATGGTGATGCTGGGGCTGGTCACGGTGATGTCTGCCGTGAAGCTGCCATATTCCAAATCTGCTGGTTTTACGCCAAAGAGTTCGGCTAGCTTTGCAAGCTTTTCCGGACGCGGTCGGGCTGCGCCGCTCATGTAGCGCCGCATCATCTCGTAAGTGACTGGAACCTGCGTGGAAAACGCCTTCGGTGCGAGGCCGTGCAGCTGCATTAGGGTGCAGATGTTCCGGGATAGCTGCGTTTCAGTGTTCTTTTCTTCAACCATAAGTTGAATGTTATCTGGATTAGGTAGCATGGTCATGTCTATTTAAGGTTGCTTTTTATGAACTTTGGATCGATAATCCCGGCCCATGAAAGAAGCAACACCTATTGACGCCGTTTTTGCCTTGCTGGATGGACCTTCCGCTGTCGGTCGTGCTCTCGGTGTAACGCCGTGGGCAGTCTGCAAGTGGCGGGTCAAGGTTCCTGCAGGTCGCTGTATCGACTTGGAAAAACTCACTGACGGACGTGTCCGTTGTGAGTCCCTGCGGCCCGATATCGATTGGGCCTATCTGCGCGGGACCGCCCCCTCTGCGGTATCGACTCCAACTTAGATTACTCCTCGTTCCCTTGCTGTCAGCGGGAGCGCTTGCCGGCGTGTCCGGCTTTTTTCTTGCGCGGGGTCGCCTGTTGCGGCCTCTGTAAATGACATTGGTAAATATGCTATCTGGAATGAACATGAATTGCATGCGCCATAGTTCGCACAAAACGCCAATAGCGGTGATACGGGATTACGTAGACCTTTGGCGCAAGCAGGAGGGCTTGAGCCGTCAGGCTGCAGCCGCCCGGATGGTGGAAACCTATTTAGTCATGGGTTTCGAACGCGTGTGGCCCATTGATTTCATGGTGGAGGGCGATGCGTATCAGGTGCTTAAGGCCAATTCGGATCGGATATGGCGTTGGCTGGATGATCAGATGAAAGAAAAGAACCTGCTCAATTGCAATGCCATGCCGGTGGTCCTGATGACATTGCCGCTGAGCATCCGCTTGCAGTGCTTGACCGAGTTGCTGGCGCCGCTGGGCATGGTTCCGGCTCAGTTGCTGATGCATGAGCCAGCTGGTAGCCATGCCGCATTGATGATGGTGGCCACGAAAGAAACTGGACTAGGTCTGTCAGCGTTTGCGGCCTTGGCCGAGGACATGACGCGAGAGCAGTTGACGAGAGCAAGAGCGGGCTTGTCTGAGTCGATCAGCGCCAATGCCGAGTTATTGCGGTTTGTGGACTGCGCTTTGGCTCAGCCGGCTGAAGGAAGGTAGCGCGCAGATGTCCGACTGGCTGCGCATGGAGTTGTACCGCATGGCTTGGAAGGTATCCAAGGCCAAGCCGGAGGATAAGCCGCGGCTGCGGCGCCGCCATATTGAGCTATTGAAAAAATCCTTGGGGAGCCGGGATGGAGTGGGTGAGGGTAAGCGGTGACGTCGTCGCTGATGCCGCCTATGTGCTGAGCTTGCCGACCATACAGCTACGAGAACGCGAGTTGAGGCGCTTGGGCCGAGTCTACGGCGCTGGGCATCGTGAAAGCGTGAGCCGGGCAGCTAAAGAGAACTGGCCGGCGGCAGAGTCGAAATTGCCGCCGTTGCCGATGGAAAAACACAGTAACCCGCGACTTGCCGCGCTTGCGGCGGTTGGGGGGAAAGGGGGGCTATGAGAATTCTGCTATCTGAACTAGAGCAGGCGACTTTGTTGGAATGCAGCTTGGAAGCATACCGACTGTATGTGGCCGGTTTGCGGCCGTGCATGGACATGCAGACAGGCATTGTCGGCCGAGGCTATCCCGTTAGCCGCGCCGTGCTGGCCATCAATTGCCAGTACGTGCCGCCGCGTGGCAGCCAGCGGCCGGCCTGGCGGCCGTCGCATAAGCAGGTTGACGCCTTGATTGAGGAGCTGATCCGGGTTGGATTGGTCAAGCGTGCCGCTGCAGTGCAAGAGGTGCAAAAGCTGGTGGTGAAACTGCCGTTGGCATTGGTGCGTCCGCAGGAGGAACGGGACATGAAAGGGAAAGGCAGAGGGGGAGAGCTTAAGGCGCTGAAAACCCTTGTCTGGAAACATTTTCCTGACCGTTTGAGGCGACTGGAACAGGACGGGAGCGGGTTGAATGAACGGGACATATCGGAGAATCAGGGAAATAAATATACATACCCCGCGCATGAGAGAGGGGCCGCAGGACCGACGAGCCCGGCGGTGACGCTGGTGATTGCCGCGCGTCGGCTGGGGGTGAAGGTCGGTGGCGCTGCCCACCCTGCCGTGCAGGCATGGGCAGATGCCGGGGTGACGGTTCCGACGTTGGAAGAAGGCATCGCCCGCTGTCGCGCTTACATCCCAGCGGATGAACAGATTCCGGTCAAATATCTCGCCAGCGTTTTGAAGTCGATGGATGGGGAAGGAAAACTGTCTGCAGGGCATGCCATACGCCGTGGGCTGCGAGCGGTGAAGGGTGGCCAAGCTGGACGGTCTGCGCCGGGTTGGCTAAGCCTGCCATCTACGGAAGCGCATGAGGGGGCGGCGGTGGCGGGGAATGTGAAGGGGGGCGCTGATGGATGGATTGAATAAGGCGCTGCGATATTTTGATGGGCTGGCTGTCTTGGGGCGCATGGTGCCGGCGACGGGCATTTGTACCGTGCATGGCGAGTATGAAGCCGAGCTATTGCCGGGGCGGAAGCCGATTTGCTTGAAGTGCAGTCAAGAGCGGGAGCGGGAACGCAGAATGCAGGAAAGGCGCGATATGTTGTTGTGGGGGTGCGGTATTCCGGGGCGGTATCGACAGGCGAAGTTCCGGGACTTGCTGCCAGTGTGTGAGGCGCAGGCAGCAGTCATTGAGGCATTTAAGGGCTGGGTGGCTTGGGTGGGGCGGGACCGCAACGCCGGCAACGTGGTGATAACCGGCGGGCCGGGAACGGGCAAAACCCATATGGCCAGCGCCGCGACCTTGAACCTGATTGGACATCGTGGCCTTGGGGTACGCTATGTGACGGCGGATCAGATGCGGACGGAGATATGCGAAACATGGGGGAGGCCCGGACGCAGCGAGCATGCCGAGCTTAGCCGCTTCGCCTCCTATCCGGTGCTGATCATTGATGAAGTCGAAATCCTGGACCCGAACGGGCATGGCCTGCGCTATTTGAATCGGGTGGTAGATAGCCGGTCGGCGGAAGGGCTGCCAACGGTCTACATCAGCAACCAGACAAAGGACGGTCTGCGGGACATGATCGGCTATCGGGCCGTGAGCCGGATGTATGAAAACGCCCTGATTCTGCAATGCAGCTGGGGGGATTATCGGGACCGCCGCCTAGCTGGCTGAGCGCGCCCGCATGGTAAAATTCAGACTAAAACAAAGCCCGGCGCGGATCGGGCTAAGGGGTTTCCTCGCTGACAGATTTGGGGGAATCGTAATGGTTGTTGATGTTGTGGGTGCGGTACGTTGGGCGCTGGAGCTTGTTGGGGCGGGTGGTTTGAAGGCTGCGCCATCCTTTGGCGAGGTGCGTGACGGGATGGTGTCGCGGGGGCCGGAATTGGCGCTGATGAACGCGCATGAACTTCATCGGGCATCGCTGATGATGGAGCAACGTTTCCATGTGGCGTTGATGGCAAGGGTGTTGAGCGGCAGCTTGCCGCACCTGGAAGGATCGTTCAAAGAGTTGACTGCCTATGTTGCTCATTATGGCCAAAAGGGAGGCTTGAACGCCTTGCGGTTTGGCCGGGAGGGGATTGCGTATTGGGTCCGTTACTGGTTGACCGGCATGGGGTCGTTTCGAGAGTTCGGCCGTGAGTTCGGGATCGATGGCCAGACAGCGGCAGCCTTCTACCGGAGCCATATCGAAGTCTTGCTTGATGGCTGGCTATCGGCGGGCTGTGGCGCACTGGAGCCGATTGTATTGCGGCAGATGGAGGATGATGTGTTGCGTGTGGCTTGACGTGGGATAAATTCCGCAATAACATGCCGTCAACACCGCCAGAGGTGCGTCCAAAGCCCAAGTCAACGACTTGGGCTTTTTGCATTTCTGGCCTATCTTCAACTTCCCTGTACTGCATTTTTTTCAAGCCCCGGCCAGTTGGTCGGGGCGTTTCTTTTTCTGGAGCTTCTATGCCTGTCGCACCTTCCCGCCCTTGCCGCTACGCGATGCAGGGTTGTCGCCAGATGGCCGCGCCGGGCAACAGCTGCTGTCCGGACCATGCATCCCATGTACGCCGGGTGGCAGATCAACGGCGGATGTCGGATGAAACCGTGGCCAAGGTCCGACGCTGGTATCGGCAACGCATCTGGTTTGCCCGGCGCGATGCCTGCCTGAAGGCGGCGCTCTATCGCTGCGCCACGGCGGGATGCGTGGAGCGGGCGACCGATTGCGACCACATCCGCCCGCATCGTGGCGACTGGTCGTTGTTCATCGAGTCGTCCAATCATCAAGCGCTTTGCCATTCCTGCCACTCGCGCAAGACCGCGCGGGAGGACGGCGGGTTCGGCAATCGGCGGCGCGAGGCCGGCCAGGGGGTAGGGGGGTGAAATCCTTCAGCCCGACCGCCTGGCCAAGACCGCGTGCCTAACCGCGTTTTTCTCCACGCTGGATTTTCATAGGGGGGGGGTCTAAATCCCCCCAACAAGCCCCGAAAGGGGCTTTTTTGTTTTCTGTCGCGTTCAACTTGCTGAAAGGCTCTGAAATGGCCGGAAAAACCCCTTTGCGAGCGGGTTCCGGCGTGATGCCCAAACCGCCCGCCTTTTTGACTTCGAAGCGTGGCCGCGATGTCTGGAAATACACCATCAACGCGCTGGACAGCGCCGGTCTGGACTGGACATCCGCGCTGCTGCAGATCGCCTTGTTGGCGGACAAGGTCGATGACTGGCGGACGCATGTCGAGGAAGTGGACCGCTACGGCCATCGCTACGACGAGGACGCCAACGGCGGTTCACTGGAAACCGATGAGTCCCGCGCCGAGCGGCGGGCGCGGGGCGAGGTGATGAAAGACCTGGACGAAGGCGGCTTGACGGTGATGGCCGCCGGCCAGGTGCGCGCCCTGGATCGGATGTTGACGGCGGACTTATTCGCCTCCGACCCGTTCGCGGTGATGGACCAGCTGGGCGAGGGCGGCGCCAATTTGCCGAAAAAACCGCCCTGGTCGATGACCAAGGCGGAAGCGCGTGCCTGGCGCGAGATACAGCCGCTGCTGCAGGCGTCGGGCTTCGACTATTCGTCGGCCGGCATCGCGCTGGGCCTGATCTGTGCGGCTATTGCCGACTGGCAAGCCTGCAAGCAGTGGATTTTGGACAATCGGGGCAAGATTTTCGCGGCGGCCAAGGAGACCGGCCGCCGGTATGAAGTCAGCGCCAGCTACAACCGGGCAAAGATCGCCAAACAGATACGCGAATTGCTCAAACGAAATGGAATGACGGTGGCCTCATGCGCAAAAACCAAGGCGCTAAGCAAGGGCCGGGTGATCAGCGAGGACTTGGCCGAGCTGCTGGGGTACATCAACGACAGGCCGGATTGATTCCGGCCTGTTACGTTTTACAGCCGTGGGATCAGTACGGCGTGGACGTGCTGGAAGGCCGCATCAAGGTCGGCCGCTATGTCCGGCTGGCGGTGGAGCGGCATTTCCGCGACCTGCAGCAGCAGGAAGCGCGCGGCCTGGTCTGGCGGCCGGAGATGGCCGCCCATGCGCTGGCCTTTTTCCCGCGCTACTGCCGCCATTTCGAGGGCGAGTGGTCGGGCCAGCCGGTGGAGCTAGCGCCGTGGCAAGCGTTCTGGATCGCGGTCGAGTTTGGTTGGTACAACCGGGACGGCCGGCGCCGCTTCCGCACCTTTTATGAGGAGGTGGCGCGCAAAAACGGCAAGTCCACCAAGCTGGCCGGCCTGGGCTTGTACCTGTTCGCCGCCGACAAAGAGGCCGGCGCGCAGGTTTACACGGCGGCGACGAAGCTGGAGCAGGCCAAAATCACGCACGCGGCGGCGGAAATGATGGTCGCCAAGTCGCCCGCCCTGCGCCAGCTTGTGCAGAACCACAAGAACAAGCTGTGGATACCTGGCACAGCGAACAAGTTCGTGCCGCTGGGCGCGGACGCCAAAACCCTGGACGGCTTGAACGTCCACGGCGCGATTATCGACGAATTGCACGCGCATCCCTCCCGCGACCTATGGGACGTGATCGATACCGGGCGCGGCGCGAGGCGCCGCAGTGTGATGCACGCGATTACCACGGCCGGTTTCAACCAAGAGGGCAGCATCTGCCTGGAGCAGCGAAATTACCTGATCCGGATTCTGGAAAATCAGGGCAAAGACCCGGCGTTGGAAGACGATAGTTTCGGTGGCGTGATCTACACGCTGGACCCGGATGACGATTGGTTTGACGAGTCGGTATGGTGCAAGGCCAATCCGAATCTTGGCGTGTCGGTATTTCTGGAAGAGTTGCGCACGCAAGCCCAAAAAGCGCGCGTGGTGCCGACCGCACTGTTCAACTTCCTGACCAAGCGGCTGAACATCTGGACGCAGTCGGTTGAAAGCTGGATTTCCCTGGACAGCTGGGATAAAGGCGCTGCGGTGGTTGATGCCGAGGCGCTGCGGCATCGGCGCTGCTATGGCGGTCTGGACTTGGCCAGCAAGACAGACATTGCCGCCTGGGTGTTGCTGTTTCCCCCGGAAAAATCAGGGGAACCATGGCACGTTCTACCGCGCTTTTTTGTGCCGGCGGACAACATGCTGGTGCGCGACCAAAAAGACCGGGTGTCTTACTCGACGTGGGCGCGGCAAGGCTATATCACGGCCACCGCAGGCACGCGGATTGATCAGGATGTGATCCGCGCCCAAATCCTGCAGGATGCGGCGAACTTTGATCTGCAGGCCATCGGCTTTGACGAATGGAACGCCGGCAAGCTGGCCAGCGAACTGACGGAAGACGGCTTGCAACTGGTCGCGCTATCGCAGAATTTCCAGAACCTATCTGAACCGACCAAAGAGCTAGAAGCCATGATCTGTTCGCAGTCACTGGCCCATGGCGGGCATCCGGTATTGCGCTGGATGGCCGGCAATGTGGTGGTGCTGCGCGACTCCAACGACAACTATCGCCCTAACAAGGGCAAATCGAGGGAAAAAATCGACGGCATCGTGGCGTTGATCATGGCGTTGAATCGGGCGCTGTATCACCCCATGGCGGAATCGTTTGTTTCCGCCTACGAAGACGAGGTGTGTTTGTGAGTAAGTTGGATTATTTGACGCTGCTGGTCGGACTGGCCGGCGCGGCGGCGGTGACGGTCGGCATGTCGCTGTTGCACGTGGCGGCCGGTTGGATGGTGGGTGGCGGCTTCGCGTTGGCCTGGTCCTGGATGACGGCGCGCAGCGCGGGAAGGGCGTGCTGATGTTCATGTCGCAGCAGTTTGGCCAGTCTGCGGCATCGCCCGATCCGGGGTGGCTGTCCAGCCTGCTGGGCGGCGGCGCCCGGAGCGCGGCCGGGGTGGCGGTATCGCCGGACAAGGCGCTTTCGATTACCACGTATCAGGCATGCATTACTACGCTGGCCGAGTCGCTGGCGCAGCTGCCGTGCGAACTGTATCGCCGCAACGGCGACCAGCGCGAGCGGGTAACGGATCATCCTGTTGCCCAGCTTCTGCGCCAGCCCAACGGCTGGCAAACGCCGTTCGAGTATGCCGAAGGCGCGCAGATCGCTGCCGCGCATGATGGCAACGCTTATTCCTACATCGAGCGCGACGAGGCCGGGCGGCCGGTGGCGCTGTTGCCGATGGAAGCCGGCAAGGTGGCGGTGCTGCGCGGTGCGGATTTGATGCCGTATTACCAATTTAATGGCCAAGAGCCGATGCCGGCGCGCATGGTCCATCATGTGCGGTGGTTTACGCGCAATGGCTATACCGGCATCAGCCCGGTACAGCTGCATTGCGATAGCCTGGGCCTGGCCCTGGCGACGCATGGCCACGCCAGCGCGGTTTTTGCGAATGGGACGCACCTGGCCGGCGTGTTGGAGCGGCCGGCGGTGATCGGCGGCCAGGATGTGAAGCCGCTGAGTGCGGAACGGGTGCTGCAGATCAAAGCGGCGTGGAAGAGGGAGTACGCCGGCCGGGACAACGCGATGAAAGTCGCGTTGCTGCAGGAGGGTATTACCTTCAAACCGCTTTCGATGACGAATGCCGATGCCCAACTGATCGACGCGCGTAAGTTGTCTGCCCTGGAGGTGGCGCAGATTTTCAAAATGCCGCCACACAAAGTCGGTCTCTTGGACCGGGCGACAAACAACAACATCGAGCATCAAGGCATCGAGTATGTGATTTATTGCCTGATGCCCTGGATCAAACGCCACGAACAGGCCCGCATGCGCGACCTGTTGTTGCCGTCCGAACGTGGCGAGCTGTATATCGAATTCAACGTGTCCGGCCTGCTGCGCGGCGACACGCAGAGCCGCTATGCCGCGTATGCGATTGGGCGGCAATGGGGCTGGCTGTCTGCCAACGACATCCGGCGTTTGGAAAACCTGCCGCCGATCCCCGGCGGAGATGTCTATATGCAGCCGCTCAATATGGTGGACACGCGCGGGTCGTCGCTGCAGGGCAAGCCTGATGCCAAAGTCTTGGCGGAGATCGAACGCATTCTGGTGTAGCCGACTGAAAAAAGCTTATTCCTATCTCAGGATCGTTTACCCGAGTATCATTCTTCTCTCCTATGGCGTTCAAGTGTGAGTCAAAGAGAGCGATGAAAAAACACGAATCGGTGTACAACATATACGCATTTTTTGAGGCTGAACAACTGCGAGCGATGGGTATCAAGAAGTATTATCGACAAGGCAGTGACCAGAAAAAATTAGATTTTTTACGTGAGCGCGCTATGCTCGATTTCTCATCGGTGCAAAGAGTGCCATTGGCGCAGCCTATATCCAAAGGGGAGTATTACTCAAGAGAGCGGTTAGGCAATACCCCAGAGATATTTGAACCCCTTTTTGCCTCCGTAAATGCGGGACAGACACCGCTTTACTGTGTAACACATATTGTGGATGGAGTTCCTGTGGTTGATCAGGTTATACCATTGGGGCCACTCGATGTGTCGGAATTGCCCGATGGTATGGGAAGGGCGGAAAGAATGGACGACTACCTGTTCAAGTATTTAGATAAAGAAACAGGCAAGTTTGATATGACGGCTTTGATAAATGATGACTATTTTGAAGCGATGCGACTGCTATTTAATAGTCGGCATTTTATATCATGCTTTAAGCTGTTGGTGTCATTTTTGGATACTGTTGCTTATGTCGAGTTTGGTGATAGACCGCCACGCACCACGCCAGTATTTATTGATTGGATTCGTGCCTTTTCCACTGCTGGTATCGCCGGGGCAACACCGGAAGAATTATGGGAGCTTCGCAATAGTCTATTGCATATGTCGAACCTTGAGTCACGAAAAGTTGCTGAAAGGAAGATTGTAAGATTATTACCTTATGTCGCTAGTAAAGACCGTGCGCCTAGCACTGATCCGATGACCAAGTACATCAACTTCAAGAATGTGATTGAAGACGTGGGAGAGGCAGTCGCTAAGTGGATTGCTACATACAACGAGCATCCAGAGAAGTTGAACACTTTTATCTTGCGCTATGATTTGGTGGTGTCTGATGATCGTTGGGCAACTATCACTAATACACTTGCAGAGCAATAACTAAGAACTTGCCCGTTTTTTTAACCGACCCGCCGCCAGGCGGGTTTTTTTATGCGGGAAGGTAAGGCATGCAGCCAATTGACTCGGAACTGGCGCGGGAAGCCGGCGAACAAATCATCGAGGCGGTGAAGGAGGGCCGTCGCGACGTGATGGATTTGGAATGCCCGGTAAGCGGTTGGGGAGCCGAATGAATGAGCTGGCTCTTTTCGGCGGGGCTGGTGGCGGAATACTCGGTGGCTACCTGTTGGGATGGCGCACCGTCTGCGCCGTTGAGCGTGATGCCTACGCCGCACAAGTTTTGGCGCAACGACAAACCGATGGATGTCTCGCGCCTTTCCCAATTTGGTCTGACGTGTGCAGTTTTGACGGAAGACCGTGGGCGGGATTTATTGACGTGGTATCGGGCGGTTTTCCTTGCCAAGACATCAGCGCCGCAGGACGGGGCGCCGGCATTGAGGGCGAGCGGTCGGGACTATGGGCCGAAATGGCAAGAATTATCGGTGAAGTACAGCCCCGATTCGTCTTGCTGGAAAACTCACCTTTGCTTGTGGGAAGAGGTTTGGCTTTGGTCGTCGGTGATCTTGCCGAAATGGGGTTCGATGCGGAATGGACTTGTTTATCAGCATCCGACCTTGGAGCGCCCCATAAGCGGGATCGGATCTGGCTCGCCGCCGTGGCAAACCGTGGTCGCGGACGACGCGATAGAGCGAGCGGCGGGCAAGTGGAACAGCCGGGGGGAGCCGAGGCTGAGCGCACAAGTGAAGCTGTGGCCAACGCCGACAGTTCATGGGAATTACAACCGCCCATTCCTAGGGAAGAAGTCTGGGATGGGATTGGCGACGGCGGTACGGTGCCAGAGTCCTCAAAACTCGCCCCCTGGTGTGCTGAATGGCCAGCTGAACCCGGAGTGGACAGAGTGGTTGATGGGCTGGCCCATCGGGTGGACCGGATTAGGGCGCTTGGAAATGGACAGGTTCCGCGCGTGGCAGCGGCAGCATGGACCTGTTTGAAACCAAACGCTGAATTGAGCTAATCCGGTCTTTGTTCTTATTGTTTTTTAAACTTTATTGATTCCTGCATGGCTTTTTCTGCCCGAATAACCTTGGGAGCGTCTTTTAACATGGCAAAAGAAGCGGTAAAAAATAGTAGAATTAAAAATATGTATACAGCTAAAACTGATGGTCCTGCACCGATTAAAAGCGTGGATGAATTTGCTACTAAGAGCATAGCTATGTAAAAGAAGGCTGCGTACCAAATGAATCTTATTGCTCTGCCTCTTTTTCTTTGTTTTGTGGTTTCAAATCCCTTTTGATATATATATTGACCTAGGGTGCTATCAAACTTAATAAAGTCACTAGCGTCTTTGAGCAATTTGACGAATAGGGTTGGATTATTTAACTTTAATATGTGCTCAATTTCTTCATATGGTATTTGTCTGCCAAAGAAGATTTCGAAAGCCAGTTCTACTGAAACTGGATGTCTTTTTTCTATATCGAAAGCCAGGTATGCGTTTATGAAGTCTAAACGGATGACCCGTTTGTCTTTGCGTAGGGTTATATTTTGAGTTTTAAAGCGACTGGTTATCCAGGGGAGAAGAATTAGGCTAATTACAGGTATAATTAGCTGCTTAAAAATCACACTCCAAGTTTCACTGTCCATCTTATTTTCCTGGTTGAAAGATGGCGATGCTATATCAAATTTTTACAATGCGCAAAATTTATCAAGCTGCCACGGTGGTGATAGGAGTGGCGTAGCAATCGGCAAAATTTTACGAGAGATTTTTTGTTGACCGGTCTGAAGAAATTGAGGCGATGCGATTGCATGGAATATATGGAAAAGGATGAGTGATATGAACGTCCAGAATCAAATGCTGCCACAGCTGGCCACGCCGTCGGCAAAGGCTGGCCAGTGAGGGGGCAATTCTTGCTGTCGCAGCTGTTCAATCAGCCGCACATGGTATTGCCGGACGTGCTGCATGAGGCGGTGGCTTGGGCTGGGGAGCGGGCCGGCGTCGAGTTGCGCCAGCTGGGCGTCCACGTCGCCGCCGCGCTGCAGCCTGCCGCCTGGCGCGATGACGGCGGCCGGGCGTCGATGGCCAGCCTGGCGGAACAGCGGATGCAGTCCGCGCAGCAAACGGGCCTGCTGGTGATTCCGGTGCAAGGGCTGTTGGTGGCGCGCGAAGCGTCCGTCAATTTGTGCGCCACGCAAACCAGCTATGAAGGCATCCGCAGCCAGATACAAGCGGGCCTGAACGATCCGCGTGTTAGCGCCATAGTGCTGGAGCTGGACAGCCCTGGCGGCGCGGTGGTCGGCTGTTTCGAGCTGGTGGCCGACATTGAGGCGGCCAAGGCGGTCAAGCCGATTCACGCCCTGGTGCATTTCAACGCGTTTTCCGCCGCCTACGCCATCGCCTGCGCCTGCAGCGATATCACGCTGTCCGAATCGTCGGGGGTGGGGTCCATCGGGGTGATCATGAAGCATGCCGACTTCAGCCAGCAACTGGCCAGTTCCGGCGTAGCTGTCACCACGTTTTACCGGGGCGCGCGCAAAAACGACATGGCCAGCGATGCGCCGTTGTCGGACGACGCCCGCGCGGCGGTCGAAAAGCGCATGGATGCCTATTACGACAAGTTCGCCGGGGTGGTGGCGAGCAACCGCGGCCTTTCCGTCGCGGCGGTCAAGGCGACCGATGCCGGGCTGTTCTTCGGCGCTGAGGCCGTGCTTGTCGGCCTAGCCGACCGGGTGGAAAGCCAGCAATTGGCAATCAACCGGATGGCGGCCGAGGTGGCCGCGAGCCGGCCGCCGCCGCTTGCGGCTTCCCGGCGCGCGACCGCCGCCGCGATGGCGATGGCCGCCCAGCTGTAACCCTGCACAAACCCAATATACCGCGCCTTCGGGCGCGTTTTTCATTTCAGCCGCTTCCAGCGGCTTTTTTTACGTCTGGAGTCTGGATGACCGTAGTGCTTGAGTTGAAAAAACGCCGTGCCGAACTGTCCGCCGCTGTGAACCAACTGGCCGCGCTGGAGGCGACCGGCGCCGCGCTGAGCGCCGAACAGGTGGCCAGCATCGACGCGATGCAAAAAGAGTTTGACGACATCGGGGCCAAGATCGCCCGCGCCGAAGCCGCCGAGCGCATGACGGCCGCCACGGCGCAGCCGGTGGACAGCTCGCAAGGCCCGCGCGCGGGCGCTGCGCCGATCCACGCGACGCCGGCCGCGCCGACCGTGAAGGGCGGCGGCATGGCCCGCATGGCGGCTGCGTTGATTGAGGCGCAAGGCAATTACCGTCAGGCCGCCAACATCGCGGATGAGCGCGGCTATGGCCAGGAAGTGGCGGCGGCGCTCAATACTGGGTCGCCGTCCGCTGGCGGCGTGCTGGTGCCAACCAATATGGCGCGCGAAGTGATCGAGCTGCTGCGTCCTAAAACCGTGGTGCGCAAGCTGGGCGCGCGCTCGCTGCCGCTGAACAACGGCAATTTGACGATTCCGCGTCTGCGAGGCGGGGCGACGGTTGGCTATATCGGCTCTGACAGCGACGCGCCCGTAACCGGCGTGAAGTTCGATGACCTGAAGCTGTCGAGCAAAAAGATGTCGGCGCTGGTCCCGATCAGCAATGACTTGCTGAGCAATGCCGGCATCAGCCCGAACGTCGATCAGCTGATTGTTGATGACCTGACATCGTCGGTGGGCGCGCGCGAGGACAAAGCGTTTTTGCGCGACGATGGCAGCGGCAACCTGCCCAAGGGCCTGCGTCATTGGGCTTTGGCCAATAGCGTGTTTACCGCGCCGGAGCTGAGCGCCATCGATGCGGCTGCGCTGCAGGTGCTGGAAAACTTCCTGAACAAGCTGATTCTGTCGCTGGAAGGCGCGGACGCCAATATGGTGTCGCCGGGCTGGGTGATGTCTCCGAGGACTTTCCGTTTCCTGGAGGGCCTGAAGGACATGAAGGGCAGCAAGGTCTATCCGGAGTTGGCCAATCGAACGTTGAAGGGCTACCCGGTCGGCGTGACGACGCAAATCCCGAACAACCTGGGCAAGGATGGCGACGAGTCAGAACTGTATTTCGCCGACTTCGGCGATTGCTTCATCGGTGAAGACCAGTCCCTGGTAATCGATTTTTCCAAGGAAGCCACTTACAAGGATACCGACGGCCAGATGGTAAGCGCCTTCCAGCGCGACCAGACGCTTATCCGCGTGATCGCCAAGCATGATTTTGGCCCGCGCCACCAAGAGTCGATTGCGGTCGGCGTCGGTATCAAGTGGGGCAAGTAAGCACGGTTCAAGGCTCGCTACGGCGGGCCTTTTTGCATTTGAAGGGTACAGCATGATTGCAGTGAGGTTTACCGCGCCATACGGCATTTATACGCCGGGCGATGTGGCTGGATTTGAGGGACAGGCCCGCGTCGATGAACTGATTGCGCGTGGCGTGGCCGCCTTGGAGGGCGAAGACGACGAGGGCGAGCCGGCGCCGGTAGAAACCAAGCCGGCGGCCAAGAGCAAGGCCAAGGCGCAGCCAGGCGGCGAGTAATGGCGGCCGAGGTGATCCGACGCAACACGGCGGCGGTGCTGGCGCTGGATGAAGTGCGGGAGCAGTGCCGGATTGATGCCGACTTGACCGACGACGACACGCTGCTGCAGATGATCGAGCGCGCGGCCGTGGCCAGCGCCGAGGCCCGGATCGGCGGGCCGCTGTTGCTGGCTGAATGTCGCGAAACGCTGGACGCGTGGCCGGGCCTGCCCTGGTTGTATCTGGATATCGCGGGCGGGCGGGAGGTGGTCGCCATCGAGGCGTTGCAGCAAGGGCAGCGCCAGCCGCTGCCGCTGGAAGCCTTTCACATCGAGCGCGGCGAGCGGCGTTTGTGTATCAAGCCGCTGAAAGGCTGGCCGACGGTGGACTCGGTGCCGGGGGCGATTGCCATCGTTTACCGCGCTGGCTTTGCCGAGGCCGGGCAGGACGTGCCGGAGGATATGCGGCAGTGGCTGCGTTTTCGCGTGGCGACTCTGTACGCCTATCGCGAGGAAGTTAGCGCCGGCAGCGTGGTGGCGTTGCCTGACAGCCTGGTGGACAGCCTGATTGCCCATTACCGGCCGACGGAAAGTCCGCTATGAACGCCAGCATGCTGAACAGCCGCATCCGGCTCAGCCAGCCCATCAAGTCGCGCCAGCCGTCCGGCGCGGTGCGGGACAGCTGGAGCGAGCCGAAGCCGGTGCACGCCAAAGTGGACTACCTGGGCGCGCGAACCTATACGGCCGCGCTGGCCGAGCAAACCGGCTGCAGCGTGCGCGCCACCATCCGGCGCCGGCTGGTGGCGCAGGGGTGGCGGGCGTGGGTGGACGGTCTGCCGCTGAAGGTCAAAACCATCGAGCCGCACAAGGACCGGGGCTATCTGGTGCTGATGCTGAGGACGGACGATGGCAACGGTTGAGGTTCATGGTCTGGATCTGGTAATGCGCCATCTGGACGCGGTGCCGCGCAAGCTGCAGCGCAAGATTTTACGGCGTGGGCTGCGCAAGGCGGCCGCCCTGGTGCGCGACGAGGCTCGCCGCCGGGTGCGGCGTCGATCCGGTGTGTTGGCAAAGTCCATCATGGTTGCCAGTTCGCGCGGCAGCGGCCAGCGCGGCGCGGTGGCCTACAAAGTCGGCTTGCGGTCGCGCGCCTGGTACGGCCGTTATCTGGAATATGGCCACATCAAACGAGGGAGGGGGCAAAAGATCGCAGGCGGGGAACGAAGACGCGCCGCGACGCGGGAAGTCTTGAAAGGGGCGGGGCAATTTGTCCCGCCCTATCCATTTATGCGGCCTGCCGCCGACAAGTTGCCGCGCGCCTTGGACGCGGTGGCGGATGAAGTGCGCGGCGCGCTGATTAGCGGGGAGTTGTCGAGTTGATAGGGGCGGTGCTGGTGGAGCTGCTGGCCGCGCCGGAGGTGGCCGCCCTGGTCGGGGATCGGGTGTTTCCGGTGCATCTGCCGGATGAGCCGGTTTTGCCGGCGATTGCCTATCAGGTGTTGGACGAGAAGCGGCAGCAGATCGCGCGCCGGCCATCTGGCCGCGTGCGCAGCCTAGTACAGCTGTCCATCGTCGCGCCGGACTATGACGCCGCCTATGCGGTGGCCTGGGTGATCCGGCGCCGCCTGGAGCGCTGGCGCGGCCGGGCCGGCGGGGTGTTGGTTTACGACACATTGGAAGAGTCGTCGCAAGACGTTGGGGACGGCGCGCCGCATATGGTGGCAATGACTTGGCGAATTTTTTGGAAGGAATAAAAATCGGCAGAAAAAATTCTGCCGTTTTTTGTTTAACTCCACTCGGATTCTTTTCGTGGTTTCAGAGAGCACAGCCAGTATGAGGTTTTATTTTTTTCAAGGTCTTGCGTGGGGATTGAACTTATATTTGGATTGTTTTGTGCGATTTTAATTGACTGTGGGCTAAATTCTTCTTCTAGCCTGTCAATTTTTACTCTTCCATTTTCATGGATAAAGTTCAAAACTTGTTCAGCTTCGATTGTGAAGTTTTCAAGCTGGTTATTCATAAAGAAAATCCTCTATTAGGCTTTATTTCATCTGAGGGATTCAGGTGATGTGCCAAGGATATGGCCTGGTGGAGGTGGGTGTCAATAGCCGTTTTGGCTAAGGTGGGCTTTTATTTTTTGTTATTGGCTGTTCTGCTTTGTTGAATAGCTAAAATAAAAAAACCAATATTTTTTTCATTGTTTTATTTCAGAGTGTGTTTTGCAATTTTGCACTTTTTGAAAAAATGATTTTATTTGAATTGGTAAGGTAAATGAGTAAAGTTGAAAAGTTGATGCGGGCAATGGAAGAGGCATTGCGGGGCGCAACGCCGGCAGCGGATCGCGTCAGCCGCGATGTCGAGAAGGGTTACAGCTTTGGCGAGTTTCCGGCCATCGTGCTGCATCAGCTGCGCGATGTGCCGCTGTCTGGCAGCCCGGTCGGTTACGAGTACCGGCAATTGTCGGTGGAGTTGGAAATTCAGGCGGATGGCGATGAACCGCATGCGGCCTGCGATGGCGTGCTGACGGCGGCGCATCTGGCTTTGCATGACTCGCTGTACAGTCTGCAAGACCTGCAGCAAGGGATGATCGATTGGGACTATGACGAGGAAAACCCCGCGCTGGGTGTCTGCCGCGCGCAGTACCTGCTGACGTACCGGCGCAGGGAAGGGGAGATGTGAATTTCCAATGAACACTAATTGGAAATTGAAAATGTTCTGGCTCGCTTCGGCGGGCTTTTTTGCGTTTTGGGGGATCTGATTTATGCCGCTGAACAGTAAGCGGGTGGCCATTGTCGCCAAAGTGGAAAGCCAAGAGGGTATCGATGCCGTACCGACAGGCGACGCGAACGCGATCCTGGTCGCCAACCCGAAAATCACGCCATTCGAGAGCGACAAGGCAGAGCGCAATGTGGTCCGGCCCTACTTCGGCAATGCCGAATCGGTTGTGACCGGGGTACGGATGAAGGCGGAATTCGAGGTCGAGCTGGCCGGATCGGGGACGCGTGGCACGGCGCCGGCCTGGGGCGTGCTGTTGAAGGGCTGCGGTTTTGTCGAGGCCATCGACAAGGATGCGGTGAGCTATGCGCCGGTTTCCACCGGCCATGAGTCATTGACCATTTACTACAACCTGGACGGCGTTCAGCACAAGCTGACGGGCGCGCGCGGCACGGTGTCCTTCGATCTGCAGAACAAAGCGCTACCGCGCATGAAATTCGTGTTTACCGGCGTCCATGGCGGCATTGTCGATGAGGTGGCGCCGGCCTTGAAGCTGACGCCGTTTCAGACGCCCATGCCGTTCGATGCCGCCAATGTCGCCAGTCTGCAAGTTTTCGGCTTCAGCCCGGCCGTGCAAAGCCTGTCGATTGATATCGCCAACGAGGTCAAGCACAGGAGTTTGCCCGGCGGTGCTGAACGGGTGCTGATTACTGGCCGCAAGCCGACGGCTTCCCTGCAAATCGAGTCCACCCGCATTGCCGAACGCGACTGGTTCGGCTTGGCGCGGCGCGTGATGAACAGCCCGCTGTCACTGGTTCACGGCAAGGCGAAAGGCAACATCATCCAGCTAGATGCAACCGTTAGCATCGGTAACGCCGACTACGGCGACAGCGACAACATCAGCATGACCACGCTGCAACTATCGCTGCTGCCAACCAATGGCGACGACGAATTCAGGCTGACGGTGCGCTAACCGTCTAAATCCACCCCTTATTCCACCAGCTAGGGGCTGCAATAGTGACTGGGCTTTTCAAACAAAGGACCAGTCATGTCGAGAAATTTTCAATTCAAGTTTTCCATCCGGGGTTGTGTTATCGAGCTTTCGTTCCCTGTCGATATCGGTGCAGCACTCGCTTTTGCGTTGCGTGTCAGGGCGGTTGTTGCGGCGGTTCTGATTTTCTGGCCCTGGTGAAAGGTATGCATGTTCATCATCAAAAACGACGGTCTGGCGCGAGTGCCGGCCGAAATCCATGCGCGCGCAGAGTCCGGCACCGAACGCGTCATCACCATCCATCTGACGGGCCGGCTGTTGTCGCAACCGGCCTGGGACGAGCTGTTTCAGCGCCATGCTGGCGCGGACGAGGCCGCCGACCTGTCGGCCATCTATCGCCAGAATGCGCGGTTGTACGCCGAAACCTTCACGGCCTGGGACGGCGTATGCGGCCCGGATGGCCAGCCGGTGCCGTTGTCCCTGGCGGCGCTGGAGGTCGCGCTGTTGTCAGTCGATGGGCCGGCCGTGAATGCCGCGCTGCAGCGCGCCGTCCACGAGCTGCGATTCGGCGGCGCCGTCAGAAAAAACTGATAGAGGCGGTGCGCTGGCAATTTGGGGAGCGCGCCGCCACGCAGTCGGAAAACCGCCGCGCGCTGCTGGATGCCGGCGTGCCGGCGGATCAGGTGGATGCGCTGCTGCCGGCCGAAGCAGCGCCAGAGGCTTTCGAGCTGCTGGCCGAAGGCTTGCCGGCGTGGCGGGTTTGGAGCGCGATGCAAACGCAATGGCGGGTCGGCCCGGTCGGGGCGTATGGGCTGGACTATGCCGCGCTGCCGGTGGTCGAGACCCGCTGTGGGGAGGCGTTGGATAGCGGGTTGTTTGATGCGCTGCAGGCGATGGAGCGGGAGGCGCTACGCCTGATGTCGGGGAAAGGGGGGTAAATGGCGGCGCAAAACGTTGGCTCGCTGGTAATCAATCTGGAAGCGCGCGTCGGCCAGCTGCAAAGCGATATGGCTGCGGGTAAGAAGGCGGTGGAGGACGCCGCCGCCAACATCGAGCGCGACAGCAAGCGGGCAGGCAAGGCACTCGAAAGCATGGCGTCCAGCGCGGCGATGCTTTCGCAAGGTGGGCTGTTTGCTGCTGCAGCGCTTTCGCTGCAGGCGATGAAAGACAGCGTTCTTTCCGTTGTACAGGCACTGAATGGTGCGCAGATCGCCAGCGAGCGGCTGCAGAAATCGCTGTTTTACGCCAGCGGCGGCGACCTACGGGCGATTGCTTCGGATATCGCCTGGCTGCGTCAATTGGCGGCCGAGCTGGGGGCGGACTTTGGCCAGGCGTCAGCGTCCTATGCGCAGTTTGCCGGCGCAGTGAAGGGGACGCCGCTGGCGCCGTATGCGCGCCAGGTGTTCGACTCGCTGGCCACGGCCGCCAGCGCCTTCGGCCTGTCGGCAGAAACGGCGCAGGGGGCGATGTTGGCCCTGGTCCAGATGTCCGGCAAGGGCGTGGTATCGGCGGAGGAGTTCCGGGGCCAGCTGGCCGAGCATTTGCCGGTGGCAACGCAGGCAGCGGCGCGCGCGCTTGGCGTCACAACGGGCGAATTCAGCAAGATGCTGGAGTCCGGCCAGCTGCTGGCCGCCGACTTCCTGCCTAAGTTCGCCGCCGAGCTGAAGCGCATGAGCGCGGACGCGGCGGCTTTCGGCGGCGAGGCGCAAAAGGCCAGCGCCAATTTCGTCAATTCTTGGGAAGCGATGAAAACCGAGGTCGCGCAATCGGGCGTCGCGTCCTTCATTTCTGGCCAGTTGGCCATTTTGACGGACGCTTTCGACGATGTTGCAGAGTCGATGCGCCAGGCCCGGAAAGAGGGGGCGGGGTTCTGGGGACAGGCGCAGGCGGCCGGCGGTGCCGCGCTGCGCTTCCTGAATCCGGTCAACGCGCTGCACTACGACGCATCGAGCGACAACGCCAGGGCGGCTCAGCTGAAGGAGCGGATCAAGGATGGCGAAGCCAATCTGTATGAATGGTCGTTTTCGCAGACGCTGGAACAAAAGCGGGCGGGCCTGGTTGCGATGCGGTCGGAGCTGGCCGAGCTGGAGAAGCGGGCAAAGGTGGTATCGAAGGATGCCGGCGCGGCGCAAAAAGCCAGGGAAGCGGCGGACGCGGCGCGCAAGGATGCCGAGGCCCGCGCGAAGAAATACGCCGAAGACGATAGCCGGCTGAGCGACCGGGAGCAATACGACAAGCGCGTCAAGAAAGAGGAGGAAGCGTTTAAGTCGATCGTGGCCGAGCTGCAAAAAGGTAGCAAGGCGTATCTGCAGGCAGAGAGAGCGCACCAAACCGCCGTCGGCAAGCTGCGCGACGACTTCGACAAGAAGCAGGCCGCCGAGCGCAAGCGGGCCGGCGCGCAGGGCCGGAGAGAGGATGCCGCAATCGATGCGATGCAGCGTGAGCTGATGGGTGTCGAAAAGCTGTCAGCTGCTGAACGCATGCGCTTTGAGATTTTGGAAGGCAAGTATGCAGGGTGGGGCGCGGCGAGCCAGCAAAGGCTGTTGGCCATGGCGGCTGAGTTGGACGCGATGCGCCAGTTGCGCGCGGAAAACAAACGCTTCCTAGACGAGCTGAACCGGGATGTCGAGCGCTACGAGGCGCAGCAGCGCGACACGGCCCAGCGACTACGCGGCGGCGAGTACGACAACGCCGCCGAGCGCCTGCAGCGCGAGCATGGTCAACGCAAAGTCGATATCGAATACAACGGCAATCTTTCGCAGGAGGAGAAAGGCAAATTTGGCGCGGCCGAGGACAAGCGGCATGAACGGGCGACCGAGGCGCTTCGCAGTAGCGAGCGGCAGGGGATCGGGCTGCAGTCCGAAGACCAGCAGTTACGCGACCAGTACGAAAACCGGCATCGGCTGATCATGGAAGCGACCACGCTGACAGAGACCGAGCGCGCGGACTACATCAAACGCAATCAAGAGCAGTTGAATGCGGATCTACTGAATCTTGAGCGCAACCGCGCATCCGCGATGCTGTCGAGTTCCAGTCAGCTGTTTGATGGGCTGGCCGGTTTGGCTGCTGGCTTCAAAGGCAAGCAATCCGGCATATACCGCGCCATGTTCGCCATGAGCAAGGCGTTTGCCGTTGCGGACGCCATCATCAAAATTCAGCAAGCCATTGCAACGGCTGCGGCAAGCGCGCCCTGGCCCGCGAACATGGGCGCGATGGCGTCGGTGGTGTCGTCTACGGCCGGCCTGGTGTCCACGATCAGCAGCACGAACTTGTCGGGGATGGCGCACGACGGTATCGACACTATCCCACGTGAAGGGACGTGGTTGCTCGACAAGGGCGAGCGCGTAATAGATCGCCGGACGAATGCCGATCTGAAGGACTTTCTAACCCGCGTCAACGCGCCCGCCGCCGGGGGCGCTGCGCCGGCTCAGCCGGTGAAGGTAATCATCAACAACCTTGCGCCAGGTGCGACGGCGCGAACAGAGGAGCGGCAGGGCGCAGACGGCGGCCGGGAAATTCTTGTTCTGGTTGAACGCGTAGTAGAAAACAAGTTGGCCGAATCGATGAGACCTGACGGCCAGATTTACGATTTTGTCAGGGGGTAATGTGGCGGAGGTTTTTAGCTGGACGCCGTTGTTTGGTGGTGCGTCGTCAATCCGGGCGCGAGTGAAGGAAGCCCGGTTTGGCGATGGCTATGGCCAGCGGGTGCCCGACGGCATCAACAGTATGCCGCGCGTGCGCAAGCTGTCTTTCGCAGTTAGCCAGGCCGAAGCGGATGCGATTGAGGCGTTCTTAATGCGCCATGCCGGCGCGCGCTGGTTCTGGTTCACCTACCCCGGCGCGGCGCGGGCCAAGTTCCGCTGTAGTGAGTGGGACCGCTCATATCTGGCGGCCGGAGATGAGGTAGTCGCGGTGACGTTTGAACAGGTTTTCGATCCGGGGGAATAAATGGGCGTGATACACGCGGAAAAGCAAAAGCTAGTTCCGAACGCGATTGTGCAGCTGTTTGAGCTGCGGCCGCCGCCTGGCGTGTCGGTGCCGGCGATGCGGTTTACCGCCAGCGGCAACGGCCAGGCGGTGACATTCCAAGGGTTAGCTTACGAGGCGTGGGCCATCGAGGCCAAGGGATTTGAAAGCAGCCAGAAAGGCGCACCGCGCCCGAAGCTGTCTATCGGCAATGTCGCGACGCTGTCGGATGGGCGAGAGGTGCGGGGGATTTTCACGGCCCTGGTGATGCAGCATCAGGGCCTTGTCGGCTGGCAGTTGGTGAGGCGGGTGACGCATTCCAAGTTTTGCGCGGGTGGCGAACTAGCCGACTTCCCGGAAATGTACCCGGAGGAAACCTGGCTGATTAATCGCCGCGAGGCCGACAACGGCGATGCCATCACGTTCGAATTGCGCAGCCGGCTAGACCTGGCTGGCAAGCGCGCGCCGGGGGTGCTGGTGACACGCTATTGCCCGGCGCATGTTGTCTATCGGGGGGCGCATTGCGGCTATCAGGGCGTGGCGATGTTCGACGCGCGGGAACAGCCGGTGACTGACCCGCGATTAGACAAATGCGGCAAACGGTTGGCCAGCTGCCGTATCCGGGACAACCTGCCGCACTATGGCGGTTGCCCCGGGATGCGTCGTTACAACTAGCGAGGTTTATCAGTTTTTTTGGTTGGTTTAATGCAATCTTTTTGAGGTGTGTTATTGCAAAAACATTCTAGCGTGTAATCCTTTTTAGGTGACTTTAATGAGTAGCTAAATTGTAGGTCTACGCGCCGGTTCACTGCATTGCATTCTTTGGCCAAATCTTTATCTTTGATTGCAGAGCAATCTTTGAGTGGTGAGCGTGCCCCCATGGTTTTTATTTCTATGTTGGCGTTTTGAATGTCTTTGTATAGGTTATCTGTGCATAGCATGGATAATGCATGGGTTGCGCGCTCACGGCCTAGTTCTTCATTGCTGGCTTTTTGTATCGGCATTGGATCGGCATGTCCAATGACGGTAATTTTGCTGAGGAAGCTTGTTCCAACCTCGCCAGTGTTAGTCTCTATAAAAGGTCTAATTTGCTTGGCGAGCTGGTCTTTAACGGATGGCTCATTGTCTGGTATTGTTTTGTTTGATGGAAATACAAGCGCATCGCTGATTTCTGTGCAACGCACATTTTGAGAGGCAATTAAGCTTGCTTCATTGCTGTCTAGTTCTACTCTTGGGTATGCGTCATAGGGATTTTTATCTTTTTTAATGCTTTCATTGGGGGCGCTTGCATTCGTTTTGTTTGTGCTTTCTTCATCACTATTATTTTCGATTCTATCTGAAAAGCCTAATAGCTGAACATAGCTTCGAGAGCCAATTCCATGCCACCAAATTTTAAGGTCGGTTACGACAGCGGAGCCTTCTGGGTTTCTGCATATGCTAAGAGGGATGTCTTGTAGTTTGGCCGCATTTTCTAGACGTTGGAGATTTTTCTTTGAAACCCACATTGAGGCTCTGTCTTGGTAGAGTCCAAGAGGCTTTACCACGGTGCTGTTAAACATGAGTGAGCCTAAGTCAGACCATTTAATCAGTGGCAGTAGCAGTAACATTGCAATGCAAAATACGATTCCAATCCGGGCGTTTGGGTATTTTATTTCATCTTTTTTCTTTGAGTACTCGCTGGTTATGATTGACTGAAGAAGGGCGAGAGTAAAACCGCTGAGTTGAATATAGATTGAGAGATTTCCTCCCCGATTGCCGGCTGCAGCACATATTGATTCCACAATAAACCAAAGTGCATACAGTATGAGCCAGCTGAGAGGCTGTGGGGTAAGGTTATGCTTTTCATAGTACCAAGGGAGTGCAAAGCATGCCCACAGTATTTTAGTCAGTGTAAATGGTATGAGGAAAATTAAAATCGTAAGAAACGTATAATCTTTTACGAAGGGGAGTTCTGATGCCCAATTTGAAACAGGCAGGATATAAGATACGGTGACGCTGGTTAATATGAAAGGGAAAAAAATAAGGAAAAGGTCTAGAGCGTAGTCTTTTACATTTCCCCAATCTATGTCCCAATATGATTTCTTGGTGTTGGTTTTTTCGTTTTCTTGTGAGTCTTTTTCTTTCTTTTTTGCTATTGCGGGAATGTATTTTAATCTAATGTAGTCCACTATCGGGTAGAGCGTATAGGCTCCCATGCATGCAGTGACAAAGATGATAAACCCAAAGGCGATTGAGAAGAATAGTAATAGTACGCTGTCGCCTATGGATAGGCCGGACGGTAAGAACTTCGCCTGAGTGTAGCAGTAGATTAGTAAAAGAATAAATCCATATGCACTTGCAAGGCCAATGGTTAATTTTGAGTATGAGGAAATTTTTTCGGCAGTGGCCTTGGACTTTTCTTCTAGTGCTTTTTTGCTTTCATTTTCAGCCTTTTCTTTTTCTGCTCTGTTTTTTTCAGCCTCTTGTTTTTTTGCATCTATTTCGCTTTTTGTGAGCAGATTTTTAAGGTCGGATTGTCTGGGTGTTTTTTTATGAAAAACTAGCCGGTAACGATTGTTTTTGTGGTCTGGCGTCATGTGTCACATCCAAATGTAATTTATTAGTATAGCTGCGGTGAGGTCGGGTATTGATCTCGGTACTAAATGGAAAGGAAGGCGTGTCTCCGTTGTATAGGGCAAGTGTGTAAGTGAATGGTCAATGATAACGGCATTCTAAATATGTTCAATAGATTGCCGTCAATTTTCAAAGCCGCGAAAGCGGCTTTTTTCATGGGTAAAGCGATGACTGCAACATCCGAACAAATCGCCGCCATGCTGGACTTTGCGGCGCAGGCCGGCGAGAGAGAGGCTTGCGGCTTGGTGCTGGATTCCGGCCGCGTCTATCCCTGCCGCAACCTGGCGGACGATCCAGAGCATTTTTTTCGCATTGATCCCGCCGGGCGAGCAGCGGCCGAGCAGCTGGGCCGGGTCGCCGGCATCTGGCATAGCCACCCGAACAGCACGGCGGAGCCATCGCTCATTGATCGGGCGATGTGCGAGCGTTCCGGCCTGCCGTGGCATGTCGTCAGCTGGCCCGGCGGCGATTATCGCTACATCGAGCCGAACGGCTGGCGGGCTGATTATCTAGGCCGCCCGTATTGCTATGGGGTAATTGACTGCTGGGAGCTGGTGCGCGACTGGTACGCGCGCGAACGCGGCGTGTCCTTGCCGCGCCCGAACGAGCCTGACGGCTGGTGGGAGCGCGGTCTAGACCTGTTCACTACGGGGGCCGAGGCCGCCGGTTTTGTTTGGGTCGATGACGAGCCGCAGGCCGGCGACGTGCTGTTGATGCAGATACGAGGCCAGCGGCCGAACCATGTTGCCGTCTGGCTGGGCGACGGCCGCATTCTCCACCATCTGCGCGACCGGCAATCGGAAACACACATTTATGGCGGCTGGTGGCAGCGGGTGACGGTGCGCCGGGCGAGGTATCGCGCATGAGCGAGATTCGAACGATTCGTCTTGGGGGCGCGCTGGGCGAACAGTACGGCCGCGAGCATCGATTGTCGGTGGCGTCGGTGGCCGAGGTGGTGCCGGCGCTGAATGCGCTGCATCCCGGATTTAACAACACGCTGCGCGCCCTGGACGAGCAGGGGCTGGCTTTCCGGGTGACGGTCGCGGATAGAGACATCGCGGAGCAAGAGCTGACGCTGGTTTCGCAAGGGGATGTGCTGATCATGCCGGAAGTGTTCGGGGCCGGCGGCAGTCGCCAGATTTTGGGCAGCGTGCTGATCGCGGTGGGCGCGGCGACGTGGGCATTCGGCGGAACGCAGCTGATGGCGCTGGGCATCGGCCTGATGGTTAGCGGCGCGGTGTTGATGTTGACGCCGGTTCCGCGCCTGGATCAGTCGCAGAGCGAGCAGCAGCAGGGCAAGCCGTCCTACCTGTTCAACGGCGCGGCGAACAGCAGCGCGCAGGGCGTGCCGGCGCCCTGGGGCTGGGGGCGACATCGAGCGGGCGGCATCATCATTTCGGCGGGTATCAGCGTAGAGGACATGTAAGGGATATGGGGGCGTTGGAAATCATCGGTGCCGGCGGCGGCGGGCCAAAAGAGCCGCGCAAGCCGGTAGAGGCGCTGGACTCGCTGCAATCGCTGGCCACGGCCAGGGTGTTGATGCTGGTGGGAGTGGGTGAAATGGGTGGACTTGTCGAGGGTGACAAGTCCATTTTTTTTGGCGGCGTGCCGCTGGACAATTCGGATGGCACGCGCAATTTCGAGCGGGTGCGTGTTGAACATCGGGTCGGCACGGCGGCGCAAACGCCGATGGCCGGGTTCGATGAGATCGAAACCGAATACGCGGTCGGGGTCGAGGTCAAGGCCGGCGACAAAGCCGGCATCGCGCGCAACATCGACAACCTGGATGCCGCCGCGATTCGCGTAACCGTTTCCGTGCGGGGCCTGATGTCGATCAACGACGACGGCGACACGAACCCGTCAAGAGTGGATCTGGCGGTTGATGTATGCCAGCCTGGCGGGGCCTGGCAACAGGTGCGCAATATCGGCATCGAGGGCAAGACCCGCAGCAATTACCAGCGTAGCGTCCGGGTCGATCTGCCGGGGCGCGGGCCGTGGCAAGTGCGGGTGCGGCGGCTGACGCCCGACAGCACGTCGCAAAAGCTGATCAACGCCACGGCATGGGATAGCTATACGGTGTTGCAGCCGCTGCAACTA
>NZ_JZJL01000031.1 GCF_000971335.1 Chromobacterium vaccinii
GCCCGGGCCCCTGACCCGTCAACGCCTTTTGCGAGAAAAATCAGGAAAATTCATCCTCAAACCGGCCAATCGCAGACAAGCCGCTGATATGGCAGAAGATATGAATAATGGGTATTTGAACCTGCCCGTAAAAAAGCGCA
Source organism: Chromobacterium vaccinii (assembly GCF_000971335.1). Taxonomy (GTDB): domain Bacteria; phylum Pseudomonadota; class Gammaproteobacteria; order Burkholderiales; family Chromobacteriaceae; genus Chromobacterium; species Chromobacterium vaccinii. The sequence goes on from NZ_JZJL01000031.1 coordinate 141, forward strand.
TGCCTGCCCGTTTGCCGCCGCGCCGGCGCATCCCAAAACAAACAGGCCGGCGTTGCCGCCGGCCTGTTCCAGACACATCCATATAGTGAATCAGCCCTGCCCTTCCCGCTCGTCCTTATAGATGGTCAAGCAGTTGCAATGGATGATCGATGTCGATATCCGCTCCCCACTGCTCCGGCTTGTCCTGCTCGGAGAAATAGCCCCAGCTGACCAGCACCGTCTTCATTCCAACATTGCGGCCAGCCTGGATGTCGCGCTCGGCATCGCCCACATACATGCAATGTTCGGGCGCGATGCCGATCTGGCTGGTCGCATGCAACATCGGTTTGGGGTCAGGCTTGGCCACGCCGACGGTATCGCCGCTGACGATCACCGCCGGCGGAATGGCGAAAGGCAGCCACGGCACCAAGCGGTCGGTGAAACGCATCGACTTGTTGGTGATGATGCCCCAGGCCACCCCTCGCCTATCCAGCTCGGAGATCAGCTCGTTCACGCCATCAAACAGCGTGGTCTCCCCCGCTAGATTGGCGTCATAAAGATCCATGAAACGCACCCGCAGCGCCTCCATCCGGTCGGCATCGAGATCGGCGCCGAAGCCTAGCTGAACCAAGCCGCGCGCGCCGTGACTGGCGACGGGACGGATAAGCTCGTAAGACAGGGGGGCGCGGCCCTCCTCCGCCAGCAAACGGTTCAGCGCCGCGCCCAAGTCGCGCGCGGTGTCAGCCAGCGTGCCGTCCAAATCGAACAATACTGCCTTGATCATGATTCCTGCTTCACCGGATTGGGAATGAGGCCGACATTGCACCATCAACGGATAGTCTTGCCAAGGAACAATCGATACGCCGGATTTTCGGTTTCCTCTATATAAGGGTATCCGAGCGTGTCGAGGAATTGCTGGAAGGCTTGCGCGTCGCCGGACGGCACCTGGATGCCGACCAGCACTCGGCCGTAATCGGCGCCGTGATTGCGATAGTGGAACAGGCTGATGTTCCAGTCGGTGCGCATCGCCTCCAGGAAACGCATCAGCGCGCCGGGACGGTCCGGAAACTCGAAACGCAGCACCCGCTCATCCTTCAGTTGCGGCGCATGACCGCCGACCAGATGGCGGATATGCAGCTTGGCCAGCTCGTTGTCGGTCAGATCGATGCCATCCAGTTCCGCCGCGCGCAAGTCGCCGATCAGCCTTTCCACATCGTCCCGGCCGGCGATCTGCACACCGACGAAGACATGCGCGACGCTGGGATCGGCGAAGCGGTAGTTGAACTCGGTGATATTGCGCCCGCCGATCACCGAACAGAAGCGCTTGAAGCTGCCCGGCTTCTCCGGAATGGTGACGGCGATGATGGCCTCGCGCCGCTCACCGAGCTCCGAGCGCTCCGACACATGGCGCAAGCGGTCGAAATTCATATTGGCGCCGCAGGATATCGCCACCAGCGACTGCCCCTCGCAGCCCTCGCGCTCGATGTAGGCCTTGACCCCGGCTACCGCCAGCGCGCCGGCCGGTTCGACGATGGAGCGGGTGTCCTCGAAAATGTCCTTGATCGCCGCGCAGATGGCGTCGGAATCGACCAGGATGATTTCATCCAACAGCTCGCGGCAGATGCGGAAGGTTTCCTCGCCCACTAGCTTGACCGCCACGCCATCGGCGAACAGGCCTACGTCTTTCAGCTCGACCCGCTCGCCCTTCTCTATAGACTGGCGCATCGCATCGGAATCCACCGGCTGCACGCCGATGATCTTGATCTCCGGCTTCAGACGCTTGATGAAGCTGGCCACGCCGGCCGCCAGGCCGCCGCCGCCGATGGCGACGAACACCGCATTCAGATCATCCGGATGCTGGCGCAGGATTTCCATGCCCACCGTGCCCTGGCCGGCGATCACGTCAGGATCGTCGAAGGGCGGAATATAGGTGCGGCCGCTTTCTTCCGCCAGCTTCACTGCATGCTGGAAAGCCTCGTTGAACGAATCGCCCGACAACACTACTTGGCCGCCGCGCTGCTTCACCGCGTCAATCTTGATCTGCGGCGTGGTCACCGGCATCACGATCACCGCCTCGCAACCCAGCTTGCTGGCCGACAGCGCCACGCCCTGGGCGTGGTTGCCGGCGCTGGCGGTGATCACGCCGCGCGCGCGCTGCTCGGGCGTCAACTTGGCCATCTTGTTGTAAGCGCCGCGCAGCTTGAACGAGAACACTGGCTGCAGATCCTCGCGCTTGAGCAGAATGTTGTTGCGGTAACGACGCGACAGATTGGGGGCCAGCTCCAGCGGTGTCTCTACCGCCACGTCGTACACCCGCGAAGTGAGGATGCGTTCCAGATAGTCTTGCTTGTTGCTCATGGCGATGCCTTGTCCCTGATAGTTTCTTGTATTTGAACTGTCAGAGTATCAGGAACTCCAAACCAGCGGGAGGCCTGTCCGGCAGAATTTGCTGCATTGCAATATGCAACATGTAGGACAGGCTTTTTCCGGCTGCGTAGCCAGCTCGAGTGTGTATAATCAACGGCTACTGTTTGTTACCTCTAGCAAGCCCACTCCAGAAAATGAAAAAATTCACCTCTGCCCTGGTGGCCGCCGCGCTGGCGCTGCCCTCGTTTGGCTTTGCCAATACCGCATTCGTGCCGCCGACGCCGGAAATCGCCGGCAAGGCTTATTACCTGCTCGACTACAACAGCCAGCAAGTGCTCGCCGCCCGCGATCCGGACGCCCGGGTCGAACCCGCCTCGCTGACCAAGCTGATGACCGCCTACCTGACCTTCAAGGCGCTGAAGGAAAAGCGCCTGTCGCTGGAGCAGACGCTGACCGTGTCTCAGCGCGGCTGGAAGACCGAAGGTTCGCGGATGTTCCTGGACCCGAAAGTGCCGGCCAAAGTGGACGACCTGATCAAGGGCATGATCGTCCAGTCCGGCAACGACGCCTGCGTGACGCTGGCCGAAGCCATCGCCGGCAGCGAAGACGTGTTCGGGCAACTGATGACCCAGCAGGCGCAGAAGCTGGGCATGAAGAACACCCAGTTCAAGAACGCCACCGGCCTGCCGCATGACGGTCATTACACCACGGTGCACGATCTGGGCATCCTGGCCGCCGCGCTGATCCGCGATTATCCCGAGTTCTACCCGATCTACTCGATGAAGTCGTTCACCTACAACAACATCAAGCAGCCGAACCGCAACCTGCTGCTGTACCGCGACCCCAACGTCGACGGCATGAAGACCGGCTACACCGACAGCGCCGGCTACAATATGGTCACCTCCAGCCACCGCGACGGCCGCCGCGTGATCTCCGTCGTCGTCGGCACCGCCAGCCCCGAGGCGCGCGCGGTGGAAAGCTCCAAACTGCTGAACTACGGCTTGCAATTCTTCGACACGCCCAAACTTTATGCTGCGAATACCCGCGTCTCGGACGTTTCCGTGTACAAGGGCAGCGAAAAGGCGGTATCCGTAGGCTTCAGCGGCGACGTGTTCGCCACCGTGGCCAAGGGCCAGGCCGCCAAGCTGAAGGCCGACATGACCACCATGCAGCCGCTGATCGCGCCGATCAAGGCCGGTCAGGTGGTGGGCAAGCTGACCGTCACCCTTGATGGGAAGCCGCTGCTGGAGCGCCCGGTGGTAGCATTGAAGGCCGTGGAAGAAGGCGGCTTCTTCAGCCGGCTGTGGGACAGCCTGAAGCTGATGCTCGGCTGGAAGTAAGCCGCGGTATAATAGTATTCAGTAGTACGCAGCGCCGCGGCTCGTCCGCGGCCTGCCATTTTGTAATCGCATCAGAGTAGCCAGACATGTCCGACGAAAAACAGGAACTGATGGAATTCCCCTGTCGCTTTCCGCTCAAGATCATGGGCGAGCGGCATGATGAATTCGTCACCACCATCACCGAAGTGGTTCGCATCAACGCCCCTGATCTCGCAGAGATCGACGTGGTGCTGCGCGAAAGCTCCGGCGGCCGCTTCTATGCGCTCACCGTCACCGTCACCGCCACCTCGCGCCAGCAGCTCGACAGCATCTATCTGTCGCTGACCGGCCACCCGATGGTAAAAATGGTCCTCTAAAAACACCGGGAGTTCAGGTGCCTCGCATCATCAAACATCTGGGCCGGGTCGATTACGAGCCGACCTGGCGCGCCATGCAGGCCTTCACCGACAGCCGCGCCGCCGAGACCCGCGACGAACTGTGGGTGGTGGAACATCCGCCGGTATTCACCCAAGGCCTCGCCGGCAAGCCGGAACATCTGCTGCTGCAGAACGACGTTCCGGTGGTGAAGACCGACCGCGGCGGCCAGATCACCTATCACGGCCCCGGCCAACTGGTGGTCTACCTGCTGGTGGACTTCAAGCGCATGCGCGTCGGCGTTCGGGATCTGGTGCGCCACATCGAACAGGCCATCATCGACATGCTGGCCGAACAGGGCATCGCCGCCAATGGCGACGTGGACGCGCCCGGCGTATATGTGGACGGCGCCAAGATCGCCTCGCTGGGCCTGCGCATCAAGAACGGCGCCACCTATCACGGCCTGAGCCTGAATGTGGACATGGACCTGACCCCGTTTAGCTGGATCAACCCTTGCGGCTACGCCAACCTCAAGGTGACCCAAATGAAGAATCTGGGCGTGAACCTCACGGTCGCCGAAGCCGCCGACAAGCTGCTGCCGCACCTGGAACGCCACCTGAGCATAAGCAAGGAGACCGCATGAAGCCGGACAACCAGGCCGGGGTGAAGCACAAGGGCGCGGCCAAGACCGCCCGCATCCCGATCAAGATCGTGCCGCTGGACGAAAAGCTGAAAAAGCCGGAGTGGATCCGCGCCAAGCTGCCCAACGGCCAGCGCTTCCACGAGATCAAACAGATCCTGCGCGAGCAGAAGCTGCACACCGTCTGCGAAGAAGCCACCTGCCCGAACATCGGCGAGTGCTTCAGCAAGGGCACGGCCACCTTCATGATCATGGGCGACATCTGCACCCGCCGCTGCCCATTCTGCGACGTCGGCCACGGCCGCCCCAATCCGCTGGACCCGAACGAGCCCAAGCACCTGGCCGAGAGCGTGGCCGCGATGCGGCTGAAATACGTGGTGGTCACCTCGGTGGACCGCGACGACCTGCGCGACGGCGGCGCCCAGCACTTCGCCGACTGCATCGGCGCGGTGCGCGAAATGTCGCCGAACACGCAGATCGAAACGCTGGTGCCGGATTTCCGCGGCCGCCTGGACATCGCCGTCGACATCCTGACCCAGACGCCGCCAGACGTGATGAACCACAACCTGGAAACCGTGCCGCGCCTGTACAAGCAGGCCCGCCCGGGCGCCGACTACGCGCACTCGCTGCAGCTCCTCAAGGACTACAAGGCGAAGAATCCCGACGTCCGCACCAAGTCCGGCCTGATGGTTGGCCTGGGCGAGACCGACGAGGAAATCCTGGAAGTGATGCGCGACATGCGCGCCCACAACGTGGACATGCTGACCATCGGCCAATACCTGCAGCCGTCCGACGGCCACCTGCCGGTGCTGCGCTACGTGCATCCGGACGTGTTCAAGACGTTCGAGGAAAAAGCCTACGAAATGGGCTTCGTCCACGCCGCGGTTGGCGCGATGGTTCGCTCCAGCTACCACGCGGATGAACAGGCTCACGAAGCGGGCGTGTATGACACGTCCAACGCTAATGGCGACTAAACAACGCTAATTTGTACTCTACATCGCTAAATGCTACTGAGGAGGGCGGGTGTGCGAAAGGCAATTCCAAAGATCAAGGAGTTTCCAGACGACGGCCGCATCTGGAGGGTAGATTGGTTTGGCGGTGTAGAGCGCAATCCTCAGATTCCCTCCGAACCTAAAATCCAACTCATCATCAGCCCGGTGGTGGATGGCGCCATCGATTACGCTGCCAGCAACTCCGTCAATCACGAAGAACGTAGCTCAATCAGCATCGGCATTGGTCAGCTTCCCCTCATTACCATCGGTTCGCTTTGGCAAAACCGGCATTGCTTGATCGAAAGTGCCGGCAAAACCAAGGTCTTCGAAAATCTCGTCATCTCGCCTAAGACGGCCCTCTTGGTAAAATCGGACGCTCTAGTAGGCGGGCAGCCACTCGTCCGTAAAAAGTACCACCAGATCGGCGCAGGGCTTGCTGCAAACTGCTTGGCTATCGAATGGCAGGGAGACCCATACGGCATCATCATCCCGACAGCCGAGGTCATTCGTTTTTACTATGCCACGTCAACAGATCTCGCCAAGGCCATTTTTGCTGGCGATTTTCGACATGAACTGGGTTCAATCGTGAATCCAACTCAGTGCGGTTACATCAAGCAGGAAAATCGCTGCATCCTCAAGTTGCGTAAGGAGTTTGCCGATGCGGATGCCTGGACTATTGGACGCATACTGAATAGCCATGAAGCGTTCAATGGTGCCGTCCTAGTGCATGACTCGATGATCAAGCAAGCCGTACAGAGTAAGTCCCGCCTGTATCCAGAAGCTGCGTTTCCTTTTGTCGGGGAAACCAACCTACGGGTGCGGATGAAAGCGATGAGGTCGCCAGATGAGAAACGCTGGCGTTTCATCGTTTTTGCGTTGGAACACTGCACGGGACCATTTCCATTCAGTGCTATTACCTGCGACCGTGATAACAGCAACCTGCGCCCAGAGGAAGGGCATGATCAGCCGGATGAATTGAAGGCCCCTGCATATCCTCGCAAGCAGCAATCGGGGAAGGATGTTACCGATGGCGAATTGCAGAGCAATGAGGATGCCTCCAAGGAGATCCAGTCGGCTGTTATTGATCTACCTGAAGGGCGGTTTGGCGCGCTGGCGAATATGGAATTGGAGAAGCCCGAGAAGAATATTTGCCACTATTTCAACGCGGGGAGTGCTCGCCCGCTCGAGCTCCCCTCTGATGTACTTGGCACGAGCGATGGCAATTATTCTGGTGGTATCGTGACGCAAACGTCAATTGAGGTTAAGCATGAGCGCCAAGAGGCGTTGCCCGCGAGTTTTGCAAACTTCGAGGCGATGGTGCGACATCTGGATGGTTTGCCTGGGTACCAAGCAAAGATTCGCCCCAGATCTGATGCCACAATGCACATCCCGCTGACGAAACCACACCGGGCTTGGCAGTGGAGTTACTTGGATTCGGGAACACGGCAAAGACGTGCAGTTGTAATTGCAGACATTACGCATGATTGCTGCGTGTACAGCTTAGTTGAGTTTCAGTGGCGAGAAGAGGAATCGTTTAAGCTCGCAATGGTGTCGTTATCTGGAGGCGCCAGGCTGAGCGATGAGCAATTGCACTTACTGCTCAGAATGTTGGCTAAAAAGGAAGGTCGCTGGGGAAGCACTAAGCCATTACCCTGGAATGCCAAGCTTATCACCTTCAAGCACACATGGCCTTCCGTTGACGCATATGCCCAGGCAATTTTGGCAAGAGTAAGCACATTTTCAAATTAAGAATTACTTTTTTGTTTTGCTAACCAATGTAGCTGTGTTGTAGTAGGGTGAATTTTGACATAATACATGCTATTTAAGTTATTTAAGCGAGAGGAATATGGAAATGGTAAATCCAGGGTTCAGGAATCAAGACGAGGTTTCTCTAAACAGGCTTCACCTTGACACCCAGAACCCAAGACATGACCCACTTGAAGATGAAGATGAGATCATCGCTCAGCTCTACAAAGACGAACAGGTTCTGAATCTTGCAAAGGATATTGTTGCCAAAGGAACGTTGAGTCCTCTTGACCGCCCTGGAGTGATTGAAATGGACGACAATCCTGGTCACTACATCGTCGTGGAGGGAAATCGCCGAACGTGTGCACTCAAGCTGTTGCATGACCCGCAGAAAGCTCCTACTCCAGAAGTTCGTGCTACATTTGAAGCTTTGTCAAAAAGGTTTGAAGTACCCTCCTCGTTTTCTGTCGTTGTATTTACAGATCGCAATGCTGCTCGCCCATGGATTGGTTTGCGTCACTTGGGGGCTCAGGAAGGGGCGGGAACTCGCACTTGGGATGCTGCACAAAAGTCCCGGTATGCTGAAACAGAATCGCCCAATCAGTTAGCATTGGCGCTGCTGGACCACGCGGAGAAATCCGGCTGGATAGATGCCGATATGCGTGAGCAACTGGCAATTACTACCCTCACGCGATATCTTAGTAGCCCACTGGTACGTGCCGCACTTGGGCTTGGAAACCATCGAGAGCTGTTATATACCCATGATGCTTCTGAAGTAGAGGCCGCGCTACGTCAGTTTCTTGCTGACGCGGCTCCTGTGCATGACGGAGGTGTGCCACGTGTTCATTCTCGGTCTAGAAAGTTGGAACGAGAAGCATATGCCAGAGAGCTTGCCGTGCGAGGGATCACTCCTCGGAGCTTGTTGCCATTTCCAAGTCAGCCTCCTGAACCTGGTTGGCAGGATGACCTATCTCCCGACGTAGTCGAACCCGCTCCAATTCATGGTGTAGATCCTGGGCCAGAACCCCTTGACCCTGGCATTACTCCTCCGCAACCTGAACCGGATCCTTTACCACCCGCCCCTGATCCAGGCAAGCCCGCTCAACCAAGACCTCCACGTGGGAAACAACATCCGGATGATCGCATGTACCTCATGCCAACGGACTTTACTTTCACTCATAGTGATAAGTCACTGCGTCGTTTGCGCGGTGAATTTCGCAGCACGCCAATCGATGATCATGAGTTCGCAGTAAATTATCTGCTGAGAGCCTTTATCGAGCGGGTGTTGGTTCTCTATGCCAAGCACCGAGGGGTACATAGGTCAAAGATGACAGATCAGAAATTGGTGCAAGTTTGTGTAGAGGAACTGGGCAAAGAAGGCGTGCCAGATAACGATCTGAAATTGATGAGGGTTGCAATGTCTGACGAAAACTCGGCGCATAGCTTGCATACCTTGGGTACTGCTGTTCACACAAGCCTTGTCGCAACTCGAAAGAGCCTGGTGGGGGCGTGGGATAACTGGGAGAAGGCTCTAAAAATAATGCTTTCTCGTATGTAAAAATGTCTGGCCAGCCGGGGTCATTTTTGCTATCGTACCGCCATGCCTACGACTGAATCCCCATTGAGATACCCAGGCGGGAAGACACAACTAACGCCATTTGTGAGCGATCTTCTACGTGTAAACGACCTCCAGCAAGGCGTGTATGCAGAGCCATTCGCTGGAGGAGCTGGACTCGCCTGGAGACTGCTGCTGTCAGGCCAGGTAGGCGAGGTATGGCTTAACGATATTGATCCCTGTGTTTATGCCCTGTGGGATGCTGTACTCAATCAGCCAGGGGCATTGTGTGAGCTAATTACTGAAACACCAATAACGCTAGATGAATGGCATCATCAGCGTAGCGTATTTTTGGATAGCAATGCACCAACGCTGGATCGTGCGTTTTCAACACTGTTCATGAATAGAACGAATCGTTCAGGCATCTTGCTTGGTGGTGTGATTGGCGGAAAATCTCAAGAGGGTGCATATAAATTAGATTGCCGTTTTAATCGCAATGAGTTGGTTCGGAAAATTCAACGAATCGCACGCCATCGTGATGTGGTTCGACTAACTCGGCTTGATGCGGCCGAGTGCATTACTCAATGGTCAGAACAACTTCCCCCGCGATCGCTTATGAATATTGACCCACCTTATTTTGCAAAGGGTCAAGAGTTGTATATCAATTTCTATACGCCTTCGGATCACGCCAGTCTTGCTGCTGTAATTCGTAAGCTACGGTGTCCGTGGATGCTGACATATGATGATGTACCTCAGATCGAAGAGCTATATGCAGGTCTTCCAGTCTATCGAAAGAGCCTTGTGTATTATGCGCAAGTTAAGCGGAAGGCAAATGAGCTGTTGGTGCTTTCTCCGCAGCTACGTGCCCCTGATGGTTTGGTGAGTCCGATTATTGAGGCGGCCTAGTAAAAATAGTCATAGCGGATCAAGGTCCCTTTCATTTTTGTGTCCTTGTTCCTATTTTTTTCAAGCTTAATTGCTGGTGCAGTTTATCTGCAGCGTTTCTATACCATGATGGGGCGTGGCTGAAGTCACGCATTAGCCAGTTGTACTTAAGCGCGCGTTGGGTCCAGGCTACCCAAAGTCGGCTTGGCCACCTCCCTATCAACCACCAAGCCAAGCCCATAATGTAGTGTCGATCGATTAGCTCCCGGCTCTCGATTGATAGCTTTCCAGTCACCATTCTGGGATGAGCAAGTCCAGTCCTTGTCGTGACATATTCCGCCAGTTTTTGTTTCGCGCCATTGCTAGATAGCAACTTGGCCATTTGGTGCAACACCGCCAGCATGTCGTAATCAAACCTGCTAGATGAAGGCGTTCCGCTATCGATTATGCGTAACACTTTCTCCCAGGACTGGAAAGTACGCCCGTTCCATTTGTGGACTGGTTCGATTTTCGATTGGCGATAATCAAAGCTGCACGCCCAGCAGATACAGAGCGGCTCCATGCTCATTTCTCGGGGGTGTCCCAGTTCAATCCGGTGATAGGCCACGCCTTGCCCACACTGTGGGCATCGATCTAGCAACATGCAATTATGCTTGGGGCAGAAGGTGTAGAGTGCGACACGCCATGCTCGGCGGAAGTAGGGCTCTACGTCCTCGCTCAAGCAAATTGGACAGAATTGCATGCCATGCCCAAGTCGCTTGCGGTGATACATTTGAAGCGAAAGCATCCATTTTAGTTGGCCGGATGCCTTCTCTTGCTCGAATAGTTTGCCTCGGTAGGCCATCAGTGTAGTTTGCCAGACGCGCTCAATTGTCGTCCCGGTTCTTGTTGCCATAGCCTCAATCAGCCACAGGGGGGCAAGCCTATCGATGTCTCGGTTCCACACCTGCCGTTCATTTCCAAATGTCAGCCGACAAAATGATTGCACTTTCAGCCCATTCGCATGGGCCACGCGGACAAGCCAAGATGATAGCAACTCATCTCTGTATGGATGAGGATGAGCGGGCCAAAGCATGTCAGTTGCTCAGTTGAGCTTGCCGCTTTCGATCAGATGGTGATATCCAACCGACTCCGTCGAGAGCGCGTGCATCGATCTGCTCCCGCCCTGTTTTGATTGCATGCTCGGCGGCATTGGCCAGTAACCGTGAGAGCTCTCCGATGTAGCCTTCGCTCATCGAAAACAGCTTTGCGGCCAGGGTAGTGCTGTGCAGAGCCGATGGCTCTCGAAGCGGCAGCATCCGTTCGAAGCTGGCCAACAGGCGGAGAAAGTCGGTATCGAATTCCCAGCGGGGCAGCAGCGCCGGTTCGAAACGGTTGGCCAACTGTGGGTCAGTTTGCAGGGCGCGGAAGGCATCTCGGGTGCCGACGGCCACGATCGGAACTTGCAGCTCGTTGCCCAAGTATTTGAGCACATTCAAGAAGGCGCGCTGTCGGTTCAGATTTCCGGCCAGAACATGGTGGATCTCATCGATGATCAGCATGCGCAGTCCGACGTATTTCAGCAGCTTGATGACCTGGAATTGCTTCTTATCCACCCGGTCATTCGGCTTATACGGCGCAAACAGCAGTTCGAGGATGGCATTGTAGAAGCGGCCTTCATCGGGAACCGGTGGCGCTTGCATGCAAAGCACCGGTACTCGAATGCCTTCGCCGGAGGGGTTGTCGTCGGCTGGGTGTTGGGAGCAGAACCGCTGTACCAGCATGGTCTTGCCGTTGTTGGTGTCACCCACCACCAGCAGGTTCGGCATGCGGTGCGATTTCGGGTAGGTCAACAGATCATCGAGCTTAGCCAGGATCGCTTTCGCCTGCGGATAGCCAATCCAACGCGGCGCCCTGATCCTCTCTATCCGTTCTGGATCGCTTAGCTCGAGCAGCTTGAGGGTCGAGTCGTTCAAGTGGCTCATGCCAAGTCATCCATTTCATCAAAAGGCAGGATCGCCGGCACAGTTTGCGGCTGCGGCGTGGTGTGCTCTACCATTTGCGCCACTGGCGGAGTAGGTTGACGGACCACCTCCTGATGGTCTTTGCGCCGCTGAGTTGCGCGCCGCGCCGACATCGTTTTGGCTTGGGCGTTTTGTTCGATCTCCCGCATACGGTCATAGGCGGCGAAAAGTGCACGCTCATCGACATGTCGTCGTCCATCGGCCTCGGCTCGACGCTTTGCCTCGCGCATTTCCCAGATGCTGATAGGAGGGTGGGATGTATCCCGGTAGGGGATCGGGTAGTAGAGATCGACCTCCGGGTCGTAGAACCAGATCGTGCTGATGTCACGCGGATCGCGGCGAAACATGAACTTGCGCTTGTACTTGGGCGCTACCGGGTCAGGGGCATTGATCCAGCGGCGTAGCACATCATGGTAGTAGTGGATCTCGTCGATCACCACACCGTAGTCCTGGACCGTGCGCTCCTCGTACGGCATGAGATCGAGCCGCAAACGATCCACGTCAGTGATCCGCGCAGGTAAGCCGCGGCCTGGCATGTCCTTGGTGCCGAAGATCCCCTGGCGGTATTTCTCTATCGGCGGCATCCGGAGGCCGGAATGCACGCGCTGGTGATATACGTTGACGATGAAGGTCACCAGCCACTCTTCTAATTCGGTGAGCGATAGCGCTGCCCTGCCCTCCGAGTCATAACCGCCTCGCTCCTGAACATTGGAAAATGTAGTGCCCGGTAGGGTATGGATTTCATTGGCGAAAGTGCCCAGCAGGCGTTCGATGTGTCCACCGAAATGTGGTCGAGCAACTGGCCGCCATTCGATGTCTATGCCGTATTGGTCGCAGGCCCGCTTCAGCATATTGCCGCGAAACTCCCGGGCATTATCCATGTGCAGCTTTGCCGGAATGCCCCAGCAGGGCCATTCCCCCTTGACGCCATGCTTGGCCAGCCAGCCCTCCTTGGGAAGAATCGCATTGGCCAGACACTGGCCGGCCGATAGAGCGCCGGGCGGATCGAACGATACGTAGAATCCGACCGCCATTCGACTGAATACGTCGATCGCCATGGTGATCCATGGCTTGCCCACTGGCCGACGGTCGATGTCGTCCACCAGGATGATGTCCAGCGGGGTGTGGTCGATCTGCACAACGGCGAGCGGCCAATCCGCGCCAGGGAAGCTGCCTTCGATTGGCGAATAGGCTTGGTCAGCTGCTTTGCGGCCTCTGCGCTTGGTCATAACATACTCGCCGGCCAGCAGTTTCAGGCGGTTACGTACGGTGTTGTCGTGCGGCGGTTCTATGCCGGCATTCAAACAGCGCTTGCGCACCTCGTCGCAGACTTTCTGCTGCGATTTTCGCTGCTTGGTCAGGTATTCGCTTTCTACTACCACCTGGATGATCGCTTCGATTTCCGGCGTGAGCTTGGTGGCGCCCTTGTCGCTCCGAGTACGAGGCAGCAGCGAGGTCAGTAAATGATTGTCTTCGTAGCGGCGTAGCCACTCGTAGAGCGTATTCGCATGGTGGCCGAAAGCTTTGCCTCGGTCGGTGACGTCTTGCCGGCTGCGGTCTGCTTTGTCGAGCAGCGGGCGGATGATCTCGTAACGCCGTTTTGCCTCCTCCCAATCCTTGTCCAGCACTTGCAATAAGTCCGGCCGTGCCGACGGCTGCGAATTGCCGACCACCGCTTCCAAGTCTCCCACCTTGGCGTGGCTGACCTGGTTGGTTTCGTCGTCGGCCAGCAGCACCTCGTCGAGATCCAGCACATGGGTGATGCGATGGAGTCGATTTTGATAGACCACCGCTGTGCCTGGTTGGAGCTGCAATAGAGTGGTGGGCGTACTCATTTATGAAGGCTCCAGATCGGACTGGTCATCGTCAGCTTCTTGGTAAGATCGACGCCAACCTGCCCTGTTCCGACCAAGTACCAAAGGGAGGGAAGCAGGCGCGCCTGATTCCACTGGTCCTGAAACACTGCGGACAGCAGCTCTGCCGGCGTGGCGTGGCGGATCAGACGCAGCTGATCGTCGAGTAGGTCCATGTGAGCTTCTTCTGCCGGCCCCTGTCGAACGAACGGCAGCAGGAACTTGGCGTTGTCGAGATACTGGGAACGGATCTCTACCTCTGTGACGATCTTGAAACGCCAGCCTTCGATGCGGGCGAAATGCACGGCTGCGCGGAGCTTCGGACGCAGTTCTTGCCAATCCCTACGCAGTTCATCTCGGTACTTGACCTCGTAAAGTGTCTTGCTTTGCTGCCCATGAGGTAGCTTGAAAGTGGCGAGCGCGTCGGGCGTGTAGCGGCGGATTTTGCCGTCGGAATCGGTCCACTCGAGCGTAAGCGGTTGGACCTCGAAGGTTTCGACAACCGGGTCGAATTCCAGCAACGTGATAAAGTCACGCTCCAGTGTGGACTCGAACATGGCCGGCCCGTTCGCCTTGCGGTGCGCGGCGATGCCGGTGACGTTACGGTAGTTCTTGGGGATCTTGCGCACGGGCATGATGTACCTCACTCAGTACACGATAGCACTGTAGAACTCCGGTGGGTACAAGAAAGCGACGTCAGCCAGTAGCGAAGAGCTATGTGGACGTTGCTGAAAAATCGTCAACCAGTACAGTCGAGCGTTGGAAGCCACAGTGTAACGCCGAAAATCAATACCCCAAACGGCATCCGGGATCAAAATCCGGATGCCGTTTTTCTATTCCCCTTTGCTTCCGCCATTCCCGAAAGCGGATATCTTTCCCGGATTAGACAAATCCGCCACGCCGATTCGATCAAATAACAATCTGGTTTGATTTAATAACGAATTTCGCTTATAGTTGGCTTGTTATTAATTTTGCAAAGGCAAACCGTGGACAACGACGGTTCTAGTCGATCTTCGATCGCAGTATAAGCCTTGCAGGATTTCAGCAGACCGAACACCCTTCCTCTGCCGCATCCTGCAAGCAGGATGTGGCGTCCAGATCCGGCGGCAAGCCGGTTCCGAAGCCGCAATACGACGCACCGCGCCTCATGACGGACACTGTCCGGCCTTAATCGGCCGCTTCGTCCAATCAGGCCCGCGTCGCCGCGGCCAGCGCCCCCATCGACAGATCACGCGTCAGACGGATTGTTTGCGCATGCTTTCGTTTCGCAAAGGAGATTCCATGCCGGAAGAGCCAGAACCGCGAGCGAATGCGTCGCACGCCTGCCGGACAGGCTGACCTTCCCTCGGGTGGGAATAAGCATACCAGCAGCTGCGCGATATTCGCTCGTTCAATATCGGAGTACGTCCACGATTACGGTTTATTCAACCGGAACGGGATGTTTATTACCTGTTGAAATAATAATGGGGGACTCAATATGCACGCCCTGAAATTGACCCAGCTGCTGAAATTCTTCACCCGCAATAATCAAACTGCCGCATCCGCCGATTTCCGCCTGAATATCGTTTGCGATAAAGACGTGATCACCACGCTGCGCAAACGCCTGTTTTGGGAAATGCACGATCTGGGCCTGCGCGCCTCTCAGGTCACCATCGCGCCGGAAGGCTCCGATAGCCACTGCAAGCTGTCGGTAGTGCTGAACTGCCCGCTGCAGCAACGCCAGATTCTGGACGACATGGCGCTGCGCCTGAGCCAGTTGCCGGAAATCCACCGCGTCCACTGGGGCCGCCGCGCGCAGTCCGCCCGCCCGCAGACGCGCGGACTGTTCGGCCACGGCCGCGCCAGAATCGCCTGACACCCATAGATTCATCCGCCACGCCACCTTAAGCGAGGAACACGCCGACATGCCCGAAGAGCCCGAGCCGCAAACAGCAAGCCTTCGCCGCCGGTAATCCCCTGTCGCAAGCATCGGGGAATGCCGCCGCGGCATGACCCGATCCGTTTCGCGTCCCCAAGCAGGACGCGGACATCCGTCGCCGCGCGCGATGGCCGGACTGTCCGGCCCCGCGCGGCCAGGAGCTTACGATGATGCAAAATCCCTTCCTGAATCCGCGCCAGCAACAGCGCTACCAATTGTCGATCGCCTGCCCGGCCATGTCGCTGGGCGCTGCCCGCCGCGAACTGCGCGGCCAGGCGCTGAAACACGGCCTGCGCATCCTGCAATGGCAGGAACAGCCGCAGCCCCCCGCCCGCGGCGGCGGGCTGGCCGCCGCGCCCTGGCTGATCAGCGCGGATTTCCGTTCCGACTCCACCGCCTGCATGCATTTCCTGCAGGGCATCGCCCAGCGTCTGACCACGCTGCCGCTGACGCAGGTGAAGCTGGAATGCCTGTCGCTGCCGCCCATCACCAACCGCGCGCCGGCCTGACGCCGTCTTCCGAAATCATGCGCCGCGCCTTTGCGCCCGGCGACCAAGCAGCACAGGAGACGGCATGACATAGCGCCCCCACCACCTTTTGAGATGCCACCCGCTGGGGCGTTCGCGCAGAGCCCCCCAACGGGCGGCAATGTTCTCTCGCTTTTCGAGCTGACACATTGTCGGCGCTGATGCACGAGAGCCTGTTCACGATCTGTTCCGACATCGGCCGTTTCACGGCGCTCGGAATACAAGATCGCGGGCACGCTCGAATGGCAGGGCTGGTCGTGCCCGCAGCGCCAGGAGATTTACCATGACCAAGAACCTCACGCCCCGCAAACGGAACCGGGGCTTCATCGCCGCCCCGGGCAAAACCGGCGACCAAATCGCCTTCCGCCTGGCCCACGAAGCCTTGCTGCCGCAGGAAGAAACCTTCAAGCGGCTGCGCAGCCAGCCGGAAGGCCTGACCTCCCTCGAAGCCGCCCAGAGGCTGGAGCAATACGGCCGCAACGAAGTGGCGCACGACAAGCCGCCTCATGCGCTGATCCAGTTGCTGCTGGCATTCAAGAACCCATTCGTGATGGTGCTGATCGCGCTGGCCGCGATCAGCTACGTGATGGACATCGCGATGGCGGCCCCGGACGACCAGGACTGGACCAAGGTCATCATCCTGGCCAGCATGATCGGCGTCAGCGGCCTGCTGCGGTTCTGGCAGGAGTACCGCTCGGCCAAGGCGGCGGAGAAACTGAAATCGCTGGTGCGCAACACCGCCACCGTCCAGCGCCGCCCCACCTCGCCGACCGTGCCCCTGCGCATGGAAGTGCCGATGACCGAGCTGGTGGTCGGCGACATCGTCCACCTGCAAGCCGGCGACATGGTGCCCGCCGATGTGCGGCTGCTGGAATCCCGCGATCTGTTCATCAGCCAGGCGGTATTGACCGGCGAAGCGCTGCCGGTTGAGAAGTACGACACGCTGGGCGCGGTGGCCGCCAAATCCGCCGACGGCCAGACTGACGGCGACGCCGGCTTGCTTGATCTGTCCAACGCCTGCTTCATGGGCACCAACGTCGTGTCCGGCACCGCCCGCGCGGTAGTGGTGGCCACCGGCACCGATACCTATTTCGGCTCGCTGGCGCGCAACGTGGTCAGCCACAAGCGCATCGAGACCAGCTTCGACAAGGGCGTCAACAGCGTCTCCTGGCTGCTGATCCGCTTCATGCTGGTGATGGTGCCCATCGTCTTCATGATCAACGGCGTCACCAAGGGCGACTGGATGTCCGCCCTCACCTTCGCGCTGGCGGTGGCTGTGGGCCTGACGCCGGAAATGCTGCCGATGATCGTCTCCGCCAACCTGGCCAAGGGCGCGGTGGCGATGGCGCGGCGCAAGGTGGTGGTGAAGCGGCTGAACTCGGTGCAGAACTTCGGCGCGATGGATGTGCTGTGCACCGACAAGACCGGCACCCTGACCCAGGACAAGATCATCCTGGAGCACCATTACGACGTTTACGGCGACAAGGACGAAACCACGCTGCAGCTGGCCTGGCTCAACAGCTTCCACCAGAGCGGCATGAAGAACCTGATGGACATCGCCATCGTCGAACGCGCTGACGAGCTGGGCGAACGCGTCAAGCTGCGCCATTACAGCAAGGTGGACGAGCTGCCGTTCGACTTCGAGCGCCGCCGGCTGTCTGTGATCCTGCAGGAGCAGAATGGCCAGCAACTGATGGTGTCCAAAGGAGCGGTGGAGGAGATGCTGGCTGTCTGCAGCCACATCCAGGACGGCGATGACGTGCGCGTGCTGAACGCGGAAGAACGCGCCCGCCTGCTGCGCCTGAGCCAGGAGTTCAATGCCGAAGGCTACCGCGTGCTGGTGGTGGCCACCCGCCACATTCCGTCCGACGAGCGCAAGAACGCCTACCAGACCGCCGACGAAAAAGGCCTGGTGGCGCGCGGCTTCCTGACTTTCCTCGATCCGCCTAAGGATTCGGCCGCGCCTGCGATCAAGGCGCTGAACGAATACGGCGTCGCGGTCAAAGTTTTGACCGGCGACAATCCCATCGTCACCGCCAAGGTCTGCCGCGACGTCGGCCTCAATCCGGGCAAGCCGCTGCTGGGCCCGGAAATCGAGGCGATGGACGACGTGGCGCTGTGCGCCGCGGTCAAACGCACCACCATTTTCGCCAAGCTGACGCCGCTGCAGAAATCGCGGGTGGTGAAGGCGCTGCAAGCCAATGGCCATACCGTGGGCTTCCTCGGCGACGGCATCAACGACGCGCCGGCGCTGCGCGACGCCGACGTCGGCATCTCGGTGGACAGCGGCGCCGACATCGCCAAGGAAACCGCCGACATCATCCTCTTGGAAAAGAGCCTGATGGTGCTGGAAGAAGGCGTGATCAAGGGCCGCGAAACCTTCGGCAACATCCTCAAGTACCTGAACATGACCGCCAGCTCCAACTTCGGCAACGTGTTCTCGGTGCTGGTGGCCTCGGCCTGGCTGCCGTGGGAGCCGATGCTGGCGATGCAGCTGTTGCTGCAGAACCTGATCTACGACCTGTCGCAGATGTTCCTGCCCTGGGACAAGATGGACCCGGACTTCCTGAAAAAGCCGCGCAAGTGGGAAGCCGGCAACATCAAGCGCTTCATGCTGTGGCTGGGGCCTACGTCCTCGGTATTCGACATCACCACCTACATCCTGCTGTGGACAGTGTTCGGCGCCGGCGCGGCCTACCACATGCACGGCGGCGACGGCGGCCAGCTGATCATGAACACCGGCTGGTTCATGGAAGGCCTGATCTCGCAGACGCTGGTGGTGCACATGTTGCGCACCCGCAAGATTCCGTTCCTGCAAAGCACGGCGTCGCTGCCGGTGCTGCTGTCGACTTCGATCGCCATCGCCATCGCCTGCTACCTGCCGTTCTCGCCGATCGCATCCTCGCTGGGCTTCATCCAGCTGGACTCCAGCTACTTCTGGTGGCTGCTGCTGACGATGGCCGGCTATCTGGCCCTGACGCAGACGGTGAAGACCATCTACATCAAGCGCTACGGCCAATGGTTCTAAGCGCCCGATAAGGCGGCAACGCCAAAGCATGCCCGAGGCCGGTCAATGACCGGCCTTTTTCATATCGCCAACCCGCCTTTAGTTCAGCAACATCCAAGCCGCCAGGATTTTTGTGCAAAACCTGCACTTTTAGACAGCTAGTATTCGTACCTAAGCGCTTCCGCCTCTTCTTCCCGCCTCATGAAAATCACGGCCCCTCCCTCATGCCGGCGGCCTCCCGCAAACTGTGGAAATTAATCCGGCAAGGCTTCGTCCATATCCATCCGCTCCGGGCTGAATTACCACAAACAGTATCCATTCCAATAACCAGATGGAGAAAACCATGAGCATGGACGATGCAGGCGGCCAGAAGCGCTGGGCGCGCGATTACGTGTTCGACATCCTGAGCCAGCTGGGCATACGCCGTATTTTCGGCGTGCCCGGCACCAACGAGATTCCCATCATCGACGGCACCTCCTATCCGGAAAACGAGGTGGAATACATCGAATGCCTGCACGAAAACATCGCCATCGGCGCAGCGATGGGCTCGGCGCGGATGACCGGAAAGCCCGGGGTGCTGGTGGTCCACGTGACGCCCGGCATCGCCCACGCCATCGGCAACCTGTTCAACGCCTGGCGCTCCCAGGCGCCGCTGGTGATCCTGTGTTGCCAACAGCAGAACGAGCTGGTCACCCAGGAACCTCTGCTGGCTTCAAACCTGGTGGACCTGGCCCGCCAATACACCAAGTGGGCGCATGAGGTCCGCACCGAGCAGGAATTCCCAATGGTGCTGCAACGCGCGTTCAAGGAAGCGATGGCGCCGCCCAACGGCCCGGTCTTCGTCGCCATTCCCTGGGAATTCACCATGCGCCGCATCGGCGACGACGATCGCATCAAGGGCGTGACGAAGATCTCGCCGCACTTCACCGCCGATCGCCAGGCGATAGCGCAGGCGGCGCAACTGCTGCGCGAGGCCAAGAATCCCATCATCGTCACCGGAGACGCCGCCGGCTACGCCGAAGCCTGGCCGGAGCTGCAGCGAATGGCGGAGCTGCTGGGCGCGCCGGTGCTGCAGCAAACCTTCAGCAGCCTGGCCAATTTCCCCAACAACGATTACCACTGGCAGGGCGAGCTGCCCGGCAGCCAGTCCGGCGTGCAGCAGGTATTCGCCGGCCATGACGTCGCCTTTCTGTGCGGCTTCAGCAACCAGGCGCAGATCACGGTCTACAAGTACAGCGACGGCCCGCTGATCCCGCCAAATGTCACGCAGGTCTACCTCAGCAACCACACCTGGGACATCGGCAAGAACTACTACGGCGAGGCCGCGCTGTTCGGCGACCTGAAAGCCACGCTGCCGCTGATCAACCAGTTGATCGGCGACCAGCCTTCCCCGGCGGCCATCGCGCGCAACACCAAGCTGAAAGAGCTGGCCGCCCAGCGCAAGGTCGCCTGGGACGCCTATCTGCGCGAAGCGATGCACCAGAACGAGATCTGGGCGGTAGTGATCGCCGACGCGCTGCGCAAGGAAATCGGCGAGCGCCAGCTGGAAAAGCAGTTCGTCTACGTGCACGAGGCGGTATCCGATCCGGCGCCATTCCAATACCTGCTGCCGTTCACCGACCAAGCGGCGGCGCCGATCAGCTACTACTGCGTCGGCGGCGGCTCGCTGGGCTGGTCGATGCCGGCCACGCTGGGCATCAAGCTGGAACCGGACGGCTGCCAGGGCATAGACACCCGCTTCGTCGTCGCCGCCACCGGCGACGGCTCCTCGCTGTTCTACCCGCAAACCTGGTGGACCGCGCAACACCGTCAGTTGGGCGTGCTGTACATCATCACCAACAACCACGAGTACCACACGTTGCAGATGGGCCTCCAGCAGGTGGAAGCGATATACGGCGACGCGCCCGGCTACGAATGGACCGCCAAGACGCAAGATCCGGAATACCTGCGCATCCATCGTCCCAAGCCGGATTTCGTCACCCTGGCCAAGGCCTTCGGCGGCATGGAGGGCGAGATCGTCCGCCATCCGGAAGACGTGCGCGCGGCGGTCAGGCGCGGCATTGGCCACGCGCTGGGCGGCCACGCCTACGTGCTGGACATGCATACCGTCGGCCTGGAGCAAACCCCGCCTACGCCGGAAGAAGCCAATGCCCGCTACGAAAAGCAGCCCCGCCTGGACTGCTTCCACTTCGGCGCGGACGCGCTGCGGCGCAACGACGATGCCGGCCTGCCGGGCAATGTGCCGGTGATCTTCTGAACGCAATCCACCCAGAGAAGGAAACAGCACCATGGCTGAAGAAAATTTCGACATCGCCATCGTCGGCGGCGGCGTATCCGGCGTCTATTGCGCCTGGCGGCTGAAACAAACCAACCCCGGGCAGAAGATCGCCGTATTCGAAGCCAGCGACCACATCGGCGGGCGGTTGCTGTCGGTGCGCCCGCCCGACATTCCCGACATGGTGGCGGAACTGGGCGGCATGCGCATCCTGCCCGCGGTGCAGCCGCTGGTGACGAAATTGATCACCGAATTGAATCAGGAGCTGCCGGCCGACGAACAGATCACGCTCTACAAGTTTCCGGTGGACGAGCCCCAGAACATCGCCTTCCTGCGCGGCGTCTACCTGCGTCTGGCCGACTTCACCAATGATCCGGACATCGTTCCCTACCAGCTGAATTTCATCGACCACGGCCAAAGCGCCGGCGAGGTGATCGTCAACGCGATCGAACAGATCGTGCCCGGCATCACCAACCCGAACCTGAACGAGGAACAGCGCCGCGAAATGGCGCAAAGCGCCGAATTCGGCGGCGTGCCGCTGTACAAGCAAGGCTTCTGGAACGTGCTGCTGCGGGTCATCACCGGCGAGGCCTACCACTACGCCGAAGATGTCGGCGGCTACGACTCAACGCTGTGCAACTGGAACGCGGCGGACGCGATTCCATGGTATCTGTCGGACTTCGGGGTCAGCCCGGAATACATGGGCTTCTGCAACGGCTTCCAACAGGTGCCGCTGTCGCTGGCCCAGCTGTTTGAAAAATCCGGCGGCGATGTCAGGCTGGCATCCCACATCTCCCATATCACGCTGCAGGGTGACGGCTTCGCCTTCCAGGTCAACGGCAGCGCGGCGACGGCCAAGAAGCTGATCCTGGCGATGCCGCGCCGCTCGCTGGAACTGCTGACCGCCACCAGCCCGGCGCTGCAGGACGCCAAGACCCAGGCGCTGATCTCCACCGTCACGCCGCGGCCGCTGTTCAAGCTGTTCACCACCTATGACAGCCCCTGGTGGCGCAACACCGGCTACTCCTCCACCGACGCCAAGGGCGAACCGATCTACGTCGCGGTGCAGGCCGGCCGCTCGGTCACCGACCTGCCGGTGCGGCAAACCTACTATTGGCCGAAAAGCGATGGCACCGCCGCCACCGAAGGCCACGCGATGTTGCTGGCCAGCTACGACGACGGCGACAACACCGGCTTCTGGGACGGGCTGCGCGCCAAGCGCCGCCAGCCCAGAGCGCTCGGCAGGGATGTGGCGCCGCTGGCCGACCCCTTCATCGGCGTGGACGACAATGTGCAGCGCGACGAGCTGGAGTGGCACCAGTACAAGGCGCCGCGGATGATGACCGAGGAAGTGACCCGCCAGCTGACCGTGATGCACAGCCTGAACTACACGCCCAAGGTGCGCAACGCCGCCTACCGCGACTGGGGCGACGATCCGTTCGGCGGCGGCTGGAACAGCTGGAACATCGGCGTGAAGAGCTGGGAAGTGAAACATGCCGTGGTGCAGCCGACCGACCTGCCCCTGTACATCTGCGGCGAAGCCTACTCCGACGCGCAGGGCTGGGTGGAAGGCGCGCTGCAGACCGCCGGCTACCTGCTGGGTAAGCTCGGCGTCGCGCCCTTCCCGCAGTGATCGACGCGTAGACAACGGACCGTCCGGCCAAGCCGGCGGTCCGTTTTTCAAATCTGGTCCTGATCCACCAATCCCAGGCGCGGCACCACGGCGCCCTCTCCCAGCACCGTCCCCGGCGACAATACCGCGTTGGCCCCCACCCGCACGCCATCGCCCAGCAAGGCCCCCAGCTTTTCCAGCCCCGGCAGCAGCACCTTGCCGGCCACATGCAGGCGTATGGTTTTGTCGTCGCGCTCGTTCCAGTGATTGGCCAGGATGCTCCCGGCCTCCAGATTGACATCGGCGCCCAGCACCGAATCGCCGACGAAATTAAAGTGCGCCAGCCGGCTGCCCGGCCCGACGATGGAAGTCTTGATCTCGCAGCCCGGCCCGACCGTCGCGCAAGGACACAAAACTACACCGCCGCGCAAATAGGCGTGGGCGGCCACCCGGCAACCGGGGCCTATCCAGACCGGCCCCTTCAGGATCGCCCCCGCTTCCAGCGTCGCGCCGCGATGGATCATCGCCTCGCCATTCAACACCCATTCATCGGGATTGGCGGTGGCGCGTAGCGCCGCCAACTCATCGGGCAAGTCTCTCAGCCATCGCCAGGGCTCATCGGCGGCATCAAGCCAAGGCAAGGCCTGGGCCACGGAATGCAACAAGCGGTGAAATTCCGGCATCGGAGCTCCTCAGGGCAAAGAAGCTATTTGACGCGCGCAAGCGCAGGCCGGCAAGCATCCAAAACAAAACTGCCGTCCCCTTGCGGGAACGGCAGTCTGTATTGTCGCTTCGATGTCAGCCCATCGGAGCGTCCTGTTCCAATCCGTTGCCGGTATTAGAAGGAGTGAACCATGTTCAGACCCACGCCGCGCAGCTTGCTGCCGGTGCTGGAAGCGTCGCTGCCATTGTTGAAGATGGCTTGATCAGCCTTCACTTCGCCGTATTGCAGGCCAACGGTGGTGCGCTTGGACATTTGATAGTCCACGCCGACCAGGAATTGCTTGTAGCCGGTGTTGTCCACACGCACGCCGTCCTTGTCGTAGTCCTTGGCCTGAGCGTAGGTGATCTTCGGAGTGAAGGCGCCCAGGGTGTAGGCCGCGGTCAGCGCGTATTCCTGCGACTTGTACTTGCTGCCGTCACCAGCCGGAACCGTGTTGTTCTGCAGGAAGCTCAGCGGAGTGATGGAGCTGTCGCCACGATCGTTGCGGTAGCCGAAGGCAAGCAGCAGGTTGTTGGCATTGTAGCCAGCTTCCAGGCGGTGGCTGTCATTCGCTTGGGTGCGCACGCCAGCGGCAACCACCGGGGTCTGGTGGATGTACTGGTATTTGCCGAAGAAGCCGCTGTTCTCGTACGACAGGCCCAGGTTGTAGGTTTCACGCTGGGTGGTCTGCGCATCCTTATTGAACGCGTTGCTCTTGTCTTCCTTGGTGCCGTACAGGAAAGCGCCCTGGAAGCCATTGTAATTGGCGGTGTCGAAGCGGATGGCGTTCTTCACGCGCTCGTCGTCGCGGGTGAAGGCGTTCAGTTGCAGCGCGTTGCTGGAACTTTCCCACGGATTCACGACGCTCATGTTGGAGTCGCTGAAGGTGGAGATGTTGCCCAGGCGAACCTTGCCGTAGCCGGTATCCAGGCCGACGAAGGATTCGCGGCTGGCGAACGTGCCGTAACCCTGACGGTTGGTGCCGTCAATGTCGAAACCGCTCTCAACCTGCCAGATGGCCTTCAGGCCATTGCCCAGATCTTCGCCGCCTTTGAAGCCGATACGGGAGCCCATATCGTCGACATTGGTTTGATTCACGCCACCAGCGTGAACATTTTCCACGCCGGCCTTCAGTTGGCCGTAGATGGTGACATCAGCGAATGCGGCAGCCGGCAGAGTGGCAACCGCCAGGGCGATCAGAGTTTTTTTCATGGTGAACAATCCTTGTGGCTTGTCTTAGAAAGCGATTGAATACTAATTCCACAGATGGATATATGCAAGTGAACACTTCGGTACCATGTTGTAAAAACACATCACAGGATGCAAAAATACAACACTAGTCATGAGATCAGAAATCTTGTCCAAACTTAACAATTTTATGTGTTTTTATTGCTTAATGAACATTAACAAAGCCATTAACACCGAAACAATGTTCAGTAGCGAAAAAAAAGGCCCACATCTGTGGGCCTTACATAAGGATAGACTTGACCTGAGCCTGTTCGAACCTAAAGAATTCAGACATCAACCAGACTCAATTTAGAGTGTACTCGCTTTCGTTTTTCCAATCAATTTGTTTGCCAGCGCACTTTGTCAAACATTGTTAAGCCCTTCCGCGCGCTCTGCGAGCGCGGCCATGCCGCGATGGCCAGCAGACCCTAGGCTCAGCTATCCGCGACAGCCTCGCGCTGGGCGGGGAAATACAGCTCGGCGCACAAGCCGCCCAGCGGGTGATTGAACAGAAGAATGTCGCCATGGTGTTCGCGCGCGATGGCTCGGGCGATCGCCAGCCCCAGCCCGCTGCCGCCGGTATGCTTGGCTCGGGAGTGCTCCAGCCTCACATAGGGCTCGAATACCCGCTCGAGATCATCCTCGGCGATGCCTGGGCCATGATCGCGCACCATGATCTTCACCCTGCCGGCATGCTCGCGCAGCGATACTTCCACGACGCCGCCGCCATAACGGCGGGCATTCTCCAGCAGGTTGGCGATGCAGCGGCGCAAGGCCTGCGGCCGGGCGTACAGCGGCTTCACCGCCTCAGTCCTGCACGCCACTTCGGCGCCCAACGCCTCCACGTCCTCGACCACGCCCTCCAGCAAGGCGCCGACATTGAGCAGCACCGTGCTTTCATTGCCCTGCCCCATCCGCAGATAGGCCAGCGTGTCGCCTATCAGCTGATCCATCTCGACCAGGTCGCGCTCTATCGCCTGGCGCGCGCTTCCCTCCTCCAGCTGCTCCAGCCTCAGCCGGACGCGGGTGATGGGCAGGCGAAGATCGTGCGACACGCCTGCCAGCATCTGGCTGCGCGTCTGCAGATAACGCTGCAGCTCCTGTTGCATCCGGTTGAAAGCCCGGGAAGCGTTGACCACTTCCTGGGTGCCGGTTTCAGGCAAGGGCGGCTGGTTGAGGTTGGCCGCCAGCCCGGTCGCGGCCTGGGAAAACAGCGCCAGCGGCCGCGTCAGGCGGCGCACCGCCCAGGCGGAAGCCATGGCCACCACCAGCGCCACCAGCAGCAGCCAGGCGGTCACCCGCCACGGCGTTTCCGCCGCGCTGGATATCTGGCCGATGCGGAAGGTCACCACGGTGCCGTCCTTAAGCTGCGCCTGCACCGTGGCCATCTGGATCTTGAACTCCGGTCCGCCCTCGCCCAGCTTGTTGGGAAAAGCCTGCACCCAGAACTGCTTGCCCGGCGTGAACACGTGCCGGCCCGGCTCGACGAAGGGACGCAGCAAATCTTCCGCGGCATCGGGAGAGTCGTCGCGGAAGGACAGCACCTGCAGACGGAACGGAGAGCCAAGATCGTCCTGGATCAGTTCGCGCAGCTTGCCGGCTTCCGGCAGGCTGGTCTTGCCCCCGACCCGCCAGGGCTGGTCGAGCAGCACCTGGGCATTGGGAGAAGTCAGCGCGCCGGCCAGCTTGGGCCGGCTGGCGGCGGCGGTTTCGTCCAGCAGATTGATCATGTCCGCCAGGTGCTGCGCCACGTACTCGGCGCGCAGGGTGCGACTGAGCCGCTCGCGGTCGGTCAGCACCAGCGCGATGCCGACCACGTTGGCCAACAGCACGCTGGTCAGCAGCGTCAGCAGCAGTTGGCCATACAGGGTGCGAGGCAAGCGCCTCATCTCACCGGCACCACCTCGCAAGCCAGCATGTAGCCGCCGCTGCGTATGGTCTTGATCAGCAGCGGTTCGCGGGCGTCGTCGCCCAGGCGGCGGCGCAAGCGGCCTATCATCACGTCGACGGTGCGGTCGAAGGGGCCGGCTTCCTTGCCGTTCATCGCCTCCATCAGCTGGTCGCGCGACATCACGCGCTGCGAATTCTCGGCCAAAGCCTGCATCAGCTTGAACTCGCCGCCGGACAGCGGCGTCACCACGCCGCCGCCGTCGACCAGATGCTGGGCGCCCAGCTCCAGCCGCCAGTCGCCGAACTGCAGCGCGCGCAGCGCGCTGTTGTTGCGGCGCTCTTCCACCCGACGCAGGATGCTGCGCACGCGGGCGAGCAATTCGCGCGGGTTGAACGGCTTGGGCAGGTAATCGTCGGCCCCCATTTCCAGGCCGATGATGCGGTCCAGTTCGTCGCCGCGCGCCGTCAGCATCAGGATCGGCATATTGGAGCGGGAGCGCAGGTCGCGGCACAGTTTCAGGCCGTCCTCGCCCGGCAACATCAGATCCAGAATCAGGATGTCGAACGACTGCTCGGCCAAGGCGCGGTTCATCGCCTCGCCATCGCCCACCGCCGAGACAACCATGTCCTGGCGGCTCAGGTAATCGCTAAGCAGATCGCGCAGATCCGGATCGTCATCGACAATAAGCACGCGGGAAGCTTGAGACATCGGCAGTTCCTAAGGTATCGGGAGTTAATCACGAAGGTGTCGCCTGCAAGCGCGACAACAGCGCGGGCGCCGTGTTTGGGCGCCCGCGCTCTCAGGGTTGGAGTGACGAAGGTTTCAATTGGTTCCGCTGTGCGGTTCCTGCCGGGTTCGATGCCAGGAATAGCCGATGCCGCCTGCCAGCAGGGACACCGTCGCCAGCAGCGACCAGGCGGTGGGTAGCTTGAAGGCCACCAGGCCCGCGTCGTGCAGGTAGACCAACCCCACTTTGACGCCGATCAGCACCAGCACCAGCGCCAGCGCGTACTTCAGATAATGGAAACGGTGCACCATGGCCGCCAGCGCGAAATACAGCGCGCGCAGGCCCAGAATCGCGAAGATGTTGGAGGTGTAGACCAGGAACGGATCCTGGGTGACCGCGAAGATGGCCGGGATGCTGTCCACCGCGAACACCAGGTCGGCCGACTCCACCAGAATCAGCGTCAGCAGCAGCGGCGTCGCCCACCATCCCTTGCCCAGGCCGTGGCGCTCGCCGCGCACCAGGAAGGCGTTGCCGTGCAGTTCCGGCGTCAGCCGCATCCGGCGGCGCAGCCACTGGTAGAACTTCTGCTCGGTGAGCGGCGTGGCTTCCTCGTCGCCGGAGAACAGCATTTTCAGGCCGGCCCACAGCAAGAAGATGCCGAACAGCAGCAGCACCCACTGGAACTCGGCCACCAGCGCGGCGCCGGCGCCTATCATCAGCGCCCGCATCAGGATGGCGCCCAGAATGCCCCAGAACAGCACCCGGTGCTGAAGCGCTCGCGGCACCGCCATGCTGCCGAAGATCAGCGAGATCACGAACACATTGTCCAGCGACAGCGACTTCTCCAGCAGATAGCCGGTGAAGTACTGCACGCCGGCGTCGGCGCCGCGATACCACCACACCCAGCCGCCGAAGGCCAGGCCTATGCCTATATAAAACGCCGACAGCTTCAGGCTGTCGCGCACGCCGATCTCGCGGCCATCCTTCTGCAGGATGCCAAGATCGAACGCCAGCAACGCCAGCACTCCGGCCAGGAAAGCCAGCCAGGTCCACAGCGGATAACCCAGCGCGGGGGCGGTCAGAAAATCGATCACTGCAACACTCCATTCAATCCGTCAATGCGGGCGGACAGACGCCGCCCGCGAGGGTCAACCGCGGCCTTCCAGCGCGGCGATGCGTTCTTCCATGCTCGGATGGGTGGCGAGCAGGCCCAGCAGGCCGCGGCCGCCGGCGATGCCGGAGGCGGCCATGCTCTTGGGCAGGCCATCGGCCTCGATGCCGCCCAGGCGGCGCAGCGCGTTGGCCATCGGCCGCGGCGAACCCAGCAGCTCGGCGGCGCCGGCATCGGCGCGGAACTCGCGCTGGCGCGAGAAGTACATCACCACCACGGAAGCCAGGATGCCGAACACGATCTCGCACACGATCACCGTGACGAAGTAGCCGATGCCGGTGCCGGCGGAGCTGTTTTCCTCATCGCGTTTCAGCCAGCTGTCCACCAGATAGCCGACCACCCGCGCCAGGAAAAACACGAAGGTGTTGACCACGCCCTGGATCAGCGTCAGCGTCACCATGTCGCCGTTGCGGATGTGGGCGATCTCGTGCGCCAGCACCGCTTCCACTTCTTCCTCGTTCATATTGGCCAGCAGGCCGGTGGACACCGCCACCAGCGAGTTGGAGCGGCTGGGACCAGTGGCGAAAGCGTTGGGCTCGCCCTCGTACACCGCCACCTCGGGCATCGGCAGGCCGGCGCGGTCGGCCAGCTTGCGCACGGTGTTCAGCAGCCAGGCCTCGGTCTGGCCGGACGGCTGCGTGATCACCCGCGCGCCGGTGCTCCACTTGGCCATGGTCTTGGACAAGGCCAGAGAAATGAAGGCGCCGCCGAAACCCAGCACCGCCGAGAACATCAGCAGCATGCCCAGATTCAGCCCGCCGGAAGTGACGAAGCGGTCCAGCCCCAAAAGACGGACGCTCACGCTCAGCACCAGCATCACGGCGATGTTGGTCACAATCAGCAAAATCACCCGTTTCATTGTTTAGTCTCCCGAAATCCATTCAATCATCGGCCAGGACGAAGCGCTGGCCACACTGCAGTGTATGCGACAAAATGAATCGAAAAAATAAAGTAAAATCTGAACATGTATACGGTTTTTTCGAATTGAAAAATGGACAAGCTCAATTACAAGCATCTGCACTATTTCTGGGCCGTCGCCCGCACCGGCAGCGTCACCCGCGCCGCCGAACAGCTGGGCATCAGCATGCAGACCGTCAGCGGCCAGATTTCCCGGCTGGAGCAGCAGCTGGGACGGTCCTTGCTCCGCCAGCAAGGGCGCGGGCTGGAACTGACCGAAGCCGGGCGCGTGGCCCAAGGCTACGCCGACCGCATCTTTCTGCTGGGCGAGGAAATGGAAGAGGCGCTGGCCGATCCCTTGCTCGACCAGACGCTGCGGCTGGCGGCCGGCATTTCCGACGTCGTCCCCAAAGGCATCGCTAGCCGCCTGTTGCGGCCGGCGCTGCAAACCGGCAACCGCCTCCGCCTCAGTTGCGGCGAGGGGGACTTCGACGAGCTGATCGGCGAATTGGGCCGGCACCGGCTGGATCTGGTGCTGGCGGACCGGCCGGTGGCCAGCAGCGAGCAGCAACAATTCCAGTCCTGGCCGCTGCTGAGCTGCCCGGTGCAGCTGCTGGCCGCGCCGGCGCTGCACGCCAGCCGTCTGGCAGGCTTCCCAGCCAGCCTGGAGCAAGCGCCGCTATTGCTGCCCAGCCGCGACAACGTGCTGCGCAGGCAACTGGAGCATTGGTTCGAGGCAAACGGTTTGCGGCCCGACGTTGTCGGCGAATTCGACGACCATGCGTTAATGGAGACATTCGCCCGCCAGGGAATGGGACTGCTGCCCGCCCCCGTCTCGCCCGACGGGGAGGCCGACCATCCCGGCCTGCTGTCCTTGGGCGCGCTGGACGGCGTATCGGAGCACTACTACGTCACCGCCAGCCGACGCAAATTGCAGCACCCCGCCCTGCAAGCCATTCTGCAGGCCTGGAGCTGAGCTTGTGCCATGCAGGCGACAGGCGGCCTCGAGAGACGGACCGGCGGCGCCGGCGATGATTCCACCCAAGATAGTCTTGGCCGATAATGGTTCGAAGCACTTCGCCGGCGCGGCCGCCGGGCAACAGATCGAGCATCATGGACAAGCAACAAGCTTTCACCCTGCCTGAGTTGTTGATCGTCATGGCCTTGCTGGCCATCGTCCTCGCATTCGCCGTGCCGGCCTACCAAAGCGCCGTGTCAGCCAACGCGGTGATGTCCGAGAGCAATAATCTGTACGGCGACATCCTGGCCGCCCGCAACGAGGCGCTCAAGCGCGGCCAGACCGTGCTGGTCTGCCCTTCCGCCGACGGCGCCAACTGCAACGCCAGCGCGCCCGGCAACACCAGCTGGGCCGGCGGCTGGATCGTGCTGCAGGCGGCCGGGGGAAACTGCACCGACACCAGCGGCACCGTACTGCGCAGGCAGCAGGCCTTCGCCAGCGGCGACAGCGCCAGCTCCAACAACAGCGCCTATCCTTATCTATGCTTCAACCGCATGGGTTATGCGCCGTCCAGCAACGATGGCATGATCACGTTCAATACCTCCGGCAACCAGGCCAGCAGCCGGCGCTGCGTGGCGCTGGCCGCGGTGGGCCATCCTCAGGTGCTGACCAGCGGCCAGACCGACAGCACGGGACAATACACATGCCCATGAAAACACCCGGCCAAAACGGTTTCAGCATGCTGGAAGTGCTCGTGGCGCTGATCGTGATCTCGCTTGGCCTGCTCGGCATCGCCGGCATGCAAGCCGCCGCGATCAACAGCACCAGCATCGCCCGCAGCCGCAGCCTGGGCGCCATCGCCGCCGAAAGCATGGCCGCGGCGATGCACGCCAACTCCGCCTACTGGGGCGCGCTGAGCGCCAGCGGCAGCTGGAGCGTCAGCGCCTCCGGCGCCATCAGCGGCTCCCCTGCCCTGAGCCAGGCGGTGGACTGCTCCGCCTCCGGCACCACCTGCAGCGCCGCCAACGTGGCCGGCTACGACGCCGCCCAGTGGGGCAACGGCACGATCAGCGCCCTGCCGGGCGGCAGCGGCCAGATAGCCTGCAACCCAGCCACTACCTACACGCCGGTCGCCTGCACCATTACCGTGTACTGGCTGGAAAAAAACCGCTCGGTCAACGCCGTTTCCATGGCCGCCGGCACCGCCAGCCAGAGCTACCAGATGGTGGTGGTGCCATGAGCGTGCGTCGGCAGCGCGGCGGCGGCCTGATCGAGGTGATGGTGGCCATCGCCATCGGCCTGTTCCTGCTCAGCGTGCTGACGCTGATCTTCACCTCCGCCCGGCTGACCAAGACCAGCCAATCCGGCCTGGCTCAACTACAAGACAATCAGCGCACGGCGATGACCCTGATCAGCAGCATCGCGCAGTCCGCCGGCTACTATCCCAACCCGCAGCTCCAGACCGCGGCGCAAGCGCTGCCGGCCGCAAGCGGCTTCGCCGCCGGACAATCGATCACCGGCACGTCGGGGGGCTCGGGCGCGTCGGACACGCTGAGCATGCGCTTCGCCACCCTGTCCGGCGACACCGTGCTCAACTGCAACGGCTCCAGCAACACCAGCGGAAGCGGCCAGATCTACATCAACCAGTTTTCCGTCAACGGCTCAAACCAGCTCGCCTGCGCCGTCAACGGCGGAACCGCCCAGGTGCTGGTGGACGGCGTCAGCAAAATGACTGTGCTATACGGCGTTGACTCCGCCAACAGCGGCTCCATCACCCATTACTATCCGGCCTCCGGCATTCCTTCCGGCGCCACCGTGCGCTCGGTATGGGTGACGCTGACCATGGTCAATCCCCTGGCCAGCCAGCCTGGCCAGCCGGCCACGGTGAAGATGTCCTGGCTCACCGGCCTGATGAACCAGCTATGACGCGCCCATCCCCTCTCTCCCGCGCTTCCGGTCCACGCGGCTTCACGATGGTGGCGGCGCTGATGATGCTGATCGTGATCACCATCATCGGCATCGCGCTGATGCGCAGCAGCGGCCTCTTGGGCAAATTGGCCGGCAACACCCGCGAAAAGGGCCGGGCCTTCGAAGCGGCCGAAGCGACGCTGCAATACGCGGAATGGTGGCTGAACCAGGGCGGCAACGCCGGCGCCGCCGTCAACTGCAGCAGCACCCAGACGCTGAGCGCGCTGCAGATATGCAGCAACGCGATCGCCAACCCAACTACCAACGTACCGTGGACCACGGGCTACACCTACACTCCGCCCCTCATGACCGCCTCGGCCAATGGCGGCGGCCAAACCTATTACCAGGCTCCTCAGCTCTACATCCAGTTTCTGGGGCTGAACGCCGCCGGCACCGGCGCCGTCTACCAGCTCACAGCGATAGGCTATGGCGGCAACGCCGCGTCGGTGGCCGTGCTGCAAAGCACCTACACGCTGTACTCCGGCACCACCAATCTGGGGAAATGACCATGCGACCCGATGCCCCGCGTCTTGCTCTCAGCCTGGCCGCCCTGCTGGCCTCAAGCCTGTGGCCGCAAACCGCCGGCGCGGTCACCGTCAGCGACAACTTCACCGGCGGAGGCGCCCAGCTCAACTGGCTGGTGTTCGGCGGCGCCTGCATGACCGCCGGCACCGGCTCCGGCACCATCCCGGCCTGCGGCAGCAAGGACCCCAGCGGCAACACCCAGATCGGCGGCTACGCCGGCACGCTGCCGGACACCAGCGGCAACGGCGCGCTGCGGCTGACCAACAGTTCCGGCAGCCAGTCGGGCGCCATCGTCTACAACAGCCTGTTTCCGTCCGGCAGCGGCCTGCAGGCTACCTTTACCAGCTACACCTACGATGGCGACTCCGGCGGCAGCGCGCGCGACGGCGCCGACGGCATGAGCTTCTTCCTGCTCACCGGCATTCCGAGCGCCGTAGGCTCCTTCGGCGGCAGCCTGGGCTACAGCTGCTCCAACGTGAACTCCCCTTACAACGGCATCATCGGCGGCTACCTGGGCCTGGGCATGGACGAGTACGGCAACTTCCCCAACGGTGGCTCCAGCAACGACAACACCTCCAGCGGACCGGGCGCCAAACCGCAAAACATCTCGCTGCGCGGCGCGGGGTCGGTGGCGGCCAGCGCGCTGGCCAGCCAGTTCGGCGGCAGCTTCAGCGCCTCCATGGTGCAAAGCGTCTGCAAGACCGGCAAATACGGCACGCAAAGCGTGCTGAACTATCCGTTCATCAGCATTCCCGGCACCAGCGGCGGCGTCTACCAGCTGCCGTCCAGCCAGCCGATGGCCAATGAATCCGCCACCAAGCGCGGCCAGGCGGTGCCGATCAGCTACAAGCTGAAGATCACGCCGGCCAACCTTCTCAGCCTCTGGTACAGCTACAACAACGGCGCCTACGTGCCGGTGATCACCAACTACGACATCAACAACACCTCGGTCAGCGGCCCGTTGCCCAGCCAGATCACCTTCGGCTTCGCCGCGTCCACCGGCGCCAGCCGCAACGTGCACGAAATCAGCTGCTTCCAGGCCCAGCCCTTCACCCAATCCGCCAGCTCCAGCGGCCTGAACAGCCAGCAGACCACGCTGATCCGCACCGGCACCCAGCAATACGTGGCCAGCTACCACGCGGACAACTGGTGGGGATCGCTGGCCTCCTACGCGCTGCAAGGCAATACCAGCACCGGCCAGGTCAGCGTGGCCAGCACCGCCACCTGGGATGGCTCCTGCGTGCTGACCGGCGGCAGCTGCGCCACCACCGGCGCCAGCAATATGAGCGCGCAAACCAGCCGCGCCATTCTCAGTTGGAACGGCAGCCAGGGCATCCCCTTCCAGTGGGCGAGCCTGACATCCGCGCAGCAAACCACGCTGAGCCCGGACGGCAACGGTTCGGCCCGAGTCTCCTACCTGCGCGGCGCGCGCGGCAACGAAGTCACCACGCTGGGCAGCGGCCTGTTCCGCGACCGCGACAGCGTGCTGGGCGATCTGATCAACAGCAGCCCGATCTGGGTAGGCTCGCCGCAGAACAGTTATGCGAACGTCTGGAGCGACAAGCTCTACCCATCCGCCTCGCCCGCGGAAAACGCGACCGGCGCGCAAAGCTACCCCAGCTACAAATCCGCCAACCTCACCCGGACCAACATCGTCTACAACGGCGGCAACGACGGCATGCTGCACGGCTTCCGCAGCGGCGCCAACGACAGCAGCGGCAATTACGTGGCCACCAACAACGATGGCCAGGAGGTGTTGGCTTACGTGCCGGCCGCGGCCCAGGCCAACACTGTCCAGTACAGCAATCCCACCTACGCCCACCAGTACTTCGTCGACGCCACCCCGGCCGCCGACGACCTGTTCTACGGCAGCGGCTGGCACACCTGGCTGGTAGGCGGCCTGGGAGCCGGCGGCCAGGCGATGTACATGCTGGACATCAGCAATCCGGCCAATTTCTCCGAAAGCAACGCCTCCAGCCTGGTGGTGTCGGAGATCAACAGCGGCACGCTCAGCTGCGTCAACAAATCCACCTGCGGCAACGACCTGGGCTACACCTTCGGCACGCCGGTGATCACCCGCTTCCACAATGGCCAATGGGGCGCGGTGTTCGGCAATGGCTACAACAGCGCCAACGGCCACGCCGTCATCTTCATCATGCTGGTAGGCAGCAACGGCGCGCCCAGCTTCTACGAACTGGACACCGGCAGCGGCAGCGCCAACGACCCCTCGGGCGCCGGCGGCAAGAACGGCATCTACTACACCACGGTCGCCGACCTGGATGGAGACAACATCGCCGACTACATCTACGCCGGCGACCTGTTCGGCAACGTATGGCGTTTCGACGTCACCGGCAGCACGCCGTCCAGCTGGGCGGTCTCGCAATTCGGCAAAGTCGCCGCCTCGCCGCTGTTCACCGCCCAGTACACTTACTGCACCAGCGCGCAGATCAGCGCCGGCAGCTGCACGCCCAGCCTGCAGCCGATCACCAGCAAGCTGCTGGTGACATCCATTCCCACCGGCGGCGCCAATCCGCGGGTGCTGGTGTCGTTCGGCACCGGCCAGAAAATCCCGTTCACCACCAGTTCCGCCGACATCTACGCCGGCGGCACCCAGAGCCTGTACGGCGTCTGGGACTGGGACATGTCGGGATGGAATACGCTGGTAGGCCAGTCCGCCTACTACAGCCAGGCCGCGCCCACCGGCGGCCTGACCGTGCGCCCGAGCAACCTCACCGCCCAGACCGTCGCCGCATCCTACAGCTCGACGCTGGGCTCGGTGCAAGGCTACCGCGCGCTGTCCAACAACACCGTCTGCTGGCAAGGCGGCGGCGCCTGCAGTCCAAGCACCAGCAACACCAGCTACGGCTGGCTGCTCAACCTGCCCGGCAGCGGCGAGCAGGTGATCTACAACCCGGTCAGCCAGCTGGGCACCTTCACCGTCAATACCACCATCCCGCCCAACAACAACGCGTCGTCGTGCACGGTATCGTCCGCCACCGGCTTCACCATGTCGCTGAACCCGAAAACCGGCGGCGCCACCGCGCGCTCCTATTACGCCAACGATTCCGGCAATTTCAACGGCATCAGCGGCAGCGTGATAGACGGCATCGCGGTCAATATGGCCGGTTCGCCCAGCGTGGTCAGCTTCCAGAGCAACTATTTCGCTATCGGCAGCAGCATCAGCGGCGGCCCGGTCGCCACTCCGCCGCAACTCAATCCGGCCGCCTTCGACCTGCACGCCAGGCTGAACTGGATAGAACTGCGCTGAGCCTCCAAGAGACGGAACCATGAAAAAAAAACCTGAAGGATTTTCCCTGCTGGAACTGGTGATCACGTTGGCGGTGCTGGCCCTGCTGGTTTCCATCGCCCTGCCCTCGTACCGCAACTTCATGATGCAATCCAACCGCACCGCGGCCAAAACCGCGCTGCAAGACCTGGCCAGCCGCCAGGAAAGCTATTTTTCCACCAACAACAACTACGCCAGCCAACTGGCCACCCTGGGCTACGCCAGCGGCACGGTCTATGTGCCCGGCAACGGCAACAATCTGTATGCGCTCTCCATCGCAAACACAACGGCCAGCACCTTCGCACTGAACGCCGCGCCCCAAGGCAGCCAGGCCCAGGACAGTTGCCAGACCTACCAGCTGGACAATCTGGGCAACCAGAGCAATATCGTCAACGGCTCCAACGGAACCACGCTGAGCGTCAGCGGCTGCTGGTGACCGGCAAAACAAAACGGCGCCCGATGGGCGCCGTTCGGCTTGATGAAGGACAGGCTCCGGCTCAGTCGGCCAGCAGCTTGTTCACCACGTCTACGTATTCCTGCATGGCCGCGGCGCCATCCTTGCCCTTCAGCTTTTCCCAGGCGTCGAACTTAGCGCGGTTGATGAAGTCCATCATGCCCGGACGCTCGCCGGCGGCGTCGCCTTCGGTCGCCTGCTTGAACAGCGCGTACAGTTGCAGCAGGGTCTGGTTGTCCGGACGCTCGGACAAGGTCTTGACGTCGGCCTGGGCCTGAGTGAAGAGAGTCTGCAGATCAGACATGGCGTTTCCTTTGTCGATTGCCGGGACGGTTGGCTCCGTCCCTGGCGGTGTTAGCCCTCCGGCATGCGCCGGAACGGGGGACAATGTAGCATGAAGCGGACTCAATGCGACAGTGGCGGCGGCGCATCCGCCTGCGGCTCTATCCGTATCCGCTTGTAGCTTTTCACCGCCCGCCCGTCCTTGCGCGCGGGTTGGTAATCCGCGCCGCGGAAAACCGGGGCGATGGCATCGGCCAGCTTGGCGTCCACCTCGCCCTCGAAGCGCACCGCGTCCACCCTGCCTCCGGCGCCGATGAACACCAGCACCTCGATCGGCTGCGATGGGCCGTTCAAGGCCACGTCCGGCAGCGCGATGCGGCCGCGCTCCTGCGCCAGCTGGTCCAGCTCCCGCGCCGGATAATAGATGTCGGCGCCCAGACGCAGCCTGTCATCGCCGATGTCCTCCGGCGCCATGTCGTCAGCATCCGGCTTGGGCGCTTCGGCCACCGGCGGCGCGATCGGCGGCGGCTCGGCGGCCGCCGGAGCGGGCTCTCCCCGCAGCCTCACCCGCATCGCCTCGTGCCAGGAAGCCCATTGCCCGGGCCTCAGCGGCAGCCACAGCACGGCCGCGTGGACAAGCAGCGACAGCCACAGCGCCAGCAGCAGCCGTTCCGTCGTGTTCCAACGCCGCATCTTCATGCCCGTTTCGCGCCGTTCGCCATCAAAAACGGGACCACCGGTCCCGTCTTGTTGGCTTACTTGGCGTTCAGCAGCTGCTCGATGTCGTCGCCGCCGATGGCGCCCGGCACCATGCGGCCATTGGCGAACACCAGCGCCGGCGTGCCGGTGATGCCCATCTTCTCGCCCAGCGCCTGGATCTTCTCCAGCGGCGTGTCGCAGTTGTCCGGACCGGTCAGCGGCTTGCCGTCTCGCATGAAGGCGGTCCAGGCGGCGGCCTTGTCGGCCGAGCACCAGATCTGCTTGGACTTGCGCATCGCGTCCGGGTGCAACTGGGTCAGCGGGTACAGGAAGGTGTAGATGGTGACGTTGTCGATGTCCTTCAGGCTCTCGCGCTCCAGCTTCTTGCAGAACGGGCAGTCAGGATCGGTGAACACCGCCATCTTGCGCTCGCCCTTGCCGCGCACATCCTTGAACGCGTACTGGAACGGCAGCGCGTTGAAGTCCACCTTGGACAGCTCGGCCATCTTCTTCTCGGTCAGGCTTTCCTTGCTCTTGGTGTCGATCAGGTCGCCGACGAACAGATAGCTGGCGTCGCTGTTGACGTACACCACCTGGCGGCCGTCCACCACCAGCTCATAGATGCCCTTGACCGGGGTGGCGCTGACGCTCTTCACCTGCTTGCCGGGGAAATGGCCGAGGAAGGCCTTCTTCACGTCTTCGACATTGCCGCCGGCGGCCTGGGAGCATGCGGCCAGCGACATCAGCATCGCGCTGGACAGGGCCAGCGTTTTCATTCTCTTGTTCATCGATCAGGGGTCCTTTGGGATCAGTATCCAATCGCCTGTCTGGCGAACTGCCGTTTCAGCGGAGTCATGCAGTTGGTCAAAGACAGGCCGGTATTGCGCAGCCATGGCAGACCAGGCAGTTTCGCATGGAATAGCCGGTACAAGCCATCGCAGCCGAGTTGCATGGCGGCCACCGCCTCGCGGCGCTGGCGCTGGTAGCGGCGCAGCAGCATCCAGTCGCCGCAATCGGGCGCGGCGTCCAGCAGGCCAGCCAGTTGCGCGGCGTCCTGGAAGCCCAGGTTGACGCCCTGCCCGGCCAGCGGATGGACGGTGTGGGCGGCGTCGCCGATCAGCGCCACCCGCTCGGCCGCCACCGCCTCCGGCTGGATCAGCCGCAAGGGAAAGGCCGCGGCGTCGGTCAGGGTGGCAAACGCGCCCAGTTGCCGTCCGCCGGCCTCGGCCACCCGCGCGGCCAAGTCCTCCGGCGACAGTTGCAGCAGCGACTGCGGATCAGGAGTGGACCAGACCATCGATATTCGGTTCCCGGCCATCGGCAGCCAGGCGAGAATGCTGTCGCCGAAGAACCATTGCCGCGCGATGCCCTGATGCGGCAGCTCGCAGGCGAAATTAGCGACCACGCCGCTCTGGCCATAGGGTTTGACGCTGGCCTTCAAGCCCAGCTGCTCCCTCACCCAGGAGTTGGCCCCGTCGGCCCCCACCAGCAGCTCGGCCGCCAGTTCTCGGCCATCCTCCAGTGTCAGCCGGGCTTCGCCCGGCGTCGTGGCCAGCGCCTTGGCGCGCGCGCCGGTGATCAGCTCCGCGCCGCTGTCGCGCAGCTGGGCCCACAGCGAGGCCAGCAGCCAGCGGTTCTCCACGATCCAGGCCAGCGCGTCGGCATCTGCGTCGCGGGCAGAGAACGAAATCCGCCCGCCGGCGTCGCCGCGCACGTCCATCGAGGCGATGGTGCCGATCCGCGCCATGTCCGGCCAAGCGCCCATGCCCTCCAGGAAACGACGGTTGGCCGGGCTGACCGCGTAAATGCGCGCGTCCCAGCCTTGCTCCAGTCCATCGGCAGCCGGCTCGCCGGCCTCCAGCAACGCCACCCGTTTGCCGGCGCGCGCCAGCGCAAGCGCCAAGCTGGCGCCGACCAGGCCGCCGCCGACGATGACCGCTCGATATTTGTCGTAACGCATCCGTTTATCCCCGCACGCCGAATACAAGATGGCCGGCGAATTTGCGCCGCAAGGCCGGCAGCGCGTCCAGCGCCGTCATGCCGACGCCGCGCAGGCGGTTCAACAGCGGATGGTGGCCGTCGAACAGCTTGATCAAGCCATGGGTGAAACCGACCACCGCGCGGCTGTCCAGCTTACGCGAAGCGGCATAGCGCTTCAGCGCGCGCGCGTCGCCGGCATCGGCCGCGCCCTCCAGCGCCTCGGCCAGGCCGACCGCGTCGCGCAGGCCCAGATTCAGGCCCTGCGCCGCCACCGGGTGCATGGTCTGGGCGGCGTTGCCGATCAGCGCCACCCGGCCGCTCGCCACCTGGCTGGCCTGGCGCAGCGCCAGCGGGAAGGTGGCGCGCGGGCCGACCGACAGTATCCGGCCCTGGCGCTCGCCGAAGGCCTGCTGCAGCTCGCCGCGCAGCACCGCTTCGTCGGCGGCGGCCAGCCGCTCGGCGTCGGCCTGGCTGCGGGTCCACACCAGCATGTAGCGCTCGCCGTGCGGCAGCAGCGCGAATGGGCCGTCGTGGGCGAAACGCTCGTAGGCCACACCCTGCGGCGGCAGCTCGGTCTCCACCTCCGCCAGCACCGCGCACTGATGGTAATCGTGGCTCAGCCGGCGGATGCCCGGCAGCGTTTCCGCCAGCGCGCCGCCCTCAGCCAGCACCAGCAGGCTGCCGGTCAGCAGCAAACGACCGTCCGGCGTGTCGACCTCGGCGCACGCGTACTGGCTCAGGCTCTTCACCGCCGTCACCCGGCATTGCCATCTCACCTGCACGCCTGCCTGCTCCAGCGCGCCGCCAAGCCCGGCGACCAGCGCCGGATAGTCGACCACCGCGCCCAGATGCGGCAGATCCAGATCTTCCCGATCCAGACGGGTGCGGCCGCAACTGCCCTGCTGCGACACGTGGACGGTGTCTATCGCCGTCGCCGGCAGATCGGCCGGCCAGGCGCCGGCGTCTTCCAGCAGGCCGCGGCTGTGCCAGGACAGCGCCAGCGCGCGGGCATCGCGCACCTCGGCGTCTCTCGCCCTCGCCTCCAGCAGCATCACGCTGCGCCCCTGCCGCGCCAGCCTCAAGGCGGCCAGCGCGCCCACCGGGCCGCCGCCGACGATCAGGACGTCGGCGTGTTCGCTCATTCGTTCATCCATCGATCTCACTCCCCGCGCATCAGCGCCTCGATCTCCGCCACCGTCTTGGGCGCCGCCGCGGTGTATACCTCGTTGCCGTCCGCCGTCACCAGCACATTGTCCTCGATGCGCACGCCTACGCCATGGAACGCCTCCGGCACGCCAGGCGCCGGCCGGATGTACAGGCCCGGCTCTATCGTCGTGCACATGCCCGGCTGATAGCCGCGCCATTGCCCGTCCTGCTTGCGCTGGCCAACGTCGTGCACGTCCAGGCCGATCAGGTGGCCGATGCCGTGCATGTAGAACTGGCGGTAGGCGCCGGACTCGATCACGCTGTCCGCGGTGCCGGCCAGCAAGCCCAGATCCACCATCCCCTGCGCCAGGACCGCCAGCGCGGCGTCCGACGGCGCGTGCCACACCGCGCCCGGCTTCACCGCGGCGATGCCTGCCAGCTGCGCCGCCAGCACGATCTCGTAGACGTCGCGCTGCGGGCCGCTGAAGCGGCCGTTGGCCGGAAAGGTGCGGGTGATGTCGCCGGCGTAGCCGCGGTATTCGCAGCCGGCGTCGATCAGCAGCAGCTCGCCGTCGCTTATCCGCGTGTTGTTGGCCACGTAGTGCAGCGTGCAGGCGTTGATCCCGGCGGCGACGATGCTTTCGTACGCTGTCTGGCGGGCGCCGTGGCCGACGAAAACGTGCAGCAGCTCCGCCTCCAACTGGTATTCATGCATGCCGGGACGCGCGGCGCGCATCGCCCGCACGTGGCCGGCGGCGGAAATTTCGCCGGCGC
The DNA here is from genome assembly GCF_000971335.1 of Chromobacterium vaccinii. Taxonomy (GTDB): domain Bacteria; phylum Pseudomonadota; class Gammaproteobacteria; order Burkholderiales; family Chromobacteriaceae; genus Chromobacterium; species Chromobacterium vaccinii. Next base: position 41,882 of record NZ_JZJL01000031.1, read on the forward strand.
GGCGCAACAGCGCGATCTCAGCCTCGTCCTTGACCATGCGCATCTCGTCCAGCAGCGCGCGCAGGTCGCCGTAATGCGCGGGCGGACGGGCGCCGGCGCGCGCGCGGCCGCGCACCGCGTCCAGCCATAGGTTGACGCGGCGGTCGAAAGCCTCGTCGTGGCCCAGCGGCCACCACAGCTGGCCGCAGTCCGCCAGCAGATCGGGAATCCGCTCGGCCATTTCGGCCAGCGGATAGGCTTCGTCGAAGCCGAAGACTTCCCTCGCGCCGTCGGGGCCATGGCGGAAGCCGTCCCAGATTTCCATTTCCGGATTGCGGTCGCGACAGAACAGCACCGACTTGCCGCTGCGGCCATCCAGCAGCAACACGGCTTCCGGCTCTTCGAAACCGGTCAGGTGCAGAAAATAGCTGTCGGCGCGGTAGGGATAGTGGTTGTCGGCATTGCGCACCGCTATCGTCGCGGTGGGCAACAAGGCGACGCCGTCGCCTATCTGGGCCAACAAGCGCTTGCGGCGCTCGGCGTGCGGCTGGTGCATGGGCAATGAAATCCTTGCGGAAACGGGACCTGCGGAACAAGCCGCCAGTTTACACCGCCCGCGCCCGCGGCCCAAGCCGCGCGGACATGAAAAAACCCGGCCGGGCCGGGTTTTCGCTGCGGACGGGAACGGCTTATTCGCCGATCACCACCGAGGTATATACATCTTGCACGTCGTCCAGATCTTCCAGCGCGTCCAGCAGCTTCTGCATGCGGGCGGCTTCGTCGCCGGTCAGCTCGGTTTCGTTCTCGGCGCGCATGGTCACTTCGCCCATCTCGGACTTGAAGCCCTTGGCTTCCAGCGCGTCCTTGACGTCGGAGAATTCGTACGGGCCGGTGATGACTTCGATCGAGCCATCGTCATTGCTGACCACGTCCTCGGCGCCGGCTTCCAGCGCCGCCTCCATCAAGGCGTCCTCATCCACGCCCGGCGCGAACACCAGGTAGCCGCAATGCTTGAACTGGAAGGACACGCAGCCGTCGGTGCCCATATTGCCGCCGTACTTGGAGAAGGCGTGGCGCACATCGGCCACGGTGCGGGTCTTGTTGTCGGTCAGACAGTCCACCATCACCGCCGCGCCGCCGATGCCGTAGCCTTCGTAGCGGCACTCGACATAATCGACGCCGTCCAGCTGGCCGGTGCCGCGCTTGATCGCGTTCTCGATATTGTCCTTGGGCATGGACTCGGCCTTGGCCTTGTCCACCGCCAGGCGCAGACGCGGGTTCATGTTGACATCGCCTCCGCCCATCTTGGCCGCGACGGTGATTTCCTTGATCAGGCGGGTGAAGATCTTGCCACGTTTGGCATCCTGGCGACCCTTGCGGTGCTGGATGTTAGCCCATTTGCTGTGACCTGCCATATTTGCCTCTGTGCGTTGTCTGGCCCCGGCGGCGCGCCGGAGCGTCAATCAAAATTGGCGGTATTCTAGCAGAAAGCCGTCCGGCTTTACGAGACGCGCCCGGCTACTTGGCCTGCAGCATCCGCAACATCATGTCAAAGCCGATCTGGTACATGCGCTCTATCACCGGGATCATCATCGGCAGCGTCATGTACAGCGTGCAGAAGCCTATCATGATGGTCAGCGGAAAGCCGAAAGAGAAGATGTTGAACTGCGGCGCCGCCCGCGTCATCACGCCGATGGCCAGGTTGGTGATCAGCAGCGCGCCGATGATGGGCATCGCCAGCCACACCCCCCACTCGACCAGATGCCCCCCCCACAAGACCAGCGCCTTGATGCCCTGCGCCGGCATGGCCATGCCAATCGGCAGCACCTGGAAACTGTGCACCAGCGCGCTCAGCACCACGTGGTGACCGTCGAAGGCGAGGAAAAGGAAAAAGGTGAGCAAGGATAGCATCTGCGACAGCACCGGCACCTGGGCGGCATGGACCGGGTCATAGAACATCGCGAAGCCCAGGCCGGTCTGCGCGCCGATGATGAAGCCGGTCAGCTCCACCGCGCTGATCACGATGCGCATCACGAAGCCCATGGACAGGCCGATCAGCAGTTGTTGCACCAGGATGGCGATGCCTTCGGCCGATACCAGCGGCACAGCGGGCAGCGGCGGCAACAGCGGCGACAGGATCACGGTCAGGATCAGCGCGAACCCGACCTTGAAGCTGCGCGGCACGCCGCGGTAGGCGAAGATGGGTTCCGTCAGGAACAAGCCGACGATGCGCGCGAACGGCCAGGCGAAGACGCCGACCCAGGCATTGATCTGGATATCGCTGATCGCCAGCATCAGCCGATCACGCCAGGTATGCTCTGGAACAACCTGGTTGTGTATTCAATCAGGGTGTTCAGCATCCACGGACCGGCCAGCACCAGCACCAGGAACATCGCCAGCAGCTTGGGGATGAAGGTCAGCGTCATTTCATTGATCTGCGTGGCGGCCTGCAGGATGCTGATCAGCAGGCCCACCAGCAGCGATGTCAGCAGCACCGGCGCCGACACGATGATCAGGATGTACAGCGCGTTCTGCACGATGCTGATGATCAGTTCCGGACTCATGCCCCCTCCTCCCGCCAGCCGCCCTTGGCCAGCAGCCAGTTATCGATTTCCACGCCATCGCGGACGACGCGGCTGGCGCGCGCCAGCCGGTAGCCGGCACGCTCGAACACCGGGCGCGACGCGTGGCTGGCCCAGGCATGGAGGGCCGTCACGCCGGCCTCTGCGGCGCGGCGTTCAAGCTCGGCGGCCATTCTCCCGCCCAAACCCTGCCTGCCGGCCCAAGGCGCGACATACAGCATGTCGAATTCGCCGTCGCGCTTCAACCAGGCGAAGCCGGCCAGCCGGCCGTCATCGGCCACCGCCTTGCAAGACCAGGCGCCTTCCAGCCTGGCGCGCCAAACCGCCTCGATCTCATCGTCCCGCATCCGCTCCGGCGCCCACGCCAGGCATTGTTCGCCGGTATAAACGCCGGCGGCCAGCGCATGCACGCTGGCCCGGAACAGGGCATGACAAGCAGGCAAATCCGCCGGCGACAAACACTCCAGCCGCATCGCCGTCATCCCGTGTAGAAACTCTGCACCAACGAGCCCATCAGCAGCGTCCAGCCGTCCACCAGCACGAACAGCATCATCTTGAACGGCAAGGAGATGGTGACCGGCGACACCATCATCATGCCCATCGCCATCAGGATGCTGGCGACGACGAGGTCGATGATCATGAAGGGAATGAAGATCATGAAGCCGATCTGGAACGCGGTTTTCAGTTCGCTGATGGCAAAGGCCGGAATCAGCGTCTTCATCGACACGTCTTCCTTGCTCTGCGGCTTGGGCGACTGGGAAATCTCGATGAAAAAAGCCAGATCCTTTTCTCGCGTCTGGCGCAGCATGAAGACCTTCATCGGCTTGCTCCCCTCGTCCAGCGCCTGGCTGAAGCTGATCTTGTCGTCGGAGAACGGCACCCAGGCCTTGGCGTAAACCTGGTCGAGGGTTGGCCCCATCACGAACAGCGTCAAAAACAGCGCCAGACCGACGATCACCTGGTTGGGCGGCGACTGGGTGGTGCCCAGCGCCTGCCTAAGCAGGGACAGCACGATCACGATGCGGGTGAAGGCCGTCATCATCAGCAGCATCGCCGGGATGAAGGTCAGCGCCGTCATGAACAGCAGCATCTGCAGGCTGAGCGAGTAGTTCTGCCCGCCGCCCGCCGCCGGCGTGCTGGTCATCAGCGGCAGCCCCGCCGCCGCGTCCGCCAGCAACGGCACCAGCAACGCTCCGCCGGACAGCAGAGCGATCACGATCTTTTTCTTCATCATTTGTCCTGCCGCCGCCGCTGCGCCTCGCGGCTCTTGTCCAAAGCGGCCTTCAGCCAGCGAGCGAACGGCTCGGCCGGCTCGTCCCGCTCCGGCTCCGCGCCCTCCGGCCGCGGCATCTTGTTGAGCAGATTGACCTGCTGCGGCGTCACGCCCAGCACCAGCCACTCGCCCTCCAGCTCGACGATCACCACCCGCTCCTTCTGACCGACCATGGCGCCGCCGACGACGCGGACGCGGCCCGCCCCGCCCAACGCGCCGCCTGACAAGCGCTTGAACAGCCAAGCCACGCCGATGATGGCGCCCAGCACCACCGCCAGACCCAGGATCACCTGCACCAGGCTGGCGAACGGCGACGGCGCGGCCACAGGCGCGGGAGCGGCGGCCGTCGCCGCCCACAGCGGCGAAGACGCCGCAAAGCAAAGTGCGCCTCGCAGCGCCAGGCGCACTTTCACGAGTTTGCCCATATCCATTATTTCTGCAGTCGCCGTATGCGTTCCGCCGGAGTGATGATGTCGGTCAGGCGGATGCCGAACTTGTCGTTGACCACCACCACTTCGCCCTGGGCGATCAGGCAGCCGTTGACCAGCACGTCCATCGGTTCGCCGGCCATGCCGTCCAGCTCCACCACCGAGCCCTGCGCCAGTTGCAGCAGGTTGCGGATCGCGATCTTGGTGCGCCCCAGCTCAACCGTCAACTGGACCGGGATGTCCAGAATCATGTCCAGATTGGGCGGACCGCCCGCCACCGCCCCGGCGCCGATCTCCTGGAACAGGCCCTGGGCAGGCACCGCCTCGGACTCCGCCGGCGGCGCGCTCTCGACGGTCTCCTGCTCCGCCATCGCGGCGGCCCAGTCGTCCATCGACACTTCCTCTTCGGCGCCGGCCGCGCCGCCCTGCAATTCTTCTTCGCTCATTGCTCATGCTCTCCGGGGGACTCCAGGAACTCGTTGGTCCCCGCCAGTATCTTTTCCACCTTCAGCGCGTATCGGCCCTGCACGGTGCCGTAGCTTGCCTCGAACACCGGGATGCCGGACACGTCGGCCTCCACCCGCTCCGGTATTTCTATCATCACCACATCGCCGTTCTTCAGATTCAGTATCTGCCCCAGCGTCACCTTGGCATGCGCCAGGCTGGCCACCAGCTCCACCTCGGCCGCCTGCACCTGGTGGGTCATCAGATTGACCCAGCGGTTGTCCACCTCGGTGCGGTCGGCCTGCATCGTGCTGGACAGCAAGTCGCGGATCGGCTCCACCATAGAGTACGGCAGGCAGATGTGGAAGTCGCCGCCGCCCGCGCCCAATTCGATATGGAATGTCATCGCCACCACCACTTCGGTGGGCGTGGCGATGTTGGCGAACTGGGTGTTCATTTCCGAGCGCAGGTAGACGAATTCGATCGGATAAACCGGCTCCCAGGCTTTCTGGCATTCGGCGAACACCACTTCCAGCAGGCGATGGATGATGCGCTGCTCGGTCGGGGTGAAATCCCGGCCCTCCACCCGCACGTGATAGCGGCCATCGCTGCCGAACAGATTGTCGACGATCAGGAACACCAGGTCGGGATCGAAGATCAGCAAGCCGGTTCCACGCATCGGTTTGACGTGGACGAGGTTCAGGTTCGTCGGCACCACCAGATTGCGGATGAATTCGCTGTACTTCTGCACCCGCACCGGACCCACCGAGATTTCCGCGTTGCGCCTCAGAAAGTTGAACAGGCCGATGCGCAAATTGCGCGCGAAGCGTTCATTGATGATTTCCAGCGTCGGCATCCGGCCGCGTACGATGCGCTCCTGCCGGCCGATGTCATAGCCTCGGACACCCTGGCCATCCTGCCCGCCTTCCTCGTCTTCGTCCTCGCCGGAGACGCCCCGCAGTAGGGCGTCTACCTCTTCCTGGGACAGAATATCGTCGCCCATGGCGCGCCTACTGCTTCTGGATGATGAAGGAAGTGAAGAGGACGCTGTCGACCACGGGCTCCTCGCCCGCGTCCATCGCCTCGTTGATGATCTGTTTGACCTGCGCCTTCAGCTTGACCTTGCCTTCGGCGGTGCTGACCTCGGCCGCGGTCTTGGACGACAGCAGCAGGATCACGGCGCTGCGGACCTTGGGCGCGTAATCGGTGAACTTCTTCTTGGCCTCCTCGTCGCCAAGCTCGGCCTGCATGTCGATCTGCAGCAAACTGCCGTCATTGCCGGCCAGGTTGACCACGAAGGTATCCATCTTTTCGAAGATCGGCGGCCCGTCGTGTTTTTTCTTCGGCTTTTCATGAACCTGCTCGGCCTGAGCCCCCGCCGGCTTGTTCATATTGGTGAACATATAGGCAGCCAAGGCCCCCACGGCGCCCAGCACCAGAATCAGCAGAATGATGACGATCAGCATCAGCTTGTTGCCGCCTCCTCCCGCCTTTTTTTCCGCCTTGTCCGCCTTTTTATCATCCGACATAAGTTATGACCTGTTCTTTATGGAGTTCCTAGTGAAATCTTAAACGATTTCCCGGCCATATTTTCCTGTTTTCTCGGCCTGCTGAACAGTGTCAATCTCAAATCGGGTCAAGCAAAGATGCTGAGTATGCCGCGCGCGGTCTTGATCACGCTCAACGCATCCACGCCTTCGGTCTCTCCGACGATGGGCTGGGAATGCCCTTTCTTCTGTTGGTAAGCTTGGTGCTGCTGGCCGGAATTGCCGCTGGAAACCTGGGAATCGGTCAGCTGGATGCCGTTGGAAGAGAGCATGGAGCTCAGGCGGTGCATATTGCTTTCCAGCGCTTCGCGGGTCGCCGGCACCGCCGCCGTGAACAATACCTGGGCCTGGTCGGTGCCATTCATCTTCAACGTCACCTCGATCGGCCCCAACTGCGGCGGATTCAGCTGGATCTGGGCCTTGTCCATTTTCAGACTGACCATGCTCATCACTTGCTCGCCCAGCGCCTTGCCCCAGTTCGGGTCGGTCAGCGTTTGCGGCAAGGTCAGCTGCGGCATGTTGGCGTTGGCCGCTTGGACATGGGTGGATTGCTGAGGCTGCGCTTGCTGCTGCAATTGCTGCAGCGGCAAGAATTGCGCGGCCGAGGCATCCGGGTCCGGCAATTTTTGCTGACCCTCTTTCCAGTTGAAGTCTTGCTTGGCCGTCGACAACAACAGCGCTGGATCGAGCTTGGCCGTCGCTTGCTGGGCAAGCAGGTCCTGGGGCGGAGCCTTGACTTCGGCCTGCTGCGGCTGAACCTGCAGCGCCGTCAGCATCGGCATCGCCAATGCGGCCTGCAGGCTGGCGTCGCCATCATCGCTCTTGGCCGCGGACTTGTCGTCGGCAGGCTTATCCTCGTGGGAAACGCTGCCATCCGTGGATCCCGGCAGCGTCGCGCCGATCATGCCCATCTGGATGCCCAGCAAACTGGCGAACAAATCCCCTGCCGCGCCGCCGCCCGCGGCATTGGCAGCCGAGCCCGCCGCGCCCGCGGCGCCGGTGGCGGCAGCCGGGCCGGCCTTGGTCGCCGGTGTATTCACAATGATGGTCATGACGATGTCTCGACTGAGTAGAACGAGACAAATTAAAGCAAGGAGCGTGCCAAGTCAGGAGTCGTGGCCGCGGGAGCGATCCCAGAATTGGCGGGTGGCGAATTCATCCGTCTGCTTTTGCTGAAGCCTGGCCTCTTTCTGCGCCTCCCGCTCCCGCTCCCGCTGCAACAGCTTCTCGTAGGCCTTGAACTTCTTGTATTCCATCTGCCAGGCCTGGCGCTCCATCACGAAGCGCTGCGCGCAGCGGTCGACATCCTGCTGCTGCTGGACCATCGCATCGTCCAGCCGGGACAGAAAGCGGCGGAAGTCCTGGTACTGGATGATGGAGATGCCCTGCCCGCCGCCGCTCACCAGCCGCTGCCTGTACTCCTCGCGAAAAGCGTGCAGTTGATCCAGACGCGAGCGGGATTCCGCCAAGCGGTTCTGCGCCATGCCCATCCTCTCCGCCGCCGCCTGCTGGCGCTCGTCGGCGAGATGAATCAGCAGCTCGTACTTGCTGGTCGCCATGAGTCAGGCTCAGGCCATCACGCCGGCCAGCTGCTGGCAGCAGGAGGCGTAATCGTGCGACTCGTGCATAGGCTGCATCAGGAAGCTGACCATGGGTAGCTGGCGGCGCATGGCGTCATCCAGCACCGGATCGGAGCCTGAGACGTAGGCGCCGACGCTGATCAGGTCGCGATTGCGCTGATAACGGGAATACAGCTGCTTGAAATGGCGGGCCAGCTCCATCTGCTGCTGCGGCACCACGTCCACCATCACCCGACTGATCGACTGCTCGATGTCTATCGCCGGATAGTGACCTGCCTCGGCCAGATCGCGGGACAACACGAAGTGGCCGTCCAGAATGGCGCGAGCCGAGTCGGCGATCGGATCCTGCTGATCGTCGCCTTCGGACAAAACGGTGTAAAAGCCGGTGATGGAGCCGCCCCCCTCCTCGCCGTTGCCGGCGCGCTCGATCAGCTGCGGCAGCCGCGCGAACACCGACGGCGGGTAGCCCTTGGTCACCGGCGGCTCGCCGATGGCCAGCGCGATCTCGCGCTGCGCCATCGCGTAACGCGTGACCGAGTCCATCAGCAGCAGCACATCCAGCCCCTGGGCGCGAAAATACTCGGCCAGCGCGGTGGCGTAAGCGGCGCCGTGCAGCCGCATCAGCGGCGGCATGTCGGCGGGCGCGGCCACCACCACGGAACGGGCGCGCCCCTCCTCGCCCAGAATGTTCTCGATGAAGTCCTTCACTTCCCGGCCCCGTTCGCCGATCAGCCCCACCACCACCACGTCGGCCTTGGTGAAGCGCGCCATCATGCCCAGCAGCACCGACTTGCCGACGCCGGAACCGGCGAACAGGCCCAGGCGCTGGCCGCGCCCAACCGTCAGCAAGCCATTGATCGCGCGCACGCCCACATCCAGCACATCGTGCACCGGCGTGCGGTGCAAGGGGTTCATCGGCTGGCTGTACAAGGGAAACCAGGCCTCGGGATGGATGGGACCCAGGCCGTCCAGCGGCCGCCCCAACGAATCCAGCACTCTGCCGAGCAGGCTGGCGCCCACCGGCACCTGGCGGCCCACCGCGCCATTGGCGGCCGGCGCCGCGCCGCCATCATGGCCATAGCGCGGAGGATTGAAAGACGGCAAGGGAAATACCGGCGTGCCGGGCAGCAAGCCATGAACATTGGAGAGCGGCATCAGGAACACTTTGTCGCCGGAGAAGCCCACCACCTCGGCTTCCACCGAATGGTCGTCCGCCAATGCCACGCGGCAGGCGCCGCCTACCGGCAGCTTGATGCCCACCGCCTCCATCACCATCCCGGTGACGCGGACCAGCCGGCCGCAAGGCTGCCACAGCTTGGCTGTCTCAGCCGCCGCGCCGCAGGACGCCAGCCAGTCGCGCTGGCGTTCAATCAGGCTGTCGCTCATCTCCATCCTCCAGCCCCAGCGCCCGGCTCAGCGCCGCCAGCCTGGTCTCCAGCGCCATATCCAGCCGCACAGAACTGGCGTCGATCACGCAGCCCCCTCGACGCATCTGCGGATCCTCGACCCACTGCCACGCCGTCTCCGGTGTTTCCTGCCGCAGGAATTCGCGCGCGGCGGCCAAATCTGCCGGATTGACGCGCAAACGGGCGCTGGCCAGCGTGGACGGCAGCTCCGCCAGCGCCGCCTGCAACAGCGGCAGCAAAACCTGCTCGTCCTGATCTATCTTCTGCTGCACCAGCTTCTGGGCCAGCCCCCAGGCAAGACGCAGCACATCCTGGGAAAGCGCCTGCTCCATCTGAGCCAGCTCGCCGGAAAAGCTCGCGCCCATCTCGCTCAACGCCTGCCAAGCCTGCTCCAGCCTGGGCAAGTGCTCGGCGCGCGCATCCGCCTCACCCTGCTCCCGCCCAGCCTGCAAGCCCTGCTCGAACCCTTCCGTCCGCCCCGCCTCCAGGCCGGCGTCATGGCCCGTCTGCCAGGCTTCCTGATGGATGGCCTCCAGCTCGGCGGCGGTGGGGTAGCCCAATGCCGGCGCTTCCGGCTCGGCTTCCTCGGTTTCAGCCTCGGCCTGCTCGGCCAACGCTTCGGCTTCCGCCAGAGGAATCGGCGCAGATGGTTCGGATTCGGAGGCTGCGATGCGCTCGGCCAGGCTGGCGCCCGGGCGGCGCATCTGCGCCATCGCCACCAATTGGGCCGGGGACAGCGCCTGGGTGAAGCCATCCAGCGATGCCGGGCTCCAACTGCTCCAGCTCTCCAAGTCCTCGCCGGAAATGATGGGCCCGTTACTCGATGAGGCCTTCATCGCCGCCCTTGCTGCCTAGCACGATCTGCCCGTCGTCGGCGAGCTTGCGCACCACCTTGAGGATTTCCTTCTGCTCGGCCTCCACTTCGGACAGCTTGACCGGCCCCTTGGACTCCAGATCGTCGCGCAGCATTTCCGCCGCGCGCTGGGACATGTTGCGGAAGATCTTTTCCTTGAGATCGGTGCTGGTGCCTTTCAGCGCGATCACCAGAGAGTCGGACTGAACCTCGCGCAGAATCGTCTGGATCGAGCGGTCGTCGATGTCCAGCAGGTTCTCGAACACGAACATCTTGTCCTGGATGCGCTGGGCCAGCTCGGGATCGTACTCGCGGATGAAGCTGAGCGCCGACGCCTCGACGTTGCCGCCCATGAAGTTGAGGATTTCCGCGGTGAGGCTGACGCCGCCGGACGCGCTTTTCTTGATGCGGTCGGAACCCGACAGCAGTTGCGTCAGCACGTCGTTGAGTTCGCGCAGCGCCTGCGGCTGCACGCCTTCCAGCGTCGCAGTCCGGATCAGCACCTCGTTGCGCATCCGCTCCGGGAAGAAGGCCAGGATGGAGCTGGACAGATCCGGCTCCAGGTGCACCAGGATGGTGGCGATGATCTGCGGGTGCTCATGGCGGATCAGATCGGCGGCGGACGACGGGTCCATCCACTTCAGGCTCTCGATGCCGCTGTGATCGTTGCCCTGCATGATCTTGTCCAGCAGGTTGGCGGCCTTGTCCGGCCCCAGCGCCTCGATCAGCACGTTGCGCAGATATTCGTCGGACGCGCCGATGCTGGCGCGCGCGTCGCACTCCTTGCGGAATTCAGCCACCACCTCGTCGATCTGCTCGTAGCTGAGGTTGTTGATCGCCGCCATCGCCAGGGAAATCTTCTGCACTTCCTTGGGGCCGAGATACTTGAACACCTCGACCGCCTCGTTCTGGCCGAGACTGAACAGCAGCACGGCGCTTTTGCGTATTCCGTTATCACTCATCGGCGCTTATCCATTCCTTGATGACCTGGGCGGCCATGCGCGGATCAGACTTCACCAGCTCGCGCACGGCTTCCAGATTGCTGCTGTATTGGCGCTTCTGCGCTTCGCGCGGGTCTTCGCCGGCGCCGGCCATCGCGGCGCCCGCGACGCCGGGCTCGCCTTCTTCTCCGGCCACGCCCAGCAAACGTCCCCCGGCGCCCACAGCGCCGGCGGCGCCCGCCTCGCCCTCCGCGCCGCCCGCAGGCGCCGGCGGCCTGACCAGATCTCGCATGACGGGACGCACCACGCCGAACAGCAAGTACAGCACCGCGATCGCCAGCAGGCCGTACTTGATCAGGCTGGTGCCGTTGCCGCTGACGTAGTCGATCACCCGCTCCTGCATGGTGACGGGCTGGGCATTGTCAGCGAAGGCGGCGTTGACCACGTTCAGCGTGTCGCCGCGTCCGGTGTTGTAACCCATCGCCTCCTTCACCAGATTGTTGATCTGCTGCACTTCCTGCGGCGTCAGCGGCGTCGGCTTCATCTCGCCGCTCTTGTCCGGCATCCGGCGGTAATTGACCACCACGGCGGCCGACAGGCGCTTGACCACGCCGGTGGGCACCTTGGTGTGCTGTATGGTCTTGTCGACTTCGTAATTGGTGGTGATGTCGCGCTGCAGCGTGCCGCTGGCGCTGACGCCCAAGCCGGACAGATTGGCGGTTCCCGGCGCGGCTCCCGGCGGCAGCGTGATCGGCGCCGACGCCGCGGACGGCGGCTGGTTGGACAAGGCGCCCGGAACGCCGGTGGGGTTCGCCGAACCATTGACCAGTTTCTCGCTGATCTGCTGGCTGCGGGTGGCCGAAGGGTTGGGATTGGAGTTGGGCCGGTAGGTCTCCGAGGTCTGCTCGGTTTCGGAGAAGTCGACGTTGGCCGTCACCTGGGCGCGGGCGTTGCCGTGGCCGAAAATGGGCTCCAGGATGTCTTCGATCCGCTTGACGTAACCTTCCTCGATCTGGCGCACGAAACCCAGCTGGCGCTGATCCAGGCCCGAATTGTCGTCGGGCCCGGTTTGCTTGGACAGCAGATTGCCGTCCTGATCGACGATGGTGACGTTCTTCAGCGGCAGGTTCGGCACCGAACTGGACACCAGGTGCAGAATGCCCGCCACCTGGCCGCCGTCAAGCATCCGCCCCGGATACAGCTGCAGCATCACCGAGGCGGTGGGCGATTGCTGCTCGCGGACGAACACGCTCTGCTTGGGGGTGGCGATGTGGACGCGGGCGCTCTGCACCGAGGAAACGGCCTCGATGGTGCGGGCGAGCTCGCCCTCGATGGAACGCTGGTAATTGACCTGCTCGGCAAACTGGCTGATGCCGAACTTCTGATTGTCCATCAGCTCGAAGCCGACGCCGCTGGCCTTGGGCAAGCCCTGGGCCGCCAGCTTCAACCGGACATCGTAAACCTTGTCCGCCGGCACGGAAACCACGCCCCCCTCGCCCAGCTGATAGGGGATGTTCATCTGCTGCAGCGCGGCCGTGACCTGGCCGCCATCGCGATCGGCCAGATTGGAGAACAGTATCTTGTAGGAAGGCGTGCGGTTGAGGATCACCGCGCCGACGACGACGGCGAAAATCGCGGCCAGCGCCGTAAGAAACAGGATTTTTCGGTTATTCGGCAGCGCCTTGAAGCGATCACCCGCTTCGTTCAGTCGCGCGCGCCAAACTGGAGTAGCGTTTTCTTCTGCCAGATCAGCCATACGGTGGTTTATGGTTTAGGTCCACCGCCGCCAGGCCGTGGCAAGGCAGCGCTAGACTTGAGTATTCATGATTTCCTGATAGGCGCTGACCAGCTTGTTTCGCGCCTGAACCATCGTCTGGAACGACAGGCTGGCTTTCTGCAGCGACACCATCACGTCCTGCAGATTGACCTCCTTGTTGTCGCCCAGCTGAAACTGCTTTTGCATCTCCTCCGATGTCTGCTGCGCCGAATTGACCTGCTCTATCGTTGATTTGAGCACGTCGGAAAAGTCGACCTGCGCCGTCTGCTGAGTCGCCTGCGGCTGTTTGCCTGAAGCCAGCGCCGCCGCGCTTTTCAGCTCGCCCAGCAACTGGTCGATATTATTGACTGACATGGCTACTCCGTGCCATTTCCCTCCGGAACATCTCCACCGGCATCCTCAGCGTCTTCATCACGGTAACGCTGCAATTTATAGCGCAAAGTGCGCTCGCTGATGCCCAGTTTCTCCGCAGCCAGCTTCTTCACGCCGCCGACCGCCGCCAATGTTTCCAGAATATGGCGTTTTTCAAGGGTTTTCATGTCGGTTTCACCCGACACCGAACTGTCCGATTCGGACTCCGCTCGGGTAAACTGCCCCACGCCTGCAATATCGCCCAGCATCAGGTCGGCGGCAAGAATTTCCGCCCCGGCGGCAAGAATGACCGCCCGCTGCACGACATTATCCAGTTCGCGGATGTTACCCTCCCAACTATAGGCCGTCAAATGACGTTCCGCATCCCTGGAAAATACCAAAGACGCCCGCCCGGCGGCCTCCGCATGTTTTTTAAGCAGGAATCGTGCCAATGGCAGGATATCATCCTGTCGCTCGGCCAGCGCGGGTATCCGCAAAGGAAAAACATTCAGACGGAAATACAGGTCTTCCCTGAAATTTCCCGCCTCCACCGCCGCCTGCAAATCGCGGTTGGACGTGGCCAGCACGCGGATGTCCAGCTTGATGGCCCGGGTGCTGCCTATCCGCTCCACTTCGCGCTCTTGCAGCACCCGCAGCAGCTTGGCCTGAAGCGGCAGCGGCATCTCGGTGACTTCATCCAGCAGAATGGTGCCCGCCTGAGCCTGCTCGAACTTGCCGGGCAACGCCTGCGCCGCTCCGGTGAAGGCGCCGCGCTCATGGCCGAACAGCGTGGACTCCAGCAGATTGTCCGGGATCGCCGCGCAGTTGACGGCGACGAAAGGCCCCGCGCCGCGCCGGGAATGGCGATGGATGTAGCGCGCCAGCACTTCCTTGCCGCTGCCGCTGGGGCCTGAAATCATCACGCTGGCGTCGCTCTGCGCCACTCTGCCCGCCAGCGCGAACAACTGGCGCATCGCGGCGGACTCCGCCACCACTTCGCCGCCGTCGTCGCCCGGCATCGCCAGCAGATGCTTCGCCACCTCGGCGAGCAGGCTCTGCGGCTCGAAGGGCTTAAGCAGATAATGGGCGGCGCCGGCCCGCAACAGCTCGATCGCGCGCTCGATCACGCCATAAGCCGTCATCAGGATGAAAGGCACGCCGGGATAGCGCTTCTTCGCCTCCTCGAACAAATCGTAGCCGTCCATCGGCGCCATCTGCGCGTCGGAAATGATCAGCCCCACCGGCTCCTTGGCCAGTTTCTGCAGGGCGGAGCCGCCGTCGGCGGCCTCCAGCGTCGGATAACCGGCCAGCGACAGCGTATCGATGATGGCCTCGCGCAAATCCGCGTCGTCTTCGACCACCAGAATCGGAAGATACTTCATGGAATCCAATGCTTCTTATTATGGTTATACCGATGGCTGGCGCTGGTGAGCCAGCGTGACCAGCCGCTGGGCGATGCTGCCGAGCGCCAACACCTCGTGGGTGGCGCCGACGGCGATCGCCTCCTTGGGCATGCCGAACACCACGCAGCTCGCCTCGTCCTGAGCGATGTTCCAGGCACCGGCCTGCCGCATCTCCAGCATGCCGTTGGCGCCGTCACGCCCCATGCCGGTCAGGATGACGCCTATGCTGTTCTTACCGACCAGATTGGCGGCGGAGCGGAACAGCACATCCACCGACGGCCGATGGCGGTTCACCGCAGGGCCGTTGTTCAACGAGGTGCTGTAGCCTATCGTCGGCGCGCTCTTGATCAACAAATGCGAATGGCCGGGCGCGATGTAGACGGTGCCGGGCTGCAGCCTCTCATTGTCCTCCGCCTCCTTCACCCGCAAGCGGCACAGCGAGTCCAGCCGCTGCGCGAACGAATGGGTGAACATTTCCGGCATGTGCTGGGCGATCAGAATCGGCGGCATATTGGCGGGCAGCGTGGTCAGCAGTGCGCGCAATGCCTCGGTGCCGCCAGTGGAGGAGCCGATGACGATGACGGTCTGGCTGGCCAGCGGCGTCTTGGTCGGCTGGCGCGGCAGAATCACGTCCGCGCTGTGGCTGGGGACGATTTCCAAAGGAGTCTTGTTCGCTCGCTCTCGCGAAGTCAAGGCCATGTTTTTACCTTGCAGACAGAGTTCGCCCGCGCGGCCGTCGGCTTCGGCCCGCCCAAGCGTGACTGGGTTGTTTCAAATAGCTTAGCAGGAGCGCCGCCTCCGGTCAGGCGTTCAGCGCAATCCGGCTTCTATCCTGGCCAGCCAGGCGTCGCAGGCGGCCTCCAGCAGATCCAGCACCTGCTCGAAGCCCCGATCGCCGCCGTAATACGGATCCGGCACCTCCCGATCTTGCCCCAACGGCTCCAGCATCAGATGCAGGCGATCGCCCAACTCCGCCGGGCAGCGCCGGCGCAGATCGTCCAGGTTATGGCGATCCGCGGCCAGGATCAGATCGAAATCAGAGAAATCTTCATCAGCCACTTGGCGGGCCCGCTGCGCGGAAAGATCGTAGCCCCGCCTGGCGGCAGCGCGCATGCTGCGCGCGTCCGGCGCTTCCCCGATGTGATAACCATGGGTGCCGGCCGAGTCCAGCCGGACCCGGTCCGCCCACCCCATCCCGGCTAGCCGCTTCCGCATCACACCTTCAGCAGTTGGAGATCGACAGATATTGCCATGGCAGACAAATAGAATTGATGCTTTGCTCATAATAATCATATACCTACCGACAAAATCAGTCGAAAAATCCACCCCTAGCCAGACACATATCAGCACACTCCAGCACATACAAATCAATAACTTAGTAGCGAATGTTGACATGAAATTCGCTTTTAAACCACCCATTCTCACCGATATTAACCCCAGATTGATACTCGTCTGAATATCTATATAGATGTCACATGCATCTCATCGGCAAAAAATATCGGCACATCGCAATGATGCACCCATTTATTTCACGAAAACTCAATCAGTTAAAATTAAAATCACAACACAAAAATCTACGCCATTTTTGTGACTAGATCGGCTTTGTTGCACAAATCAGCACCTCTTCGTGTTTAGTAGAATGACGGCATGAGCAAGCCCCCATCCCAATTGCCAGACCACCAACTGGCAGTTCTACAATCAATTCCTCAAGCAGCGAGGGCAGCTACTCCACGGGCTAGACAAGGGGATGAACTGACTGACTCCAGCCACTGGCAAGCGGGGATGCCAGCCAACTTTCTCTGATGCCTCAATTCATTTCCATCTCACCATTAAGTGCTTCTTTGGTTTGCGGCTAAGCCATGTGACTTTGACCGGCAAGTGGCAGAGCTTAAAATCTATGCAGCGATTCTGAATCGCCTTACGGCTCCGGGTAGGCCGAAAACGGTACGCATGAAATATGTCCGTCCGTGCATTGCGGTAGTTCAGCCTTTAACTGGCTTGTGCAACAAAGCCAATCGGAATAAATAATTCATAGTTTGAGCCTTTTAATATGCTATTGTAATTTTACTCTTGCAGCGATGATAACCTAAACACATGCCAGCCTGGGTGAATCGAGTCAAAGCGGAAACGCGCAAGTGAACGGATGAACATTGATACTCATTGCATGGATGATTTTCTTAAGGAGATATTGAATGATTGCGAAATATGCTCGTTTTTTCCTGCTGTCCTTTGCGCTGCTTATCGCAGGAACCGCGGGGGCCGATACCAGCCGTGGGCTGCAGCGCCTAGATAGCTCCAGCATCCTGGCGTTTATCAAGACCGAGAATACGCCGAGCGCGCACGTTGAAGTTCATCTAGCCTCTGGCGCTTCCAATTACCAGACCCGCATTCTGGAAACCGCCACCACCTTCTACAACGAAATCGACGGCACGTGGCAGCTGCTGGCGAATGGCGATCTGGGCTTCATCAAGACCGCCAATACCCCGAGCGGCCGTGTGGAAGTGCACATCGCCTCGCTTGTCTCCGGCTACCAGACCCGCATTCTGGAAACCGCCACCACCTTCGGCAACGAAACCGATGGCACCTGGCAGCTGCTGGCGAATGGCGATCTGGGCTTCATCAAGACCGCCAACACCCCGAGCGGCCGCGTTGAAGTGCACATCGCCTCGCGCGCCTCCAACTATCAGACCCGCACGCTGGAAACCGCCACCAC
>NZ_JZJL01000032.1 GCF_000971335.1 Chromobacterium vaccinii
GCAGGGAAATTCATCCTCAAACCGGCCAGTCGCAGACAAGCCCATGATCCGACAGAAGATATGAACAAAGGGTATTTGAACCTACCCGTAAAAAAGCGCATGCCTGCCCGTTTGCCGCCGCGCCGGCGCATCCCAAAACAAACAGGCCGGCGTTGCCGCCGGCCTGTTCCAGACACATCCATATAGTGAATCAGCCCTTGCGCAGCTTGGCGAAGGCCGCCGCCATCGCGGTATCATTCTGCGGAGCGGTGGATTGGCCGCGTGGCTGGCGTGGACGGTTGTCGGAACGGCTGTCGTTGCGGCCGCCGCGGCTATTGCCGGAACCGACCTCGTCGTCCAGGCGCATCGTCAACGCGATGCGCTTGCGCGCCACGTCCACTTCCAGCACTTTCACCTTGACCACGTCGCCAGCCTTGACCACCTTGCGCGGATCGTCGATGAACTTGTTGGATAGCGCCGAGATGTGGACCAGGCCATCCTGATGCACGCCGATGTCGACGAAGGCGCCGAAGTTGGCAACGTTGGTGACCACCCCCTCCAGCACCATGCCCGGCTGCAGATGCTTGATATCCTCGACGCCATCCTGGAAGGTGGCGGTCTTGAACTCCGGGCGCGGATCCCGGCCCGGCTTGTCCAGCTCTTTCAAGATATCCATTACCGTCGGCAGGCCGAAGCGCTCGTCGGTGTAATCGGTGGCGCGCACCGACTTAAGGAAAGAAGAATCGCCAATCAAGGTCTTCACGTCGCGACCGGCCTTGGCCACGATCTTCTCCACCACCGGATAGGCCTCCGGGTGCACCGACGACGCGTCCAGCGGATTGTCGCCGCCAGCGATGCGCAGGAAGCCGGCCGCCTGCTCGAAAGTCTTGTCGCCCAAGCGCGGCACTTTCAGCAAGTCCCTGCGGGTGCGGAAGGCGCCGTTCTGGTCGCGATAGGAGACGATATTCGACGCCAGCGTGGCGTTTAGGCCGGAGATGCGGGTCAGCAGCGGCACCGATGCAGTATTCACGTCCACACCCACCGCATTCACGCAATCTTCCACCACGCCATCCAGCGCGCGCGCCAGCTGGCTCTGATTGACGTCATGCTGGTACTGGCCGACGCCGATGGACTTGGGATCGATCTTCACCAGCTCGGCCAGCGGGTCCTGCAGGCGGCGGGCGATGGACACCGCGCCGCGCAGGCTGACGTCCATATCGGGGAATTCCCTGGCCGCCAGCTCGGACGCCGAATACACCGACGCGCCGGCTTCCGACACCACGATCTTGGTCATGGAGAGTTGCGGGAAGGCCTTGATCAGGTCCTGCGCCAGCTTGTCGGTTTCGCGGCTGGCGGTGCCGTTGCCGATGGAAATCAGGTCCACCTTGTGGCGGACACATAGCGCGCCGAGGATGGCGATGGACTTGTCCCACTCGCGGCGCGGCTCATGCGGATAGATGGCGGTGGCGTCCAGCACCTTGCCGGTATCGTCGACCACAGCCACCTTGCAGCCGGTGCGCAGGCCCGGGTCCAGGCCCAGGGTGGCGCGGCGGCCGGCCGGGGCGGCCAGCAGCAAGTCGTGCAGATTGGCGGCGAAAACCTTGATCGCCTCGCCGTCGGCGGCATCCTTCAACCTCGACACCAGCTCCAGCTCCAGCGACAGGAAGATCTTGGCGCGCCAGCACAGGCGGACGCCGTCCAGCAGCCACTTATCGGCGGCGCGGCCGGCATCCTTGACGCCGAAGCGGGCGGCGATCAGCTGCTCATAGGCCGAACGCTCTGTGATCGGCGTCTCGTCCGGCTGATATTTCAGCGCGACGCTCAGCACGCCCTCGTTGCGGCCGCGCAAGAGCGCCAGCGCCCGGTGCGACGGAATCGCCTTGATATGTTCTCGATGGTCGAAGTAGTCGGAGAACTTGGCGCCTTCGTTTTCCTTGCCCGCCACCACGGCGGCGGCCAGTTCGCCTTCGTTCCACAGCTTTTCGCGCAGCTGGCCCAACAGCTCGGCGTCTTCGGCGAAGCGCTCGATCAGGATGGCGCGCGCGCCGTCCAATGCCGCTTTGGCATCGGCGACGCCGGCTTCGGCATTGATATAGGTTTCGGCCAGCGCGTTCGGGTCTTGCGACGGATCGGCCAGCAGGCTGTCGGCCAGCGGCTCCAGGCCGGCCTCGCGGGCGATCTGCGCCTTGGTGCGGCGCTTGGGCTTATAAGGGAGGTAGAGGTCTTCCAGCGTGGTCTTGTTGTCGCTGGCGTAGAGGGCCGCTTCCAGTTCCGGGGTGAGCTTGCCTTGCTCGGCGATGCTCTTGAGGATGCTGTCGCGGCGCTCGTCCATCTCGCGCAGATAGACCAGACGCTCGGCCAGCATGCGCAGCTGGGTGTCGTCCAGACCGCCGGTGACTTCCTTGCGGTAACGGGCGATGAAGGGAACGGTGGCGCCGCCGTCGATCAGTTCGATGGTGGACGCCACCTGGGATTCGCGGACGGCAAGCTCAGCCGCCAGGCGGCTGGAAAGGCTTTTCAGCATCGGCTTTTATTCTTTCGCGTCGAACAAAAACCGCTACTGTACCGCCATCCGCCGCAAAATCAAGCCGCGACCGGACGCGCCAGCCAGGCCTGCGCTTCTTCTATCAGGTCGAAATACTGAACATGAGTATGGGACAGCAAGCCGGCGATGTGGGTGGCCAGGCGTATCCACACGTCGCCGACGACAATGGCCACGCGGCCCAGTTTCTCCTCATGCGCGCGCATGAACTTGACCTCCTCCATCGCCATGTCCAGCGTGAAGTCTTTCAGTTCAGTCAGGTCCAGCAGCATGTCCGGTTTGTCGCGCTCCTCCAGCCGCTTGAGCAAGGCCTGCTCCAGCAGCTGGAAATCAGCCAGCGTGAACTCGTTGAACAAGGCCACGTCCAGGCCATAATCCTGCTCACGGATCGAGATCATTTGCTTCTCCACTCCTGTTTGATTGTCGCAAACGCTTTGACTGTATTCTAGCGCCGTCCAGCCAACATGCCGCTGACCACGATCAAGCCCATCGCCAGCAGCGAATCCGCCGTCAGCGCGTCGCCCCACACCAGCGCGCCCAGCAGACAGGAAAACACCACGGTCAGATAGGACAGATTGGCCGCGGTCAGCTTGCGCCCCACCTTGTAGGCGCGGGTCATCGCCAGTTGCGCCAGCGTGGCGGTGGCGCCGACGCCCAGCAGCAAGCCCACATTATCCAGCGTCACCGGGTGCCAGCGCTCGAAACACATCAACAACAGGCCGCCGACGGTGGAAATCAGCGCGAAGTAGAACACCACCCGCCATTCGGCCTCGCCCTGCCGCCCCAGTTCCCGCACATGCAGATAGGACCAGCCGGCCAGGAAGCCGGAAGCCAGCCCCAACAAGCCGGCGAACCACACATCGCCGGACAAGGTCGGTTTCAGCAGCAACACCACGCCGACGAAGCCCAGCGCCAGCCCGCCCAGCGCCTGCGCCGGCAGCCGCTCGCGCAACAGCGCGACGGACAGCAAGGCCAGAAACATCGGCGAGGTGTAGGTCAACGTCGACGCCGTCGCCAGCGGCAGGTGGGCGATGGCGTAAAACGACATCAGCAGCGAGGCATAGCCGATCACGCCGCGCTGCAGGTGATAGCGCAGCAAGGGCGTGGCGAAACGCTCCCGCCGCCACAAGGCCGCGCCGCCCAGCGTCAGCACGCCGATCAAGGTGCGCCAGAACACCAGCTCCGTCGATGAGAAATGCTCTGCGCCCAACTTGACGAACAAGCCCATCAGGGCGAAGAACACCGCGGCCACAACCATCCAGCCGGAACCCAGGCGGAAACCCGCCAACCTGCCACGCACAAGCACTTTCTCGCCTTCCCTGCCAAGCGGCCCGCAGGCCGCGATTGCATACTCTTATTTCTTAGCCAAAGCCACGCTCAGGCAGATGGACTCCATCTGCCTGCGGTAGGTCTTGAACTCCGACGCGTTGGCGGTACAGCGCGCCTCCAGCAGCCGGTTCTTGTCCACCAACTGGATCACATGCAGATTATGGCGCACGATCCACAGCCGGTTGGACACGAAGCGGCCATCGCGATACTCGGTGACCAGCCGGCCCGCCTTCTGATTGACGCGGACGAGGTTGGCCGCCTCACGGTCGCCGTCTTCCTGGCGGAACATCGCCGCCAAG
Organism: Chromobacterium vaccinii; assembly: GCF_000971335.1. Lineage (GTDB taxonomy): Bacteria > Pseudomonadota > Gammaproteobacteria > Burkholderiales > Chromobacteriaceae > Chromobacterium > Chromobacterium vaccinii. Next base: position 4,150 of record NZ_JZJL01000032.1, read on the forward strand.
CGCGGCAGCGTATCGCCGCGCCCCGGCTTGCGCACGCCGATCTGCACCTCGATGGCGGCGCGCTCGCGCTGGTCAGCCTTGGGCGGGATCACCTTCAGCACCCGAATCCGATTGGCGACGCTGGCGCGCACTTTCCAGCCCGGCGGCAGCATGAAGCGCGCCTTGCTGACCGGATCGGCGTAAGTGGCCGCCAGCGCGAGCGGACTGGCCAGCAGCGCGCCCAGCGCCAGCATGCGGAAAATTGCGGGCATGATCTTGGCCGATGGAAGGATAAAAAAAGGCGCGGAATATCCCGCGCCCCTGCATTATGGCATTTAACTTGCCTATTCAGCCAGCCAATGCCGAGCCCATCAGGCGTCGATAATACTCGTGGAAGTGCTGCATGCCCTCCTCGGTCGGAGACTGGTACGGGCCCACCTCGTTGACGCCGGCCATCCACAGCGCCTTGCGGCCTTCGTGCATGCGGATGCAGATCTCGTCGTCTTCCTTGGCGGTTTCGAAGTAGGCGGCCTGCTCGGCCTCGATGAATTCCGGCTCGAACCACACCACGTCTTCCGGGTAGTAGAACTCGGTGATCACCGTGCACTTCTCCGGACCGCGCGGAATCACCACGCTGACCACCAGCACGTGCGGATACCACTCCACCATGATGTTGGGGTAGTAGGTCAGCCAGATGGCGCCGAACTCCGGCTGCTGTTCGGCATAGCGGCGGCGCACTTCCTCGTGCCACTTGCCGTACACCCTGGAGCCGGCGCGCGCCAGGCAGTTCTTCACGCCCACGGTCTGCACGTGGTAGCTGTCGCCCCACTCCCATTTCAGGTCGCCGCAATCGACGAAATTGCCGAGGCCAGGATGGAAGGGATCAACGTGGTAGTCCTCCGAGTACACCTCGATGAAGGTCTTCCAGTTGAAATCGTAATCGGCGCTGTGCGTCGAGTGGAAGGCATAGCCATCGAAGGTCATGTGCTTGGCGACGCCCAGCTTCTCCAGATCGGCCGCCACATTGCGGCGCGCGTCGAACAGCAGGCCGTTCCAGCGGGCCAGCTCGGTCTGCCCCAGGTTCAGGCATGGCGTTTCCGGAAAATGCGGCGCGCCCACCAGTTTGCCGCCGGCGTCGTAGGTCCAGCCGTGCAGATTGCAGACGATGTGGTTGCCGTTGCCGCGGCCTTTGTAGATGACGGCCTGGCGATGGCGGCAGACGTTGGAGATCAGCTTGATCTCGCCGTCCACGTTCTTGAGCATCTTGCCGTGGCCCAGCCACTCCAGCGTGTGATAGTCGCCGGGGTTGGGCGCCATCAGCTCATGGCCATAGTACTGCGGGGCGTCTGCGAACAGCAGCTCCTGCTCCTTGGCATAGAACGCGGGATCGAAATAGGTATAAATGGGTAGCTGGGCTGCGGATGCTTGAAGCAGTTGAGCAGAAGCCAGATCAGACATTATTCCCACACCTCCGTGGAAGAAGATATAAGACCAGCCGAATCTCGCTCGGGACGAGTTTGCGGGACTATCAAAAACAATCAATCAAAACAAGGGGGAACCCTGTCTTACGAGGGCGGAATTATGCCCTCCCCCCTCCCCCGGGGCAAGCGTTAATTCTTTGTGACAATTCTGTTCAGACACGGACTTGTAGAGGGATATGCCCCCACCCCCTGCCAATGGCAAACAATCTGCATGGCAGTTAATTAAAATCAAAGACTTGCCAAGTTTAGTGCGCCGCAACATTAGAAGCCGTTAATTTATAGTGATATACTAGGCTCGACTTTGTTGCCACATCGACTGTCTGATTTTCGCCTTGACCAGGCCGGACTGCTCATCGGCCCGGCTAAGGCCTTGATATGGCGAAGCGGATGATCGATACGCCCCGGGATGCCCGGGCGCAACAACAGGCTGGCTAAACCGCCCGCCATGCGCTACCACACGGTAAGGAAACCGGGCGCGCGGCCCTCTGGCCGCCGCCCGCGCTCCGGCAGCAAATTGGCTGCAAGCGCATCGCAGTGGATTATTTCACCGATTTCATCCTTTTTTTTCAAATTACATGTTCAAAGCTATGAATTCCAGCATCCTCGTCATCAATTGCGGCAGTTCCTCCCTGAAATTCGCGCTGATCGACAGCGCCAGCCACGAAGCGGTCATGACCGGCCTGGCCGAGAAGCTGGGCCTGGCCGACGCCTGCATCACCTTCAAGCACGACGGCGGCAAGCAGACCGCCCTGCTGTCGGCCCCGGATCACGCCGCGGCCATGCACGCCATCATCGAGAAGCTGCAGCAAGTGTCGCTGCTGGACAGCGTGAAGGCCATCGGCCACCGCGTGGTGCACGGCGGCGAGCACTTCAAGCAATCCGCGCTGCTGGACGACACCGCGATCAACGAGATCGAGCGCTGCATCAAGCTGGCCCCGCTGCACAACCCGGCGCACATCCTGGGCATCCGCACCGCGATCAAGGAATTCCCGAGCCTGCCGCAAGTGGCCGTGTTCGACACCTCCTTCCACCAGACCATGCCGGAAAAGGCCTACCTGTACGCGGTGCCGATGAAGCTGTACCGCGAGAACAGCCTGCGCCGCTACGGCATGCACGGCACCAGCTACCGCTTCGTGGCCGAAGAAGCCGCCAAGATGCTGGGCAAGCCGGCCGATGAAACCAGCCTGGTGATCGCCCACCTGGGCAACGGCGCGTCCATCGCCGCGATCCGCAACGGCAAGTGCGCCGACACCTCCATGGGCCTGACTCCGCTGGAAGGCCTGGTGATGGGCACCCGCTCCGGCGACATCGACCCCAGCGTGTTCGGCTACCTGGCCACCGAGCGCGGCATGGACATCACGTCCATCACCAATATGCTGAACAAGGAATCCGGCCTCTTGGGCCTGTCCGAGCTGTCCAACGACTGCCGCGAACTGGAAGAAGCCGCCGCCAAGGGCCATGAAGGCGCCAAGCGCGCGCTGGAAGTGTTCGCCTACCGCCTGGCCAAGTACGTGGCCTCGATGAGCGTGGGCGCGTGCCGCCTGGACGCCGTGGTGTTCACCGGCGGCATCGGCGAGAACTCCTCCTTCCTGCGCGCCGAAGTGATCAATCAGCTGGGCTTCCTGGGCCTGAAGCTGGACGCCGCCGCCAACGAAGCGTGCATCCGCGGCAACGCCGGCCGCATCACCGCCGCCGATTCCGTGCCGGCGCTGGTGATCAACACCAACGAAGAACTGATGATCGCCATGGACACCGCCAAACTGGCCGGTCTGGCCAAGTAAGAAAGGCAAGCGATCATGCAGACATTCTTTCTTGCCCCTACCGGCTTCAACGCCGGCCTGACCTCGGTCACGCTGGGCGCGATCCGCTCGCTGGAGCAGGCCGGCCTGCGCGTGGGCTTCGTCAAGCCCATCGCCCAGGACACCAAGGACGGCGAAGCCGAGCGCTCCACCCACTTCGCCCAGGCCATCTGCCGCCTGAACCCGCCGCAGCCGATCAGCATGGAGCGCGTCGAGCACCTGCTGTCGCAAGGCCAGGTGGACCAGTTGATGGAAGAGGTGGTGAGCCTGTTCCAGCAAGCCTCGCAAAACGTGGACGTGGTGATCGTGGAGGGCCTGGTGCCCGACCAGAAGCAGGTGTTCTCCACCTTCCTCAACACCAAGATCGCCCGCAACCTGCAGGCGCAGACCATCCTGGTGAGTTCGGTCAAGGCGCTGAACGCGACGGAAATCGCAGAACAGCTGGAAATGAACATCCAGGCCTTCGGCGCGCAAACCGTGTCCGGCTACATCCTCAACCACGTGCTGCCCGGCGCCGACCGCGCCGAGCTGGCGCGCGAAGTGCAGGAGTCCGGCAACCTGAAGAAAGCCGGCCTGCCGCTGCTGGGCGTGATCCCGTACCAGCAGGAACTGCTGGCGCCGCGCACCCAGGATGTGGCCCGCTATCTGAACGCCAATGTGGTGCACGCCGGACAGCAGGCCAACCGCCGCGTGCGCAACATGGTGGTGGCCGCCCGCACCGCGCCGAACATCGTCAACCTGCTGAAGCCGGGCGCGCTGATCATCACCCCGGGCGAACGCGAAGACGTGGTGATGGCCACCTCGATGGCCGCGATGAACGGCGTGCCGCTGGCCGGCCTGCTGCTGACCTGCGACTCCGAGCCCGATCCGCGCATCCAGCAGCTGTGCCAGCAAGCGTTCACCGGCGGCCTGCCGGTGCTGGCGACCTCGCTGAACTCGATGGAAACCGCCAGCGCGCTGAACGCGATGAGCCACCAGGTGCCGTCCGACGACCTGGAGCGGATGGAAAAGGTGATCGAGCACGTCGCCGAATTCCTCGACGTGTCCACGCTGAAGCAAAGCGTCGGCGAGCCGCGCGAAATCCGTCTGCCGCCGCCGGCCTTCCGCTTCCAGCTGATGGAAAAGGCGCGCAAGGCCAACAAGCGCATCGTGCTGCCGGAAGGCAACGAGCCGCGCACCATCCAGGCCGCCGCCATCTGCCAGGAAAAGGGCATCGCCCGCTGCGTGCTCTTGGGCAACCGCGCCGAGATCCTGCAAGTGGCCGAAACCCAGGGCGTGACGCTGCCGGAATCGGTCGAGATCCTGGATCCGAACGAAATCCGCGGCCAGTACGTGGGACCGATGGTCGAACTGCGCAAGGGCAAGGGCCTGAATGAGCCGATGGCGCTGGCGCAGCTGGAAGACACCGTGGTGCTGGGCACCATGATGCTGGCGATGAACGAAGTGGACGGCCTGGTTTCCGGCGCCGTGCACACCACCGCCAACACCATCCGTCCCGCGCTGCAGCTGATCAAGACCGCGCCGGGCTCCAGCATCGTGTCGTCCGTCTTCTTCATGCTGATGCCGGAACAGGTGTATGTGTACGGCGACTGCGCGGTGAATCCGGACCCGACCGCGGAACAGCTGGCCGACATCGCCATCCAGTCCGCCGACTCGGCCGTGGCCTTCGGCATCACCCCGCGCGTGGCGATGATCTCCTACTCCACCGGCTCGTCCGGCAGCGGCAGCGACGTGGAGAAGGTGCGCGAAGCCACCCGCATCGCGCAAGAGAAGCGCCCGGACCTGCTGATCGACGGCCCGATGCAGTACGACGCCGCCTCGGTGGAGTCGGTCGGCCGCCAGAAAGCCCCGGACAGCCAGGTCGCCGGCCGCGCCACCGTGTTCGTGTTCCCGGACCTGAACACCGGCAACACCACCTACAAGGCGGTGCAACGCTCCGCCAACGTGGTGTCGGTGGGCCCGATGCTGCAAGGCCTGCGCAAGCCGGTCAACGACCTGTCGCGCGGCGCGCTGGTGGACGACATCGTCTACACCATCGCCCTGACCGCGCTGCAGGCGGAGCAGACGCCGGCGAATTGATCTAAAACTTGATCACGCAAAAAAATGCCGCGTACATTTACAGGTGCGCGGCATTTTTTGAATCAAGACAATAACCGTCAGCAAAACAATTTCCCAGCAAATCATAAAACGACCAAAATCACATTGCATCAAACGCATTCTTGAATTTGCCATTCAACATAAGCGCAGTCGATCTGAATCCAACAATTTCGTTATCATGCTGCTTGATGAATGTCGACACATCGCCATACTCGCCATCATCAATAAGCTCCGCATATTCAGCATAAAAAACCGAATTATTCTTGCTCAGCAAAATCATTGACAAAAGGTAATTATCCTTTCCACCATAGCTGCCACCCAAATACTTCAAGCCAACTTTTCCGCTGTTTACCAAGAAATCATTCCATGAAAAAATCTTGGCGTAACTAATAGCCCTACAATCAAGAGACCTTTGATCCAGACTTAAAAGCTCTCTATCAATTATACTTTTCCCACCCCAGTCAGGATTGCACAAATCAGGAACCGATGCCAACCAGGTTCTGTTTTTAAAGCCTCCCAAAGGCATTCTCAAAATCAATAATTTCCTTGGCCGATTCTCCCCAATTATATCAGCCGAAACCAGCATCACTCGCCCATGAGGCACTGATTCAGATTTACTATCTTTGGATAAATCATTCAGAACGGGAATGTCTGCAGATGCCGCAACCAACACCCAATCACCAGCGGGCAAAGGTATATTCATACTGCCAACAGACATTGCTTCAGAAAAGCGAGAACCAACAGGGAAAGATGACTTGAATTTCTCCACTCGTTGCGATGGAGATTCAAAAAAACCAAACTTGACTTCAGCAGCTATCGAAGACAAAGAAAATAGGCTTAGAAAAATGATTACGATACCATTCATGATTCAATCCTCAATATAGAGCAATTTATACATGAAGAAATTCTCGTACCATTCAAGCACACACTACCAACCTTAAGGATCACCATCAATAAATAGCAAATCAGATGACCCATAACATTGAGCACTGCCAGCAGCGCCACTCAAAAGTTCAACATAGCCCATCATCATCAAATAGTCATCCAAGACACATCGTCCGGATCACCCCCTATTCTTCCACATTCAACTTTTAGACATTTTAATTAGTATTTTCATTGAGTAATTTCCAAATCCGTTAACAAACCCAAGATACCACCCTAATTGATATAAAGGAGTCACACGTCTCTATTCCAATAGGGCTCTCAATTGCCGCGCCACCCCGGCCTGGTCGTGGTCGCCTATCACCGGCGCGTCCGGCAGGCGGCGCTTCAACTCCGGATGCGCGTTGGCCATCACGTGCGGCAGGCCCGCCAGCGCCAGCATTTCCGCGTCGTTGAGGTTGTCGCCGAAGGCCGCGCAGTCTTCCGCCGCGATGTTCAGGTGATCAAGCAGGCGGCGCAGCGCGCTGCCCTTGTGCACGCCGGGCGCCATCACTTCCAGGTAGCAGACATGGGAGTAAGTCATGGACACTTCGTCGCCCAGCTCGCGGGCGATGTCGGCCTCCACCTCCTTCAGTTGCGCCGGCGCGCCGCAGAAAATCACCTTGGACACGTCGTCGGCCTTGAAACCCGCCAGGTCCTCGATTTCCGTCACCTCGCCGGTGTAATGGCTGAACTCGCGCTTGCTGTGGTAGGCCATGATGCAGTCGTCGCGGTAGACGCCCAGCTCGGTTTCCCGGATCAGCTCCGGCCGCAGCAGCCTGGCCAGCAACTCCGGCGACAGCCGGCTTTGATGCAGCAGCGCGCCGTCCGCCAGGTGGATGCGCGCGCCGTTGGCGCTGATCACCGGCACCGGCGGCAGATCCCGCGGCCACAGTTTCCGCACCTGGCGCTCGTGCCGGCCGGTGGCGACGGCCAGGGCAATGCCGCGCTCCGCCGCCGCCTGCAAAGCGGCGCGCGTCTCGTCGGCCAGCCTAGAATCCTTGTCCAGCAGGGTGCCGTCCAGATCGGAAACAATCAGTCGCATATCGGAATCTCCGTGTTCGCATCGCTGAATTGTGCACGATCACGCAAAACCAGGCAAATAATTGTGCATAATCCCGCGTAAATCCTGCCATTTCTTTGACTGAGCCTGCACGATCGTGCAACACTCCCGTCATTCCGTTTGACTTCAACCCCGCCATGTCCAAAGAACGCGCAAGCGCCAACCAGCCCTCCGGCCGCCATCAATACATCCGCCAACAGCTGCGGCTGCACGGCCGGGTTTCCGCCGGCGAGCTGGCGGCGGTGCTGGGGGTGTCCGAAGACTCGATACGCCGCGACCTGCGCGAACTGGCGGCCGACGGCGCCTGCCAGCGCGTGTACGGCGGCGCCATCGCGCTGACGCCCAACCGCCGCGGCTTCCTGCAACGCCGCCACGAAAACACCGAACGCAAGGCCAGGCTGGCCTCCGCCGCGGTGCGGCTGCTCAAACCCGGCCAGTTCGTGTTTCTGGACGGCGGCACCACCAATCTGGAAATCGCCCGCGCGCTGCCGGAGCAGCTGCCGCTGACCGTAGCCACCAATTCCATTCCCATCGCCGCCGCGCTGTTTGGCCAAAAACAGCTGTCGGTGCTGGTGCTGGGCGGCAGCCTCAATCATCAGAGCGGCGACGCGCTGGGCACCACCGCCACCCGGATGCTGGACACGATGCGGCCGGACATCTGCTTTCTCGGCACCTGCTCGGTGGACGGCGAGCTGGGCGTGGGCACGGTGATGGCCGACGAAGCGGCGTTCAAGCGCCATCTGGTGGAGCAATGCGGCCACACCGTGCTCGCCGTCACCAATGAAAAGCTGGACACCGCCTCTCCCTTCATCGTCGCCCCGCTGTCCGACATCGGCACGCTGATCATCGAGCCCGACGCCGACCCGATCCGCCGCGCCCATCTGGAAGCGGGCGGCGCGCCTTTGCTGATCGCGGACTGATCTTCCACCCTTTCGGCATATTGCCTCCAATCAAACATTTGTTTTAAAGTTCTGCACGGCGCGCATCCTCGATAAAACCATTACAAATCAGCGCGCTTTTGCAAACGGAACATCCTTTGGAGGGGAATCCATGTCGATACAGGCCATCACCGAATGGTTCATCCCGGACGACGTCCGGCAGATTCCGGAACAGGCGATACGCGCGCGCACCGTGGTGGGCGTCGGCTTGCTGGCCGGCCTGATGGCGCCGCTGTTCGCCGTCGAATACCTGATGCTGGGCCACTATCCGATGGCCGAAGGCATCGCGCTGGGCGGGCTGGGGCTGCTGTGCGGCCCGCTGCTGCTACGCCTCAGCGGCGCGGTGCGCGTCACCGCCGAATTCATCACCAGCTGCATGTACGCGATGGTGTGCTGGATGGTGTTCGTCAATGGCGGCATCCTCTCCACCAGTCTGATGTGGTTCGCTGCCATCCCCTTCACCGCGGTGTTCATCGCCACCCGCCGCTCCGGCATGTTCTGGCTGGCGATGTCGCTTGCCGCCGTCGGGACCATCATGTGGCTGTCCGGCATCGACGCCCTGCCCAAGAGCCCGCTGCCGCATGAGGAGCTGCCCAAGCTGCAGGCCAAGTCGCTGGCCGGCCTGTCGCTGGTGGTGCTGGTGCTGGCGCTGGCCTTCGACAAGGCCAAGAGCAAGAGCTTCGAGAAGCTGGAAACCGCGCGCGCCGAAGCCGAACTAGCCGGCGAGGCGCTGGCGCGGATGATGGAGCAGATCGGCCATTCGATACGCGACGCCTCCGGCGCCAGCCGCCAGATCGCCGACAGCACCGGCAGCATGGCGCGCACCATGGCCGAGCAGCGCGAGCGCTCCGAAGACATGGTGGTGGTCGCCCAGCAGATGGCGGTGGTCACCAGCCAGAACGCCGAACAATCAACCACCGCCACGCTGCTGGCGCAAAACTCCGGCGAAGCCGCGCGCGAGGGCGGCAAGGCGATGAACCAGGCGGTGGACCAGTTGGGCCGCGCCGGCGAAGTGATAGGCCACGCCTCGGATCGGCTGGAGGAGCTGGGCCAGCGCAGCGCCGAGGTCAGCGGCATCGTGCAACTGATCCGCGACATCGCCGACCAGACCAATCTGCTGGCGCTGAACGCCGCGATCGAAGCGGCGCGCGCCGGCGAAACCGGCCGCGGCTTCGCGGTGGTGGCCGATGAGGTGAGAAAACTGGCCGAACGCACCCAGAACGCCACCAAGGACATCGAAAGCAAGATCCGGGTGATCGTCGACGGCACCAATGAGGCGCTGGTGGCGATGCGCGACGGCAACCAGCAGATGCAGGCGGGCCGCGGGCACGCCAAGGAAGCCCAGCTCAAGCTGTCCGGCATCATAGACGGCGCCGGCGAGCTGGCCGGCCTGCTGCAGCAGGTGTCCCAGGCCGAGGCCAGCCAGAACCAGGGCTTCTCGCAGTTCGCCGGCGACATCGTCGCCGTCGGCGAGTCCAGCCGCAGCCTGTCCGGCGAAACCCACAACATCGCCGAAGCGGTGCGCCGGCTGGACGAGCAGATGGACAAGCTGCATCAGGCGATGAGCCGGCAGGAGACGTCGCCTGCCACTTCCGCCACACGCCGCGAAACCTACCTGAATTGACGTTTTAGCCCTACGTCCCGCCCCCAGGCGGCGGGACGTCTCTATTCGAAGCTGCCGGCTCCAAGCCAAGCAATGGTTCGGCGGCCCGCCAGGATTGACACCGAGCCCCACCATCCCTAGCCTGCAACGCCTCTCAGCCAAACCCGCAGCCAAACGCCCGCATGCCCTCGCCATCTCATCGCAAACCCGCCATGGCCTCGCAAGACCGCCTGTTGCCGCTGTCAAACCGGTTTTTGCAAATGGCATCCGGAGATTTGGCCGGCCAGGCCAATCTGAAGCGGCTGCGCGCCATTCACCTGATCATCGGCGCGCTGACCGCGCTATTCGGTCTGCTGATGCTGGCCATGCCCTTGTTTGCCGACATACAAAACAAGCCTGTAGCCGGCATTCTGCTTTGCCTTTTCCTAGCAGCCCTGGGGCTGGGCGGATCCTACGCCGTCCTCCGGAACTGGCGACATCCTCCCCATCATGAACTCAGCCTGAGCGACGAAGCCCTGCATTACAAAACCCCGTCTTCCTGGCTGCTGGATGGGCCGCGACAGGAAAGAACCATTGCCTGGCGCGACATCGTCCCCGCCGCCGATGGCCAGCCTGACGTGCGGACCGAATTCACTACCAGCCAAGGGGTCACCCGGGATCTGGTTTTCTGGCACCGCGATGCCCAAGGCACGGTCCGGATGCAGCGCATCCCGCTGCGAAGATTTTCCCGCGGGACCTTTGTCAACGGCGACGAGCTCAAGCTCGCGCTGCTGGTGCGCCTGGCGTCACGGCCCGATCTGCGGTTTGCCCCATCGGTCTTCATCGGCATGCGAATCGACCCGGCGAGCTGGCGCCCGATGAGCAAGCCCTTGCTCGCGCAAGCTCTGGGCGGACTGGCATCGATGGCGATCCTCCTCGCCACCGTGTGGAATCTGGATGTCGGCGCCGGCGCATCCAGCCTGCTGCCCATCTTGGCTGCGATGCTGTGCTGCGCCATCGCCGGTACGCTGCTCTGGCACTGCCTGTTTCCGCAATGGCGTCATCCCATCCGATTTCAGCCTATAGAAACCGAAGCCCGCGACTGACTCCGGGCCGAAGCCGCCGGCTCAGATATAGCCCAGCTCCAGCCCGCGCAGCACCGCGCGCACCCGGTCGCGGACACCGAGCTTGGACAGGATGCTGGAGACGTGATTCTTGATCGTGCCTTCGCTCGGCCCCAACGCGTCGGCGATTTCGCGGTTGTTGAAGCCGCCGGCCATCAGCGCCAGCACTTCCACCTCGCGGCCGGTCAGCCGCTCCGGCAGGTCCAGCTTCGGGAAGTCGCCGCCGCCGCGCACGCCGGCCAGCACCCGCTCGGTCAGGCCCGGGCGGAACAGCGTCTCCCCAGCCTCGGCCCGCCTCACTGCGTCGGCCAGCCGCTCCAGCGAGATGTCCTTCAATAGAAATCCCCTAGCGCCGGCGCGCATGCCGGCCAGCAGGGCCTCGTCGTCGTCGAAGGTGGTCAACAGTATGGTGGGCGGCGCGCCGCCGCGGTCATTCAGCGCCCTCAGCAGCTCGATGCCCGACATGCCGGGCATCCTCACATCCAGCAACAACACATCGGGCCGAAAAACAGCCAGCCGTTCCAGCGCCTCGGCGCCGTCCGCGGCCTCCAGCGCCACCTGGATGTCGCCGGTCAGTTCCAGCAGACCGCGCACGCCGCTGCGCACCAAGGCCTGATCGTCCACTACGCCGACGCGGATCACGCTTCGGCTTCCCGAAACACCCTCGTCCATCCCTCGTCCTTTCCATCCAATCGGCCCAGGCTCAGCGCCGCGCCGCCGTCGTCCGTGCCGGACAGGCTCAGCCTGCCCGGGCGATCGCCCAGCATGTCCAATCCCTCCCTCGCCGCCGCGAACACCCGCCAGGCCAACTCGTCCGATACCGCCAATGGCGCGATGTCGGCTTCTATCCGCCGCCCCTCGCACAGGCGGCGCAACGCGGCCTGCAAGGGCGCGGCCCGTCCGCTGCGCTCCGCGCCGACCATGGACCTCACCTCGGCCAGCAGTTGCCGCGCCGCCTGCCGCGCCTCCCGCAGCGGAGGCTCGGCCTTGCCTGCGCCGCGCCTCAGCATCAGCTCCAGTTGCAGATTCAGAGCGGAAAGATGATGGCCCATGCCGTCGTGCAGCTCGCGCGCCACTCGCAAGCGTTCGCAATTGCCCGCGGCGCCGGCCAGCAATTGCCGCGCGGCCAGCAGGCTGGCATGGGTGGCCTCCAGCCGCTCCCGCCGCCGGCGCTCGGTCGCGCCCAGGCAGCCCACGCCGAATGTCAGCAGCTGAAAACCGCCGCCCAGCGCCGCATCCAGCCATAACTGTCCCCGCTGCCGGTCCAACGGCGGGGTCTGGACCTCGGAGCCGCTGACATTGCAGACCAGCTCGTTCCCATCCAGACGCTGCGCCTGCCAGGCGCAAGCCAGCGCCATCAAAGCCAGCTGCGCGCCCAGCGCCGTCCAGGCGGCCCGCCAGGACAGCAACAGCGCCAGTTCGGCCGCCGTCAGGTACAGCAGCTTGTCGTCGACCAGCAGCGCCAGCGCGACCTGGCCCGCCACCAAGACGGCCCTCGCCGCCGGCCGCGGCGTTTTCCCGCCCGCGGCGGCGCAGCGCCACAGCATCCAGCCGAACCCCGCGAAGCCCACCCCGTAGGCCGCCTGCGCCAGCCACAACTTCTCGGCAGGCCCCAGCAGCAGCAGCAAACGCTGATGCAGATGGGACAAGCCCCCCTGGCCCAGCCATGCCAGCGGCAGCGCTTGCCGCAGCCACAGCGCCAGGCAGGACAGCAGCGCGACCGCGCGAAACAGTGCCAGCGGCGATGGCGACGCGCCCCGCCTCATCGCTCGCCTCCCGCCAGCGGCAGCCAGACGCGCAGGCAGCAGCCGCCCGCCTGCGGCGACAGGATGTCCAGCGTGCCGCCCCTTCCCTCCACCCGCTCGCGCATGCCGGCCAGGCCATGGCCGCTCGGTTCCGCCACCGCCGCGTCCAGCCCGCGGCCGTTGTCGCTGACCGTGACCGCCACGCCGCCGCGCGCCGGCTCCAGCCTCACTGCGGCCCTCGCGGCGCCGGAATGCCGCAAGGCATTGCTCAAGGCCTCCTGCACGCAGCGGAAAACCGCGTGGGCCAGCGCCGGCTCGTCCAGGATCAGCCCGTCGGCGATGTCCAGCCTGACTGCCGGCGACGGAATGCCGCGGCACAGCGTGGCCAGCGCGCCTGGCAAATCGAACGGGACGGCTGCTTCCGGCCTGCCGGCGGCGCGCAGCTCCTCCCCCAGCAGCCTCGCCGCTTCGCAGGCGGCGTCGATGTCGCCGTCCGCCGCGTCTCCCGGCTGCGCCCGAACCAGGCGCAACTGCAGCTGCAAACCCGCCAGCTGATCCGCCGCCTGCAACCTCAGGCCATCGGCGATCCGGGCGCGCTCGGCGCCACGCACCGCCTCAGTCAACAGCAACTGGGTAGCCTGCAGTTCGGCATTGGCGGCTTCCTGCCGCCGGCTGCCGCGCCGCGCCTCGGCCCAGCCGTAGCCGACGCAAAAAGCGAAGGCCTGGAACACCAGCCCTTGCAGCCAATCCAGCGCCGCCATGACCCAGAACGGCGGCGGCAAGGCGCCTGGCAGATTGCAGGCCGGGTGGCCGTCGCCCACCCGCGCCAGGTAAGGCAGCAAGGCCGCGTCGATCAGCGCCGCCTGCAGCAAGGCGCCCGCCGCCGCCGCGCGCCACGGCCACAGGAAAGCCAGCTCCGCCGCCACCAGGTAGCCAAGGCCAGGCTCGGTCCACGCCTCCAGCGCCGCGGCGATCAGCATCTGCGCTGCCAGCCATGGCCATAAACGCGCCGGCGGCCCCTGGTCGCGCAAGCAGCGCCAAAGAGACAGCATGAACAGCGCGATCAGGCCGGTGAACACCAGCAGCGCCGCATCCGGCAAGGCCAGCCAGCCGGAAAGGACCCGCGCCAGCCGCGCCGGCCACAGCCAGGCGTCGGCCTGGGCGTTCAACAGCGGCGCAGGCGCTTGCGCGAGGTCGATCGCGCCGGCCGCCATCATCAGCAGGCAGGCCAGCAACAGGGCGCGGCGAAACAGGCCGGGACGGCCCACGGCGGCGTTGAGCAAAGCGGACATTGGATCGACATTCCGGCGCATGAGAGGGATCAGCGCGGCCAGGGCCGCGCAGCAGCCGACAGCGTAGCACAAGGCCGACGCCATGCCGCCGGCATCCGCCCCCATTTCCCACTCCGTACGCGCCAGCGAGCGCACCGCCCATCTCAACCCATCCAGCATGCAGGCCTCCCGTCTCGATCCGGCCAAGCATGCCGCCGCGCCGATCGGCCCGACAGTGCCGTTAGTCATGTCCGCGGCCTCTATCTTCCGGCACATGCGCGCCCCGCCCCGGCCCGCCGACAATGCGGCATCCGGCCCCACGGCCGCCCATCCGAGAAAGGACGACAAAATGAAACGGCATTCCGCCCTGGCCGCCTTGGCGCTGCTGTCGCTGCACCTTCCCGCCGCCCGCGCCGCGGACAGCTTCGGCTACGGCAAGATAGGCACCGGCGCCGAGCTGGGCGTCGGCTACGCGCTGAACGACGATCTGGACCTGCGCGTCGGCATCGCCGACACCTTCCGCTACCAGCAAGACAAGAGCCTGGACGGCTCGTCCTACCAGCTGAAATCCCGGGCCAACCCCGGGCTGGCCGCCAGCCTGGACTGGCGCCCGGCGCGCGGCAGCGGCTTCCGCCTGACTGGGGGGCTGCTGCTGTCCGGCAAGCCGCGGGACGACCTGGCGTTCTCGGCCAACGGCGCGGGCAATTACCCCCTCAACGGCAACGTCTACGCCGCATCGGCCATCGGTTCGCTGAACGGCAAGGTGGAATACCGGCAATTGGGCGCGTACCTAGGCGCGGGCTGGGATTTCACGCTGCCGGCGGCGCCCCGCTGGCGCGTCACCGCCGATCTGGGGGCGCAACTGCGCTTCGGCGGCAAAGCCACGCTGAATCCGGCCGGCGGCATCGCCGCGTCGGACCTGGCCGCGGCGCAGCAGAAGCTGGACCACGACCTGGGCGGCACCCGCTTCCATCTCAGCGCGGGCGTGGGCCTGAGCTACGCGTTCTGATGTGGAAAAGGCCTGCGCCGCCGATGGCGCAGGCCTCTTTAAACTCCGGCCAGCCGGGCTTCAGAATGCGTACTGGCCCGGCTGATACCCTCCCGCCGGCGTGTCGCAGCCGATGGACACGCGGTTCCAACCGTTGATCGCGACGATGGCCCAGGTCAGATCGACGGCTTCCTTGTCGTCGAAATGCCGCGCCAGCTCGGTCCGCAGCGCCGCTTCCGGATGCCCCGCGGCCACCTGCGTCAGCGCCTCGGCCCAGGCCAGCGCGGCGCGCTCGCGCTCGGTGTAGCACGGCGCTTCGCGCCAGGCTGACAGCAGGTACAAACGCTGCTCGGTTTCGCCTGCCGCGCGCGCGTCCTTGGTGTGCATGTCGATGCAGAAGGCGCAACCGTTCAGCTGCGACACGCGGGTCTTCACCAGCTCGAGCAGGGCGTGATCGAGGCCGCAGCCGCGGATGTAGCGCTCCAGCCCCGCCTGGGCCTGATAGCCTTGCGGCGAGATTTTCGGATAGTCGAGAAAACGGGACATGCTTGCTGCTCCTGAATGGGTTTTGGGAAGTTGCGCGTTAGCCGCGCGGCGCGAATAGCGCCTGGGCGTCGGCATAGCCCAGCGGGGTTCTCAGCGCCGACAAATCGCCCGCGTCCCGCAGCGCCGTCGCAGTCCGGCCCAAGGCCTGCATCGCCACCAGCGCCGGACCGATGGCGGTGCTGACGCGCGCCACGCCCAGCGCGGAAAGCTCGGCCAGGCCCGGCAAACCGGGCATCGCGGCGGCATTGACCGGCGCCGGCACGGCGTCGCACAGCTGCGCCAGCAGCGCGGGATCGGACAGGCCCATGGGGAAGACGCCGTCGGCGCCGCTGTCCAGGTACAGCCGCGCCCGCGCCAGCGTCTCGTCGAAACGGGCTTCGGCCGGGCCTTCGCCATGCAGGAACAGGTCAGTGCGGGCATTGATGAAAATGGGCACCTCCAGCGCGTCCGCGGCGGCGCGGGCGGCCTGCAGGCGTTCGCGCATCTCGTCCGCGCCGCGCAGCGAGAAGCGGCCAGCGGCGTCGTAACGGCCGTCCTCCAGATTGACGCCCGCCGCGCCGACGCGGATCGCCGCGGCGACGGTGTCCGCCACTCCGGCCGGCGCATCGCCGTAGCCGTCTTCCAGATCCACGCTCAACGGCGCCTTCAGCACCCTGGCGATGCGGGAGACGGCGGCCAGCAGCTCCTCGCGCGGCAGCTCGCCGCCGTCGCGGTAGCCAAGCGACCACGCTACCGCGGCGCTGCTGGTGGCCAGTGCGGGGAAGCCGGCCTGCTCGAACACCCGGGCGCTCAAGGCGTCCCAGACATTGGGCAACAACAGCGGCGTTGAGCCCTGATGCAGGCGGCGGAAGGTCTGGGCGCGGTATACGGCGTCGGCATGGTTCATCGGCATTCCTTGTCGGTTGGCGGTCATTTGGCTACCCGGCAAGATACCGGCGGGATGGTACAATGCTGAGAGCCAAAAATCGTCAAAACGAGTAGGCCATGATTCCCGACGCCCTCCAGTTCGAATTGCTGCGCGGCCACGCGTCGCCGCTGCATCGCCAGCTCTATCTGCGCATCCGCGAAGCCATCCTGGCCGGCCAGCTGCCGCCGGGCGCCCGCCTGCCGGCCACGCGGGTGCTGGCCGCCGACCTCGGCATCTCGCGCGGTACCGTCGACCAGGCCTACGGCCAATTGCTGGCGGAAGGCTTTCTGCTCAGCCGCGCCACCGCCGGCACCGTGGTCCATCCCCAACTGGAGGCCCGACGCCCCGATCCATCGCCCCCCTCGGCAACCGGTCCGAAGCCAGTCCTGGCCGACTCGCCCGAGCCCGCCCCGCCGCGCCCCTTCCAGCTCGGGCTGCCCGCGCTGGACGCCTTCCCGCGCAAGCTGTGGGCGCGGCTTGCCGGCCGCCGCGCCAGGGGCTTGTCGCTGGCGCGGCTGAATTATCCCGACCCCGCGGGCTATCCGCCGCTGCGCGAGGCCATCGTCCGCCACCTGGCCCTGTTTCGCGGCATCCAGTGCTCCGCAGATCAGATATTCATCACCAGCGGCTTCCAGGCCGCGCTGGGGCTGGCGGTCCGCACCCTGCTGCGCCCCGGCGACCCGGTCTGGATGGAGGACCCCGGCTACTTCCGCGCCAGCGGCGCGCTGCGGCTGGCCGGCGCCAGGCTTGCGCCTGCGCCGGTGGATAGCGATGGATTACAAGTGGACGAGGCGATCCGCCGCGAACCCGACGCAAGGATGGCCTACTGCACGCCCTCCCACCATTCGCCGCTGGGGATCACGCTGTCGCTGCCGCGCCGGCTCGAGCTGCTGGACTGGGCCGCGCGGCGGCAAGCCTGGATCGTCGAGGACGACTACGACGGCGAATTCCGCTACGACGGCCCGCCGCTTCCCGCGCTCAGCAGCCTGGACCGCTCCGGCCGGGCGCTCTACATCGGCAGCTTCAGCAAGACCCTGTTTCCCGGTCTGCGCCTGGGCTATCTGGTGACGCCGCCCAGCGAGGCGGCGCGCTTCGCCGAGGCCTGCAATCTGCTCTCCCCCTCGCCGTCCATCCTGGATCAGGCGACAACCGCCGACTTCCTGGATCAGGGCCACTTCGCCCGCCACATCAAGCGGATGCGCGCGCTCTACGCCCAGCGCCGCGCCGCGCTGGCCGCCGCCTTGCAAGCCGAATGCGGCGCGCGGCTGCGGCTGGACGGCCAGGCGGTCGGCCTGCAACTGACCGCCTGGCTGCACGACGGCGAAGACGACCGCGCGGCGGCGGCGCGCCTGAGCGCCAGCGGATTGGCGGGCCAGCCGCTGTCCGCCTTCAGCCTGGAATGCGGCCATCCTCCGGCTCTGCTGCTGGGCTTCGCCAATGTGCCGGCCGAGCAGGCGCCCGCGCTGGCGCGGCGGCTCAGGGAGGCGCTGGACGCGCGCTAGGGATGCCTCTTCGGCTCAATTGTTGATTCAGAAAATGTTATGTTATAACTTTCTTTATATTCAATGCAATGATATAACATCTCAAAATTCACACGACCTGACCTAGATGACCATCGCCGCCAACCGATACGCAAGCGCTCGTCTTTCCGACAATCTGGCCGATCTCGCCGCCATCTTCGACCCCAACGTCGAACTCTGCCTGTACCGTCGTCCGCCGATAGCCGACATCGCTGGCTATCTGTGCCGCGCCGGACGCGACGGCTTGCCAGGCCTGGGCTGGCGGCGCGTGCTGACGCCCGGCGAGGCCGTCGACGCGCCGCTGGCCGACCTGCCCGGCCGCGAAGCGCTCTACGCCGATATCGCCTGGCTGTGTGATCTGTACGCCACGCTGACCGGTTGCGACCGCGTCGGCGCGCGGCTGGAAGTGCTGAGCGGCGCGATGTGCCCGCGCTTTCACGTCGACCGGATCGGCTTGCGCCTGCTGTGCTGCTATCAGGGCCCCGGCACCGAGTGGCTGCCCGACGCCGCCGCCGACCGCGCCCGCTTGGGCGTCGACACGCAGTCAGGCCTAGTGCGCGACGCCGCCGCCATCGGCCGGGCGCTGCCGTTTTCGGTGCTGCTGTTGAAAGGCGCCGGATGGCCTGGAGCCAACGGCGGCGCCATCCATCGCTCGCCGGCCCCTGCGCCGGGCGAGCCCCGGGTGCTGCTGGCGCTGGACGCCGTGTGCTAGCCCCCTCCCCGCAAACAAGGAGTCAAAACATGAACATGCTGCCTGTAACGGTGCAGTCCGGCTTTCTCGGCGCCGGCAAGACCACGCTGCTGAACCACATTCTGGCCAACCGCGAAAAGGCAAGCGGGTGGCGGTGATCGTCAACGACATGTCCGAAGTCAATATCGACGCCCGCCTGGTGCGCGAAGGCGGCGCCCAGTTGTCGCGCGCCGAGGAAAAGCTGGTGGAGATGAGCAATGGCTGCATCTGCTGCACGCTGCGCGAGGATTTGCTGCTGGAAATCCGCCGCCTTGCGGCGGAAGGCCGCTTCGACTACCTGCTGATCGAATCCACCGGCATCTCCGAGCCGCTGCCGGTGGCGGAAACCTTCACTTTCCGCGACGACGATGGCCGCAGCCTGGCCGATCTGGCGCGGCTGGACACCATGGTGACGGTGGTGGATGCCTGCAATTTCCTGCGCGACTACGCCTCGCGCGACAGCCTCACCGACCGCCAGGCCAGCCTGGGCGAGGAAGACGAGCGCACCGTGGTGGATCTGCTGATCGAACAAGTGGAGTTCTGCGACGTCATCGTGCTGAACAAGACCGACCTGATCCGCGCCGAAGCGCTGGCCGAGCTGGAGGGCATTCTGCGCTCGCTGAACCCGCGCGCCGACATCGTGCGCAGCGAGTTCGGCCGCGTGCCGCTGGACAGGGTGCTAAACACCGGCCGCTTCGACTTCGACGCCGCGGCCGAGGCGCCGGGCTGGCTGGCCGAACTGCGCGGCGAGCATGTGCCGGAAACCGAGGCCTACGGCATAAGCAGCTTCGTCTACCGCGCGCGCCGTCCCTTCCATCCGCAGCGGCTGTGGCAATGGATGCGGCAGGAATGGCCCGGCGTGGTGCGCTCCAAAGGCTATTTCTGGCTGGCCAGCCGGCCGCAGTTCGCCGCCTTGTGGTCGCAGGCTGGCGCGGTGGCCCGCCATTCCTGCGCCGGCTTGTGGTGGGCGGCGCTGGAGCGCGCGGAATGGCCCCAGGACGAAGACAGCCTGGCGCTGATCCGCTCGCGCTGGGCCGAGCCGTTCGGCGACCGCCAGCAGGAGCTGGTGCTGATCGGCATGGACATGGACCGGCAGGCGCTGACGGCCGGCTTCGACGCCTGTCTGCTGAACGATGCCGAATTGGCCGGCGGCATGGCCGCCTGGGACACGCTGGATGATCCGTTCCCGCGCTGGGAAATCCGCGAGGAAGAGGCCGAGGACTGATGCCAAGCGCGGGCGGCTCGCCGCCGCCCGCTCTGCTATAATCGGCGCTTTCCGCAATTCTCCGTTCTTTAGCCGATGACTCCTGCCGCCCGCCTCGCCGACCTGAAATCCGCCCTGTCCTGCTGCCTGATCCGCGACCGCCACCTGCTACGCCGCAAGCTCGCCGACGCCGGCGACCGGCTGAAGAAGAATCAGCTCGCCGACAAGCTGCTGGCGGACATCGCCGGCCAGGTGGAGCGTTCGCGCAGCCGCGCCGACGCGCGCCGCGCGCACCTGCCCAAGCCCCAGTTCGACGACGCGCTGCCGGTCAACCAGAAGCTGCCCGACATCAAGAGCGCGATCGACAAGAACCAGGTGGTGATCATCTGCGGCGAGACCGGCTCCGGCAAAACCACGCAGATCCCCAAGATCTGCCTGGAGCTGGGCCGCGGCGTGTTCGGCCTGATCGGCCACACCCAGCCTCGCCGGCTGGCCGCGCGCTCGGTGGCGACGCGGATCGCGCAAGAGCTGGGTTCGCAGCTGGGCGAGCATGTCGGCTTCAAGGTGCGCTTCACCGACAAACTGTCGGAAAAATCGGTGATCAAGCTGATGACCGACGGCATCATGCTGGCGGAGACGCAAACCGACCGCTACCTGGAAGCGTACGACACCATCATCATCGACGAAGCGCACGAACGCAGCCTGAACATCGACTTCCTGCTGGGCTACCTGAAGCAGCTGCTGCCGCGCCGCCCGGACCTGAAGATCATCATCACCTCCGCCACCATCGACGCCGACCGCTTCTCCAGGCACTTCGACGGCGCGCCGGTGATCGAGGTGTCCGGCCGCACCTACCCGGTGGAAGTGCGCTACCGGCCGCTGAAGCAGCGCGATGAGGATGAGCGCGAGATGGAGATGGAAGACGCCATCGTCGACGCGGCGGACGAGCTGTCGCGCCAGGGGCCCGGCGACATGCTGGTGTTCCTGCCCGGCGAGCGCGAAATCCGCGAGACGGCTGAGAAACTGCGCAAATCCGGCATCCGCGGCTACGAGATCCTGCCGCTGTTCGCGCGGCTGTCCAACGAGGACCAGCAAAAGATTTTCAAGCCGTCCGGCGGCCGCCGCATCGTGCTGGCCACCAACGTGGCGGAAACCTCGCTGACCGTGCCCGGCATCAAGTACGTGATCGACACCGGCCTCGCCCGCATCAACCGCTACAGCCCGCGCGCCAAGGTGGAGCAGCTGCAGGTGGAAAAAGTGTCGCAGGCCGCCGCCCGCCAACGCGCCGGCCGCTGCGGCCGCGTCGAGTCCGGCATCTGCGTGCGCCTGTATGCCGAGGACGACTTCAACGCCCGCCCGGCCTTCACCGACCCGGAAATCGTCCGCTCCAACCTGGCGGCGGTGATCCTGCGCATGGCGGCGCTGCGGCTGGGCAAGGTGGACGAGTTCCCCTTCCTGGAAGCGCCGTCCAGCCGCCTGGTGGCCGACGGCTACCAGGTGTTGACCGAACTGGGCGCCGTCAATGAGCTGGGCGAGCTCACCCCGGTGGGCAAGGAGCTGGCGCGCATCCCGGTGGACCCGAAAGTGGGCCGCCTGCTGCTCGCCGGCCGCGACTTCCACTGCGCGCGCGAAGTGCTGATCATCGCCGCCGCGCTGTCGATACAGGACCCGCGCGAGCGGCCGTTCGAAGCCCGCGACGCCGCCGAAAAGGCCCAGGCGCGCTTCAATGACGAAAAGTCGGACTTCCTGTCCTTCCTGCACCTATGGGATTTCTTCGCCGACGCGCTGAAGAACAAGAAGACCAACCGCCAGCTGGTCAACGCCTGCCACGACCACTTTCTGTCGTATATGCGCATGCGCGAGTGGCGCGAGCTGCACGCGCAGCTGGCCGAGATCGCCAGCGAACTGGGCTTGATCACCCGCGACGAGGCCCACGCCGACGCCGAGCAGCCTGACGCGCAGATGTCGGCCAAGAAACGCCAGCAACTGGACGCCGTGGCCTATGAGAACCTGCACAAGGCGCTGGTGACCGGCCTGATCGGCAATATCGGCATGAAAAACCAGGAAGGCGACGACTACCAGGGCGCGCGCGGCGTCGCCTTCCACGTCTTCCCCGGCTCCGGCCTGAAGAAGGCCAAGCCCAAGTGGCTGGTGGCGGCCGAACTGGTGGAGACCACCCGCCTCTACGCCCGCTGCGTGGCCAAGATCGAGCCGGAATGGGTGGAAAAGCTGGCGCCGCATCTGGTGAAGTACCACTACTTCGAACCGCATTGGGAAAAGAGCCGCGGCGAAGTGGTGGCCAGCGAGCGCGTCACGCTGTACAGCCTGACGCTGATCCCGCGCCGAGCCGTCAGCTACGGCCGCATCGCGCCGGAAGAAGCGCGCGAGCTGTTCATCCGCGGCGCGCTGGTGAATATGGAATACGTCAGCAACGCGCCCTTCTTCCAACGCAACCAGCAGCTGATCCGCGAGGTGGAGCAACTGGAGCACAAGGCGCGCCGCCAGGACGTGCTGGTGGACGAGGAAGCGCTGTACGCCTTCTACAGCGAACGCATCCCGGCCGAGGTAGTGGACGCCGCCAGCTTCGAAGCCTGGCGCAAGGAAGCGGAAAGAGCCGAGCCCAAGCTCCTGCACCTGACCCGCGAAGAGCTGATGCGCCACGCCGCCCAGCACGTGACCGAAAACCAGTTCCCGGAATGGCTGGAGCTGGAGGACGGCAAGCTGAAGCTGCGCTACCGCTTCGAGCCGAAACACCCGCTGGACGGCGTCACCATCGACGTGCCGCTGGCCATCCTGAACCGCCTGACGCCGGGGCCCTTCGAATGGCTGGTGCCGGGCATGCTGCGCGACAAGCTGCAGCAGCTGATCAAGGGCCTGCCCAAGCAGATCCGCCGCTGCTGCGTGCCGGTGCCGGATTTCATCACCCGCTTCCTGCTGACCAATCCGGACCTGCAACAACCGATCGCGCCGCAGTTGGCGCGCTTCATCCTGCGCGAGACCGGCGGCGTCAAGGTGGACATCGACGAGTTCAACAAGCAGGAACTGCCGGAGCACATGCTGTTCAACTTCCGCGTGATCGACGACGGCAAGCAGGAGATCGGCATGGGCCGCGACCTGGCCGCGCTGCAAAAGCAGTTCGGCCAGGCGGCGCAGCTGACCTTCCGCGACACCAGCGCCGAATTCGAGCGCGACGACGTCAAGACCTGGGACTTCGGCGAACTGCCGGAAAGCATACAGTTCGCCCGCGGCCGCCAGCAGCTGACCGGCTACCCGGCGCTGACGCTGGAGGAAGACCGCGTCGCCATCCGCCTGTTCGACACCCAGGCCGTGGCGGAAAGACATCACCGCCAGGGCGTGGTGAAGCTGCTGCAGCTGCAATTGAAAGAGCAGATGAAGCAGCTCGGCAAAGGCCTGCCGGGCATGACGCAAATCGGCCTGCAGCTGCGCGCGGTGGCCAACGCCGACGACCTGCTCGCCGACGCCATCGCCGCCATCTGCGACCGCGCCTTCATCGGCGAGGACGCGCTGCCGCGCAATGAAAAGGCCTTCAACGACCAGAAGAACCGCGCCCGCACGCGCTTGCCGGCGGTGATCCAGGCGGTGGCGCAATACCTGCAGCAGATCGCCGCCGAGTATGTTCCGCTAAGCAATAAAATGCAGAAGCATAAGCTGGGCCATGAGCTAAAACAGCAAATGGACAAGCTGGTCTACAAGGGCTTCCTGGCCGCCACGCCTTGGAGCCAGCTGCCCCAGCTGCCGCGCTACATGAAGGCGATGAGCATGCGGATGGACAAGCAGCCGGCCAATCCGCAGCGGGACGGCCAGCGCGGCGCGGAAATCCGCGAGCTGTGGCAGCAGTGGGAACAGCGCGTGGCCGAACAGCAGGAACAGGGCGAAGCGGCACCGGCGGTGCTGGATTTCCGCTGGATGCTGGAGGAATTGCGCGTCAGCCTGTTCGCCCAGGAGTTGAAAACGCCGTACCCGGTTTCGGTCAAGCGGCTGCAAAAAGTCTGGAACGAGTTGCCGCGATAGCGAGATTGAGTACAGCTTGCAATGACATTGAATTATCATGCTGTGAATTTTCACGTCGCAAGCGACTATCGACATGACCGTTGACTCAGGCAAGAAACCGACCAAGGTTTCTTCATCGATGCTGTCCATCGGCAAGGAATTGCCGGTGGACGTCTATTCCAAGAGCGGTTTCCTGCTGCTCAAGCGGGGCCATTACGTGCTGACGCCGGAGCAGAAGCAAAAACTGGTCAGCCTGGGCTTCGCCGAAGCCAAGGCCGATGCCAAGCCGGTAGAGAAGCCCAACCTCAACGACAATCACAAGCCATCGCTGTTCGAGGACATCGCCTTCCTGCAACAGCGCGTGCGCAGCGTGCTCCACCATGCGCTGGTCACCCGCAACTTCGAAGCCAAGGTGATGGAGATCGCCCAGTCGCTGATCCAGCTGGCCGAGAAATTTCCGGACGCGCTGATCGCTTCCATCTTCCTGGTGCCGTTTTCCGAATACAGCGTCGCCCACTCGCTGCACGCGGCGGCGCTGCTGTCCATCTTCACCCGCCACATCACGCTGCCGCCCAAGCACCGCGAGACGCTGATCTGCGCGGCGTTGACGATGAACATCTCTCAGGTGGAGCTGCAAAACGAGCTGTTCGGCCAGGCCTCCCGCCTCGACGACGACCAGCGCCGGGCGGTGCTCGACCACCCGATCATGAGCTCGGCCATCCTCAGGGAGGCAGGGGTGGAAGACCAGCTGTGGCACACGCTGGTGCAGACCCACCACGAGTCCTGGCAGGGCAACGGCTACCCCTTCGGCCTGTCCAGGGAACAGATCCTGCCCCCGGCGCACATGCTGCGCCTGGCCGACATCACCTGCGCCAAGCTGCTGCCGCGCCGCTACCGATCGGCGCTGCTGCCGGCCACCGCGCTGGGGCAGATCTTCCAGCGCAAGGACAACGAATTCGATCAGGCCTTCATCACCATGCTGGTCAAGGAACTGGGCATCTACCCGCCCGGCAGCTTCGTGCGCATCGCCAGCGAGGAAATCTGCGTGGTGATCTCGGCCGGCGCCAAGCCAAGCGAGCCGCTGGTGGCGGCGATACGCCGCGCCGACGGCCCGCCCTTCGGAGAGCCGCTGCTGCGGGACACCAGCAAGCCGGCGCATAAGGTCACGGCGCCCTGCCATGCCGGCGAGGCCAAGGTGCGGGTGTCCTTCCTCGCCCATCTGTGGAAGAGCTGAATCCCTTCGTCATCCAATCTTAATATTTTGGTATTTTGGCAGAAATACCTTAAAAATATCATTTGTGCGCATTTTTACTAAAATAAGGTATTCCGTGATGCGCACTTTCACTCTCGGCGCCGGCCTGCTGGCCGCGCTGGCCCTTGCCGCCTGCAGCAGCGGAGGCGGCGGCAACGCCCCCCGCTCTCAGGACAACGCAGAAGCCCAGCCGCCGGCTGCGGCCGCCGCCAAAAACGTCATTTTCTTCCTCGGCGACGGCATGGGCATCGCCACCAGCACCGCCGCCCGGATCTACGCCGCCGGCGAGGACGGCCAGCTGACGATGGACACGCTGCCGGAGTCCGGCTTCGTCAAGACCTTCTCCAACGACGCCCAGGTCACCGACAGCGCGCCGTCGATGTCGGCCTACATGACCGGCGTCAAGATGAACAACGAAGTCATCTCGATGTCCACCGACACCGTGGCCAAATCGCCCACCGCCGACCTGACGTCCAACTGCGGCGCCGGCAACGGCAAGCCGGTATCCACGCTGCTGGAACTGGCCAAAGCCGGCAAGCGCGCCACCGGCGTGGTCACCACCACCCGCGTCACCCATGCCACCCCGGCCGCCACCTATTCCCACGTCTGCCACCGCGACGCCGAATCCGACATCGCCGCCCAACTGGTGCCGGGCGGCGCGCAATACAACGCCTCGCTGCGGGACGGCGTGGACGTGGTGTTCGGCGGCGGCCGCCAGTTCTTCCTGCCCAAGGCAGCCGGCGGCAAGCGCGCCGACGGCCGCGACCTGGTGGCGGAGCTGAAGGCCAAGGGCTACGGCTACGCCGCCGACAAAACCGCGCTCAGCGCCATCGATCCGGCCAAGACCCAGCGCGCCGTCGGCCTGTTCACCAGCAGCCACATGAGCTACGACCTGGACCGCGACCCGAACAAGGAGCCCAGCCTGGCCGAGATGACCACCAAGGCCATCGACCTGCTGGCGAACCGCAGCGACAAGCAAGGCATGTTCCTGATGGTGGAAGGCGGCCGCATCGACCACGCCCTGCACGAAACCACCGCCAAGAAGGCGCTGCAGGACACCGTGGCCTTCGACCAGGCCATCCAGGCCGCGATCAGCGCGATGCAGCAGAAAGACCCCGGTCTGAAGAACACGCTGATCGTCGTCACCGCCGACCACGACCACACCCTGGTGCTGAATGGCTATGCCAAACGCACCGGCAAGACCGCGCCGGGCAATCCGGGCGTGCTGGGTCTGGCCAAGGATTACGTCAGCGGCAAGAACCTGACCGACGCCGACGGCATGCCTTACTCCATCATCGGCTTCGGCAACGGCGAAAACCGCGTCGCCGGCGCCCGAAGCGCGGCGGCCGCGCTGACCGACGACGCCGTCTCGGCCAACGACTACCACCAGGAGGCGGCGATACGGATGCCGGCCGGCGGCGAGACCCATGGCGGCACTGATGTCTACATCGGCGCCATCGGCCAGGGCGCGGACAGCATCCACGGCTTCCTGGAAAACATCGAAGTGTTCGGTCTGGTCAAGAAGGCCGCCGGCCTGTAAGCGCATTGGAGAACAATAAAATGAAAACCGCGATGAAAACCCTGCTGGCCGCCGCCGTGCTGGCCGCGCTGCCCGCCATCCCCGCCCACGCCGCCGGCGAGGCCAAGAACGTGATCTTTTTTCTCGGCGACGGCATGGGGCCGGCCACCGTCACCGCTGCCCGCATCTACCAGTACGGCGAGAGCGGCAAGCTCAATATGGAGAAGCTTGGTCGCACCGCGCGCATCAAGACCTTCTCCAATGACGCGCAGACCACCGACAGCGCGCCGTCGATGTCGGCCTATATGACCGGCGTGAAGATGAACAACGAGGTGATCTCGATGTCGTCCGACACCCGCGCCATCGAGCCCAACAGCGACGGCACCGGCAACTGCGGCAGCAATAACGGCGCGCCGGCCGCCACGCTGCTGGAGCTGGCCAAGGCCAAGGGCAAGGCCATCGGCGCGGTCACCACCACCCGCGTCACCCACGCCACCCCGGCCGCCACCTACGCCCACGTTTGCCACCGCGACGCTGAATCCGACATCATCGCCCAGGCGGTGCCGGGCGGCGCCGGCTACAACGCCAAGCTGGGCAACGGCCTCGACGTGCTGATGGGCGGCGGCGGCAAATTCCTGCTGCCCAAGGCCAGCGGCGGCAAGCGCGGCGACGGCCGCAACCTGCTGCAGGAATTCGCCGCCAAGGGCTATCCGGTGCTGCAGACCGGCGCCGATCTGGCCGCCTTCGACGCCAAATCCGCCAGCCGCGTGGTGGGCATCTTCGGCAAGGACCACCTGGAATACGAGTTGGACCGCGTCAAGAACAAGGTGGACCAGCCCAGCCTGGCGCAGATGACCGCGGCGGCGATAGACGTGCTGGCCAAGAACGGCAACGGCTACGTGCTGATGGTGGAAGGCGGCCGCATCGACCACGCGCTGCACGGCACCAACGCCAAGCGCGCGCTGGTGGACGCCGTCGCCTTCGACGACGCGATCAAGACCGCATTGGCCAAGGTGGACCTGAACAACACGCTGGTGGTCGTCACCGCCGACCACGACCACACCATGACCATCAACGGCTATTCCAAGCGCGGCAACCCCATCCACGACATCGCGCGCGGCTACTCGGACGGCCAGCCGGCCAAGGACGCCGACGGCGCCGTCTACACTACGCTGGTCTTCGGCAACGGCCCCAACCGCAAGCCGACCCGCGTGTCGGTGGATTCGGCCGCCGCCACCGCCGACGACTACCAGCAGGAAACCGGCATCCGCCTGTCCAGCGAAACCCACGGCGGCGGCGACGTGATGCTGATGTCCGGCGGCGCCGGCAGCAAGGGCTTCAAGGGCGTGATGGACAACACCAAGGTGTTCGGCCTGGTGAAATCCGCGCTCGGCCTGTAATCCCCTCCCGCGCGCGGCCGCCCGGCCGCGCGCTTCGCTTTGAAAGATATCGATGAAATTCTTGTCTCTCGCCGCGCTGGCGCTCGCCGCCCAGCAGGCGCTCGCCGCCCCGCCCGATCTGCAGGCCGTCGTCCGCTACGAAACCATCAGCCAGGGCGCCGACGGCGTCGAGAAAACCATCCGCTACAGCGAACGGTGGGTGCGCCAGGACGGACATGCCTGGCGCGAACGTCTGAACGCCGGCGCGCCGCACCGCCACGACGACGACGGCCACCAGCACCTGGATTTCGCCGCCGCCCCGCGCCACGTCTGGCGCGACGCCAAGGGCGAGCTGAAAGTGGAGTTCGTCCACGCGGCCAAGAAGGAAAGAATCGTCGTCGAGCCGCGCGAATGGCGCGATGCCGGCTTCGACGGCTCCTGGGCGCGAGCCAGCCAGCTGGTGGACATGGCCAAGATGCGCGGCTTCGCCAGGAAATCCGGCGGCGCGGACGCCGTGGTCTACAGCAAGGCCGGCAAGACCTTGCGCTGGAGCGAGCGCTGGCAGATGCCGCTGCAGGTGTCGCTGCGCTCGGCCGACGGCCGTCAGCGCGAAACCATCACTGTGGAGCCGCTGCCGTTGCCGGCCGGTTTCGTCCCGCCTTGGCGGCGCAGCGCCGGCTGGCCGGCGCTCGACTACCTGGATACGCTGGATTAGGCTTGGGCGTAACGCGCCGGCGTCTCGCCGGTGTGTTGGCGGAAAAAGGCGATGAAGGCGCTGTCGCTGGCGAACTCCAGCCGCTGCGCCGTCTCGCCGGCGCTTGTCCCGTCGGCCAGCAGCTCCATCGCCCGCAGCAGGCGCCACTGCTGGCGCCAGGCCTGGTAGCTCATGCCGGTGTCGCGGATGAAGATTCGGCTGATGGTGCGCTCGCCGGCCCCCACCTGCTCCACCAGCTGGTTCAGCCGCGGCGGCAGCTCGCCGCGATGCACGCTGTCCAGCCAGGCCGCCAGCCTGGCGTCGGAGGGAAACGGCAGCCGCCAGTTCTCTCCCCGCGCCGCCTGCAGTTCCTCGCCGAACACCGCCAGCAGGCCAGCCTGTTTTTCGACGGGCCAATCCCACGGCCAGAACGCCATCCGCTCTATCACCTCGCGCAATAATGGATTGACCTCCACCACCTGCAAGGGCGGCGCGGGAAACGGCAGCTCGGCGGCGAAATACAGCGAACGATAGGCGACCACGCCGCGCATCAGCACCCGGTGCGCGGTGCCGGCCGGAATCCAGGCCGCGCGGCTGGGCGGCAGCAGGCACAGCGTATCCGCCAGCTCGATGGTGATGCAGCCTGCGGCGGCGAACAGCAGCTGGTGACGGCGGTGGCAGTGGCGGCCGGAATCGTGCAGGCCCATGTCGGCGGCGATGCCTATCACCGGCGCGTCGAAACCGTCGGCGTCGAATTCCTGTTCGGCCAGAATCAAAGCCATATGTCCGATTTTCAATAGATAAAGTCCATATCATTGTAATCAGACAAATCTCCTTTCTCTAGACTGGCGGCCGTCAAGAAAGAAAGGAAAAAGCAATGAAAACGACGACCCGTCCGGCGCTGTGGCTGCTGACGGCGCTGATCACGTTCCCGCAACTGGTGGAAACCATTTACAGCCCGGCGCTGACCGATATCGCCTCCGCCTTCGGCGTCAGCCAGACGCGCGCTTCGCAAACGCTGTCGGTCTACTTCCTGGCCTTCGCCGCCGGCGTCGCGTTGTGGGGCTGGCTCAGCGACGCGCTGGGCCGCCGTCCGGCGATGCTGTTGGGACTGGCCTGCTACGGCGCCGGCTGCGCGCTGGCGCTGGCCGCCCCCGATTTCGACACCCTGCTGCTGGCGCGGATGATTTCCGCGCTCGGCGCGGCGGCCGGCTCGGTGGTGGTGCAGACCATGCTGCGCGACAGCTACGATTCGATCCGGCTGGCGCGCGTGTTCTCGCTGCTGGGGGCGGCGCTGGCCTTGAGCCCGGTGCTGGGCCTGGTCAGCGGCGGCTGGCTGGCAGGCCATTTCGGCCACCAAGGCGTGTTCGCCGCCCTGCTGCTGCTCGCCTTCGCGCTGTTGGCGCTGGCGGCGCTGCGGCTGCCGGAAACCCGCCCGCTCGAAACGGTCCGCCCCGACATGGCGCGGCTGGCCGGCCGGATGCTGCGCGACGCCGAGCTGTGGCGCAACGCGATGCTGGTGGCGTTGTTCAACGCGATGCTGTTCAGCTACTACAGCTTGGCGCCGTTTCTGTTCGAGCGCCAGGGCTGGAGTCCCAGCCAGTTCGGCTGGTCCGGCGCGGCGCTGGCCGCAGCCTCGCTGCTGGGCAGCCTGCTGAACCGCAGGCTGCTGGGAAGCGGACGGCAGCCGGCGCAGCTGGTGCGGGCCGCCTGCCGGCTGGCGCTGCTGTCCGGCCTGGCCGCCTGGCTGCTTGGAGATTCGGCATGGATACTGCTGCCGGTCACCGGCGTGGTGATCGCCTTCGGCATCGCCATTCCCAATGCGCTGAGCCAGGCGCTGCGCCATTACCGCGAGCAGGCCGGCGCCGCCGGCGCCTTGTTCGGCCTCAGCTATTATCTGTTGCTGAGCGTGATGCTGGGCCTGGCCGGCCTGGCGCAAAACCTCGGCCTGGCGCTGAGCGTCTGCGCCGCCGCCACGCTGCTGTGCCGGTCGCCGAAGTAGCTCGAGCGCGCCCCGGCTGAAACGCAAGCCAGGCCTGAGCGCTGTCGCGTCCAGGATCCCGGGCGGAAAGCCCATATGCTCTCCGCCCGTTCATCGCGCCTATCGCCATTCCATCCCCAGCGCGGCGCATTCCGTCGCAATCCCGTATCGCGGCGCCAAGCCGCAACCTAAAGTCAGGCTACACTCAGACACGGGAGAATCGCATGAACCGGCACAATCACTCGGAAGCGTTGGCAGACCTCAACGCCGCCTGCCACAAGATAGCCATCTACTGGCGGCTGTATGTGGATTGGCTGATGGAAGTCGGCTGGGGGCGGCTGGCGCTGCTATCCCTGCTCGCCCTCATCCTGTGCGGCCTGCTGATGCTGCCGGGGCTGGCGACACTGCTGATACTGGTTTCCATCTTCGTAAAGATCTTTGCCGGCCCGCGCCGCCCTTCACAGACGCTGCCAGACGAATCATAGGGATGTCCGAACTCGCTATCCTCCACCGCCCTGCATCGTTGTTGAGTTGAAATGGAAAAAGCCTTGCCTCGCCAGGCAAGGCTTTTACATTTACGCCGGCGGCTCGCCATTGCCGGGAAAGCTCAGGCTCCCGGCCTCATGCGGTAGTAAAGCAAACCGATATATTCGCGCAGCAAGGCATGGCACTCTTCCATCGCCTTGCCGCTGGGAATGTAGCGCCGGTACGCCGGGCCTTCATAGCGGATGAAGCCAGTCGGGGCCGGCAGCACTTGCAGACCCTGCCGCTGGAAGAACGGCACCGCGCGCGCCAGATGCCAACCCTGGCTGACCAGCGCGACGCGCGTCGCGCCATCCGCTTTCAGCATCGCCGCCGACAAGCGCGCGTTGTCCAGCGTGGTGTCGGACTTATCCTCCACCCAGCGCGCGCGGATGCCGTAATCGTCGCGCAGCGCGCGCGCCATGACGTCCCCTTCGGGCTCGCCGCCCAACGGCGCGCCGCCGGTCGCCAGCAGCGGCTTGCCGCTGTGCCGCGCAAGATAGGCGGCGTAGCGCAGCCGCGCCAGCGTGTCGCCGCTGGGCGCGTTGCCGCCGAATTCCGGCGCGGCCCGCTTGCCTCCGCCCAGCACCACGATGGCGTCCACCGCCGACAAATCGGCCGGGCGGATGGGCGGATAGCGCTCCACGCCCTGCGCCAGCCACACCGCCGTCTGCGGAATCGACAGCAGATAAGTCAGCGCCACGCCAAAAGCCAGCAGCAGCCGGCCGACATGCTGCCAGCGCCGGATCAGCATGGCGCCGGCGACGATGGGCAGCAGATTGAGAATCGGCGGCAGCAGCAAGGCCCCCAGCAGGCTGTGCCAAAAAACGGTCTGGCTGAACATGGTTTTCCCTTGTCGAAATCGAACGGCGTCCCGCGCCGCGGGCGCGCCTTGCACTATTTTTCGCCGGTCAGCCCCGGCACAGGCTCGCCGGGCAGCCAGCGGCGATAGATGGCGGCGAAGCTGCCGTCCCGCTTCATATCGTCCAGCGCCTGCTGCCAGGCCCTGACCACCGCATCGGAAGTCTTGGGCGAAAACGCGATATAGCCCGAAGTATGAATGAAGGTGTAAGCCTTGCGCACGTCGGCGGGTTGATAGCCCAGCTGCTTCAGCTGCGTGGGCATGGTGGTGTTCTCACTGGCGATGACGTCTGCCCGGCCATGCATCAGCATCGACACCATCTGATTGGGCGTGACGATGGCGTTCAGATTGGAAAACCCCTGCGCCGACAACATCAGCTGCAGATACCAGTCGCGCACCACCAGAATCTGGCCAAGCTTTCTGGCATCATCCAGCGAAACCAGCTTGAGCTTGCTGTCGCGCCGGACGAAGAAGCTGCCGAGCGTGGTGGTGACCGGCCCCACCCACTTGAACAGACGCTCGCGCTCGGCGATCCGGTTGGTGTTGAACAGCGCCGTGTTTTCCTGGGTTTGCGCCAGCCGG
Organism: Chromobacterium vaccinii; assembly: GCF_000971335.1. GTDB lineage: Bacteria > Pseudomonadota > Gammaproteobacteria > Burkholderiales > Chromobacteriaceae > Chromobacterium > Chromobacterium vaccinii. Next base: position 36,847 of record NZ_JZJL01000032.1, read on the forward strand.
TAGCCCCGCGCCCAGGGCATGACGGTAATGGGATCATGGCTGCCGACACGGCGCTGGATCTCCTGCACCACCTCGACCACCAGTCCGGCGGGCTTGCCGTTCTGGCTGAAAGTGAGCGGCGGATCATCCTCGGTCAGGATATCCAGCGCAGGCAATCCGCCAGCCTTCGCCGATAGCGCCAATACGGTGGACAGCGCGGCGAACAGCAGGCGGAAGCGGCTCATGGCGATTTGCGCGATAGAAGGGTATGTCTTGAATTTAGCGAAGGAAGGCTCTTTACTCAATCCGCAACGGATACGCGACTCGGGCCGCCAGCAAATATCAGCATTTCATCATGTGCGCGGCCGCCACACCCGAGCGAGGCCCATACCGCTGTCGCGGCCAGGGAATATCTATACAAACCCCGGCGCGCCGCGCCTGGCCATCCGCAACAAATCATGAGCTTGCCCTCGCATCCGCTTGGTTGCCGACAGCAAACCGGGCGACATGTCCGCCCGCAGCCGCGGGCCATCCAGATGCCAGGAGGATACCGCGCGCGCGTCCAAGGTTTGTCGTTATACTCGAATCACGCAGACCAAGCCGCTTGCGCGGCGGCAACCATGGAGGGAGGCGATGGCCAGCTGGAAATACACGCTCATGCTTGTGGTTTCCCTATCCTTCCTCGCCGGCGCGGCGCGAAGCGCCGATGCCCTGGCGCTGGCCGCCTCCGAATATCCGCCCTATATGTCGTCGCAAATGGCAAACGGCGGCGTGGCGGTGGCCATCGTCCGCGAAGCTTTCCGCCGCGCCGGCTATTCAGCCAAAACCATTTACCTGCCTTGGGCCCGCGCAGTCAGCGAGGCGCGCGACGGCCATCTGGACGGCATCGTCGGACTGTGGACCACGCCGGAGCGGCAACGTGTCTTCCTGTTCTCCCAGGCCTTCCTCGACAACCACATCGGCTTCTTCAAGCGCCGCGACAACGACATCCGCTACCGTACGCTGGCCGACCTCAAGCCTTACACCATAGGCATTGTGCGCGGCTACGCCAATTCCGAGACCTTCGACGCCGCCCGGCTGAAAACCGACGAAACGTTGAGCGACGCCAGCAATCTGGCCAAGCTGGCCGCGCATCACATCGACCTGGCGCTGATAGACCGCGGCGTCGCCAACTACCTGCTGGACGGCAGCCTGGCCGCTCTCGCGCCCAAACTGGAGTGGCTGCCGCCCGCCGTCATCGTCTACCCTATGCGCCTGGGCATCGCCAAGCGGCAGCCGCAAGCGGCAAAACGCATCCAGGACTTCAACCGCGGACTCGATGCGATGCGGCAGGACGGCACGCTGGACAAGATGCTGAAGCAGGCCAGAATCTGAAAGCCCGCCTGTGATCTTCACAATCAGGCAGGCGTGAAGGGCGGGACGCATCGGATATGCATTTGCGTCTCGCAAGCCCGGCTCCGGCAGCCGCATGCAAGATCATGAGGCCGGACGGACGGACGAAAACAAAATCCCCCGCGGGCAGAGCCGGCGGGGGATTTGGTGACTTAGGCGAAACTCACTCGCCCAAGTAGGCGTTGCGCACGCGTTCGTCGTTGAGCAGCTCCTTGGCGTCGCCGCTCATGGTGATGCGGCCGCTTTCCATCACGTAGCCACGCTGCGACACCTCCAGCGCCAGCTTGGCGTTCTGCTCCACCAGCAGCATGGTCACGCCCTGCTTGGACACCATCTGGATGATCTCGAAGATCTTCTCGACGATGATGGGCGCGAGACCCATCGACGGCTCGTCCAGCAGCAGCAGCTTGGGCCTGGACAGCATCGCCCGCCCCATCGCCACCATCTGCTGCTCGCCGCCGGACAGGGTGCCGGCCAGTTGCAGGCGGCGCTCCTTCAGGCGCGGGAACAGTTCGTAAACGTGCTCGATCTCGCTCTGGATGGCGGCCTTGTCGTTGCGGTAGTAGGCGCCCATCTGCAGGTTTTCCTCCACCGTCAGCTTGGCGAACACGCCGCGGCCTTCCGGCACCATGGCCAGGCCGTGGCGGACGAAATCGTGCGACGGAATCGACGCCACGTCCTTGCCGTCGTAGACAATGCTGCCGCCGGACTTCTTCACCATGCCCACCAGCGTCTTCAGCGTGGTGGTCTTGCCGGCGCCGTTGGCGCCGATCAGCGTCACCAATTCGCCCTGGTCGATGTGAAAATCGACCCCCTTGACCGCCTGAATGCCGCCATAGGCCACTTGCAGGTTTTTGACTTCCAGAATGCTCATGCGTGGGCCGCTCCCAGGTAGGCTTCGATCACTTTCGGATTGCGGCGCACTTCTTCCGGCACGCCCTCGGCGATCTTCTTGCCGTAATCCAGCACCGCGATGCGGTCGCACAGACCCATCATCAGCTTGACGTCGTGCTCGATCAGCAGCACGGTGACGCCGCCGTCGCGGATCTTGCTCATCAAGGCCTTCAACTCTTCGGTTTCGCGCGGATTCATGCCGGCGGCCGGCTCGTCCAGCGCCAGCAGCTTGGGCTCGGTGGCCAGCGCGCGGGCGATCTCCAGACGGCGCTGGTGGCCGTAGGACAGGTTGCGGGCGCGCTCCTCGGCCACGTCGGCGATGCCCACGTACTCCAGCAGCTCCCAGGCCTTGGCCTCGATCGAGCGCTCCTCGTCCATCGTGCCCTTGTCGCGCAGCACCGCGCCCAGCGCGCCCGCCTTGGAGCGGATGTGGCGGCCCACCATCACGTTCTCCAGCGCCGTCATCTCGGCGAACAGGCGAATGTTCTGGAAGGTGCGGGCGATGCCGGCGGCCACCACCACGTGCGGTTTCTGCTGGAACAGATCGTGGCCGTCGAAAGCGAACTTGCCTTCGTCCGGCACGTAAAGGCCGGTCAATACGTTGAACAAGGTGGTCTTGCCGGCGCCGTTCGGTCCGATCAGGCCGTAGATCTCGCCCTTGTTGATGGTCAGCCCGACGTCGCTCAGCGCGTGCAGGCCGCCGAAGCGTTTATGAATGCCTTCGATTTTCAGCAAAACTTCAGCCATGATTAACCTTTCTGCGCAGCCGCTTCTTCTTTGGCGTGCTGGAATTCAGCCTTACGGCGCTTGGAAGGCCACATCCCTTCCGGACGGACCAGCATCATCACCACCATCGCCAGACCAAACAGCAGCATGCGGGCATTCTCCGGATCGATCAGCATCCGGCCGAAGGTTTTCATCTGCAGCGGGCCGATCACGTCGCGCAGGATTTCCGGGGCGATGGTCAGCACCACCGCGCCCAGGATCACGCCCGGGATATGCCCCATGCCGCCCAGCACGATCATGGCCAGGATCATGATGGACTCCAGCAGGCTGAACGATTCCGGCGACACGAAGCCCTGGAAGGAGGCGAACAGGCCGCCGGCCACGCCGCCGGACAAGGCGCCCAGGCCGAAGGCCAGCAGCTTGATGTTGCGGATGTTGATGCCCATCGCCGCGGCTGCGATGTCGTCCTCGCGCAGCGCCACCCAGGCGCGGCCAATGCGGGAGTGCTGCAGGCGCCAGGCCATGATCACCACCAGCACGGTCAGCGCCAGAAACAGGTAGTAGTACAGGTAGACGTTGTGGAAGCTCAGGCCGAACAACTCGATGGTCTGGCCCAGCGACGCGCCGCCGATGTGGATCGGGTCGATCAGGTTGATGCCCTGCGGGCCGTTGGTGATGTTGATAGGCGAGTTCAGGTTGTTCATGAAGATGCGCACGATCTCGCCGAAACCCAGGGTCACGATGGCCAGGTAGTCGCCCTTCAGCTTCAGCACCGGCGTGCCCAGCAACACCCCGCCCAGCGAGGCGCAGGCGGCGCCCAAGGGGATGGTCAGGAAGAACAGCCAGTGGATGTCGAAGTGCGGCGAGCTCAGCAGCGCGTAGGTATACGCGCCGATCGCGTAGAAGGCGATGAAGCCCAGGTCCAGCAGGCCGGCGAAGCCCACCACGATGTTCAGACCCAGCGCCAGCATCACGTACAGCAGCGCGAAGTCGATGATGCGCACCCAGGAATTGCCCAGCGTGCCGCCGACCAGGAAAGGCAGCACGGCGAGGAGGACGGCGCTGGCGGCGAATACCGCCATTTTCTTGCCGGTGCTCAGATGGTTCAGATCCATGTCTCTCTCCTCCGGATCAGGCGCGGTCGGCCATTTTTTCGCCCAGCAGGCCGGACGGACGGAAGATCAGCACCAGGATCAGCACCATGAAGGCGATGATGTCCTGATAGTTGGACCCCAGGAAACCGCCGGTCAGCGTGCCGATGTAGCCGGCGCCCAGGCTTTCGATGATGCCCAGCAGGATGCCGCCGGCCACCGCGCCGCCCAGATTGCCGATGCCGCCCAGCACCGCGGCGGTGAACGCCTTCAGGCCAATCATGAAGCCCATGTAGTAGTGGGCCTGCTCGTAGTTGGTGGCCACCATCACGCCGGCGATCGCGCCCAGGCCGGAGCCGATGACGAAGGTGGCGGAAATGATGGTGTTGACGTTGACCCCCATCAGGCCGGCCACGGCCGGATTCTGGCTGGTGGCGCGCATCGCGCGGCCAAGCTTGGTCCTCTCCACCATCAGCAGCAGGCCGGCCATGATGGCCAGGCACAGCACGATGATCACGATCTGCAGCTTGGTGATGCTGGCGCCGAAGATGGTCACCACGTCATGGTCCAGAATCTGCGGGAAGGGGATGTAATTGCGGCCCCAGATCAGGATGGCGACCTGTTGCAGCACGATGGATACGCCGATGGCGGTGATCAGCGGCGCCAGGCGCTGCTTGCCCCGCAACGGGCGGTAGGCGATGCGCTCGATGGTGAAGCCGAGCAGCATGCAGGCCGGAATGGCCACCAGCAGGCCGATCAGCACCAGCGCCGGCCCCGGAAGGTTGATGCCCATGCCCATCAGGGTGGTGATGACGGTGATGGTGACCATGGCGCCGAACATCACCACCTCGCCGTGGGCGAAGTTGATCAGGCCCATGATGCCGTACACCATGGTGTAGCCCAGCGCGATCAGCGCATAGATGCTGCCCAGAACGAGGCCGTTCAGGATTTGCTGCAGAAAAATGTCCACGTTTGGAGATCTCCTCTGATTGTCTACCCGGCAGCTTTGCGGGATGTCTCCTCTTATTGACTGCTGCCTGTTTTACCGCCTGGGACGCGCCGTTTTTTTTGGCTTCTGTCCGACAGGCGAACCGATTATCACCATGTATCCAATCGACTGTCAATTGCGAATAGTCGTCTCAAAAACAGCCTGTGAAACCATCTTTTAAAATCAATTTATCCATTTGATTTCAAAAGGATTTTCATTGTTTTCTTCATGTGGAAATTTACTATAGACCCGACTTGGCAAAACTCTTTCCCTTTTACAGTCCATTTTACATTTCAGTCATATTTGCCATTCTTTTTATTCACATTCGAACAGGCCCCTCGCGTCCCGTGCACCCATTGCGAACATACACGCATGAGCATCATTCATTTGCATACAATCTACAGTACCACTTGCTATCCATTTTTCTGCAACCGCCGGACTGTAGAAAATTTCTTGCGGAATCGCCTTTCCCTCTGTGACTTCATGCCGGCGCCGATTCAAATATGCAACATCCATGCCAATTCTCACCATAGTCCCGCATTTGGAATAGCCGGCAAGCAATTTGTTAACAGCCGCTAAATCCGCGTACAAGAAAAAACCCGCGCCGGCGCTGCCGGGGCGGGTTTCAATGCGGAAAGCGCGGCTCAGGCCAGTTGGAAGGGATAGACGCTGCCCAGACCCAGGATGCGGGTCAGTTCCTCCAGCGCGCCGCGGCATTCGGCCAACAGCTGCGGATCGGCCAGATCCTCGGGCGCCAGCCGGTCGCGGTAATGGCGGTCCACCCAGTCGTTGAGCGTCGCGAACAGCGCGTCGCTCATCAGCACCCTGGGATTCACCGCCGCCAGCTCGGACTCGGTCAAGGCCACGCGCAAGCGCAGGCAGGCCGGGCCCCCGCCATTCTGCATGCTTTGCTTCAGGTCGAACGCCCTGACCTCGTCGATCGGGCCGCCGCTGGCGATGAGCTTTTGCAGATAGCTCCACACCCGTTCGCTGTTGCGGCACTCTTCCGGCACCACGATCAGCATCTTGCCGCCGGGCTTGGAGAGCAACTGGCTGTTGAACAGATAGCTCTTCACCGCCTCCTCCACCGTCACCTCGGCGCGCGGCACCTCGATGGCGGCGAAACGGCCGCCGCGGGCCGCCAGCTTGCGGGCGACCTCGTCCAGCACGTCGGCCTGGTTGAGGAAGGCCTGCTGATGGTGGAACAGCACTTCGCCGTTGCCGACCGCAATCACGTCGTTGTGGAACACGCCGGCGTCTATGGTGTCCGGGTCCTGCTGCGCGTACACCACGCCTGCCTCGGCCAGGCCGTGCAGCCTGGCCACCGCCTGGCTGGCCTCCAGCGTCTGCCGCGCCGGAAACTTGGCTGGCTTAGAATAGCGCATGTCGAAAGCCGCCGCGCCGAACACGAAGAACTCCACGCCCGGCTGGCCGTAGCCGGCGCAGAAGCGGGTATGGTTGGCCGCGCCCTCGTCGCCGAAGTGCATCTGCGCCGGCAGCGCCTCATGCACCGCGAAGCGCGCCTCGTCGGCGAACATCGCCCGCAGCACGCGGCCGGTGGTCGGGTGCTCGATCGAGCGGTGGAACTTGTTGTTCAGATTGGCCGGCGTGAAATGCACGCGGCCGTCGGCGGTGTCGGCCGACGGGCTGACCGTGGCCGCGTTGGCGGTCCACATGCAGGACGCCGACGTCGCCGCCGCCAGGATGGCGGGCGCCTCCCTGGCCGCGCGGGCGATCACCTCGGCGTCGCTGCCGGCAAAGCCCAGCCGGCGCAAGGACGCCACGTCGGGCCGCTCCTGCGGCGCCAGCACGCCCTGCTTGAAGCCCAGGTCGTGCAGCGCCTTCATTTTCTGCAGGCCCTGCTTGGCCGCCAGCTTGGGATTGGACGCCGCTCTGACGTTGCTGGTGGAGGCGACGTTGCCGAAGGACAGGCCGCTGTAGTTGTGCGTCGGGCCGACCAGGCCGTCGAAATTCACTTCATAGGCGTTCATCGCATTCCCCTCACAGCACAATGCCCGGCGACAGCTGCGCCGGCAGCGTCAGGCTGTCGCATTCCAGCGAAGCCACCGGGTAGGCGCAGTAGTCGGCCGCGTAGTAGGCGCTGGGGCGATGGTTGCCGGACGCGCCGATGCCGCCGAACGGCTGGCTGCTTGCGGCGCCGGTCAAGGGCTTGTTCCAGTTGACCACCCCGGCGCGCGACTCCAGCCAATAGCGGTCGTACAGCTCGCGGCTGTCCGACAGCACGCCGCCGGCCAGGCCAAAGCGGGTGTCGTTGGCGATGGCGATGGCCTGATCAAAATCGCTGTAGCGGATCACCTGCAGCAGCGGGCCGAAGAATTCCTCATCCGGACGGGCGGCCGCGGTGGTGTCGATGATGCCCGGCGTCAGCATCGCCGCGCCCTCTTCCAGCCTGCGCATCGCCAACAGCGGCTTGCCGCCGGCGGCGACCAGCGCGTCCTGCGCCTTGAGCAGCGAGTCGGCGGCGGCGTTGGAGATCACCGCGCCCAGGAACGGCGCCGGCTCGGCGTCGAACTTGCCGACGCGCAGCTTGCCGGCCACCTCGACCAAGCGGGAGATGAAGGCGTCGCCCCACTGGCCCTGCGGCACAAGCAGGCGGCGCGCGCAGGTGCAGCGCTGGCCGGCGGAGACGAAGGCGGACTGGATCGCGTGGTGGACCGCGCCGTCGACGTCGGCCACCGGGCCTACGATCAGCGGATTGTTGCCGCCCATTTCCAGCGCCAGGATCTTGTCCGGGCGGCCGGAAAACTGCTTGTGCAGCAGCGCGCCGGTGGCGGAGCTGCCGGTGAAGAACAGGCCGTCCAGGCCGTCATGACCGGCCAGCGCCACGCCGGTGTCCTTGGCGCCCTGGACCAGGCCGATGATACCGGCCGGCAGGCCGGCCTCGGCCCACAGCTTGACGGTTTCCTCGGCGGTCCACGGCGTCAGCTCGGACGGCTTGAAGATCACCGCGTTGCCGGCCAGCAGCGCCGGCACGATGTGGCCGTTCGGCAGGTGGCCGGGGAAGTTGTACGGGCCGAACACCGCCACCACGCCGTGCGGCTTGTGGCGCAGCACCGCCTGGGCGTCGCCCATCGCCGCGGCGCGCTCGCCGGTGCGTTCGGCCAGCGCCTTCAGCGAGATGTCGATCTTGCCGGCCATGGTGGTCACTTCGGTGGTCGCTTCCCACTGCGGCTTGCCGGTTTCCTGGGCGATGACGCGGGCCAGCTCGGCCTTGCGCTCGGTCAGCAGCTCGCCGAAGCGGCGCACCACGGCGGCGCGCGCGTCGACGCCGATGCGTGCCCAGGCCGGGAAGGCGGCGCGGGCGGCGCGCACGGCGGCGTCCACCTGGGCCCCATTCGCGGCGCGGCCCTGCCACAACGGCGCGTTGTCGGCGGGATTGGTCTTGGCCATGGCTTCGCCGTCGCCGGCCAGCCATTTGCCATCGATGAACAGACTGCTCATTGCGCTGCCTCCTTCGGCGTCAGCGTCACGCAGCGGACGTGATCGCCGTCTTTAATCTTGAGCGCCCGCGCCAGTTCCGGCGTCAGGCAGAATTCGCCCTGCGGCCGAACCGACTCCGCCAGCACCGCGCGGTAGTCCTGCAAGGCGTCGTTGCAGACCAGATAGCATTCCTTGTCGCCGTCCGGCAACGGATCGACGACGCGCGCCGGCAGGCGCTGGCTTTCTTTCACCGCGCGGATGTCGCCGGTGTAGGCCTGCACGGTCGGGCCGGCGTCGAAGATGTCGACATAGCCCTCGTAGCGGAAGCCTTCCGACTCCAGCATCGCCACCGCCGGGCGGGTGGCCTCGTGGGTGAGGCCGATCACCGCCTGCGCTTCCGGCTCCAGAAAGTCGACGTAGACCGGATGCTTGGGCATCAGCTCTGCGACGAAAGCCTTCTGGCCGATGCCGGTCAGGTAGTCGGCCTCGGCGAAATCGATGGAGAAGAAATGGCGGCCCAGCGCCTCCCAGAACGGCGAGCGGCCGTTCTCGTCGGACACGCCGCGCATCTCGGCCACCACCATCTTGCCGAACAGCTGCGGGAACTGCGCCAGGAACAGGAAACGGCTCTTGGAAAGCAGGCCGCCGTTGCGCTTGACGCGGTAGTCCGGGTGCAGATACAGCGTGCACAGCTCGGAATAGCCGGTGTGGTCGTTGGACAGGAACAATGTCTCATGGCGGCTGTACACGCCCAGCTCTTCCGACGCGTGGACGATGGTGCCGATGCGGTAGTTGTACCAAGGCTCCTTCAGGCCGACGGCGGCTTCCACCGCGCAGATGCCGGCCACCTTGCCGTTTTCCGAATCCTCCAGCACGAAAACGTAGCCGTGGTCGGCGCGGTCCAGCTCGCCGGAGAAAGACAGCACCGAACGGGCGATGCGCTTCTGCAGCCGGTCTTCGTTGATCGGCAGCGAGGTCAGGCCCACGCCGCCGCTGGCGGCGCTCCTGGCCAGCTCCATCAAGCCCGGCAGGTCCTTGTGTTCAACGGGACGGATAAACATCATGGCCAGGCCTCCTTAGTCTTGCTGCAAACCGGCGACGCGCACCCTGTCGCCGCTGGATACGCCCAGCGCCTTGGCCGCGTCGGGATTGATGAAGGCCACGCCGTCCACCACCGCCACGCGGGCGGCGGTGGCGGCGAAACCGGCCAGGCGCTGGTTGCTGACCAGCTGCAGGCTGGCCTGCGCCGGCAGGCTGGCCTGGATTTCCACCGGGTAAGCCCGGCTGTGCTCCACCGTCTTCAGGCGGTCCAGCTCGGCGGTCAGCACCGCGCCGCCGTCGAAGATGTCCAGATAGTTGTCGGCTTCGAAGCCTTCCTTGCACAGCAATTGGCAAACGCGCTCGAAGTGCGGGTGGATCTGGCCGATCGCCTGCTGCGCCTCGTCGGGCAGCAGCGGCACGTAGATCGGGTAGCTGGGCATCAGCTCGGCGATGAAGGTCTTGCTGTGGCTGACGAAGGCCTGCTCCACCTGCAGGAAATCCAGGTTGAAGAAGCGGCGGCCGATCGCGTTCCAGAACGGCGACTGGCCGGCGTCGTCGTGCACGCCCTGCATCTCGGCGATGATGCGGCGGCCGAAGCGCTCGCGCTCGCCGGCGATGAACAGCAGCCGGGCGCGCGACATCAGCTCGCCGGCGATGGCGTCCAGCCCGCTGTCGACAAAGAAGCCGCACAGCTGCACGGTGCCGGTCAGGTCGTGACAGATGTTGAGCACGTGGACGCGGTTGTTGACCTTGAGCGCGCGGGAGGCGTGGACCGCGGTTTCGCTGCGGTAGCTGTAGAAGGGCTCGTCGAAGCCGGCCGACGCGCAGATCGACGCGGTGCCCACCACCGCGCCGCCCTGCTCCAGCGCGAACATATAGTAGTCGCGGCTGGCTTCGCCGGTGGCTTCGTGCTCGAAGGCGCTGACCGACTGCTGTATGCGTTCGAACAGCTTCTCGCGGTTGCTCGGCAGGCTGGTGACGCCGATGCCGCTGGCTTGCGCCAGCCGCTCGATCGCCGGCAGGTCCGAGGTGCGGACGGGACGCACGGTAAACATGGGACTACCTCCCTGGGTTGGGGCGGCCGCGCGTATCGCGGGCGCAGCCGCAGCCGCGACCCGGCCGAAGCGGGGTCGTGGCGTTTGCGTCTTGGTCGGGAAAGCCGCATGGCGAGCCACGCGGCGCGGCCTTGCTGGCTTACTTGGCGGACTGCAGATCGGCGATGGCGGCGTCGAGGCGCTTCAGACCCTCGTCGATGTCGGCATCGCTGATCACCAGCGACGGCGCCAGGCGCAGCACGCTCAGGCCCGCCACCAGAATCATCAGTTGCTGCTTCTCGGCAGCCTTCAGGAATTCGCGGGCGCGGCCGTTGTATTCGTCGGTCAGCACGCAGCCGATCAACAGGCCCCTGCCGCGCACCAGCTTGAACACCTTGTACTTGGCGTTGATCGCCTCCAGGCCGGCCACCAGACGGTTGTGGCGCGCCTCGACCCCGGCGAGCACCTCGGGCGAGCTGACGATGGACACCACCTTGTGGGCCACCGCACAGGCCAGCGGATTGCCGCCGTAAGTGGAGCCGTGGCTGCCGATGCCGAAGCTCTTGGCCACCTTCTCGGTTGTCAGCATCGCGCCGATCGGGAAGCCGCCGCCTATGCCCTTGGCGGACGACAGGATGTCCGGCGTCACGCCGTACTGCTGGTAGGCGTACAGCGCGCCGGTGCGGCCCATGCCGCTTTGCACTTCGTCGAAGATCAGCAGCGCGTTGTGCGCATCGCACAGCTCGCGCGCGGCCTTGAGGAATGCCGGATCGGCCGGCAGCACGCCGCTCTCTCCCTGAACGGGCTCGATCACCACCGCGCAGGTCTTGTCGGAGATGGCCGCCTTCAGCGATTCGATGTCGTTGAATTCGAAATGGCCGATGCCGCCCGGCACCGGGCCGAAGCCTTCGGTGTACTTGGGCTGGCCGCCCACGCTGACGGTGAACAGCGTGCGGCCATGGAAGGAATTGACGCAGGACAGGATCTGGTTCTTGTCGGCGCCGAAGTTGTCATGAGCGTACTTGCGCGCCAGCTTGAACGCGGCCTCGTTGGCCTCGGCGCCGGAGTTGCAGAAGAACACGCGCTCGGCGAAGGTCTTCTCCACCAGCAGGCTGGCCAGCTTCAGCGCCGGCTCGTTGGTGAACACATTGGACACGTGCCACAGCTTGTTGGCCTGCTCGGTCAGCGCGGCCACCAGTTCCGGGTGGCAATGGCCCAGCGAGTTGACGGCGATGCCGCCGGCCAGGTCGACGAATTCGCGGCCGTCCTGGTCCCAGACGCGGGATCCTTCGCCGCGAACCGGGATGAAACCGGCCGGGCCGTAGTTGGGCACCATGATCTGGTCGAAATCAGCGCGGGTTACCGAATTGCTCATTGATGGTTTTCCTTCCTTGTTCTGTCGTGCGCCAACGCTTTTTCCGCGCGGCTGTTTTTACATGCTCGATCGATTCTAAAGGAAGCGGACGAGAAGTCACTATCCTGTTTGCGACACCGCCGTACAGAAAGCATTCGTTAAAACATGGTTTCATGTTTGACAATCAGCAATATCCATTCTTTGCCCCACTCTTGCGCCCCATCTGTCGCCCGGCGAGCTGTCTGACAAAAAAATCCATGACCACAGTCAACCATTGAGAATGATTTTCGTTTTTCTATGCTGAAACAGTCCACTGCCGTACAACCGCGGCGGTCATGGCTTCGCGGCCGGCGCGTTCCGGCCGAATAACGAGAACGATACGCATTACTTCAGGATGCAATGGAACCCTCATAGGGAGAAGTGACACTGTGAAACGATACGCACCACCCCGCCGGCTGCTGGCCTGCGCCGTCGCCTCCAGCCTGCTGCTGGCCGGCCTGGCCCGCGCCGCCGACAGCGCCGACGCCGACGTCAATCCCGCCGACCTGCCGGAAGCCGACCAAGCGATCAAGGCCAAGCCCGATACCCAGTGGACCGGCTGGTGGAACCGCTCCACATTGCTGGGCGACATGGGCGGCCTGCGCTCCGCGCTGGGCCGCAACGGCGTCACCCTGGGCCTGACGGAAAGCAGCGAATACCTGCGCAACGTCAGCGGCGGCGCGCAATACGGCGGCGCCTATCAGGGCCTCTCCACGCTGACGCTGGGCCTGGACACCCAGCGCGCAGGCTGGTGGAACGGCGGCAGCTTCAACGTCAGCGCGCTGGATATCCACGGCAAGCCGTTCAGCGCCGACCACGTCGGCAGCATCCAGAGCGCCAGCGGCATCGAGGCCGATCGCGCCACCCGGCTGTGGGAGGCCTGGTTCCAGCAGCAGCTGGACGGCGAGCGGCTGGATGTGAAGATCGGCCAGCAGAGCCTGGACCAGGAATTCATGGCCACCCAGTACGGCGGAGCCTTCATCGGCACCATGTTCGGCTGGCCGGCGGTGCCGTCCGCCGACTTGCCCGCCGGCGGCCCGGCCTACCCGCTGTCTGGCCTGGGCGTGCGCTTGCGCGGCAAGATAGGCGACAACCTCACCTGGCTGGGCGGCGCCTTCGCCGGCGACCCGACCCGCGACGTCAGCCAGAATCCGGCCGATCCGCAGCAGTTGAACAAGCACGGCACCACCTTCAGCCGCCACGGCGGCACGCTGTTCATCGGCGAGCTGCAGTACGGCCGCAACCTGCCGTCCAACGGCGCGCTGGAAACCCCGCGCCCGCTGAACGGCATCGGCGGCCTGCCCGGCACCTACAAGATCGGCTTCTGGTATCTGAACCAGAAAACCGCCGATACCCGTTGGGACGTCAACGGCCAGCCGCTGGCGCTCAACCTGGCCAGCCCGCAGCTGCACAGCGGCAACTACAGCGTTTACGCGGTGGCCGACCAAACCGTGTGGCGGCCGGCCGAGGACAGCGCGCGGACGCTGAACCTGTTCGCCCGCCTGATGGGCGCGCCCGGCGACCGCAACCTGGTCAGTTTCTCCGCCAACGCCGGCGTGACGCTGACCGCGCCGTTCGCCGGCCGCGACAACGACACCGTCGGCCTGGCCTTCGGCTACGTCAAGGTGGGCAACCACGCCGCCGGCAACGACGCCGACACCGGCATCGCCAACGGCAACCCGGCCTATCCGGCGCGCGGCGATGAAACCCAGGTCGAGGCCACCTATATCTATCAATTGACCCCGTGGTGGCAGTGGCAGGCCGACGTGCAGTACGTGCGCAACGTCGGCGCCGGCGTGGTGTCGCCGAATGATCCGACTCAGACCCAGCGCATCCCCAACAGCTGGGTGGTGGGCCTGAAGACCAACATCACCTTCTGAGCGCGGGCCTCTGCCCATTGGAGAACGCAACGATGAAACTGGAATTTCCGCAGCGCAAGCTGCTCGCCGCCGCCTGCGCCCTGCTGGCGCTGGCGGGCGGCGCCCAGGCCGGCGACGCCTTCCTGGCCGGCATCAAGCGCCACACCGTCTTGACCAACACCGTGCCGGACAACGGCGACCAGAACCCGTACGCCATCGTCGTCTCGCCGATCACTTCCGGCAAGATCAAGGCCGGCGACGTGCTGGTGGACAACTTCAACAACGCCGCCAACCTGCAAGGCATGGGCAGCACCATCGTCGACTACCACCCGGACAGCAAGAGCCTGACGCTGTTCGCGCAGATTCCGCGCACGCTGGCGCAGTGCCCGGGCGGCGTCGGCCTGTCCACCGCGATGGCGGTGCTGAAGAGCGGCTGGGTGATCGTCGGCAGCACGCCCAGCAACGACGGCACCACCGACACCAAGGGCGCCGGCTGCCTGATGGTGCTGGACACCGAAGGCAAGCTGGTGGACGTGTGGTCCGGCCCGGACATCAACGATCCCTGGGGCAATATGGCGGTGATAGACAACGGCGACAAAGCCACGCTGTTCGTCAGCAACGCCGGCTTCGGCGTCGGCAGCGCCAAGGGCGCGCCGCCGGTGATCAACCTGGCCACCGTGCTCAGGCTGGATCTGGAGATCCCGGCCGGCAAGCTGCCCAGGATCGCGGGCCGCACCGTCGTCGCCAGCGGCTTCGGCGAGCAGGCCGACAAGGGCGTGTTCCTGATCGGCCCCACCGGCCTGGTCTACGGCAAGGACGACAAGCTCTACGTGTCCGACGCGCTGGGCAACCGCATCAGCGAGATCTGGGACGCCGCCAGCCGCACCACCAGCGCCGGCGTCGGCCGCACGCTGACCCACGACGGCCTGCTGCTGCGCCCGCTGGCGCTGACCGCCACGCCGCAGGGCCACCTGTTGGCCACCAACGGCTCCAACGGCAAGGTGGTGGAAATCGACCCGGCCACCGGCGAACAGCTGGGCGCGCGCTGGATAGACGCCAACAAGGCGCAAACCCCGCCCGGCAACGGCGACCTGTTCGGCATCGCCTTGACGCCGGAGGGCGACGGCTTCTACTACGTCACCGACGACAACAATAATCTGGTGCTGGCGAAATGAGCGATAGCAAAGCACCCAAGCAATCGACCCGGCGCGGCTTTCTCGCCGGCGGCGGCGCGCTGGCGCTGGCCGGCTGGCTGGGCGGAGCGCCGGGCATAGCCCGCGCGGCGGCCGGCCGCGCCAAGACCGCGCCGGCCAAGGACCAGGAGCCCTTCTACGGCCCGCACCAGGGCGGCATCCTCACCCCGCAGCAGCAGAACAGCTACTTCGCCGCCTTCGACCTGGCCGACACCGCCAAGCGCGAAGACGTGATCGCGCTCTTGAAAGCCTGGACCGACGCCGCCGGCCGCCTGACGCGCGGCCAGCCGGCGCGCGCGCTGAGCAGCCAGGCCCACCAAGCGCCGCTGGACTCCGGCGAAGCGGTCGGCCTCGCCACCGCGCGGCTGACCCTCACCTTCGGCTTCGGCCCCGGCCTGTTCAGCAAGAACGGCGTGGATCGCTACGGCCTGGCCGCGCGCCGGCCGGAAGCGCTGGTGGACTTGCCCAAGTTCAACGGCGACCAGCTGGTGCCGGAGAAGAGCGGCGGCGACTTGTCGATCCAGGCCTGCGCCGACGATCCGCAGGTGGCCTTCCACGCGGTGCGGCAGCTGGCCGCGCTGGCCGACGGCGTCGCCGCCGTGCGCTGGGCGCAGACCGGCTTCGCCAGCGGCGCGCCCGGCGGCGGCACCCCGCGCAACCTGATGGGCTTCAAGGACGGCACCAACAACCCGTCGCCGAAAGACCCGGCGCTGATGAGCCAGTTCGTCTGGGTCGGCGACGAAGGCGGCTGGATGAAGGGCGGCAGCTACCTGGTGGCGCGCCGCATCCGCATCGCGCTGGAACATTGGGACAAGACCGAACTGGGCTTCCAGCAGGAAGTGGTGGGCCGCTACAAGGACAGCGGCGCGCCGCTGGGCCAGCAGCATGAGTTCGAGCCGCTGAAGCTGGACGCGGTGGACAAGGACGGCAACCCGGTGATTCCGGACACCGCCCACTCGCGCGTAGCTTCGCCGCAGGAGAACGACGGCGCCCGCATCCTGCGCCGCGCCTACTCGTACAACGACGGCGCCAACTTCACCGCCGAGCGCTGGCCGCCCTGGCGCCAGGGCATCGAATACGATGCCGGCCTGTTCTTCCTCGCCTACCAGCGCGACCCGCGCACCGGCTTCATCCGCATCAACAAGAAGCTGGCGGCGATGGACATGATGAACCAGTACATCACCCACGTGGCCAGCGCCGTCTTCGCCTGCCCGCCCGGCGCGCGCCCCGGCGGCCATATCGGCGAAACGCTGTTCGCCGGCCTGTAACCCCCGCTTGCAAAGGAAAGACAAATGAACACCAAGAAACTGATCGCCGCGCTGCTCGCCGGCGGCCTGCTGGCGGCCAGCCAGCTCTCGCTCGCCGCCAGCCTGGTGCTGTACAACGCCCAGCACCCGCAGACGGTGAAGCTCTTGGCAGACGACTTCGAGAAGATGAGCGGCATCGGCGTCAAGATCCGCTCCGGCGAAGGACCGGAGCTGTCGGCCCAGCTGCTGGCCGAGGGCAAGGCCTCGCCGGCCGACGTCTACTTCGCTTCCAACTCGCCCGAGCTGATGCTGCTGGAAGGCAAGCAGATGCTGGCCAAGCTGCCGGCCGCCACCCTGTCGCCCATCCCGGCGCGCTTCAGCTCGCCGCAGGGCGAGTGGGTGGGCGTGATGGCGCGCGAAAACGTGCTGGTCTTCAACACCAAGCTGGCCGCCGGCGCCCAGATGCCGGCCTCGATGATGGATCTGGCCAAGCCGCAATGGAAGGGCAAGCTGGCCATCGCCCCGTCCGACGGCGACTTCCTGCCGCTGGTCAGCGCGGTGCGCGCGCTGAAGGGCGAGCCGGCGACGCTGGCCTGGCTGAAGGGCCTGCGCGACAACGCCCAGACCTTCGACGACAACGAGGGCGTGGTGGCGGCGGTGAACCGCGGCGGCGTCGCCGTCGGCATCATCAACAACTACTACTGGACCCGCCTGCAGATGCAACTGGGCAGCAAGGGCATGCACAGCCAGCTCTACCACTTCGGCAATGCCGACGTCGGCGCGCTGATCAACGTGTCCGGCGCCGGCATCCTGAAAACCGCGCGCAACGCCGACGCGGCGCACAAGTTCCTGGCTTACCTGGTCAGCCCGCGCGCCCAGCAGCTGATCGCCAAGAGCAACATCTCGTTTGAATACCCGCTGCTGCCCAGCGTGGCCCCGGCCCCGCAGCTGAAGCCCTTCAACCAGCTGAACCCGCCGCCGCTGGACATGCAGAAGCTGGGCGACGACAGCCAGTCGGCCAAGCTGCTGCGCCAGGCGGGGCTGCTGTAAATGAACGCCGCGGTCCTGCGCCTGGCCGCCGGCGCCCGTCGGCGGCCGCTGGGCCTCACCGCCTGCGCCGCGCTGGCGGCCGCGCTGGTGCTGCTGCCGCTGGGCTTCACGCTGTGGCAGGCGATCAGCTACGGCGGCGGCGCCGCCGCCGAGCTGCTGTTCCGCCCCATCGTCGCCCGGCTGGCCGGCAACACCGTCTTGATCGTGCTGGCCAGCACCGCCAGCTGCGCCGCGGCAGGCACCGCCTCGGCCTGGCTGGTGGAGCGCACCCGGCTGCCGGGCCACAAGCTGTGGGCGCTGCTGTGCGTCGCGCCGCTGGCGATTCCGCCCTTCATCACCAGCTTCGCCTGGGTGTCCATCAGCCCGGAGCTGCAGGGTTTCTGGGGCGCCTGGCTGGTGCTGACCACCGCCTACACGCCGCTGGTCTACCTGCCGGTGTCGGCGGTGCTGCGCAATATGGACCCGGCGCTGGAGGAAACCGCGCGCGCGCTGGGCCTGTCGCCATGGTCCTGTTTCCTGCGGGTGACGCTGCCGCAGCTGAAGCCGGCGCTGTTGGGCGGCATGCTGCTGGTGGCGCTGTCCACCCTGTCCGAGTTCGGCGCCTTCATGCTGCTGCACTTCCACACCTTCACCACCGAGATCTACGCCGAATACCGCGCCAGCTTCGACAGCGCCGGCGCTTCGCTGTTGGCCAGCGTGCTGATGGCGGCCGGCGTGCTGATCCTGCTGGCCGAGCTGCGCGTGCGCGGCCAGGGCCGCTACCAGCGGCTGGACCGCGGCGCGCGGCGCGCCGCCGGCCGGCTGGAGCTGGGCTGGATACGCTGGCCGGCGCTGGCCTGGCTGCTGCTGCAGGCATCCGCCACGCTGCTGGTGCCCATCGCCACCATCCTGTACTGGACGCTGCAGCCGGGCGCGGACGCAGTGACGCCGGCCGAGGTGTCGCCGCAGTTGCTGCTGTCCGCCGCCGCCTCTTCGCTGGTCCTGGGCCTGTCCGCCGCTGCGCTGACCACGCTGCTGGCGCTGCCGCTGGGCTACCTGCTGGCGCGCCATCCGGGCAGGCTGGCCCACCTGCTGGAACGGGTGGTGTATCTGGCCCAGGGCGTGCCCGGCATCGTCATCGCGCTGGCGCTGGTCAACCTGGCCATCCAGTGGCTGAAACCCTTGTACCAGACCGCGGCCATGCTGGCCTTGGCCTACGCCATCATGTTTTTGCCGCTGGCCCTGGTCAGCGTCAGGAGCGCGCTGCTGCAGGCGGAAAGCCGGCTGGAGGAGCTGGCGCGCTCGCTGGGGCTCAACTGGTGGCAATCGCTGTGGCGGGTGGTGCTGCCGCTGGCCGCCCCCGGCCTGGGCGCCGCCGCCAGCCTGGTGTTCATCTCGGTGATCACCGAACTGACCGCCACCCTGCTGCTGGCGCCGATAGGCACCGAGACGCTGGCCACCCAGGTATGGGCCGACACCGCGGCGCTGGCCTTCGCCGCCGCCGCGCCGTACGCGGCCATCCTGATCGCGCTGTCGCTGTCCGCCACCTGGCTCTTGATGTCCTGCCTGGGACGCGGCGCGGTGCTGGGCGGCCAGGCGCAACCATGGAATCAACAGGAAGAGCCGCCATGTCGGAACTGAAGATAGAGAAGCTGGGCAAACGCTTCGGCGCGCACCGGGTGCTGGACGACATCAGCCTCACCGTGGAGCAAGGCTCGCTGCTGGCGCTGCTGGGCCCGTCCGGCAGCGGCAAGACCACGCTGCTGCGGCTGTTGTGCGGCTTCGAGCGCTGCGACGAGGGCAGCATCGTCATCGGCGGCAAGCTGGTCAGCAGCCCGCTGCTGCACCTGCCGCCGGAAAAACGCCAGATCGGCTACGTGCCGCAGGAAGGCGCGCTGTTTCCCCACCTGTCGGTGGCCGACAACATCGTGTTCGGCCTGCCGCGCGCCGAGCGCCGCGAACGGCGCCGGGTGGCGGAGCTGCTGGACATGGTGGGCCTGCCGGCCGATTTCGCCGGCCGCGCGCCACAGCAGCTGTCCGGCGGCCAGCAACAGCGGGTCGCCTTGGCGCGCGCGCTGGCGCCCAAGCCGGCTCTGGTGCTGCTGGACGAGCCCTTCTCCGCGCTGGATGCCGCGCTGCGCGCCGAAACCCGTCAGGCGGTGGCCGACGCGCTGGCCGCCAGCGGCACTACCGCGCTGATGGTCACCCACGATCAGGCCGAGGCGCTGACCATGGGCCGCCGGGTGGCGGTGTTGTGGCAAGGCCGGCTGCTGCAGGTGGCCGCGCCGCTGGCGCTGTACCAGCGCCCGGCCAGCCCGGAACTGGCGGACTTCGTCGGCGACGCCGTGCTGCTGCCCGGCCGCGCCCACGGCGGCGAAGCGCAATGCGCGCTGGGACGGCTGCCGCTGCTGGACGGCATGCCGCAGGGAGACGTGACCGTGCTGCTGCGCCCGGAACAGATCCGCCTGCTGCCGGCCGGCGACGCCGGCGTGCAGGCCAGGGTGCTGGACATCAGCTTCTATGGCCACGACGCCAGCGTGCGGCTGGTACTGGACGACGGCGGCCTGCTCGCCGCCCGCGTCCCCGGCCACCGCTGCCCGCAGCCGGGCGAGGCTGTCGCGTTGCAGGTGGAAGGCGAGGCGGCCTGTTTCGCGGCGGCCGGCAGTTCAAGCAGCGGCGGCGGCATCGCCACGACTCGCTTGCAGCACAGCCCGGCCTTGTTTCGGTAGGGAAAGTGAGGCTTATCTTCAACAGAGAACGGCGCTAGTACTTGTAAAAAAGCTCCCGAATGGGAAGGCTTTTTTGTTCTGATCACTATTAGTCCTACTACTATGCAGGCTCTGAGTACCCAGTTACTTCTTCTTTGGATCGTGGACTGGCAGTGTCGGATGCTTTGGTGCGTTCGGCGGGTCTACATGCCGGCGACGATCATCCGTCCCATCTTCCTTCTTCGGTTTCGGACCAGGTTTGATAGCGCTTAGCATTCTGACTCTCTCCCATTTTCAGCCATGGCGGCTGCTGTCCATAGATAGATATCAGCCTTCTACAATTCAAGATTATAGGTAGTGAAACGTAGGCTGGACTGAATACAATGAAGCCCAACATTTACCGAGATACTCATCAGAAATCCTATTAGGTTGGACTTCGCAAGCTCAGCCCAAGCTACTCTCCTTAATTCATTGAGCCGCTTTGTCAGTCAGCCTGTACTTTTTCTTGAGTTCCATAACCAAAGGCTGGTTTTTGGCAAGAAATTCATTGAATTGCTTGATTACATCGCCTTGCCGGATGCTGGAAAGAGAAAAATCACTGCTTTCAAAGGGAAGCTTTCTATCAAAGACTAGCGCGCCTGGCTTGTGGACAATCTCATCAAGGTAATAATTGATGACTATCGGACTGGCATAGACGGCATCGTAGTGTCCAGTCATCCCCAAACTGATCACCTTGCTGAATGAATCCTCCTGATAGACCCGGATGGTTCCATTATTGATCTTTTGCCGCATGGCCTGCTCAAAAGGCCAAGGCGTGAACCCCCGCATGGTCACGATGGTTTTAAGGGAAGCCGGTGATAGCTGGTCCACTTTCTCCGGCTTCACTAGCAACCCTTCAATCACATTCACGACTGGATCGCTATAGAGGACGGATTTTCCTTTTTTCAGATCAGCTTGCCAATGCGGGTTGTCTGGATATTTGAAATCAATCGAACTGTCGTTCAGAAATGTATGGAATAACCTTGAAACCGGAAGTGGCGTATAAATAAATGAATGGCCGGATTGCTTTGCAAATGCATCAAGCAAATCCCTGCCATACCCGGAAAATTTTCCATTGATGCAGCTATGCAGCGGATAATAGTCAATCTCTTCTACGCCCACGACAAATGAGCTGGCAGCAGCAGTGCCAATGAATGCCATACAAAGGAGTGCCATTGATATTGATGTCAATTTCATTTTGCACCGCACAGTCACATCCATTTGCATTAAACAACGCGAACAACCCCACCTGCTTAGAACTTGCTTATTGTTTATTACTTTAGAGCAAATAGCCAAACTCTGGCCCAGGAAATAGCTGGCTGCCCACTCTGCGCAGGCAACTACTCCCGCGCAAACCCAAGCACGCCTCTTCCCATTGCATTCCCCGCCGCCAAGGGGTTCGGCATCCAGGCGGTGAAGACTTCCAGCGCGTCGCCGTCGAGCTTGTAGAAACGCTGCTGCTCGGTGCCGTTCCAGGCCTCGTTCCAGCAGGTATCCACCTTGACGATGAAGCTGTCCCCATCCATCCGATACCGTCCGGTATAGGCCATCAAGGTACGGAACAGCGCCGCCTGTTGCGCGTCGGCGCTCCCCGGCTCCCGCTCCTTGGCAG
>NZ_JZJL01000033.1 GCF_000971335.1 Chromobacterium vaccinii
CTCGGGCTCGGCCGGCGGCGCGTCCAGGTGGGCGTGGCCGGGCAGCGCGGCGGCGTCCAGGCTCACCGACACCCGGCGCGACAGCCGCTGCAGCGCGTAGACGCCGTCGTGCGGCTCGCCGTGGTAGCCGTCGTGCATGCGGCCGGCCGGCGCGACGCGGCTGACGCCGGCGGCCAACAGCGCGCGGCTCAGTTCCGGCAGCCGGACGGCGGGCGCGATCATGCCGCAGCTTTGCAGATGGGTGCGCCAGGGGCGCAGGATGCGGGCCAGCGCCGCGCGGGGAGCCGGCCTCAGCTCCACGGTGCGGAACAGCGGCGACGGCGCCAGCTCCTGATTCATGTTCCAGGCCAGCCGCCAGCCCTGGCCGGACAGCACCTGGCCCTGGTCGTCGGCGAAGGCCTGGTCCAGCTTGTGGAAGGCCATCCGGGCGCTGATCTCGGCCGCTTCCTGCAGGTCCGGCGTCAGCGCCGGCCACAGCGGCGCGCGGCGGGCGAGCGCGGCGGCCAGCCGGCGCGCCATGTCGTGGATCGCTGACGGATCGTCGCTGTCCACCAGCAGCGCCTGCGGGCTGGAGCAGGCTTGCTGGTCGAAGCGGCAGATATCGTCGGCCAGCGCGTCCAGCGCCTCGTCCGCGGCGGCGGCGGGGTCGAGATAGGCGAAGCTGACGCGATGGCCCCAGTCTATCCAGCGGCAGCCGGCCGGCAGCTGCGCGCGGATCGCGGACAAGGCGGCGTCGCCGCCCCAGGCCGACACGCCGTCGGCGTCGGCCATCAGCCGCGAGAGCGCCTCGCTCGGCGCCGGCAGCACGGCGACGCGGGCGGCCAGCCGGCCGCTGGCGTCGTGGCGCAGCAGCTCGGCCAGCAGCCGGGCGCTGAGACCCTGGTCGCTGGAGCTGGGGCGCAGCCAGTTGACGTTGCCGGCCAGCAGGCCTTCCAGCGCCGCCATGAAGGGCAGCAGCGCGGCGTTGGACGGCGTCACGTGCAGAACCAGGCCCAGCGGCCGCCAGGCCTCGAAGCGCGCTTCCCGGTAGTCGGGGCGGCGCAGCGAGAACGGCCGCTCGCCCAGCTCGCGCTCCAGCTTGGCCTGCAGCGCCTCGCGGCGGCAGAAGGCGGCCAGTTGCGCGCGGCCGGCCTCGTCCAGCAGCGGGTGGCGCTCGGCGCGGGCCAGCGCGTCGGCGAAGCGCTCGGCGCAGGACAGCACGGCGTCGACGTCCGGTTCCGCGGCCAGCGCGTCGGGCAGGCTGCCGCGCAACGCGGCCAATGCGGCGTCGAGCTCGATGTCGGCGCGCAATTCTCCATCAATCAGATACATGTCAGGACTCCTTGATCAGTTCGGACGCGGCCATCGCGCAGCTGCGGCTCTTGCTGGTGCCGGCGCGGCCCAAGAGTTCGAACCAGTCGGTGGCCAGGCCGCAGCCGCAGCTTTCGGCCGGATGCAGCACGGCGAGATCGCTCAGCAGCATGCTGTGCGCCGGGCTGGAGGTGATGTAAGGCGAAACCAGGTGCAGGAAGCCGGCCTCGCCGTAGGGCAGCCGCGCCAGCGTCGCGGTGTCGCGCGCCCAGGCGCGGGCCCAGCTGGGCGCGTGGAAGCGGTGATTCGGGCACTCGACGTAGGGCACCGGGTGCTCGACCGAGCCGTAGCCGTCGCGGCAGCGCTCGTCCGGCAGGCCCAGCTGCTCGCCCAGCCGGCGGTAGAGCTCGGCCTTCGATATCGCCTTGTCGGCATGGGTTTTCCAGCCGCCGCCGAGGAAGACCAGCGATTCCGGGTGCAGGGAAAGCGGCGGCAGGCCCATGTCGCGCATCCGCTCCAGCGTGAACCACAGGAAGGCGGGAAAGCCGAGGATGCGCACCGGCAATCCTTCGGCGGCGAATTCCTGCAGCGCGCGCATCGCGCCGAAGGGATCGAACTCATTGCCCTTGCCGTTGTGGCGCAACGTGTAGACGGCGCGGTTCACCGGCGCGTACTTGCACAGGAATTGGTCGGTGTAGGCGGTGCCCAAGGTGATGGCGCCGGCCGGCTCGTAGCTGAGCAGCAGGTAGTTGCACGGCTGCTCCGGGGTGTTCCAGCCGTAGTGGTCGAAGATGCGGTCCACCATGCGCTGGGCGGCGCCGATGCTGCGTTCGTCGTAGCGCATCCGGCTTTTCTGGCCGGTGGTGCCGGAGGAGGTCAGCTCCAGCGCGTCCTCGCCGGTCTTGCTCAGCAGCAGCTTGCGCTTGAAGTAGTTGGCGAAGATGGGCGGCAGCTGCGACCAGTCGGACAGGCCGGCCAGCCGTTCCGGGGTGAAGCCGTTCTGCTCCAGCCAGCGGCGGTAGCCGGGGCTGTGCTCGCAGTGATAGTCGACCAGTTCGCGCATCGCGGCGTCGAACAGGCGGTCGCATTCGGCGTCGGCGCGGTAGGGTTGTTCCAGCGCGCACAGCGCCTCGACATGGGAAAGCGTGGTCATGGCGGTTCCAGTGATGAAGAAAGCGGGCGTCAGGCGGCGATGGGTTGGGGCTGCGGGCGGCGCAGCAGCAGCCACAAGGGCGGCAAGGCCAGCAGCGAGGCCAGGCTGACCCCGGCGGCGAAGCGGGCAGGGCTGTCGCCGGCGTCCAGCAGCGCCAGGACGGCGCTGCCGCCGCCCAGCATCGCGGTGGACAGCATGCCCAGCATCGCGGCGACGCTGCCCTTGGCGTTGTCGCTGCTATACAGCGTCAGCCGGTACAGCGTGGCGTTGCCCAGGCCCAGGCCGAAGGCGTAGACCGCCAGGCAGGCGACCAGCGCCGGCAGCGACGGCGATAGCGGCGCGGCGAGGCCGGTCAGCAGCAGGCCGCCGGCCATCGGCCACAGCGCCAGCCGCAGCAGGCGGGACAACTCCATCCGGCCGGCCAGCCGGTTCAGCAGCAGGTTGCCGGCGATCACCGCGCCGAACACCGGCAATTGCCACAGGCCGTATTCCAGGCCGCTGTAGCCGAGATGGCGGATCAGCAGCAGCGGCGACAGGCCGATCCAGGCGATCAGCGGCATGGTCAACAGGCCCAGCGCCAGACTGCCGCAGACGAAGTCGCGGTGCTTCAGCAGCGCCAGGTAATTGGCCAGCGCCACGCCCAGGCGCAGCGGCACCGGCTGCTGCGCCTGGGCGTGGCGCCGCGGCGCGCCCAGCGTTTCCGGCATCCAGCGCCACAGGCCCAGCGCCACCAGCGCGGTGGCCGCGGCAAGCGCGGCGAACAGCTGGCGCCAGGACAGGACTTCCAGCAGCAGGCTGCCCAGCAGCGGGCCGGCCAGCGGCGACAGCAGCGCGATATTGGCCAGCAGCGCCATCAGCCGCACCGCGTCGCGCTCGGCGAAGGTTTCTTGCAGCGCCGGGTAGCTGACCACCACGATGAAGCCCAGCGCGATGCCCTGAACGAAGCGCAGCAGGTTGAACCAGACGATGTGCTGGCTGCCGGAGGCGGCCAGGCAGGCGAGCGCGAAGATCAGCGTGCCGGCCAGCAGCGTCGGGCGGCGGCCGAAGCGGTCGGACAGCGGGCCGATCAGCCACTGGAAGGCGATGCCGCCCAGCAGGAAGGCGTTCAGCGCGGTAGGCACGTGGCGGCTGTCGGCGGAGAGATCGGCGGTGACGCGCAGCATGGCCGGCATCACCATGTCGCTGGCCAGGTAGGTCAGCAGTTCGAAGGCGGTGAGCAATAGGCAGAACAGCAGCGCCTGGCGGCGGGAAATGTTGTGAAGCAGCGGACGGAATGATTCTTCTGGCATGATTGTTGCAGTTTTCGCAGAATGTCTATGTATGGCTGGGCGCCGAGTTTGTTCGGCATGGAGGGCGCACAGAGTAGGTCAAGTAATCAGATGGAATCCCTGTCCTTTGGGATGGCTTTTTTGTTTTGTGCCGATTTTTGGTGTTTTTGGGAAATATCAGGTCGCCAATTTGTATTTAATTGGAATCAATTTTGTTGTTTTGGCAACGCTATTGGCATGAGTTTTTGCTCCAATCCGGATTCGGATAGGATGCGGCGATGGACGGCGGCGGCTGCCGCGCTTGATCCCCCACCCATGGAGTCGCAATGAAAAGAAGAATCCTGGCCGGCGTTGGCCTGGCCGGCCTGCTGGCCGCGGGCGCGTCTTTCTACGCGCTGGCGGACAGCGACGCTCTGTGGCGCATCGTCGGCGAGCAGTGCGTGCCGGCCCAGCAGGCGCAGGGCCAGCCCGGCCCCTGCGCCGAAGTGGCGCTGCAGCGGGGCGTGGCGGTGCTGAAAGACCGCAACGGGCCGCTGCAATACCTGTTGATTCCCACCGACAAGGTGAGCGGCATCGAAAGCCCGCAGCTGCTGGGCGACGGCGCGCCCGGTTATTGGCGCTCGGCCTGGCAGGCGAGGCGCTATCTGGACGCCCGGCGCGGGCAGCCGCTGCCCAAGCTGGCGTTGTCCCTGACCGTCAATTCCCAGTACGGCCGCAGCCAGAACCAGCTGCACATCCACATCTCCTGCACCGATTCCGTCGTGCGCCAGCAGATCGACGATCTGGCCGACGGCCTGGGCTACCGCTGGCGGCAGCTGCCGGTGGAGCTGAAGCTGAAGGGGCACGCGTACTGGGCGCGGCGGGTGGACGCCGACCAGAACGGCGACCCCAGGGAAGATCCCTTCCGGCTGCTGGCCAACGAGCTGCCGGGCGCGCGCGCCGAGATGGGCCGCTATGGCATGGCGATGCTGCCGGCGCGCTTCGGCGACGGTGAAGGCTTCGTGCTGCTGGCCACCCGCGCCGATCTGTTCGAAATCAACCGCGGCTCGGCCGAAGAGCTGCAGGACCACGCCTGCCGGATTCTGCAGCCGTGAGCGCCAACAAGGCTTGCCCGTTGCTGCTGCGAAGCGACGGCGCGCTGCTCTGGTTCCGCCATCCGTCGGCGGGCTGCCAATTGGTCAAGGGCACGGTGGAGCCGGGCGAAACGGCGGCGAAGGCGGCGCTGCGCGAACTGGCCGAGGAGGCGGGCATCGGCGATGCCCGCCTCGCGTTCGACCTGGGCGAGTGGTCGTCGGGCTACCAGGCGCAGATCTGGTCGTTCCAGCTTTGTGTCGCGGAATCCGCCTTGCCGGAAGCCTGGAGCCATTTCTGCATGGACGACGGCGGCCTGCTGCTGGAATTTTTCTGGCATCCGCTTGAGCGCGAGGCGCCGGAAGGCAGCCACCCGCTGTATCATCGCGCCCTGGCCGAAGCGCGGCGCAGGCTGGCGGATGTCCCGCCGGCGGCGGCGCTCGGCGGCGGAGAGAGAGCATGAAGCAGAGTTTGGCGCTGGTGTCGCTGGTGGTGGCCGACTACGACGAGGCCATTGATTTCTTTGTCGGCAAGCTGGGTTTCGAGCTGACCGAGGACAGTTACCAGGCCGAGCAGGACAAGCGCTGGGTGGTGGTGACGCCGCCGGGCTCGGCGGCCGGCCTACTGCTGGCCCGGGCCAGCGACGATGTCCAGCGCGCGGCCATCGGCAACCAGGCGGGCGGCAGGGTGTGGCTGTTCCTGAATACCGATGATTTCTGGCGCGATTACGAGCGCTACCGCGCGGCGGGCGTCGAGTTCACCCGCCCGCCGATGGAGCAGGACTACGGCACGGTGGCGGTGTTCCGCGACCTGTGCGGCAATCAGTGGGATCTGATTCAGCGCAGCAACTGAGGTGGGCTTGCTTGATAGTTATGCCCCAATTACAGGCGTTGGCTCATTTGGCCTAGGCTGATGTGTCCGCTGCGCGGACGATGTTTCAGGTGGCGGTTCCGCCCGCCAAACGGGCCAGGGGCTGTGCGGCCAGCCCCTTAGCGATCCCAGGCCGCCCCTGCAGTCCGCGAAACCCCGGCAAAAAAGCATCTGGCCAGGCGCCGTCGAAACTAGCCGCGCGCTAGCGTCGCGCGGCGTCGAACATATCGGCGGCTTAAAACCTGGCCAGACGTTTTTTGCCGGCGCGTACTGAAGGGGAAAATGGGCGCGTTGCTAGCGGTCCGCGCGGAATGGAAGACTAACAAACCGCTATGCGGGCTTGGCTGATTTCTTGGCCTTCGCCAGTTCCGTCAGCACCCGCGACGCGGCGAACAGGCCGAAGCTGGCCGTCACCACCATGCCGGCGCCGAAGCCGGCGCAGGACAAGCCCTGTGGTCCGCGCGCGTCTCCCGCGTCGCAGGCCTGGGCCTGCGGGTAGACCAGCTGCTCGGTGGAGTAGACGCAGGGCACGCCCATCTTCTTGCCGTCGCGGGCGAAGCCGTGGTGGCGGCGCAGGTTGTAGCGCAGCTTGGACAGCAGCGGGTCCTGCGTCACCTCGGACAGGTCGGCCAGTTTGATCTTGCTCGGGTCCATCTGGCCGCCGGCGCCGCCGGAGACGATGAAGCGCTGGCGTTTCCTGGCGCACCAGGCGGCCATCGCCGTCTTTACTTTCAGGCTGTCGATGCAGTCGACGATGTAGTCGTAGCCGCGGCCCAGCATCTCGTCCATATTCTCTTCGGTGACGAAGTCTTCTATCTCCGTCACCTCGCAGGCCGGGTTGATGGCCTTGACCCGCTCGGCCAGCGCCGTCACCTTGGCCATGCCGTACAGCGGGTCCAGCGCCGGCAGCTGGCGGTTGGTGTTGGATTCGGCGACGTTGTCCAGGTCGATCAGCGTCAGGCGGCCGATCGCGCTGCGCGCCAACGCTTCCACCACCCAGGAGCCGACGCCGCCTACGCCCACCACGCAGACGTGGGCGCGGCCGAAGCGCGCGAGCGCGTCGTCGCCGTACAGGCGGGCAATGCCGCCGAAGCGGCGGTCGAGATCGGCGGAGTGGTCCATCGGGATAACCTGTTGCGCAAAAACGGCCAAGGATAACCAAGCCGAGGGCGGGGTGCCAGTCCGGGCGCGGCCTGGCGGCGGCGGCGGGGTTCCGGGTGTGGCGTTTCTGGCTCCGCGTGAAGATTTTTTTACAATCCAACTGCTTGATAGATTGGAACCTTTTTCTGGTTGCCCTATCTTCTTCTATACGCGCCGGTTTTGCCGGCCGCGTTCCGAGACCGGCACGAATTGCCGTCGGCAGGTCCTCTGCCGGTCGACTCTCAGTTCTAGGGAGAATCCGATGAAGCAGCAAAGGTTCGACATCGATCTGGATAAGCATTACAACGCCACCGTGGTCATCGCCTGCGAGGAGTGCGGGCGAGAAACCCGCCAACATCTGAAGGCCTTGTTACCCGACCATGCGCTGCGCTGCAGTTGCGGCGCCGACATCACGATGGCCACGCCGGACATCCAGAAGGCGGAGCGTCAAGCCGACGCGATCCGACAATCGTACCGAATCCACTGAACCGCCTAGACTGACAATCCGTTGAATGCAAGACGCCGGCCTTCCGCGCCGGCCTTATCAGGCCAAGCCTGAATCTCCGATGCATGTCCGATGACGGCGGCCCCAGCGGCCGCCGTCGGCATTCGGCCTATTGCGCCAGCTGGGCGTCGTAGTCGCGGAAGCCATCCTCCACCGCCGGAATGATGTCGACGAACTCGAAATAAGGTTCGGTCATCAGCGGGCTGTCGCGCAGCGCGTCGATCAGGTAATAGAAGGCCTGCGCCGATTCGGTCTCGAACATCGCCACGTCGCTGCAGCGGGCGGTGAAGGCTTCGGCGTCGAACCAGCGCATGCGCACCTCGGGATAGCGGGCGTAGATCGGCTTCAGGGTATCGTCCTCGAAGCGGCGGCGCTCCGGCCGGCTCAGCCGCAGCCAGTTGGGGTGGACGCGCATCAGCGCGAAGAAAGTCAGGGTCTTGGACATGGCGATATTCCCGTATGAATGGAAAGAGAGGGCGGGCCGGCTCCGCGCCAGCCGCTAATGTAAGCGCGCTTGCGACGCCGGAAAACTCGTGTTTAGCTAAGCCCATGACCGCCATTCCGCAGCCGCGCAAACAGCCGCGCCAGGCCCGTTCCCGTCACGCCGTCGCCGCCATTCTGGAGGCGGCGGCTCGCATTCTGGCCGGCGACGGCTACGCCGCGTTCAACACCAACCGCGTCGCCGAGCTGTCCGGCGTCGGCATCGGCTCGCTGTACCAGTACTTCCCCAACAAGCAGGCCGTGCTGGCCGCGCTGCACCGCCGGCATGGCGAGGAGACGCTGGCGGCGCTGGACGACGCGCTGGCGCGCAGCGCCGGCCGGCCGCCGCGGGAGCAACTGGCGGCGATGGTGGCCGCAGCGCTGGATCTGCATCGGCGCGAGCTGGGCCTGCACCGGGTGCTGGAGCGAGAATGGCCGATCTACGACGAGCCGCCGGCCAGCAATCCCATCGACGCCGCGCTCCATGCGCGGATCGCGGCCTGGCTGGCCGAAGCCGGCGGCGATCCCGCCCGGGCCGGGCTGCTGCTGCGGATGGCCGACAGCCTGGTGCACGGCCTGCTGCTGGACGCCGATCCGCAGGCCGAGGCGCTGGAGCAAGCGATTACCGACGCGCTGGCGGGCTATCTGGCCCTGCCGGCATATCACCACACTTGAGGAGAAGCGCAGATGCAGTGGATAGACTTTCGCAGCGATACCGTCACCCACCCGACGCCGGCGATGCGCCGCGCGATGGCCGAGGCCGAGGTCGGCGACGACGTCTACGGCGACGACCCCACCGTGCTGAGGCTGGAGGAGCTGGCCGCCGACAAGCTGGGCAAGGAGGCGGCGCTGTTCGTCCCCAGCGGCACCTTCGGCAACCAGCTGGCGCTGTTCACCCACTGTCGCCGCGGCGACGAGGTGATCGTCGAGGACAACAGCCACATCGTCTGGCACGAGGCCGGCGCGGCGGCGGTGATCGCCGGCGCCCACCTGCGGACGATAGAAGGCGACAACGGCCTGATGGTGGTGGACGCGATCGAGCGCCGCATCCGCGTCGGCGACGACATCCATGAGCCGCGCACCGGCCTGATCTGCCTGGAGAACGCCCACGGCAACGGCCGCGTGCTGCCGCTGTCGGCGATGGCCGACACCGCCGCGCTGGCGCGCGAGCACGGTGTGCCGGTGCATCTGGACGGCGCGCGGGTGTTCAACGCCGCCGCCCACCTGGGCTGCGACGCGCGCGAGATCACCCGCCACGTCGATAGCGTGATGGCCTGCCTGTCCAAGGGCCTGGCCGCGCCGATCGGCTCCATCCTGGCCGGCTCCGCCGATTTTATCGATCAGGCGCGCCGCAAGCGCAAGCTGCTGGGCGGCGGCCTGCGCCAGGCCGGCGTGATCGCCGCGCCCGGCATCCTGGCGCTGACCGAAATGGCGGCGCGGCTGGACGAGGACCACCGCAACGCCCGCTATCTGGCCGAGGGTCTGGCCAAGCTGCCGTGCGTGGACATCGATCCGGCCGACGTCCACATCAATCTGGTGTGGTTCCGCTTCAACGCCGACATCGACGCCGCCGAGCTGATGTCGGCGTTGAAGCAGGCCGGCTTCCTGGCCAACCCGCCGCATCAGGGCGCGATGCGGCTGGTCACGCACTGGCAGGTGGGGCGCGCCGATATCGACCGCCTGCTGGACGTGATGCAGCGCGTGCTCAGCGACTGAGCGCTTTCCGGCCGTTTCCCGGGCGCGGGGCTCGCAAAAGGATCGAGAACCGGCCCGGGAGCCTATAACCAGTAGATGGGAACCGATGGGAGCAGGCCGGATGCGGCTACGCTTGCAGCTCGGCGCGCTGCTGGCGGCCATTCTCCTGTTTCCGATGCCGGGACGGGCCGATGGCCTGGCGCAGGTGCGCATCTACACCGACGACGATCCGCCCTACGTGATGGTGGGCCCGGGCGGACAAGTGATGGGCGGCACCACGGTGGAGAAGGTGACGCGGGTGATGCGCAAGCTGGGCCTGCCGTTCAGCGCGCTGCAGGCGGCGCCGTGGGCCCGCGCCTACCAGGAGGCGAAGAGCCGGCCGTATGCGATGGTGTTTCCCATCGCCAGGACCCGGGAGCGGGAAAAATACCTGGACTTCACTTTCAAGATCATCGACACCGACATCTATTTTTACCGGCTGGCCGCGCGCAACGACATCCAGCCGCGCACGCTGGACGAGGCGCGCAAATACAGCATCTGCGTGGTGCTGAACGACTATCGCCACGAGTTTCTGGAGGAGCAGGGCTTCGCCAGGCTGGAGGTGTCGCCGGACTCCACGCTCAATGTCAGGAAGCTGGCGGCCGGCCGTTGCGACCTGTTGCCGTCCACCGAGAGCGGGATCGCCGGCAAGCTGAAGGCGTTGGGTCTGGACCGCGCGCTCGTGGCGCGCGGCATCCGGCTGGACAAGCTGGACAGCGGCCTCTACGCCGCGTTCAACAAGGACACGCCGTCCGAGGTGATCGCCCGGTTTCGGGCCGCGGCAGCAGAGTTGCCCTGAGCGCCTGCCGGCTGGAAGGCGCTGGCGTGCCGCGCCAGACATCGTGAACCGCTGTCAAGGGAGAACGCCATGCGCACTCGACTGCTGCTGTGCTGCCTGCTGGCGCTGCCCGCCTGGGCCGAGCGGCTGGTGGAGATCCCCACCCGTCCCGGCGTCACGCTGCGTTTCCTGCTGCTGGAGCCGCCGGGGCCTGCGCGCGCCAACCTGATCCTGCTCGCCGGCGGCGAGGGCCTGCTCAAACTGTCGGCCGAGGGCGAGCTGGGCGCGGGCAAGGGGAATTTCCTGGTGCGCACCCGCCAAGGCTGGGCCGACATGGGTTTCCGAGTCGCGGTGGCGGACGCGCCATCCGACATGCCGCGGGGCCTGTTGGGCGATTTTCGCGAGAGCCCGGAGCACGCGGCCGACATCGCCGCGGTGTCCGGCTACCTGCGCCAGGGAGCGGCGCTGCCGGTATGGCTGGCCGGCACCAGCCGCGGCACCACCTCCGCGGCGGCGGCGGCGTTGAACCGGCCGGACGCGGCGGATGGCCTGCTGCTGACCTCCAGCATAGATAGCGGCCGCGGCAGCCTGGCCGGCCTGCCCCTGGAGAGGCTGGCCATCCCGGTGCTGATGATCCAGCACCGCCGCGATGAATGCCGCGCCAGCCGGCCCGGCAATCTGGGGCCGGTGGTGGACCGGCTGCGCGCCGACGCGCCGCGCGAGCTGATGCTGCTGGACGGCGGCAAGAACGAGGGCGATCCATGCCAGCCTTGGGCCTGGCACGGCTACAACGGCATCGAGGCGCGGGCGCTGGGCCTGGCCGGCGCGTGGATGCTGGCGCACGGCCGCCGTTGAGAGGACGCTATGGCGGTTGGGGCGCGCCGGTGCTACCCTCGCCGCCATCCTTGGATTTCCTATCGCCGACATCATGACGCCATCCCACGACCCACACGCCTGGCTGGAAAGCCTGGATTCCGACCAAGCCGCCGACTGGGTGGCCGCGCAGAACGCCCGCACCGAGGGCGTGCTGGACGCCGATCCGCGCTTCGCTGGCCTGAAGGCGGACATCCTCGCCCACCTGCGCGACACGCGACAGATACCATACTTCGCCGAGCACGCCGGCTGGCTGTACAACTTCCACCAGGACGAGGCGCATCCGCGCGGCCTCTACCGCAGAACCACCTTGGACGCCTACCGCGCCGGCAGCCAGGACTGGCAGGCGGTGCTGGACATCGACGCGCTGGCCGACGCCGATGAGCGCGACTGGTATCTGGACGGCGTGTCCCACTGCACGGTCCGGCCCGAGCGGGCGCTGGTGCATCTGACCGACGGCGGCGGCGACGCCACCGTGGCGCGCGAGTATGACGTCGAGGCGCGGCGCTGGGTCGAGAACGGCTTCAGCTTCCCGGAAGGCAAGAACCACATCGCCTGGCGCGATCCGGACAGCGCCTTCGTCTGCCCGGGCTGGAAGGGCGCGCCGCTGACCCGCTCCGGCTACCCGCGCGAAGTGTGGCTGGTGGCGCGCGGCGCGGACGGCCAGCACGGCTGGACCCAGCTATTCGCCGCGCCGGAAGACGCGATGATGACCGCCGCCTGGCGCTTCCTCGACAGCGACGGCAGCGCCGTCGACCTGATCGAGGCCTCCGACGGCTTCTACCGCAAAACCTACCATCTGCTGGACGGCGGCCTGGAGGCGCACGCGCTGCCCTTGCCGCCCAAGGCCGAGATCGAGGCCTATATCGGCGGCGATTTCATCGTCAAGCTGGCCGAGGACTGGTCCTGGCGCGGCGAGACTTACGCCAGCGGCAGCCTGCTGGCGGTCGGCTTGTCCGGCCTGATCGGCGACGGCCCCGCGCCGCAGCTGTTGCAGGCGCCCGAGCCGCGGCTGGCTGTGGCGGCGGTGGAAACCACCCGCGGCCGGCTGCTGGTCAACCTGCTGGACAACGTCAAGAGCCGCATGCTGTGCTTCGCCAAGCAGGATGGCGCGTGGACGCCGCAGCCGCTGGACCTGCCGGCCGACGGCGTGATCGAGATCGCCGACCAGCCGTGGCAGAGCGATGTGTTCTACTACAGCTACAGCGATTTCCTGACCCCCAGCGGCCTGTACAGGCTGGACCTGGCCAGCGGCGAGCGCGAATGCCTGCGCCGCCAGCCGGAGGCTTTCGATCCCTCGCCCTATGTCGCCGAGCAATGGCAGGCGACGGCGCCCGACGGCGAGCAAATCCCGTACTTCGTGGTGCGGCGGCGCGACGCGCCGTTCGACGGCGCCACGCCGACGCTGCTGTACGGCTACGGCGGCTTCGAGGTGCCGATGCTGCCGTATTACATCGAGAACTTCGGCCCGCACTGGCTGGCCAGGGGCGGCGCCTTCGTGCTGGCCTGCATCCGCGGCGGCGGCGAGTTCGGCCCGCACTGGCACCAGGCGGCGCAGGGGCCGAAACGCCAGGTCAGCTTCGACGACTTCATCGCGGTGGCGGAAGACCTGATCCGCCGCAAGCTGACCTCGTCGGCCAAGCTGGCGATAGAGGGCGGCAGCAACGGCGGCCTGCTGGTGGGGGCGGCGATGGCGCAGCGGCCCGAGCTGTTCCAGGCAGTGGTGTGCGAAGTGCCGCTGCTGGACATGCTTCGCTACACCCAGCTCTTGGCCGGCGCCAGCTGGATAGACGAATACGGCGATCCGGACGACGAGGCCGAGCGCGCCGCGCTGGCCGCCTATTCGCCGTACCACAATCTGCGCGCCGACGCGCGCTACCCGCTGGCCTTGTTCACCACCAGCGCCAGCGACGACCGCGTCCATCCCGGCCATGCCCGCAAGATGGCGGCGCGGCTGCTGGAGCTGGGCCACGACGCGCTGTTCTACGAGACCGACGGCGGCGGCCACGCCGGCAACGCCGGCCAGGAGGACACCGCCGCCGAGCTGGCGCGGGTGCTGGTGTATCTGTATCAGCGCTTGTGCGATTGAGGCCGACGATGTGGCAGCAAAGGGCGCGAGAGCGCCCTTTTTCATTGCGGCCTGCCTTTCCTGGCCGATTCCTTGAGTGATGATGTCGTTTGCATTTTGCCGATTGCCGCCGCGGGAAGCGCGGGCGTACCATCGCTCGAGGCCGGGCAGAGCCCGGCCGCTTCAGAACGATAAGAGGAAAACCATGCAAGGGAAGAAATTGCTGCCGCTGGCCATGCTGTTGTGCCTGCAGGCGGCCTGGGCCGGAGGGTTGGACTATGGCGCGTACGGCATAGATTTCCAGGGAATGGACCGCGCGGTGCGGCCGCAGGACAATATCGCGCTGCATGCCAACGGTGGCTGGATGAAGCGCGCGCGGATTCCGGCCGACCGCTCGTCGACCGGCGTATCCGAGTTGCTGTACGACCGCAATCAGCAGCGGGTGCGGGAATTGATCGAGCATGCCGATCCGGCGGCTTCGGTCGACTCGCGCAAGATCGCCGATCTCTATCGCAGCTTTCTCGATGAACAGACCATCGCCCGTCGCGGCCTGGCGCCGTTGAAGTCCAAGCTGGCCGCCATCGCCGCGCTGGACAGCGCCGACGCCGTCATCGCCTACATGGGCCGGCTGCAGGACCAGCCGGAAGACACGCCGTTCCGCTTCTACGTGGCGCAGGACAACAAGAACTCCGCGGCCTACCTGGCCGGCGTCGGCCAGTCCGGCCTGGCGATGGACCGCGACTATTATTTGCTCCAATCCGCTGATTTCGCCGCGGCGCGCAAGGCCTACCGCGCCTATCTGGCCAGGCTGCTGACGCTGGCCGGCGAAAAGGATGCCCTGCCGCGCGCCGCCGCGGTGCTAGAGCTGGAGGCACGGCTGGCCAAGGCGCAGTGGAGCAATGTCGACAACCGCGACGCGCAGAAGACCTACAACAAGACCGGCGCGGCCGAGTTGGCCAAGCGCCTGCCCGGCTACGACTGGCCGGCGTTGTTGAAGGACGCGCAACTGTCCGCCGCAGCCGATCTCAACCTGGATCAGCCCAGCTATCTGGAACAGCTGCCCGGCCTGTTGCGCGCGACGCCGCTGCCGGCGCTGCGCGACTACCTGACGCTGCGCCTGCTGGACGCCTACGCGCCTTATCTCGACAAGCCGTGGACGGCGGCGCGCTTCGCTTTCTACGGCAAGGCGCTGGATGGCCGCAGCGCCGACCGGCCGCGCTGGAAGAAGGCGGTGACGCTGGTGGACGATGGCATGGGCGAGGCGGTGGGCAAGCTGTATGTGGCCAAGTACTTCACGCCGGAGGCCAAGCGCCAGGCCGACGAATTGGTGCGCAATCTGCTGGCGGCCTACGACCGCAGCGTGGACACGCTGGACTGGATGAGCGCGGAAACCAAGCGCGAGGCGCACCTGAAGCTGTCCAAATACACGCTGAAGATAGGCTATCCGGACAAGTGGCGCGATTACTCCAGCCTGGAGATCCGCCCGGACGACCTGATCGGCAACGCCGAGCGCGTCGCGGCGTTCAATTACCGCCGCCAGGCCAGGCATCTGGGGCAGCCGGTGGACCGGACCGAATGGGGCATGGCGCCGCAGACGGTCAACGCCTATTACAACCCGGCCAACAACGAGATCGTGTTCCCGGCCGCCATCCTGCAGGCGCCGTACTTTGACCCCGCCTTCGATCCGGCGGTCAACTACGGCAGCATCGGCGCCACCATCGGCCACGAGATCAGCCATGGTTTCGACGACCAGGGCCATCTGTTCGACGGCGACGGCAATATGCGCAACTGGTGGACGCCGGCCGACGAGGCGCACTTCAAGGAGGCGACCGCCAAATTGGTCAAGCAGTACGGCGGCTACGAGCCGGTGAAGGGGCACAAGGTCAACGGCGAGCTGACGCTGGGCGAGAACATCGCCGACAACGCCGGCCTGGAGATCGCCTACAAGGCGTACAAGATCGCGCTGGACGGCAAGGAAGCTCCGGTGCGCGACGGCCTCACCGGCGATCAGCGCTTCTTCATCGCCTTCGCCCAGTCCTGGCGCAGCAAGAGCCGCGACGCGGCCACGCTGCAGCAGATGGTGTCCGATCCGCACACGCCAGACCAGTGGCGCGCCTTCGGCACCGTTCGCAATCTGGAGCCGTTCTACCAGGCCTTCGGCGTCAAGCCGGGGGACAAGATGTATTTGCCGCCGGCGCAGCGCTTCCATTTGTGGTGGTAAAAAAAGCCGGGCTCCTTCGGGAGCCCGGCTGTGTGGAGCGCAGCGGGAAAGCGCCGTCTACCACTTGTCCTTGTCGGCGTCGAACATGCCGGCGGCCGGCTTGTGCTTCTTGGCCGGCGCCTTCTTGCCGGCTGCCGGGGCGGAAGCCTCGGCTTTCGCCGGCGCGGCCGGCGCCAGTTCGCGCAACTGCAGGCCGCCTGGCGGTATCTGCTCCAGCGGCATCTTCACGTTTTCCAGATGGCCCTGGGACATCGTCGGCATCACCTTGTCGACTACCACTTCGCAGCAGTCGAATTCGGAGCGGCCCAGCGATTGTCCGGTCTGCGGATCCTTCACCTCCTGGCCCAGCGATACCAGCTTGTAACGCGCGCCCTCGCGGACGGACTGCCCGCCTTGGCTGAGAATCACGTTATTGCCGGTGCGCGAGGCTACGGAGATGGGAAAGGTGCGGACCAGGATGGCGCTGACGATGCGATCGACGATCTGGCCTTCCATGCCGCGGCGGGCGGCATCGGCGGAGCCATCGCCCAGCTTGCCGGCGTCGCCGGCGAGCATGTTCGACAGTTGCACCTGGCGGTTGGCCACGTTGATCACGCGCTGCGACAGATTCCAGCTGGCGCGCTTCTTGTCGTAGCCGAATGCGGTCAGATGGCCGGTCCAGATCAGGTCGGCGCTGAGCGCCTGGCTGATCTTGGAGCGCTCGGCGGAAGGCGTCTGGCCTGAGCTGATCATGTCCAGCTCCTGCTGCACATCGTCGCCCAGCTCGCGGTCCAGCACCGAGAAGCGGCCGGTGTTGGCCAGCGCGTCCAGCGTCTGCTGGTGTATCTCGCGGGCGACCTGTTCGGCCGGCACCGAGATGCCCGCCAGCTTGAAGGATTCGCGATCGATGTACACCGGACCGACCACGATCTTCAGCTTGCCGGCGGATGCCGGCTGGACGAATTTGGCGATCTTGGCTTCGATGCTCGCCTTGTAGCTCTTGTTCAGCAGGCCGGGCTCTTCCATCTTGACCAGCTTGAAGCCGGTCACCACGCCGCCGGATTCCTGGGCGACATATTCGGCGAACGCGTGAGCGCTGAGCTGATCGGCGTCCTTGCCGGCGGCGACGGACAGCGTGGCCTTGACCTGTTCGGAGGACATGTCGAAGGAGGCGCCGTTGACCTGCTTGATCGCCAGTTTCAGCGCTTCCTCGACGGCTTCCGCCGGGCTGGCGCCGATGCCGGTTGCCGCGCTGTCCACCGATGTCAGCTTGCCGGCGTCAGGCGGGGCCTGGACCGGCGCGCTGGCATCCGCCTTGGGGGCGGTCGCCGCGTCTTCCTTGTGGGAGCAGGCCGCCAGGCCTAGGGCCAAGGCGGCGGCGCTCATCGCGTATCGCAATTTCATGTCGTTTCCTTGGCCG
This sequence comes from Chromobacterium vaccinii, assembly GCF_000971335.1. Lineage (GTDB taxonomy): Bacteria > Pseudomonadota > Gammaproteobacteria > Burkholderiales > Chromobacteriaceae > Chromobacterium > Chromobacterium vaccinii. The sequence goes on from NZ_JZJL01000033.1 coordinate 16,851, forward strand.
GGTCTGGGCTTAGAGCGCCTGGGTCGCATCCTTCGGAACCGGGATATCGTGGCTCTGGGCGAAGCTGACCGCCTGCTTCAGCGCCTCGTACAGGTTCTTGGAGTTGCCCGGCAGGCTGGTGACGATGTAGGCGCCGGAGGACAGCTTGGGCAGGTCCAGCGGGGAGGCGGATGCCAGCGCATCCTTGAAGCCGCTGAACTGGTTGGCCATCTTGGAGTACTTCAGCACGCCCTTGGCCAGCGAGCCCAGGCCTTCGGCATAGGCTTTCTTCGCCTCGGCGTCCAGCACCGTGCCGGTGTTCTTTTGCTGTTCGCTGATGGCCTTGGACACGGCGCTCTGGGCGGAGTCAGCCTTGCTCAGGCTGTCCTTGGTGGCGCCGGAGGTCAGGGCTTCGGCTTCGGCCTTGGCCAGCGCGGCGGCATCCTTGGCGCCCAGCGCGGTCGCCATTTGGGACTGGGCCATCAGCACTTGCTTGTTGGCGCCGGTGTAGGATTCGACCAGTTGTTTCTGCTGGCCGATCAGGTCGGCGCCGCTGCTGCTGTTGCCGGCGCCGCCGGTCAGGCTGGTCACGGCGTCGAACATGCCCGCCTGGGCGGTCACGGCGGTCAGGCTGAGGCCGGCAAGGGCGGCCACGATCAGGGTTTTGCGCATTTTCATCTCCGGATGCATTGTTGTTGGGTGAGTTTTTTCGGGTTTATTTGATGCCGGCGTTGGTCATCTGGCTCAGCAATTCGCGGGCGACGTCCTCGGCGGCTTTCTTCAGCGCGTTGACTTGCGCTTCTTCCTCGGTCGGACCAAGGCCGGCGGCTTGGATCGGACCGACTTCAGCCTTGGTTTCGGGGATGGAGTCGCTGGCGTCCAGCAGTTTGCCGGTGGCGGCTACCGATACGCGGAACATGCCGGTGGCGGGATCGGTGTCGGCCAGGCGCACGTCCAGCGTGCCATAGGCGATATAAGGCACCTTGGCGTTCTGCAGGCCGGCGGCCACGTTGCGCTCGGTCTGCGGCTGCAGGTCGTTGCCGGATTTGAAGTCGGCCTCCACGCTCTTGATCTTCAGCAGGCCCTTGGTGTACGGCTCCAGGTAGGCGGCATCCACCACCTTGAATCCGGCGCCGGCGAATACGCCGTTGAATACGCTTTTCAAGTAGTTGCTGGGGAAGATCGCGTAGGTTTTCTTGGTGGCCTTGCGGGTGGTGCTGCCGCCGGTTTCCACCGACTCGCGGTACTGAGCGCCGGAACGGCCGGCCTTGCCTTGCGCCTTCAGCTCCACCGCCTGGTACTCGCGGTCGTCGAAGCGCTGCGAGCTGTCGGTCTGACGGGAGACGAAGATGAAGGTCAGCTTGGATTTCTGGCCGCCGTTGGCTGCCTGGGCTGCGGCGGAGGATGCCTTGACCGCGTTGTTCAGTTGGGAAACGTTGAGCGTGGCGCGGATGGTGACGGTGAACTGGCCCATGTCGGGACGATCGTCCTCGTTCAGGATCGCGGTATCCAGGATGTACCGATCCGGGTCCGCCTTCACTTTTTCGCGGATGGCGTCGAGGTTCTGCGACTGCGAGTCGCCGGCCTCGGCATAGTACTTGTCGATGGCCTTCAACTGCGCCTGCAGCACGGCCTGGGCGCGGACTTCGGGCGTGACCTTCTTGCCGAACAGCGAGGACTCGTACTTGACGGTCGCCTGGCCCTTGGCCGTGGCGGTCGCCGCCAACGCCTGGGCGCCGAACAGCATCAGGAATGCGATCAGGAGACTACGGATCATTTGCAGGCTTTCAGTAATTGCTGGGTGGATTGGATCTGTTTGTCGATGTCGGACGCGGAGGTGGACGATTTCAGCCAGCCATTGCGGTTGCCGGCCAGATTGTCGGCCAGCTTGGCGAACAGGCCCTTGATGGCTTCGTGATAGGCGGGGAAGTCGTCTATGGTGTCTTGCGACGCCGGCACCAGCTTGATCTCGCCGTTCTTGAAGTCGGCGTCCAGATAGTTCTTGCCGGATACCGGCTCCTGGATGTTGACGTGGGCGTAGGCGCCGTAGATATAGCTGGTGCCGGCGGCCACTTCTCCGCTGGTGATGCGGCGGAGCTTAGGGATGTCCAGGGTGATGGCGTAGTCGGCCTCCGGCAGCTTGAGCATGAACACGTCGCCCTCGGATACGCGCATGGACAGCGTGTTGCCGATGGCGTAGCCCTTGGTGTAAGGCAGCAGCGGCACGCCGGTCTTGCTGGACAGGTTTTCCGCGAACAGATCCGCGGCCCAGGTTTCCGCGGTGCCCGGCGTGCGCGTCAGCTCGGGGGGCAATGCCTTGCGGGCGTCGTCGCCGATGCGGACCTTGGCGACTTGCAGGAAGCGCGGAACCTGATCGGGCACGGCGGCCTCATGCATGATGTCGGCGAAGCGCTGCAGAATGCCGGGCTTGTCCTGTTCGCCGTAGTAGAGCGCGGCGAAGCGATCGTGCATTTCCCGCTCGCTGGGGTAGTGGTCGATCAGGTCCAAGTAGGCGAAGCTGAGCGGATAGGCGCGCAGCACGGTCATGTTCTTGAAATCGAAGAACATCGCCTGGGCGCGTACCTGGGTCATCAGTTTGGCGACATTGCCGAAGCGTTCGGCGGAAACGGTCTCGCCGGTAATCAGCAGCGTGGCGACGATGGCCTGGTCCTGCCCCTTCAGCGAAGTCAGGCCCTGCTGGTTCAGGTCGAAATGCAGCGGCTTGTCGGCGGCCAGCTTGGCCGCTAGCTGTTTGTTCAGCGGGTTGCCGCGCGCGGCCAGCGTCTTTTCCAGCTTCAGGCTGTAGGGAAAGCGGGCGGGAATGGACTTGCTGTCGCCGGAATAGGATAGGCCGGCGAACGTCACTGTGGCGGCATGGGAGGCCGTTGCGGCCAGCAATAGGCCAATGGCCAGCCATAAGGAGCGTAGCGTGGATTTCAAGAAAGCATTCCTTTCGTAATCCATACCATATCTGTATGGATTTTTAGACGTATGCCATATGTGAGGCGGCATAGTATACGTTAGGAATAATCTTTTTTGAATATTGTAAACAGTTTGCTGCGGGAAAAGGGGTTGATCGCGCTCAAGAAGGCGTGGATTCGGCGGGCGTGTGGAAGAGAAAACGGCTCCCTGGGGAGCCGTGAGGAGGACGGGCGAGGATTAGAAGCTCAGTCCCGCGCCCAGGTAGGCGCCGTCGGCCAGCGTGCGGCTGCGGCTGTCGTTGTCGCGGCGGATGTCGAAGTAGCGGTAGCCGGCTTCCACGCTGAGCGGGCCGACCACGTTCCAGCGCACGCCGGCGGCGTAGTCGCTGACGCGGTCGACGCTGCCGCTGGCGAAGCTGCTCGGCGCGTAGTAGGCCTGGCCGAACAGCTTGACCTTGGGCACGAGGTCGAAACTGGCGCGGCCGCCGACCAGCGCGGCGGTGGCGGAGCCGCTGTCCGGCGACAGCGCCATCAGCTTGCCGCCGCCGGCCACGGTCAGCGGGCCCAGCGGCAGCGCGAACTCCAGGCCGGCGCCGCCGGCGCTGCCCTTGTGGTCGTCGCGCAGGTAGTCGAGATTGAGGCCGATGCCGAAACCGTCCGGCGTGCGGGTGAGTTGCTGGGTGCCGTTGCCGGCGCCGAACATGTAGTCGGCGGCGTGGGCGCCGCCGGCCAGCCCGGCCAGCGCCAGGGCGATTGCGAAATGCTTCATGCGGTCCATTCCTGTTGATTCAAACGACAACAGATAGTGACCAATTTCTAAAAAACAAGTTCAGCCCGTCAATTGCTCAGCCGCTGCTCCAGCGCCAGCACCATGGTTTTCAGCGCCGCCACTTCGGCCTCCAGCGCCGCCACCCTGCCGGTCAGGCCCACGTCTATCACTTCGCAGGCTTGCACAGGGATGATCTGCGGCTCGCCGGACAGCAGGTGGCACCAGCGCGCCTCGCGCTCGCCCGGCTGGCGCTCCAGCTTCATCGCCAGCGGCGGGTATTTGTCGGCCAGCGCGTTCAGCGCGGTTTCCACCTCGTCCACGCCGGAGAAGCTGTAGATGCGGCCGGCGCGGGCGCGGATCTCGGCGCCGGTCTGCGGGCCGCGCAGCGTCAGCAGGCATAGCGCGGCCAGCCGCGCGCCATCGATGTTCCACTCGTAGTTGAGCCGGTGCTCGTACTTGGCCACCCGGCTGCCGGCCGGCAGCCGCTCGGCCACCAGCTTCTTGGCGATCAGCGCGTCCAGCGCGGCGCTGGCGTCGGCCTCGGACAGCTGCATCACCGGCTCGCGGCTGGTCAGCTGGTTGCAGGCGCCGACCAGCGCGTTCAGTGTCAGCGGGTAGGCGTCGGGCGTCAGCGCCTGCTTCTCCAGCAGCGCGCCCAGCACGCGCACCTCCATCGGGTCGAGTTGATGCGTGTCCATACATCCTCCATGGCGAGACAATACTGTCATGATCGCATCAAATCCGCCGGCCGTCCCGCGGCCTGGTCAATCCTGCTGGCGTTTTTCCAGCGCTTCCAGCTGGCGCAGGCGACGGATCTCGCGCAGGCGGCTGTCGTGCTCCTCCTCGTCCAGCGCGCGGTACAGCGACACCGCCATGCCTATCATGATCAGCATGAAGGGCAGCGCGCTGACGATCAGCACCGCCTGCAGCGCCTTCAGGCCGCCGCTTTGCAGCAGCACCAGCGCGATGGCGGCCAAGAGCACGCCCCAGATCAGCTTGACGCGGTGGCTGGGGTTCAGGTCGCCGCCGCTGGTGAACATGCCCAGCACGAAGGTGGCGGAATCGGCCGAGGTGACGAAGAAGATGATCACCAGCGTCATCGCCAGCAGCGACAGGACGCGGCCGCCGGGCAGCTGCTCGAACATCACGTACAGCGCGGTGGAGACGTCGGTCTTGATCGCGGACAGCAGGTCGGCGCCGCCGAACAGCTGCAGGTCCAGCGCGGTGCCGCCAAAGGCGGAGAACCAGACGAAGCTGGCCAGCGACGGCACCAGGAGCACGCCGACGATGAATTCGCGCACGGTGCGGCCGCGCGAGACGCGGGCGATGAACATGCCGACGAAGGGCGCCCAGGTGACCCACCAGGCCCAGTAGAACAGCGTCCAGTTGGCCATCCAGGTGCCCTGGGTGAACGGGCTCATGCGCAGGCTGGTGCTGGTCAGGTTGCCCAGGTAGTCGCCCAGCGTGGTGGTGAAGGTGTCGAAGATGAAGCCGGTGGGCCCCAGGACCACCACCGCCAGGAACAGCAGCGCCGCCAGCAGGATGTTGAGGTTGGACAGCCACTTGATGCCGCGCGACAGGCCGGTCAGCGACGACAGCAGGAACAGCGCGGTGGCGATGGCGACGATGGCCACGGTCAGCGTGGCGGACGGCGTCAGGCCGAACAGCATCTCCAGGCCGCTTTCGATCTGCAGCGTGCCGAAGCCCAGCGTGGTGGCGACGCCGAACACGGTGGCCAGCACCGCCATCACGTCGATGGCGGTGCCGAGCGGGCCGTCGACGCGGTCGCCCAAGAGTGGACGGAAGGCGGCGCTGATCAGGCCCTTCTGGCCGCGGTTGAACTTGAAGTAGGCCAGCGCCAGCGCGGTCAGGCTGTACACCGCCCATGGGTGCAGGCCCCAGTGGAAGAAGGCGTGGCGCATCGCCAGCCGCGCGGCCTCGGCCGATTCCGGCGCGGTGGACGCGCTTGCCGGCGTGGCGAAGTGGGACAGCGGCTCGGCCACGCCCCAGAACACCAGGCCGATGCCCATGCCGGCGGAAAACAGCATGGAAAACCAGCTCAGGCGGGAAAACTCCGGCTCGTCGTCCTCCTTGCCCAGCCGGATATGGCCGAAGCGGCCGAAGGCCAGATAGAGCGCGAACAGCAGGAAGCCGAACACCGACAGCAGATAGAACCAGCCGAAGCGGGAAATGGTGAAGCTCAGCCACTCGGAGGCGGTGGCGGTCATGTGCTCGGGGGCGACGGCGCCCCAGAGCGCGAACAATACGGCGAACAACAACGACAGGCGTAGGACCATCGGTACTCCTTGCATGGCGGCGCGCGTCCCCGCGCGGGGCGCGCAGCCGTGATGGATGGTGATGCGAGGCGAGGCCTGAGCCGCGGGCGAAACCGGCGACGGCCGGCGCGAAAGCCTTGCCCGGGCCAGAGCCTGCTGCGGGACTCTGCCGCCAACGGCCGTTTGCTGCCGGGCGCTGGCGGAGCGGGCCAGCATGGATGGATAAGGGCGCGCGGGATGGGGCGGGCGCTTTCTGTCCGATGCCGGCGGGGCTGTTTGAATATATGAATAAAATCAATGAATTGCTTTTTAGACTATCATTATTAGCATTTTCTTGTAAACATCTGTTGCGAGATTTGATGCAAATGGACAAGGTTGGCGGCTTCGCTTGACAGCGGGTGGCGGCTTCGCCAACCTGTCGCGTTCATCGGAATTCGGGCAGCGGGAACGGACATGATTCGAGTGGATATTTTGCTGGTGGAACAAGGGCTTGCCGCGTCGCGCACCGCCGCGCAGAACCTGGTGGCGGCCGGCCGCGTCAGCTGCGGCGGCGCGGTGGTGGCCAAGTCCAGCCAGAAATTTCCGGCGGACGCGGCGTTCGACATCGTCGCCGACGAGGCCGACCGCTACGTGTCGCGCGGCGGGTTGAAAATGCGCGGCGCGCTGGACGCGGCCGGGCTGGACATCGCCGGCTGGACCGCGCTGGACGTCGGCCAATCCACCGGCGGCTTCACCGACTGCTTGCTGCAGGCCGGCGCGCGCCGGGTGGTGGGCGTGGACGTCGGCCACGACCAGTTGCATCCGCGGATGCGGGAAGACGCGCGGGTACGCTATTTCGAAGGTGTCAACGCGCGCGCGCTGGACCGCGCGGCGCTGTTGGCAGTCAATGAGGGCGACGGCTTCGACTTGATGGTGTGCGACGTGTCCTTCATCTCGCTGAGCCTGGTGCTGCCGTCGGCGCTGCCGCTGTTGACGCCGGGCGGGCGTCTGCTCAGCCTGGTCAAGCCGCAGTTCGAGGTGGGGCGGGAAGGGCTGTCCCACGGCGGCATCGTCCGCGACGAAAGCCTGTATCCGCAGGTTAAGGACAAGATCGACCGGGTGCTGGCCGAGCAGAACATGAAGACGCTGGCCTGGTTCGACAGCCCGATCAAGGGCGGCGACGGCAACCGCGAGTTCTTCGTCCACGCCGAGCGCCGCTGACAAACGACGAGGCCCGCGCAAGGCGGGCCGGATGGCATGACGGCCCCGATGGCAACGGGGCCGGCGCGCTGGCCGGGACTTACTCGACGCGGATGTCGTCGTCTTCCTGGCTGCGCACTACCAGCAGCGGGCACTGGCTGCGGCGCAGGATGTCCTCGGCGAAGCTGCCCAGGAACAGATGGGCCAGGCCGCTGCGGCCATGGGTGCCCAGCACGATCAGGTCCGCCTGCTGCGCGCTGGCGTAGCCTATCAGCAGATCGGCCAGGTCATGGCCGCCTTCCCAGCTTTTCTCCAGATGGCTGACCACATCGGTCAGGCCCGCGTTGCGGGCGATGGTCTGGGCGCGGGCCAGCGCTTCCTGGCCTTGCTCCAGCGCCAAATCGTAGCCGGGGTCGCCGGCGTAGACGCCCAGGCTGTCGACCGCCAGGTCGCGCAGGCTGGCGACGTGGATCAGGCTCAGCCTGGCTTCGGTGAACTTGGCGACGCGGATGGCTTCATGCAGGGCTTTGTCGGAATTGTTGCTGCCGTCTATCGCGGCGATGATGTGACGATACATGGGCTGCTCCTTCGAAACACCGGCTTGGTGGGATGCCTTCAGCATACTCCGATGGCGGCGGCGGTGTCTCGCCGGGCGAGCGCGGGTATTGATCCAGGGCAAACTCGCGGGCTGCCATGCCTGACTCGAACCAGGCCATGGGTTCGGTTTGGTTTATGGAGTCCGCTGCGCGGACGAATGATTCCATGGCGGGGCTGCCCGCCGGGCAGGTCGGGGAGCTGTTTCGCCAGCTTCCCGACGACCCTAGGCGACCCCTGCGGCCCGCGAAACCCCGGCAAGACAGCCTTGGCCCAGACGCCGCCGATCGAAAAAACGGCGGCTCAAAGGCCACTGGACCAAGGCTGTCTTGCCGGCGCGAGCCGAAGGGGATGTGGCGCCTGTCGACAAACAATCAACGTTGGGACGCTTTAGACCAGGAATCCCAGATACTGCCGCTCCCAGGCGGTGACCTGGTGGTGATAGTCGTTCAGCTCCACCTCCTTCACCGCCAGATAGGCGCGGCTGAAGTCGGGCCCGAACAGCGCCTCGGCGCAGCCGACTGCCATCGCGGCGCAGGCGGCGTCCAGCGTGGTGGGCAGGCTGGCGGCCTGCTGCTTGAACACATTGCCGTGCACCGCCTCGTCCGGGACCAGCTTCCGCTCGATGCCGGCCAGGCCGGCGCCCAGGCTGGCGGCCAGCGCCAGATAGGGGTTGGCGTCGCAGCCGGGCAGGCGGTTTTCCACCCGCCGCGCCTCGGGGCCGGACACCGGCACCCTGAGCCCGACCGAGCGGTTGTCCAACCCCCAGCTGAGGTTGACCGGCGCCGCCATGCCCTTGACGAAGCGGCGGTAGGAGTTGGGGTTGGGGCAGAACAGCGGCATCAGCTCGGGCAGGAAGCGCTGCAGGCCGGCGATGAAGCTGAAGAATTCCGGGCTTTCCGAACCATCGGCGCGGCTGAAGGCGTTGCGGCCCTGGCGGTCGACCACGCTCTGGTGGATGTGCATAGAGCTGCCGGGCTGGCCGGGCAGCGGCTTGGCCATGCACACGGCGCTGAGGCCGTGGCGATGGGCGATTTCCTTCAGCGCGGTCTTGAACAGGAAGGTGTCGTCGGCCAGCTTCAGCGCGTCGCCGTGCTTGAGGTTGATCTCGAACTGGCTGGGGCCCATCTCGTGCACGCAGGTGTCGGTGGCGATGCCGAGCGTCTCGCAGGCCTGGTACAGCTCGTCGAAGAAGGCTTCCAGCTCGCCCAGCGCGGAGAAGCCGAAGGCGTCGAAGCCGGTTTCGCGGCGGCCGCTGGCGAGCGCGGGCGGCTGGAACGGCTGCGCCGGGTCGCCGTGGGCGGCGAACAGGTAGAACTCCAGCTCCGGCGCGACCACCGGCGTCCAGCCATGGGCGTCGTAGCGCGCCAGCACCTGCTTCAGCACCGAGCGCGGCGCCAGCGGCGACAGGCTGCCGTCGTGATCGACGCAATCGCAGATCACCATCGCGCGCGGAGTCTTGGCCCAGGGCACCGGACGCAGCGTGTCGTAGTCCGGCGCCAGCGTGACGTCCGGATCGTGTTCGCCGTAGAAGCTGTAGTCGGGAAATTCGCCGATACAGCTTTGCAGCGGCACCGCGCGCGCGATGCGCAGCGGCTGCCCCTTGATGAAGGCGGCGGCGGGCAGGGTCTTGCCGCGGGGAAAACCATGGACGTCGGCAAAGGCGAGCTCGACGTCCCGCGCCTTGCTGTGTTGCAGCCATTCGATGAGGCCTGCCGGCATGCGGGCATCAGACATACGATTCTCCACTGAAGCGTGCTGGGGTTCCTGTCTGTCCTCAGTTTTTTTTCTTGCTGTCATGGAGCGTGTGCCCGTAGCCATTATGCCAGCCGCAACGGCGGCGGCAAGTGCGGCGATGCCCAGAGCCGGTTTACAACTTCGCGGCGAGTGTTCTGCCGCCGCAGTTCAAGACGCGGCGGCGGGAAACGTATCGCGCGGCGCTCAGAGCCGGAAGCGGCTGACTGTCTGGTGCAGATTGGTCGCCTGCTGGTCGATGTCGCGCACCGCCTCCACCGCGTGGCTGACCGAGTTCTGGGTTTCCTCGACCACGCCGGCCACCTGTTCGACGTTGCCGGCGATATTGGTGCCGGCCTGGCTCTGCTCGCCCATCGCCACTACCACGTTGTGCACGTGCTCGAGCGCGGTGCTGGCCTGCCGGCTGATCGACTCCAGCGTTTCGGCGGCCTGCTGCACCTGCTCGACGCCGGCCTGCACCGCGGGGCGGATCTCGTCCATGCGGCCGGAGACGTTGCCGGTTTCGTTGATCACCGCCTGCACGATGCTGCTGATCTCGTCGGTGGCGCTGGCGGTGCGCTCGGCCAGCTTGCGCACTTCGTCGGCCACCACCGCGAAGCCGCGGCCCATCTCGCCGGCGCGCGCGGCTTCGATGGCGGCGTTCAGCGCCAGCAGATTGGTCTGGTTGGCGATGTCGCGGATGGTTTCGGCGATGCTGCTGATGCTGCGGCTGCGTTCGGCCAGCTGGCCCACCATGTCGCTGGCGCCGTGGATCTGGTCGGCGATCTGGCGGATGCCGTCGGCGGCGTTGCCGGCCAGGGTCTTGCCCTCGCTGGCCAGCTGGGCGGTATCGCGCGCGCCGGTCTCGGTGTCGCGGGTGCTGGCGCTGACGTGGTCTATGCTGACCGACAACTGCTCGATGGCGGCGGCGGCCGAGGTGGTGGACGAGCTGGCGATGCCGGACACCTCATGCACCTTGTCCATGTCGCTGGACAACTGATGGCAGGAGTGGTTGATGCTGGAGGTGGCGCGGCCGATCTCCTCTATCATCAGGCGCAGCTTGCCGCGCATGTCGTTCATCGCGCCCAGCAGGCTGTTGGGCCCGCCTTTGACTTCGATCTCCACGCTGAGATCGCCGTCGGCGATCGCCTTGACCACGTCGGCGGCGTAACGCGGCTCGCCGCCCAGCGATTGCAGGATGGAGCGCGACATCCAGCCCACCAGCGTGCCCAGCACCACCGCGCAGACCACGGCGACGATCATCAGCGTTCGCGCCTCGCTCCAGAACAGCTGGTCGATGTCGTCGATGAAGATGCCGGTGCCTATCGTCCAGTCCCACGGCTCGAAACGGAACACGCCGTTCAGCTTGGGAAACTCCTCGTCGCCGCTGCCCTTGCGCTTGGTCTGGATCACCAGCACGCCGTAGTGTGCGTCCTTCATCGCATCGTCGTAGGCTTCCACCGTGGTGCGGCCGTCCGGCAGCTTGCTGCCCATGTCCAGCTTGCCGACGCGGTCCTTGCTGGGGTGGAACAGCACGCGGTGCTCGCGGTTGCGGCCGAAGAAGTAGATGTCGTCCACCTTCAGCGCGGAGAGCGCGGCGATGGCCTGCTTCTGCGCCTCGGCGCGCGGCATGCCCTTGGCCTCCAGCTGCTGGAAGTGGGTGAGGCTGTTCTCGGCCATTTTCAGCAGGTGGACGATTTGTTCGCTTTTTTCCTGATGCAGGGTGGCGCGGGTGGAAAGCAAGGCGACGGTGGACAGGCCGAGCAGCGCCACCAAGCTGGCGACGATGATGATGATCAGGCGAGTATTCAGCTGCATTTTCGACACTCAGGTATAAGGGAACAAGCCGCCGCAGATGCGGCGGCGGCGCGGGCCCGTGGGGGACGGTCCGGCGCCGGCTGATTATACGTTTCTGTTGTTACAGTCTAGTTCATGACACAACTGGCAACATCGCAATTTTCCCTAATGCCAATCGTCATGCCGCGGCGGTGGGCAAGCGTCCGCCGCGGACCGCGGCGTCGAACAGCCGGTAGTCGGCTTCCACCTGGTCGGCATAGGCCTGCGCGTAATCGGCCAGCGCTTGGTCGAACTTGTCCGACTCCCCCAGATAGCCGGCGATTTCGGCCGCGCAGCCGCCCGACTTGGCATGCGCGCGCGCCAGCGTCCAGCCGCAGGCCTGGCCGTAGCTGGCCAGCTCTTCGGCATTGGTGAATGCTTCCAGCGCCGGGGCGGCCTTCATGTCGCGCAGCTGGCGCATGTAGAAGTGATGGCCGTCGGCGCCCTGGGTCCAGCCCAGGAACAGGTCGCTGGTGGCCTGCATCAATCGTTGGCCGAACACCACTCGCTTGCCCTGGTTGCCGTGCACGCACGGCTGGGTAAAGGCCTCCAGCACCGACGGCCGCGCCTCCTTCAACTGCAGGAACAGCGGCTGGTCGTAGTCGTCCTGCAGCAGCAGCGCCAGGCAGCGGGTGCCGACGCTGCCGACGCCCACCACCTTGAAGGCGGCGTCCACCAGCCGGAAGCGTTGCAGCAGCTCGCGGCGGTCTTCCTTCAGGGTGTCGATGTAGCCGGTCAGCATGCGCTGGATCTTGGCCATGCTGTCGCCGCCCAGCCAGTCGTCGCAGGCGGCCAACGGGCCGTTCCGGTCGTCGAGGTGGAAAATCACCGGCGGGTTGTCGCGCAGCCGCAAGCCGCCGTCCTCAAGGTCGGTCATCTTGGGCAGCAGCCGTTCCTGGGTCTGGTTGCGCGCCTTGCCGGCCACTTTGTTCAATTGCTGGCGCATGCCCTCGTCGGTGGCCTGGGACAGCAATTGTTCGAAATCGACGCGGCAGTACCACAGGTCCAGCTGGCTCATCTGCGAGAAAGCGCCGATGCGGCGGCGATAGGTGGCGGACAGGCGCTGAACGATCTCGCGGGTGACCTGGGCGTCGAAGCCGCGGCTGCGGCCGGCCAGCACCAGGCTGACCGCCAGCCGCTTGACGTCCCATTCCCAGGGGCCGGGATGGGTTTCGTCGAAATCGTTGATGTCGAACACCAGTTGCCGTTCCGGCGAGGCGAAGAAGCCGAAGTTCATCAAGTGGGCGTCGCCGCAGATTTGCAGGCGCAGGCCGCTGTCGGGGCCGGCGGCCAGGTCGGCGGCCTGGATCATCGCCATGCCGCGGAAGAAGGCGAACGGCGACGCGTGCATGCGCGCGTAGCGCAGCGGCACCAGCGCCGGCACCCGGCCCTGGGAGGTGGACTCCACCTGAGCCACCACGTCGCGTTCCGGCGCCAGGTGGAGTTCGGCCTGGCTGGAGCGAGGGCATTGGCTGCGGCGGGCCTTGCCGTCGGCGTAGTGCTGATCGTACTTGGGATGGGAGGCGGTGGTCATCGGCGAGTCCGTTTGTGGCGTATGCCGTCAGTGTAACCGCGCGGGGCGGGTGGCGCGCTGCCGACGCGGTTCGGTAAGCCAGCCAGGTTTCGCCGCTGGCGCTTATTCACAGCTTGTTCTGAAATTGTCCACATTATGCACAGGCTGTTGTGGATGAAATCACTTACCCACATAGTCGGCAAGGAATAAGCGGTTTCCTGACAGTTTCCCACAGTCTTATCCCGGGATATCCAGATCATCCACAGCCAGTCGCGGAATGCTGGACTTATCCACAGTCATTTGCGGGCGCAGCCGTGAATCTGCTTCTTCCAGGCCGGGCTGAGCGGCATGCCGTTCAATCTGACCTCCAGCAGGCTGCCTTCCCCTTGCGGCAGGATGTCCACCCGAGTGCCGGAGGCGTCGCTGACCGGGTTGCGCAGCGCCAGGCTGCGGCTGCCGTCGCGCTCGTCGCGGCGCTCGACGAAATCATCGGGGATATGCAGCTTTTGCAAGCCTTGCTGCAGGCAGTCGGCCACTTGCTGCGGCGGGCGCTGGCTGTTCAGGCTGAGCGAGGGGGCGGCGCGCAGCGGCGTGGCGCAGGCCAGCAGGGACAAGGAGACGACGAGGGGAAGAACGGCGCGGAATAGGAACATCGGCTTGGGCATGGGTTGGTGAAACAATGCCTTTTGGTGGGCCGGCCGCCGCCGCGGGTTCCGTCATTCGCGGCGGCAAGATGTTAAGCGATGTTACGCGAAGCGGTCGCCGGGCTGGCAGCGGAGCAGGAAGGCCAGCATGTCGGCGACGCGGGCGTCGCCTTCGATCGGGGCCCAGGCGGCCTGATCGGACTCGGGCAGGGGCTGGTATGGGCCGCGCTTCACTTCGAACACCACGCTGCCCGGCTCCAGCGACACCACCGAATGCCAGGTGCCGGCCGGCATCTCGAACGCGCGCGCGCCGCCGTCGCCCAGACGGTGGCGGGCGACCACGGTTTCGCCGGCGGCGTCGAATTCGATCCAGTCCAGCGCGCCGGACAGCATGATCAGCAATTCCGGGCTGCCGGGGTGGCGGTGCGGGCGGACATAGGTGCCCGGCTCCATGGCGATGGCCAGGCGCTGGACGACGTCGTCCAGCTCGGCGTGGATGTTGTGGTGGGCGCGCAGGCGCGGCGCACAGGCGGCCTTGGCGGACAGGTCGGCGAGGTCTTGGTTGGTCAGGGTTTTCATGTTTTGGCAAGGCGAGCTTGTGAGGCAAAGGGGGATTATCGCGTGAAATGAGCGGGATGTCTGATATCGCGATAGGAGAGGCGGCGCCAAGAAGACGCGCGCGTGAAAATCACAGTTAATGATTTTGGCATTGAAAATTTCAATTACCGGACAATTTGAATGTTTGCCGCTCCGGCTACGTGAAGCGAGCAAATTTTACGCAGGCCTGAGCAGGGAGCTGGCGTGTCAATAAAAATGAAGAGGAACATCAAATGAAAGCAAATACAAATGTACTGCTGGCGTTGCTGGCTGGCGCCTTCGGCTTTGCCTCCCAAGCGCATTCCGCGCCAAGCGGAGCCGATTCGGCGCAGATTCCATTCAGCGTGCCCTTGACGAGGCAAGCCAATGGCTTCATGGCGGTCCAGGCGCGTCTCAATGGTGTGGATGGCCGCTTCTTGCTCGACAGCGGGGCGTCGATGACCTGCGTGGATCGCAAGCAGGCGGCCCGGTTTGGTTTGGAAAATGAAGGGATAACGAGGGCTTCGCATGGATCCGCCGGGACGACGGAGATAAAGCGGGCCGCCGACAAGCCGCTGGAATGGGGCGGTAGATTGGCGGCAGACAAGCTGGCTGTGTATCTGACGGATTTCGACGCGATCAATCAAGGCTTGGCCGAGGAGGGGATTGCCGCGGTGGATGGCGTCATCGGTATGGACGTGCTGGCCGGGCAGCATGCGGTGCTGGATTATGGGCAGCAGCAGTTGCGCGTGCGAAATGACGCCAAGCCGGCGGCGGCCTTTGATCGCTTGCCCTTGACGTCGCTGGGAGGCGAGCAGTTGATGGTGGAGGGGGTGGTCAATGGCGTGAAAGGGCGCTTCATCATCGACACGGCCGCGGACGGGACATTCGTCACCGATGACGCGCACGCCGCCAAGTTCCATCTGGCCCGGCAGGCTGGAACGGATCAGGTGCATGGCGTCGGAGGCAGCGTCGAAAGCCATTTTTACTTATTGGACAGCCTGCAGTTGGGCCCGCGTTTCACGCTGCGGCAGCAGAAGGTGATGACCATGGACTTGGCCGGCGTGAACGCCTCGCTGAAAGCCAAGGGGCTGGAGGAGGTGGATGGTTTGCTTGGCGCCAATGTGCTGAACCAGGGGGAGGCCGTTTTTAACATCGGGCAACAGGTTTTGCAGCTCAAGCCATTGATTTGATTTTGAGTCCGGGCCGGCCGGGCTGCCCTTCGGGCCATTCCCTGCCGGCGGGTGGCTTTGCCAAACGTTCCTGGCCGTGAGCGACATTGCGGCGTGCTGTTTTTCGCACTCTGTATTTGACAGAAATGGCCGCTGCCGCAATATCAAGACGAACAGACTCTTAACGCTGGCGACGGCCAAAAACGGCAGCGCATTTGAGCGGGGACGCGCCGGAGCAGGCAGTGCAGGCCACGGGATCTGGATGCGCAGCGCACAGAGGTGTGGTCGACAGCGCGACCTGTCCACACCCTTGCGCGCGTTTCCGTCCTCCCCCTCCCGACGGCTGGTTTGGCCGGCAGTCCAGGGGAAGGCGCCACAAGGGCCGGAAGCGGCCTACTGTCTGACCTGCCCGTCGCCCAGCACGATCCACTTCTGGCTGGTCAGGCCGTTGAGGCCGACCGGGCCGCGGGCGTGGATCTTGTCGGTGGAGATGCCGATCTCGGCGCCCAGGCCGTACTCGAAGCCATCGGCGAAACGGGTGGAGGCGTTGACCATCACGCTGGCCGAGTCCACTTCGCGCAGGAAGCGGCGCGAGCGGCCGTAATCCTCGGTGACGATGGCGTCGGTGTGGTGGCTGCCCCAGTGGTTGATGTGCTCGATCGCCTCGTCCATGTCCTTCACCACCTTCACCGCCAGCACCGGGGCCAGGTATTCGGTGGCCCAGTCCTCGTCGGTGGCGGCCTTGACCTGCTCGCCCAGGATGGCGCGGGTGCGTTCGCAGCCGCGCAGCTCCACGCCCTTTTCCCAATAGGCGCTGGCCAGCCGCGGCAGCATGAATTCGGCGAAGGCGCTGTGCACCAGCAGCGTTTCCATGGTGTTGCAGGTGCCGTAGCGATGGGTCTTGGCGTTGATGGCGATGTTGAACGCCTTGTCCGGGTTGGCGGTGTCGTCGATGTAGACGTGGCAGTTGCCGTCCAGGTGCTTGATCACCGGCACCCGCGCCTCGGCGCTGATGCGGGCGATCAGACCCTTGCCGCCGCGGGGCACGATCACGTCCACGTACTCCGGCATCGCGATCAGCTCGCCCACCGCGGCGCGGTCGGTGGTGGCCAGCACCTGCACCGCCTCGGCCGGCAGGCCGGCGGCGGCCAGGCCCTCGTGCACGCAGGCGGCGATGGCCTGGTTGCTGTGGAAGGCCTCGGAGCCGCCGCGCAGGATGGTGGCGTTGCCGGATTTCAGGCACAGGCCGGCGGCGTCGGCGGTGACGTTGGGGCGGGCCTCGTAAATGATGCCCACCACGCCCAGCGGCACCCGCATCTTGCCCAGCTGGATGCCGGACGGGCGGTAGCTCATTTCGTCGATTTCGCCCACCGGGTCCGGCAGCGCGGCGATCTGGCGCAGGCCGTCGGCCATTGCCAGCACGCCTTTGGCGTTGAGGGTCAACCGGTCCAGCATCGCGTCGTCGAGGCCGGCCTGGCGCGCGGCGTCCAGGTCCTGGCGGTTGGCGGCCAAGAGCGCGTCCTGTTCGCGGACGATGGCGTCGGCGATGGCGTGGAGCGCGGCGTTTTTCTGGTTGGTGTCGGCGCGGGCCAGCAGGCGCGATGCTTTGCGCGCGGCCTGGCCCAGCTGCTGCATGTATTCTTTGACGTTCATGGCGAAGAGTCCCGGTGCTGTTGTTTTCTGATTGTTTGCAGCTTAAACCAAAGCGCTGACAGCGAACAGAGACAGTCGGAATGTGGATTGGCTATTGTCCGGCAAGGGGCATGCAGAGGCAGGCCGGGCCGGGGCCAGCGGGATCGGCGATGGCCCCGCGCCGGGGCGCGGGGCGAGGGATTCAGCGCGGGATGGGTTGCAGCCGGGTCAGTTCGGCGGCGCGGGCGGCGGTGGACGCCAGCTCGCAGTCGGCGGCCACCAGCGATTCTGCGGTGCCGCCGTCGGGGTCGACGTAGGCGCTGCAGTTGGCGGCGCGGTATTTCAGCCACAGCCGCTGGGCGACTTGCAGCCTTTGCTGGCGCTTGGCGGGCAAGGCGGCCATCAGCTTGCGGTATGTGTCGTTCAGCTGCTTGTCCTGGCGCGTGTGTTCTGCCGAGAGGCAATCCAGCATGCCGGCGGTGACGCCGCCGGCCTGATCCATGCACTGGTCGTAATGGTGGCTGTACATCGTCTCTTCGGCGCAGGCGAAGGCGCGGAAGGACAGGAGGCCGAGCAGCAGCAGGACGGACAGGCGTAGGACGTATCGAGTCATGTTTTTATGGTTTTCCAAGGTGCGCACGCGGAATGATGGGGGAAAAGGCGGCCGGCCCGCGGGGGCGAACCGGCCATGGGCTTAGAGTTGCAGCGCGCCGGTCAGGTCGCCCGGCGGCTGCGCGCCGCGCTCGCGGAAGGCCTGGTTGCGAACCTTTACGCCCTCCAGCTCCGGCAGGCCGTGCAGGCGGCTGATGAAGCGGATGATCGAGGTGGTGTCGTAGAAGGTGTGGTCGACATGGCCTTTTTTGGCGAACGGCGACACCACGATGGCCGGGATGCGGCTGCCCGGGCCCCAGCGGTCGCCCTTGGGCGGCGCCACGTGGTCCCACCAGCCGCCGTTCTCGTCGTGGGTGATGACCACCACCATGTTCTTCCACTGCGGCCCGCTCATCAGGTGCTGCAGCACGTTGGCGACGTGGCGGTCGCCGCTTTCCACGTCGGAGTAGCCGGCGTGCATGTTCAGATTGCCCTGCGGCTTGTAGAAGGCCACCGCCGGCAGCTTGCCGGCCACCGCGTCGGCGATGAAGCGGTTGCTGATCGGGCTGTCGCCCAGGCCGCCGTCGCGCAGGTGCTCGGCGCGGGCCTGGGTGCCGGGCGCGAAGTTCTTGAAGTAGTTGAACGGCTGGTGGTGGTACTGGAAGTTGGGCGCGTCCGGACCGCCCTTGCCGTCCAGCGCCGCCTGCCAGCTGCCGCCGTACCAGGCCCAAGCCACGCCCTTGCGCGACAGCAGGTCGCCGATGGTGTCGTAGGTCTGCGGCGGCAGGGTGCTGGCGTCGGCCGGGTCCGCGTAGCGCTTGTCGCCGCCTTCGGCCGGCTTGACGTAGCTGGGCTGGAACGGCGGCGCCATGGTGTTGACCGCGTAGCCGTCCGGCGTGATCGCGCCGTTGTTGACGAATTGCGGCGGGCCGTCCATCGCCGAGCTGGGCGCTTTCACCTTCAGCTTGTAGCCCTTGGGGCCGTCGTCCAGCACGGCGATCTTCTTCGCCGCCGCGGTGTCCTTGGCGTTGAAGTATTCCGGCGTGCGCGCGGAGATCAGGAATTGGTGGTTCAGGTAGGAGCCGCCGAAGGCCGCCATGAAGAAGTTGTCGCACAGCGTGTATTGCTGGGCGATCTTCCACTGGTTGAGGTTCTTCGCGGTTTCGCTGTAATAGCCCATCACCAGCGCGCCGGAGTCGGCCCAGGCGGCGAACTGGTCGTTCTTGCCGCCGTTGATCTGCATCTGGTTCTGGTAGAACAAATGCCACAGGTCGCGGGTGATCACGGCTTCCGGCAGCGGCTCGCCGTCGGCGTCCTTCAGCGGGAACGGGCCGTTGGGCAGGTTCTGGATCTTGTCTTCCTCGATCAGATAGTACTTGCCGGCCACGGTCTGGCCGCGCTGCACCATGCCGCCCCAGATCTTGGGCAGGTTCTTCAGCCTGGAGCCGTCGCGGTCCAGCTGGATACAGGCTTCGGCCGGCGCCTTGGACAGCGGATGCCTGACGCCGGGGAAGTTGCCGTACAGATTGTTGAAGCTGCGGTTCTCCAGGTAGATCACCACCACGTTCTTCACGTGATGGCGCAGCCTGTCGTCCAGCGGGCCGTGGGCGGCCGGCGTGGCGTCGGCCGCCTGGCTGGCGACGGCGGGCAGCACGCCGGCGGCGCCGATGACGGCCAGGCCTTCGAACAGGCGGCGGCGCGACGGGTCCTGAGGCGCGGTTTCGGGAGTGGTTTCGGGCTTATCGTGTTCGGACATGGCGATTATCCTGTGGTGCTGGACGTAGAGCGGGAAACCGCCACTTTACTCCGCTTTGATGTCTATCTGAAGGCGATCAATCGTTTTGCATGGCGGCGCGGGCCTCGGCCAGCAGCGTTTTGGCTTCTTCCGGCAGGAATTCGGCGAAGCGCGGCGGCTCGGCCGGCGGCTCGCGCAGCAGCGCGACCGGGTCCTGGCCGTCGACGCTGCCCAGGTTGGGCGCGTGCACGAAGTAGCCGAGCAGCCGCTGCAGCCGTTCGGGCAGTTCGCGCGCCAGCTCGCGCGGCACCGCCAGGTAGTGGTTTTCCGCCTGGCGCAGCCAGCCCAGGCAGTAGCTGAGCACCACGCCGGTGCGGGGCTGGCCGGTGCGGTTGGCGCCGCCGGCGTGGATGACGGAGCCGAAATAGATCAGCACCGAGCCGGCGGGCATCGCGGCCGGAACCACTTCGCTCTCGTCCGGCAGCCGCTCCTCGGTCCAGCGGTGGCTGCCCGGCGCGACGTTGGTGGCGCCGTTGTCCTCGGTGAAGTCGTCCAGCGCGTACATGCAGTTGATCATGGTTTCCGATCCGGGAACCTTGACCGGAAACATCAGCGCGTCGCTGTGCAGGAACTGGCGCGGCTCGCCCGGGCCGATGCGTATCGCCTGGGTCAGGTTGAGCTGGTATTCGCGGCAGCCCCTGAGCAGCATGATGTCCATCAGTTGCAGGATCAGCGGGTGGATGGCCAGCTCGCGGCAGACGGGCACGCGGGCGATCAGGCCGGACAGGCGGCGGGTGGCGTAGCCGTAGAAGTCGCCCTGGCAGTCGGGCGCGGCGTCCAGCAGCGGGAAGAGCTCGGCGCGGAAGCGGGCCAGCCGCTCGGGGCAGAGCAGCCCTTCTATGATGACGCCGCCGTCGCGCTCCAGCGCGGCCGCGATGCAGGATGCGGGGTGATCGGGAGAGAAGCGTTGCAGAGCGGTCATGGCGCTTCCTGCGGAGATCAATCGAAAGGAGACTATTGGCGTCGAAACGCCGCGGCGGGAAAACTGGCTGTCGGTACAGTCAGCCGCGGCGCTGGCGCGCGATCAGCCGCTGCAGCGCGCGCTTGACGTCGGGGTGGCTGATGCAGTCGGATGCCTGCTCCATGCCGTCCAGCGCGGTTTCGCTGATCGCCAGGGTCTTCGGCTTTTTGACGCGGACCAGTTGCAGCGCCACCTTGACCCGCACCTTGGACGCCGGATAGCCCTGCTGCGCCAGCTGCGGCAGCAGCCCGGGCGCGGTCATCCGCAGCCGGGCGGCGACGATGCCGTTGTCGGCGTGGATCACCAGCTCGTCGTCGCGGATGCGCACCGCGCGGCAAGCCTCGCCCATCGCCGGCGGAATCAGCTTCTTGAAGGCGCGGTCCAGCGCCATCAACTCGTGCGCGGCGGCGGAGAGGCGGGCCAGGGTCTGATCCTGGCGGGTGATGTCGTTGAGCGGGCGTCCGGACATGGGCGTGTGGGGAAACGGTCGATGCCGTATTGTAGCATCGAGCAGGCTTGCGGCCGGCGAAACAAAACGGGCGCCGTCCGGGCGCCCGTTGTCGTGGCTCGCCGAAGCTTACTGGCCGCCCTCGACGTCTTCCAGGCTGAAGGTCTCGGTGTGGTCGTTGTAGGAGAAGATTTCGGCGTAGCGGCCCCAGCTGATCACGGTGTCCAGCGTCTCCTCGGCCGACTGGTCGGACAGCGAGTCTTCCAGCTCCTGGGCGAAGCGCAGCCGCGGCGCGCGCTGGCCGGGGCGCTCCTGCAGCACCTTGCGGATGTGGGCGGCCATCGGCACGTGGCGCAACAGGTGCTCGGCGAACATCACCTTGCGCTCCTGGGTGCCGTAGTCGGCGAACAGCTTGCCGGCGGCGGTCAGCAGCATGTCGCCGTCCTTCAGCTCGACGAAGCCCAGGTGCTCCAGCACCTCGGCCACCGGGAACAGGTCATCCACCTCCAGCAGCAGCTTCTCGGCGATTTCCGGCATGTCGGCCTTGCCGAAGTAGGGCTCCTGCGCCACCTCCTCGATCAGGCCGGCCATCAGGTTGGTGGACACCTCGGTCAGGTGGCTGCCGATCTCGAGCGGCAGCTTGTGCAGGGTGTGGGCGCTGCGGCGCGCGGTCATCAGCGCGTAGATGTCGTCCACCATCTTGCGGAAGGCCGGGTCCAGCCGGTTGCGGCGGTGCGGGAACGGCACCTTGATCTCGGCCACCACGCGGCCGGGATTGGACGATAGCACCAGGATGCGGTCGCACATGAACACCGCTTCTTCTATGTTGTGGGTGACGATCAGCACCGACTTGATCGGCAGCTGGCCTTCGCTCCACAGGTCCAGCATGTCGGTGCGCAGCGTCTCGGCGGTCAGCACGTCAAGCGCCGAGAACGGCTCGTCCATCAGCAGCAGCGTCGGGTTGACCACCAGGCCGCGGGCGAAGCCGACGCGCTGGCGCATGCCGCCGGACAGCTCGCGCGGGTAGGCGTTCTCGAAGCCGTCCAGGCCGATCAGGTCGATCGCGGCCAGCGCGCGGCGGCGGCGCTCCTTGGCGTCCACGCCCAGCGCCTCCAGGCCGGCCTCCACGTTCTGCAGCACGGTCAGCCACGGGAACAGCGCGAAGGTCTGGAACACCATGGCCACGCCTTCGGCCGGCCCCTTCAGCGGCTTGCCCTGGTAGTTGACCTCGCCGCCGCTTTGCGGGATCAGGCCGGCGATGATGCGCAGCAGCGTGGATTTGCCGGAGCCGGAGCGGCCCAGGAGGCCGACGATCTCGCCTTCGCGCAGCGTCAGGTTCACATCGTCCAGCACCTGGATCTCGTCGCTGCCCTTGGAGAAGCCGCGGCAGACGTTCTTCAGCTTGAAGATTTCCTGTCCCAGGGCGTTGTTTTCGGTAGTCATGCTTGATGCCCCCTCAGTTGAGACGGAGTTTGTTTTCGGCGATGGCGTACATCGGGCGCCACAGCAGGCGATTGAACAGCACCACGAACAGCGACATCACCACGATGCCCAGCAGTATCTTGGGATAGTCGCCGGCGGCGGTGGTTTGCGCGATATAGGCGCCCAGGCCGTGGGCGGCCAGCTTGTCGTCGCCCCAGGACACGAACTCGGACACGATGCTGGCGTTCCAGGCGCCGCCGGACGCGGTGATCGCGCCGGTGACGTAGTAGGGGAAGATGCCCGGCAGTATCACCTTGCGCCACCACTGCCAGCCGCGGATGCGGAAATTGTCGGCGGCTTCCCTGAAGTCGTTGGGGAAGGCGGTGGCGCCGGCGATGACGTTGAACAGGATGTACCACTGGGTGCCCAGCACGATCAGCGGCGACAGCCAGATGTCCGGGTTCAGCTTGTAGTGGACGATGACGATCACGAATACCGGGAACAGCAGGTTGGCCGGGAAGGCGGCCAGGAACTGCGCCAGCGGCTGGACCTTTTCGGCCAGCCGGGGGCGCAGGCCGATCAGCACGCCCAGCGGCACCCAGATCACCGATGCGACGGCGATCAGCAGGCTGACGCGCACCAGCGTGATCAGGCCCAGGCCGAACACCCGCAGCACCTCCCAGGCGCCGACTTCGGTGGCGATGAAGTGCACCAGCTTGCTGGCGACGGCGACGGCGAGCAGCGCCACCAGCGCCCACCACAGCACGTCGATGCCGCGGGACACCGGCGTGTGGTCTTCCGAGTGGATGCCCTTGGGCAGGCTGACGTTCAGCCGCAGACGGGCGGTCTTCTTCAGCAGCTTGCCGAAGGGCTTGAGCAGCTGCTGGATGAAATGGGTGCGCTGGATCAGGTTCAGCACCCACGATTCCGGCGCGTTCTGGCTGGCGGTGTCCTCCAGGCGGAACTTGTCGGCCCAGGCCACCAGCGGTCGGAACAGGAACTGGTCGTAGATCAGGATCACCACCGACATGGTCAGGATCACCCAGCCGACGGCGGCCAGATCCTTGTTCTGGATCGCCAGCGCCAGGTAGGAGCCGACGCCGGGCAGCATCACGGTCTTGTCGCCGACGGTGATCGCCTCCGACGCCACCACGAAGAACCAGCCGCCGGACATGCTCATCATCATGTTCCAGATCATGCCGGGCATGGCGTAGGGCACCTCCAGCTTCCAGAATTTCTGCCAGGCGGTGAGCCTGAGGTTGACCGATACCTCCTGCAAGTCGCGCGGCACGGTGCGCAGCGACTGGTAGAAGCTGAAGGTCATGTTCCACGCCTGGCTGGTGAAGATGGCGAAGATGGCGGCGAATTCGGCGCCCAGCACCCGGCCGGGGAACAAGGCGAGGAAGAAGGTGACGGTGAACGAGATGTAGCCCAGCACCGGCACCGATTGCAGGATGTCCAGTATCGGCACCAGCAAGAGGCCGGCGCGGCGGCTCTTGGCGGCCAGCGTGCCGTAGACCAGGGTGAAGGCCAGCGCGGCGGCCATCGCCGCCAGCATCCGCAGCGTGGTGCGCAGCGCGTATTCGGGCAGGTTGCCGGGCTCCAGCGAGATCGGCGCGGTCTGCAGCGCGGTGATCGGGGCCCAGGTTTCGCGGATGCCGGTGGTGGCCATCAACAGGAATCCCAGGATCAGCGGAAACGCGATCAGGTCCCAGCGGTTGGGGATCAGCCGCCGGGCGGTGGCGGGCATGAAGTGGCGGACGGCGGTGGTCATCAGGCCTCTCCGTTTTCTATGTTTATCGCGGCGGGCGGCAACCGGCCCGCTTCTATTATGACAACTCTGGAGCGGGTGGCGGATGGCGTCCTCGACGTTCGGCATGCCGAGCGCCGCGCAACGATGCGTCCGCCATGTCAAAAGCCGTGCTGGAGAGCATTGCAAGCAATCCCGGAAGCGGCGTCGCGCCTTCCGGTTTCAGGGCATGGATGCTACCAGAGAAGCCATAAAACGAATGTTAAAAACCAGGAGGCTTTGTAGGGATTTTGTGACGAAATGTACTGATTGAAATGGTTGGCCGCGCAAGCGCGGCCAACCTTGGGGAGAGAAACCGCTTACAGCACGTTGACGGCCGGCGTTCCGGCAAGCACCTCGACGGTCTTGACGCTGGCGGTGGCCGGCGACGGCGCGACGCCGTTCGCCAGCTTGGCCATCTTGTGGAAGGCGCAGCTGAGCTTGCCCGGCGTCAGCGTCACCACCGCGTAGCCCTGGGCGTCGGTGTCGGCGTACTTCAGCCACGGGTTGAAGGTTTGCAGCGTGCCGGTGAAGGTGTTGACCGTCTGGCCGTTCACCGTCTGGTAGATCAGCGGCGCGGCCTTGGCGAAGGCCGGCACGGTGTCCACCACGTTTTTGAAATAGCTGAAGAAGGAGTTGCTGGAGATGCCGGCGGTGACCAGGTCCACCATCACCGGCGTCGGGCTGGCGGCGTCGAAGTCGTCATACACCTGTCCGGCGAAGAAGGCGTGGATGTCGCCGGTGATGCCCACCACGTTGCCGATGCCGTTGCCCTTCAGGAAGGCCATCAGCGCCTTGCGCTCGGCGTTGTAGCCGTCCCACTGGTCGGCGTTGAGGATGTACTGGTTCAGCAGCATGCTCGGCGGCAGGTTGCCGTTGAGCACCGGCTTCACCGAGGCGGCGAACACGCCGGCGCTGATGGCGCCGCCGCTGAAGCCGGCGAGCAGCGGCTGGGTGTTGGCGTAGCTCAGCACCGGCGTCGCGCCGCTGGTGTCGGCGGCGAGCAGGTCCTGATACAGCGCGCCGGTCAGCTGTTGCTGCTGGGCGGCGCTGAGGTTGAGGCCGAAATTCTGCGCCAGCGCGGCCGACAGGCCCTGCTCCAGCAGGCTGGCCACCGCCATGGTGCCGTCCACGCCCATGCGCAGCAGCGACACCTCGTTGCCCCACAGCTTCCAGGTGGTGGCGGCGCCCTGCATCTGCTGCTGCCACCAGGCGCGCTGGGCCGTGCCCAGGATAGACACGTTCAGCAGGTTGCCGCCGGTGGAGGCCATCTTGGCGGCCTCGGCCTGGGCCAGCGCGGCCTTGGGCACGAAATAGCGGCTGCCCAGATTGGCCAGGCCGGTGTCGGGCACGGCGGTTTCCGGAATGATGTGGTCGGAACGGTACAGG
Source organism: Chromobacterium vaccinii (assembly GCF_000971335.1). Lineage (GTDB taxonomy): Bacteria > Pseudomonadota > Gammaproteobacteria > Burkholderiales > Chromobacteriaceae > Chromobacterium > Chromobacterium vaccinii. Next base: position 42,071 of record NZ_JZJL01000033.1, read on the forward strand.
CGCTGGTCGGTCATCACCAGCGTGGCCAGGTTGCCGAAGGCGAAGCTGCGGTAGATCTGGATGTTCTGGAACGAGGGATTGGCCAGGTCTAGCTGGACATCCGCCGGCGTGTATTCGAACCAGGCCTGGTTGGCGCTGCGGCGGCGCGGCGTCTGCGGCGCGCTGTCGTCGCCGGGGTAGTACACCTGGCGGTCTTGCCAGCAGTCGTCGGAGAATTCGTGGTCGTCCCAGATCGAGATCACCGGGAAATTGGCGTGCACCGCCTGGATGCGCGGATCGGCGCGGTAGCTCTTGTACAGGTAGCGGTAGTCGGCCAGCGTGGTGGCGTAGATCGCGCCGTCGGCGCGCTTGGTGCCGTTGGGCAGTGTCAGCGGCGGGTGGCGGGTTTCGTTGTTGCCGGTCTGGAAGCCGGCGCCGACGGTTTCGTAGATGTAGTCGCCGACGTGCATCACGAAATCCAGGTCCAGCTGGACGATTTCGTCGAAGGCGCCCCAGTGGTTGACGCTCCAGTCCTGGCAGGTGATATAGGCGAACTTCAGCTGCGACAGCGGGGTGCCGGCTGCCGGCGCGGTCTTGGTGCGGCCGGTGGCGCTGACGGTTTTGCCGGTCAGGAAGCGGTAGTAATAGGTGGTGGCGCTGGCCAGGCCGGTCACCTTGTGGCGCACGGTGTAGTCCCAGCCCGGATCGGCGCTCAGCGCCTGGTTGACCAGCAGGTTGGAGAAGTCCGCCTTGTCCGACAGCTGCACGGTGACCGACAGCGAGGCTGCGCCATCGCCGCCGTCGACGCGGGTCCACAGGATGATGCTGTCCGGGCGCGGATCGCCGGACGCCACGCCCAGGCCGAAGCCCTGGCCGGCCGCGAGCTGGCGCTGGCTGCCCGAATCGGAGCTGTCCGAGCCGCCGCCGCAGCCCGCCGCGGCCACCGATACCGTCAGGAAACTGCCCCACTTGAGGAATTGCCGCCTATCCATCGTTTCTCCCGAGATTGTCGCTTGTTGTAGGAATGAACAAAGTTGCGGATTATCGCGGGTCAATATTTAAGTTGCATGAATGGGCGGTCAATTGAATCGAGCGTTTGCTCTAAGCGAGCGTCGCGTAAAACCAACAGCGATTTCTCGACTCACATCTTGATGTGGCGCATGGATGCCCCCATAACCTTGTCTGCGAATGTGCTACACTTTTCAGCATTTTTTGCGGACACTCCCAACGGCCCGCTGGTTTCTGGATTCGACTACATGATTTCTTCGCTACTCAAGAAGGTTTTCGGCAGCCGCAACGATCGTCTGCTCAAGCAATATCGCCAAGAGGTGGCGCGCATCAACGCGCTGGAGTCGGCGATGCAGGCGCTGTCCGACGAGGCGCTGGCCGCCAAGACCCAGGAATTCCGCGATCGCCTGTCCAAGGGCGGCACGCTGGACGACCTGCTGCCCGAGGCTTTCGCCGTCTGCCGCGAGGCCTCGCGCCGCGTGATGGGCATGCGCCACTTCGACGTGCAGCTGATCGGCGGCATGGCGCTGCACCAGGGCAAGATCCCCGAAATGAAGACGGGCGAGGGCAAGACCCTGGTCGCCACGCTCGCGGTCTACCTGAACGCGCTGTCCGGCGACGGCGTCCACGTGGTGACCGTCAACGACTACCTGGTCAGCCGCGACGCCGGCATCATGGCGCCGCTGTACAACTTCCTCGGCCTGTCGGTCGGCATGAATTTGTCGCAGATGGCCCATGACGACAAGCAGGCCGCCTACGCCTGCGACATCACCTATGGCACCAACAACGAGTTCGGTTTCGACTACCTGCGCGACAACATGGTGTTCAGCGTCGAAGAGAAGGTGCAGCGCAAGCTGGCCTTCGCCGTGGTCGACGAAGTGGACTCCATCCTGATCGACGAGGCGCGCACGCCGCTGATCATCTCCGGCCCGGCCGACGACAACATCGACATGTACCAGCGCATGAACGCGGTGCCGCCGCTGCTCGTCCGCCAGGAAACCGAAGAAGGCGAAGGCGACTACTGGGTGGACGAGAAGGCCCACTCGGTGCTGATGTCCGAAGCCGGCCACGAGCGCAGCGAGGAAATCCTGACCCGCCTCGGCCTGCTGAAGGAAGGCGACAGCCTGTACTCCGCCACCAACATCACGCTGATGCACCACCTGATGGCCGCGCTGCGCGCCTATTCGCTGTTCCATATCGACCAGCACTACGTGGTGCAGGACGGCGAGGTGGTGATCGTCGACGAGTTCACCGGCCGCCTGATGGCGGGCCGCCGCTGGTCCGACGGCCTGCACCAGGCCGTGGAGGCCAAGGAAGGCGTGGAGATCAACCGCGAGAACCAGACGCTGGCGTCGATCACCTTCCAGAACTACTTCCGCCTGTACGGCAAGCTGTCCGGCATGACCGGCACCGCCGACACCGAGGCCTACGAATTCCAGAGCATCTACAATCTGGAAACCGTGGTGATCCCGACCAACAAGCCGATGATCCGCAAGGATTCGCAGGACAAGGTGTACCGTTCCGCCAAGGAGAAGTACGAAGCGATCCTGGCCGACATCAAGGACTGCCATGAGCGCGGCCAGCCGGTGCTGGTGGGCACCACCAGCATCGAAAACTCCGAGCTGGTGGCCAATCTGCTGTCCCAGGCCAAGCTGCCGCACAATGTGCTGAACGCCAAGGAGCACGCCCGCGAAGCGGACATCGTGGTGCAGGCCGGCCGTCCGGGCGTGATCACCGTCGCCACCAATATGGCCGGCCGCGGCACCGACATCGTGCTGGGCGGCAACCCGGCGCCGGAAATCAAGGCGGTGGAGGCCGATGACAGCCTGTCCGACGCCGACAAGCAAGCCAAGATCGAAGCCATCCGCGCCGAGTGGAAGCAACGCCACGCCGCGGTGCTGGAAGCCGGCGGCCTGCACATCGTCGGCACCGAGCGCCACGAGTCCCGCCGCATCGACAACCAGCTGCGCGGCCGTTCCGGCCGCCAGGGCGATCCGGGCTCGTCCCGTTTCTACCTGTGCCTGGAAGATCCGCTGTTGCGCATCTTCGCCTCCGACCGCGTCGCCGCGATCATGGATCGCCTGAAGATGCCGGAAGGCGAGGCCATCGAGCATCCGTGGGTGAGCCGCTCGATCGAGAACGCGCAGCGCAAGGTGGAAGGCCGCAACTTCGACATCCGCAAGCAATTGCTGGAATACGACGACGTCGCCAACGACCAGCGCAAGGTGATCTACCAGCAGCGCAACGAGATCCTGGTGGAAGAGGACGTGTCCGACGTGGTGGTGAACATGCGCGAAGGCGTGATCTCCGACCTGGTCGACCTGCACCTGCCGCCGGAATCGCTGGAAGAGCAGTGGGACCTGGCCGGCCTGGAGAAGACGCTGGCGTCCGACTTCCTGCTGGAAGCGCCGGTGGCCGAGTGGCTGAAGGCCGAGCCGAATCTGGACATCGAGCAGATCCGCCTGCGCATCGTCGACATGGCCGCCGCCGCCTACCAGGCCAAGGTGGAGCAGGCCGGCGACGGCGTGATGCGCCAGTTCGAGCGCAGCCTGGTGCTGCAGATGCTGGACAACCACTGGCGCGAGCACTTGGCGGCGATGGACCACCTGCGCCAAGGCATCCATCTGCGCGGCTACGCGCAGAAGAACCCGAAGCAGGAGTACAAGCGCGAGGCCTTCGAGCTGTTCGCCGACATGCTGGAGCGCATCAAGCGCAGCGTGGTGCAAGTGCTGATGACGGTGCAGATCCGCGGCCAGGAAGACGTGGACGCGGTGGAGCCGCATTCGCTGCCGGACTTCGAGATGCAGCACGCCGAGCCGGGTTCGGCGCTGGGCGACGACGAGGACAATCCGCTGTCGCCGGAAGCGCTGGCCTCGCAAGGCCTGCGCATCAACCGCAACGACGCCTGCCCTTGCGGCAGCGGCAAGAAGTACAAGCAGTGCCACGGCCGCCTAGCCTGATCGCCTGATCCGGCAGCCAAACAAAAAGCCGACGCGACCGCGTCGGCTTTTTTGCGCCGGTCCGCCGCCGCGCTTTGCAAGGCCATGCCATGGTGTTAGCATGGCGGCGGGTCAACAGTTCACCCAGGCGTCGCCGGCGATTTCGCCACGCTAAACCTGTCTTGGCTTGCAGCATCCATCATCTCGCTTGGCTCGAACTCGTGCCAGGCCGCAACGGCGACCGCGGCAGTCCTTCCCGACCTTGGCACGCAGACAGGATTCGAACCATGTCTCGCACCGTTTATCCGTTCTACAGCAGCGATATCTCGTCCCTTGCCCGTTCCCTGAAGCGGCAGTGGATGGCGGAGGCCGAAGCGCCCGGCCATCTGCAGATCCTCAACATGCTGGCCCGCTCAGCCGGCTTCCAGAATTTCCAGCACCTGCGAGCCGAGCACGACCGCCCGGCGCCGGCGGAGCCGCAAACCGTGTCGAATGACGTCCGCCGCCTGTTGCGCCATTTCGACGACGAAGGCCGGCTGCTGCGCTGGCCGAAGAAATTCAGCGAGCAGCGCGCCTGCCTGTGGGCGTTGTGGTCGGGCCTGCCGCGCGGCGAAGCGTGGGATGAGCCAGCGGTCAACGCGGCCATCCGCGCGCTGGAGGCTTTCGGCGACCACGTGCTGATCCGGCGCGAGCTGGTGGAGGGCGATTGGATAGGCCGCACCGGAGACTGCCGCCGCTACTGGCTGATCGAGCGGGAAGCGCCGGAGGAGATGGCGGAGCTGATGGAGCGGGTTCGCTTGCGGCGCGCGGGATAAGCCGCGCGAGGGGAGCGGGTTGGCGAAGAGCCGGCCCCTCCCTTTTCTGCATGAGGGAAGGGCCGCGGGAGAAGCGATTACAGGTAGGGTTTGACCGCCGCTTCCAGTTTCTTCTCGTCCAGCTTGCCGGTTAGCGTCGCCGCCACCTTGCCCTGGCGGTCCAGCACCAGCGTGTACGGCAGGCCGCCGGTCTTGTTGCCCAGGCCGCGCATCAGGTCCAGCGTGTCGTCGTTGCCCAGCAGGATCGGGTAGCCGATCTTCAGCTGCTTGACGAAGGGCTCCACCTGCTCCTTGCTGTCCAGCGCCACGCCCACCACCTCCACGCCCTTTGGCGACAGCTTCTTGCGCAGGCCGTTCAGCATCGGCATCTCTTCGCGGCAAGGGCCGCACCAGGTGGCCCAGAAGTTCAGCACCGTCACCTTGCCCTTGTAGGCGGACACGGCCACCGGTTTGGCGTTGAGGTCGGCGAAGCGGCTTTGCTCCAGCGAGGGCGCCGCGTGGGCGGCCAGCGGCAGCGCGGCCAGCAGCAGGGAGGCGAACAAGCGTTTGGTGTTCATCGGCTTTTCCTGTGATGTCATTGGAATTGTCTTGGATTTCCGCAACTTGCGGCTCTCCGGGGATGATCGAAAAATAAACTTTATGTTAAAATGTTCGATTGATTACTTTGCGGAGTGGGCATGTCTATCCTCGTCTGCGGGGCGCTCGCATACGATACCCTGTTCTCGTTCCATGGCCGATTCGACAGCCAGATCCTGCCGGATCAGCTGCACAAGATTTCGACCACCTTCCTCGCTCCGACGATGCGCCGCGAATTCGGCGGCATGGCCGGCAACATCGCCTACAGCTTGTGCCTGCTGGGCGAGACGCCGATCGTGATGGGCGTGGTGGGCGAAGACTTCGAGCCATATCGCCAGCACCTGAAGCGGGTGGGCGTGGACGACCGCTTCATCCGCCTGATCCGCAAGCAGTATACCCCGCAATGTTTCGGCATTGCCGACAAGGACGGCAACCAGCTGATGGCTTTCCATCCGGGCGCGATGGATTTCGCCACCGAGAACCACGTGTCCGACATCAAGGACCCGATCGAGCTGGCCATTCTGTCGCCCGGGGGCTACACCGCCTTCATCCAGCACTCGCGGGAACTGGCGGCGGCAGGCATCCCGTTCATCTTCGATCCGGGCCAGGAGCTGCCGCTGCTGTCGCGCGACGAGATCCACGAGATCGTCGAGCTGGCCAGCTACGTGGCGATCAACGACTACGAGAGCGAGCTGATGCGCGAGCGCGCCGGACTGACCGTCGACGACCTGCGCAAGAAGGTGAAGGCGCTGATCGTCACCCGCGGCTCCAAGGGCGCCGAGATCTACGTCGACGACACCGTGCACCTGATCCCGCGCGTGCAGATGCCCATCAAGCCGGTGGATCCTATGGGCTGCGGCGACGCGTTCCGCGCCGGCCTGCTGTGGGGCATCAGCCGCGGCGTGGACTGGAAGATCACCGGCCGCCTGGCCAATGTGATCGGCGCGATCAAGGTCACCACGCCGGGCTGCCAGAATCACTTCTTCGACTGGGATTCGCTGAAGGACATCTACTTCGAAGCCTATGGCGAGGAATGGCCGCTGTAATCCGGCCTGGCCGTCATGCCTTGGAGGGCGCCGCGTTTCGCGGCGCCTTTTTGTTTGTCCGGCGGACTATGATGAGAGTCCTGGCGAAGGGCGAGGAGATTCCTCCGGCGCGGGACTGTCTGCCGCCGCTCTGCGGCTGGGGCCGCGGCTGCCGGATTTTCGCCTGCCTGTCGGGCCGCATTGCGCGCCGGCACTTGAATATGACTGTCGCCACCCCCACCATTAGCGAATTCAACGTCCGTTCCAAGGGGATATCATGCCACCTGTTCCGCACCTGGCCACCGCTCTCACCGGTCCGCTTTACGAGCTGGAAAGCCGCATCCTGGCCGCCCAGCCGCAGATCGAGCACTGGTTCCGCAGCCAGTGGCATGCCCACGCCACGCCGTTCTACGGCTCGGTGGACCTGCGCAACAGCGGCTTCAAGCTGGCGCCGGTGGACATGAACCTGTTTCCCGGCGGCCACAACAATCTGAATCCGGAATTCCTGCCGCTGGCGGTGCAAGCTGCGCAGAGCGCGGTGGACAAGGTATGCCCGGAAGCGCGCAGCATCCTGCTGATTCCGGAAAACCACACCCGCAACACCTTCTATCTGCAGAACGTCGCCACGCTGGTGCACATCTTCGAGCAGGCCGGGCTGAAGGTGCGCCTGGGCTCGCTGAATCCCGAGATCACCGAGCCGACCGAGCTGGTCGCCGCCAACGGCGACAAGCTCACCCTGGAGCCGCTGGAGCGCCGCGGCAACCGCCTGGTGCTGGCCGACGGTTTCAACCCCTGCGTGGTGCTGCTTAACAATGACCTGTCCGGCGGCATCCCCGACCAGCTGAAGAACCTGGAGCAGACGCTGCTGCCGCCGCTGCATGCCGGCTGGGCGGTGCGCCGCAAGACCCACCACTTCGAGGCCTACAACCGGGTCAGCGACGAGTTCGCCCGGCTGATCTCGATCGACCCGTGGACCATCAACCCCTATTTCGCCAGCTGTGGCGGCCTGGACTTCCACGCCCGCGCCGGCGAGGAGCAGCTGGCCGAGACCGTGTCGCAGATGCTGGACAAGATCCGCCGCAAATACCGCGAATACGGCATCGACAACGACCCCTTCGTCATCGTCAAGGCCGACGCCGGCACCTACGGCATGGGCGTGATGAGCGTGAAGAGTCCGGACGAGGTGATCGGCCTCAACCGCAAGGCGCGAAACAAGATGTCGGTGGTCAAGGAAGGCCTGGAAGTGTCCGAGGTGATCGTCCAGGAGGGCGTGTACACCTTCGAGACCGTCAACGAGGCGGTGGCCGAGCCGGTGGTCTACATGATGGACCGCTACGTGATCGGCGGCTTCTACCGCGTGCACACCGGCCGCGGCATCGACGAAAACCTGAATGCGCCGGGCATGCATTTCGTGCCGCTGTCGTTCGAGACGGCCTGCCTGCCGGACCGCAAGGGCCTGCCCGACTGCGCGCCCAACCGCTTCTACGCCTACGGCGTGATCTCGCGGCTGGCGCTGCTGGCGGCCTCGCTGGAGCTGGAAGCCACCGATCCGGACGCCGAATAACCCCCGCTGGAGCATAGACATGCGCATCCTGTTCATTGCCGACCCGCTGGAACATTTCAAGATTTACAAGGACACCACTTTCGCGATGATGGAGGAGGCGCACCGCCGCGGCCATGCGCTCAGCTTCGCCGAGGCGCGCCAGCTGTCGGTGGAGGGCGGCCGCCTGCAGGTGGACGCCTGCGACCTGGCCATCACAGAGGATCGCCAGAACTGGTACAAGCTGGGCCAGAAGCTGCGCCAGCCGCTGACCGCCTTCAGCGCGGTGGTGATGCGCAAGGACCCGCCGTTCGACATGGAATACCTGTACGCGTCCCAGCTGTTCTCGCTGGCCGAGGAGCAGGGCGTCAAGGTGTTCACCAGCGGCCAGGCGCTGCGGGACTTCAACGAGAAGCTGGCCATCCTGCACTTCCCGGAGCTGATCTCGCCGACGCTGATCACCGGCGAGGCCCACCGCCTGCGCGCCTTCGTCAACCAGCACCAGGACGTGATCCTGAAGCCGCTGGACAGCATGGGCGGCGACAGCATCTTCCGGGTCAAGCCGGACGATCCCAATCTGTCGGTGATCATCGAAACCATCACCTGGCGCGGCAAGCGCACGGTGATGGCGCAGCGCTACATCCCGGAGATCCGCGACGGCGACAAGCGCATCCTGGTGATAGACGGCGTGCCGGTCGACCACTGCCTGGCGCGCATTCCCGCGGCCGGCGAAACCCGCGGCAACCTGGCGGCCGGCGGCCGCGGCGAGGCCCGGCCCTTGAGCGCGCGCGACCGCGAGATCGCCGAGGCGGTGGGGCCGGAGCTGAAGAAGCGCGGCATCCTGCTGGCCGGCCTGGACGTGATCGGCAACTACCTGACCGAGGTCAACGTCACCAGCCCGACCTGCTTCCGCGAGATCATGGACCAGACCGGCATCAACGTCGCCGGCCTGTACCTCGACGCGCTGGAGCGGCGCTGCCAGCACTGAGCGCTTTTCCGCGCGGCGCATCCGCGCTACCATGCCGGTCTTTTGAAAGCCGGCGCCGCCGGATTGTGGAGCGATGATGGGAAAACCGCAGGAGAGTCCGTTCAAGGGCAAGACCGGCATCACCCGGCTGGTCAATGCCTTAGGCTATTCGCTGGACGGTCTGAAGGCGGCGTTCCGCCATGAGGACGCGTTCCGCCAGTTGACCATTCTGGCGCTGATCCTGATCCCGGCCGCCTTCATCGTCCACACCACGCCGCTGGCCCGCGCGCTGCTGGTGGCCAGCAGCCTGGCCACTCTGATCATCGAGCTGCTCAATTCCGCGATCGAGGCGGCGGTCGACCACACCTCGCTGGAGCGCCATCCGTTGGCCAAGCGGGCCAAGGACATGGGCAGCGCCGCCCAGCTGCTGGGCCTGATCAATCTGGCCACGGTCTGGGGCATCGTGCTGTTCGGCTGAGGGAACCGAACGCGGTCGTCCGGTTCTGACAACAAGGCCCCGCAGCGGCGGGGCCTTTGTCTTGTCCGGAAACAGGAGTGCGATATGTGGATTTCCCCGCAACAGGCCGGCGTCGAAGAGCTGGTGCAGAACCTGGCGTTGTGGCTGAAGCTGGCGGTGGAGGCCTGCGGCGCGCTGGCGATCGCCGCCGGCGTGCTGCTGGTGGCGGGCCGCTGGCTGCGGCAGACCCTGGCCGGGCTGCCTAGCGACTACAACCGGCTGCGGCTGATCTTCGCGCGTTTCCTCGCCCTGGCGCTGGAGCTGCAGCTGGCGGCCGACATCCTGTCCACCGCGGTGGCGCCCAGCTGGGACCAGATCGGCAAGCTTGGCGCCATCGCCGTGCTGCGCACCGCGCTCAATTACTTCCTGGCGCGCGAGATCCGCGAAGCGGAGGCAGGCAGTTTGCCGGGCCGGACTTGAAACAAGCTCTCAGGGCTGCTGGCGGTACAGATAGTCTGGATAGGCTTGGATGCCAGCGGGCTCCTCAGTTACCTCGCCCTGTTCGCCCAGCAGCTGCCAGCGCGAGTCGCGCGCGGCCAGGGGGCGGTACACCGGGCTGCCGGCTTGGTAGAACATCAGATCCTGGCCGCGGAAGGCGTCCAGCGGCAGCAACGGGCGTTCGGACGCCGGCACCAGCATCGCTCGGCGTCATGTCGGCGATCTGCTCGCGGTCGGCGGCGGACAGGCCTACGATGGCGATCGGAAAGGCAACAGGCAGGATCAGGTAGGCGTGGCCCGCGAAGCCAAGCAGGGTGAGGATGGCGGCGCCGGTGAGTGCTGACTTTCATGGTTTCTATCCATTGATGCGGATTCGGCGGCCTCCACGGTCTGCGCTGGCGGCGTGTCGCGGCAGCGATCCGCGGCGCCGCGACAGATTGGATTGAGGGAGGCTCGCCATAGACCGCGACTATAGCGCTGGATGGATAGTTGTTTTCTATATAATCAATAACTTACACATGCTTCCGGCTTTCCGCCTGCAACGGTGGTACTTGCCTGGGGGGATGCCTACCTGCATCAGCGGCGGCTGTGGCCGGCTTCTTCTGAGCAGGGGGCTCCCTCTGTCATGGACGCCATGGCACTTGGATGCGCCGCATCCGGCGGCCGTCGACAACATCAGGCTGCAGTGGCCAGCACCTGCAAGGCTGACATCCTTCTTCCGCATCAACATTTGTCAATCCGTAGAATCCTGGCTGTTCCAAAGGTGGCACTCCATATTGTGGTTTACTATTTTTAAAACCCAATATCCTGAAAATTCTCAGCAAAGTCCTGTTATAAAGAGCAGGTTTCAACATTATTTTGACTGATCTTTTTGTCAGGCTTATTTGTTTCAAAATATCTCAACCTTCTCCTGATGAATGCCGATATTTCATTCAACTGCTATTCATACGTTTTGACATGCCGATTTGAATGTGCGAATGGTGGGCGTGCAGTGGGCCAAAACCAATATTATGGGGTGGCACACAAAATAGGAGAAGGTGTTTGTGCGTGAAATGGACTTCTCCTAATTCCTGGCTTTTAATTATTTGGGAGTCTATGTCATGAATGATTTTTTGAAAGAATCAGCAATTGGCTTGAATGAGATCCAAAATGTGGATCAACTGTGGCAGGCCGTTATCAAGTGCCGATTGCATGATAATCCTCCAATTCCAATCAGCGATGTCTTGGCGATGGAGCAGATATACGATCAGATGTCTGCCAGTCTTACGGCTCAGGATATGGCGAATGTGTTTGCTGGGGTATATATCGATTCCTACTGGCAGGATGATGGCCAGCATCCTGAAGTGATGGCTAATCATCTGACCGAGGCCTTGGGTATTCGTTATGAAACATCCTTGAACTATGCCAGGAATGCCATGAGGCAGTGGAGAGGAATTTTATGCAGGAAAAACAAATATGATACAGGCACTCTACCTGAAGCGGTTTATACTGACTCCTTGGACATTGTTTGCAATCAAGATGTTCCATTGACGTCTCAGCAATTGATTAGTCAATGGGAATCCGAGTTTTATAAGATTCCTAAAGTTGGCAAGAATTATATTTATACCCGCTGTCAAAATAGGGCATTCAATGGCAAGATAAGCCATGCAAAAGTGCAAATGTTTTATGCTGATGGTGGATTTAATCAGCCGCCTTCCTCTTGGGTGCAATGCCGTACTGTGGATGGCGGGAAGCAGCAGGGCGAAGTTTTAAATGAACGTGGCGGACTTGCTCTTTTGAATATGGGAGATAAAGGGGCGTCGGAAGGCTTTATTCTCGATTTGAGAACCCCTCAGCATGTCTGCATAGTCTCTACGGTGTCTTATCCATTTTTCAGCAAAAATAATCCGCTGACTTATACGACGGGAAACTGGAATTCCGCGCAGTGGATTCAGTATAACGGCGCAATGGCGTGGAGGAATGTTGATCCGCAGCTCAAGAGCGAAGACGAGTCTCTGGTATTTCACAATCAGGACGCAACGCCTGAGCAATTCAGTTTTGTCTTGAAATGCCGTCGCGTGCCGCCTGGATCCAAGTTGCGGATGTATTCGGAAGATCCGGCGGCGGCCTTTGATAGCGGTCTGGTGAATGTGGTGAACAATTTCCAGGAGCTGCATGTCTCCACGATTGTACCGCCGCATTATGCTGGCCATCTCAAGCTGCATCTGGAGGGGCCGGATGGCAAGCTGCTGCCGAGCGATGCCGCAGTGGATATCAGCATGCTTTGGTGCGTGCCTCATTCGCATCCTCATTACCTGAAAGCCGTGACTTTGCTCGGCGCAGTCCATGCGGTGCCGGCATTGCAAAGCGTGCATATGCCCTTGGGGAACTTCACTCTGTTGGGCGCTGGGGAGTGAGCCTGCAGGCCAAGCCGGCCGAGTTGACCAGCCCGGTCGATTGACCGGAGACGAAAACAGCCCTGTCGGCAACGCCGGCAGGGCTGTTTGTTGATCGGTTCGGGAGCGCCGGGCTTACGCCTCTTCGGCGGGCGCCGCTTCCTTGCCTTCCGGTGGCGCGATCTGCTCGGCGTAGCCGCATTCCTTCTGCGGGCACACCTTCTCGGTGCCGCGGCGCTTGGTGGTCTTGATCGTCAGGATCGGCCAGTTGCACTTCGGGCACGGCTCGGCGATCGGCGGATTCCAGGTCGCGTATTTGCACTTCGGATAGGTGTTGCAGCTGTAGAACAGCTTGCCGTAGCGGCTCTTGCGCTCGATCAGCTGGCCGGTCTTGCATTCCGGGCAGGTGACGCCGGTTTCGCGCGGCTTCTCCAAAGGCTCGATGTGCTTGCACTTCGGATAGTTGGCGCAGCCGATGAACTTGCCGTAGCGGCCTTTCTTGATGTGCAGCTCGCCGCCGCAGTCCGGGCAGGAGCGGCCTTCGATCACCGTCGGCGCTTCGGCTTCCTCGGCCGCTTGCTCAGCTGTCTCGCCCATGTTGCGCGTGTAGTCGCATTCCGGGTAGCCGGTGCAGGCGATGAAGCGGCCGCGCTTGCCGAACTTGATCGACAGCGGCTTGCCGCATTTCGGGCAGTCCTCGTCCAGGCTCTCGGTGGTGACCTCGGCGCGCGAGATGCTTTCCTTCTCGTCGATCTGCTTCTTGAAGCCCTTCCAGAAGGTGTCCATCACCGGCACCCACTGGCGGCCGCCGTTGGCGATCTCGTCCAGTTGGTCTTCCAGCTTGGCGGTGAAGTTGTAGTCGACGTACTGGGCGAAGTGCTCGGTCAGGAACTTGTTGACGATGTCGCCGGTGTCGGTCGGCAGGAAGCGCTTCTTGTCCAGGATCACGTATTCGCGGTCCTTCAGCGTCGAGATGATGCTGGCGTAGGTGGACGGCCGGCCGATGCCGAACTCTTCCAGCGCCTTCACCAGGCTGGCCTCGGAGAAGCGCGGCGGCGGCTGGGTGAAGTGCTGCTCGCCGTACAGCTTGTCCACCGGTAGCTCTTCGCCTTCGGCCAGCTGCGGCAGCTTGGCGTTGTCTTCGTCCTCGGCGTCGTCGACGTCTTCCTCGTACACGGCGAGGAAGCCAGCGAAGGTCTGCACTTGGCCGCTGGCGCGGAACACGCCTTCGCCCACCAGGATGTCGACGCTGGTGGTGTCGAACTTGGCCGGTGCCATCTGGCAGGCCAGCGTCCGCTTCCAGATCATGTCGTAGAGCTTGAACTGGTCGGTGGTCAGGAAGGGCTTCACCATCTCCGGCGTGCGCAGGATGGAGGTCGGGCGGATCGCCTCGTGCGCTTCCTGGGCGTTCTTGGCCTTGCTCTTGTAGGTCACCGGGTTCTTGGGCAGGAAGTCGGCGTCCCACTTCAGGCCGATATAGCCGCGGATCTCCTCCACCGCCTCGTTGGCCAGCGCCACCGAGTCGGTACGCATGTAGGTGATCAGGCCGACGGTGCCCTGGCCGATGTCCATGCCCTCGTACAGCTGCTGTGCGGTGCGCATCGCGCGGTCGGTGGTCATGCCCAGCTTGCGCACGGCCTCCTGCTGCAGCGTCGAGGTGGTGAACGGCGCGGCGGGGCTGCGCGATTTCTTTTTCTTCTCGATGGAGCCGACCGTGGCCGGCAGGCCCTGCAGCCGGGCCAGCACGGCGGCCTGCTCGGCCTCGTTCGGGATGTCGAACTGGTCGAGCTTCTTGCCGGCGAGCTGGGTCAGCTTGGCGGAGAACTTGGTGCGGCTCTTGTGGCTGTCGAGGTGGACCGACCAGTATTCCTGCTGCTCGAAGGCCTTGATCTCGTTCTCGCGCTCGCAGATCAGCCGCAGCGCCGGGCTCTGCACGCGGCCGGCGGACAGGCCGCGGCGGATCTTCTTCCACAACAGCGGCGACAGATTGAAGCCCACCAGGTAGTCCAGCGCGCGGCGCGCCTGCTGCGCGTCCACCAGGTCCTGCGCGATGTCGCGCGGGTTCTGGATCGCGTCCAGCACCGCGTTCTTGGTGATCTCGTGGAACACCACGCGCTGGGCGGTCTTGTCCTTCAGCAGCTTCTTGCTGTTTAGGATCTGTACCAGGTGCCAGGAAATGGCTTCGCCTTCGCGGTCCGGGTCAGTCGCCAGATAGACGTGGTCGGCTTCGCGCACCGCGCTGACGATGGCGTCGACGTGCTTGCTGTTGCGCGCGATCAGCTGGTACTTCATCGCGAAGTCTTTTTCCGGATCGACGGCGCCGTTTTTCGGCACCAGGTCGCGCACGTGGCCGTAGGAGGCCAGGACCTCGAAGTCCGGGCCCAGGTATTTTTTCAGCGTTTTCGCCTTCGATGGCGATTCAACGATCAGGAGGCTGGAGGGCATATTATCTTTTCAGCAAAATTCGAGGCCGGACGCGCCCGGCCGACACATCTTGTTATATCCGTCAAACAAAACAAGAGCGCAAGGGCGCTCTTGAATACTAAATGGGGTCACGATCGGTCGGCGGCATGTTAAGCCCGCTACACCGAGGCTGACAAGCTATTGCATGGTTGGTTCGCCATGCACCGCTTCCAGCAGCGCCTCGCCCAGCAAGATGGGCAGTTCCGCCTGTTGCGCCCACAACACCATCAGCACCAGCAGCTTGGCGGTATCGACGTCCAGATCCTCGGGGTCCAGCTCCAGCAGGCGGTCGATCACCATTTCGCGCTGGGCGGGGCTGAGCGCGCCGTTGTCTTCCAGAAACTGGATCAGGCCGCGCACGTCGGGCGGCAGGTGTTCCAGCTCGCTGTCGGCGTAGACGCGCAGGCTGCTGCCCTCGTCGGCGCCCAGATAGGGCTCGACGCTGGTTTCGCTGACGCTGTCCAGCCAGTCCAGCGCTTCGCCGATGTCGTCGTCGTCGAAGCCGACGGCGTTCAGCTGGCGGGTCAGGGCGCCGCGATCGCCGAAGGCGGCGGGATCGCTGTATTGCTCGAATAGATAGGTGAGTACGTCAAACATCGGTATTTTTCATGAAGAACGCTGGGCGCTCAGAGTTGTGCGAGCCGCTGGAAGCGGCCGCCCGGCAGGCTGGCCACGCGGCCGGCCAGTTCCAGTTCGAGCAGCATCGCGTAAACCTCCCCGGGAGTCAACCCGAGCGTCCCGGCCAGCGAGTCCGCCAGCACCGGTTCCCAACCCATGCTGAGCAGCAATGGCGGCGCTTCCGGCTCTGTTTCCCGCTCAGCGGCGGCGGGCGCGGCGGGCAGCCGGCCGATCTCGTCCAGCACGTCGTCCACGGTTTCCACCAGCCGCGCGCCGTCCTTGATCAGCCGGTGGCAGCCGCGGGCCTGGGCGTTGTGGATGCTGCCCGGTATCGCCATCACGTCGCGGTTGCTCTCCATCGCCAGCCGCGCGCTGATCAGCGAGCCGGACGCGTTGCCGGCCTCCACCACCAGGCAGCCGAGGGCGAGGCCGGCGATGATGCGGTTGCGGCGCGGGAAGTGGCCGGCCAGCGGCCCCGTGCCCAGCGGGAACTCGGACAGGATCAGGCCTTCTGCCGCGACGCGGTGCGCCAGCTGGCGGTTGGACGCTGGATAGACGCGGTCGATGCCGGTGCCGATCACCGCGATGGTGGACGCGGGGTGCGCCAGCGCGCCGTGGTGGGCGGCGGCGTCGATGCCGCTGGCCAGGCCGCTGACGATGGTGTAGCCGTGCGCGGCCAGCGCGGACGAGAAGTCCTCGGCGTTGCGTTTGCCCTGCGGCGTGGCGGCGCGGCTGCCGACTACGGCCAGCATCGGCCGCGCCAGCAGTTCGCGCCGGCCGCGGGCGAACAGCAGCGGCGGCGGCGACGCGGCTTCCGCCAACTGCGGCGGGTAGTCGTCGTCCTGCAGCGTGAGCAGGTGGCAGCCGTCGCCCTCGGCCCAGGCGAGCGCGGCCCGGGCCGCTCCGCGGCCGCGCCGG
>NZ_JZJL01000034.1 GCF_000971335.1 Chromobacterium vaccinii
CAAGGCCTTGGGCGGCAAGCTGCCCAGCGTCGAAAAAATCCTGGGCGGCCTCAAGACCGCCGAGACGGTGGGCCAGGTAGTGTCCAAGAGCGGCCAGCTGGCCGGCGCCGCGCTGCGCAGCCTGGACGGCGTCAAGTGGTCCGATCTCAAGCCGGGCGACGCCGGCAAGAGCTTGCTCGGCAAGGCCGACTACGCCAAGCGCGGCGGGGCGGTGATCGCCGACGCCAGCGGCAAGCTGCATGCCGCCTTGTCCAAGGGCGAAGGGCGCGAAGCGCTGGACTTCGTCCACGGCAGGCTCGACAAGGCCTTGGGCGGCAAATTGCCCAGCGTCGACAAGATACTGGGCGGCCTCAAGACCGCCGAGACCGTGGGCCAGGTGGTATCCAAAAGCGGCCAGCTGGCCGGCGCGACGCTGCGCAGCCTGGACGGCGTCAAGTGGTCCGACCTGAAACCGGGCAACGCCGGCAAGAGCCTGACCGGCGCGGCCGACTATGCCAAGCGCGGCGGCGCGGTGGTGGCCGACGCCAGCGGCAGACTGCGTGCCGCGTTGTCCAAGGGCGAGGGGCGCGAGGCGCTGGACTTCCTCCACGGCAAGCTCAACGCCAAGCTGGGCGGAGTGCTGCCCAGCGTCGATTCGCTATTGGGCGGGCTGGGACAGCTGGAGGAACTGGGCAAGACCGTGTCCAAGGCCGGCGGGATGGCGGGCAAGGCCATGCGCGCTTACTCCGGCGCGTCCGGCAACGTTTTCCAAAAGGCGATGGCAGCCGCCGGCACCTTGTTGGCCGGCGATGACTCCGGCGGCGACCCTGGCGCCAAAGCCGGGGGCAAGGACGGGAAGGGGAAAAAGCGCCCGGCCGCCAAGCCAGCGGCCAAAACGCCGAAAACCGGCGGGGCCTCCAAACCCCAGCCCAAGACAAGGGCCAAGCCGGTTCCCAAGGCCGAGTCTCCCGCCAAGCCTAAAGCCGCGTCCAAGCCGGCGGCGAAACCATCGGTCAAGCCTGGCAATGCGCTGAAGGAAGCGCGCGGCCTGCCGGGCAAGAGCAAGAGTTTGCTGTCCGGATTGAAGCTGCCCAAGTCCGGCGGCGGCTTGCTGAACACGGGACTCAAAGCGCTGAGCAAGGGCGGAAAGGGCTTGAAGAGTTTGATCGGCAAGGCCGATCTGCTGGGCGTGGGCATGGATCTGCTGTCCACCAGCCGATCCAGTCTGAGCCCGCAGGCCAAGGCGGCCGCCTACGGCAAGACGCTGGGCGGCACCGCCGGGGCCTTGGCCGGCGGCGCGGCCGGCGCAGCCATCGGCACCATGCTGTTGCCCGGCGTCGGCACCTTTGTCGGCCGGCAGGTGGGCAGCTGGCTGGGGCAGAAGGGCGGCGAATGGCTGGGCGAGAAGATAGGCAACTGGGCAGGCAAGCCGGGCGCCGCGCCGAAGCCGGTGGCAGTGCCCAAGCGGGCGATCCCGCCCAAGCCGGTGGCGGTTCCCAAGCCGGCGGCGCCAGCCAAACCTGTCCCCAAACCCGCTGCCAAGCCGGCCGCTCAGGCGCAGCAGGCGCAACAGCTGCGACGCATCCAGCAGACGGCCAACAAGGCCGCGGCCAAGCCCGCCGGTCCGGCCGCCGTGTTCAACATCACCTTCTCGCCGCAGATCACCATCAACGGCGCGGCGTCGGCCGGCGTCAAGCAGCAGG
Organism: Chromobacterium vaccinii; assembly: GCF_000971335.1. Lineage (GTDB taxonomy): Bacteria > Pseudomonadota > Gammaproteobacteria > Burkholderiales > Chromobacteriaceae > Chromobacterium > Chromobacterium vaccinii. The sequence goes on from NZ_JZJL01000034.1 coordinate 1,683, forward strand.
CGCAACAGGCGATGCAGCAGTCTTTCGCCGAGTTCGAACGAATGATGAAGCGCTACGAGGCGGACCGTCAGCGGCGCAGCTACGCGGCGCGGGGTTGAGGAGACGCATCCATGAAGAAAGGAGCAAACGATGTACGCAGTACTGGGTGACATCGAGTTCGACCTGATCAGTTATTTCGACGGCCTGGAGCAGCGCGGCGGCAGCGATTACGCCGAGCACGCGCGGATAGGCGGCAAACCGGTGCTGCAGTTCGTCGGCGATCGTCTGGACGAGGTCCGCATCGATCTGGTGCTGCACGCCGCCTATTGCCAGCCGGACGCCGAGCTGCAGCGGCTGCACGCCGCCCGCCAGACGCACCAGGCGCTGGCATTGGTGCTGGGCAATGGCGATCACAAAGGCCATTTCGTGATCACCGAGCTGACCAGCACCGGCCGCCAGAGCGACCGCACCGGCAATCTGCTGGCGGTGGAGGCGCAGCTGTCGCTGCGCGAATTCCGCGGCCAGGCGGCGCCGTCGCCCAAGCCTGGCCTGCTGGGCAGCGTCAGCGGCTTGCCGCAGGCCAAGCTGCAGCAGTCGCTGGCCGGCGCCGGCTTCAAGCCGGACCTGTCCGGCCTGAGCAAGGCGCTGTCCCAGGCCAAGACCATGGCGGTGCAGGCGCGCAAGGTGGTCAACGATGTGCGCGAGCTGAAAGACCTGGCGCGGCGCGATCCGCTGTCGGCGCTGGGACGGGTGCCGGGCGTGCTGAAGGATGTGCAGACGGCGGTGCCGGGCATCGCCCAGGGCGTGGAGCGACTGAACCAGTTCATCCAGCCGTATTCGCGGCTGGCTGAGAGCATCAAGCCGCTGATCCCGCAGTTTCAGGCCATGGGCCGCCAGCTTGGCGCGCTGGCCGAAACGATGCAGGGCTGCACGCTGGACAACGTCGCCGACAAGCTGGGCAAGGCGGAGGCGACGGTCCGCGACATCGACAAAAACTGGCCAGCCCGCGACATCGAGATGGCGAAGTTGGCCGCCAAAGCGGTGCTGCGCCGCATTCTGGAGTGAACCATGTTTCTCAAGCACATCTGTCAGGAAGGGGAGCGCTGGGACCAGATCGCCTGGCGCTATTACGGCGACGTCGGCCAGATGGTGATGCTGATCGCCGCCAATCCGCAGGCGCCGATCAGCGAGACGCTGCCGGCCGGCACCCAGCTGGCCATCCCGCTGCTGGAGGCGCGCGACGAGGCGGCGCTGGATGAGCTGCCGCCGTGGAGGCGCTCATGACCGACAGTCGCATCCAGGACGTGGCGGCGCCGGCGTTCGAGCTCAGCTACAACGGCAAGTCCATCACTGCCGACATCGCCCAGTACGCGCTCAACATCAGCTACACCGACCATCTGTCCGGAGAGTCGGACGAGCTGGAGGTGGAACTGGAAGACTGCGACGGTCGCTGGCTGAACGGCTGGTACCCGGACAAGGGCGCGACGCTGGACTTCAAGCTGGGCTACCGCGGCGCGGCGCTGGTGGCGCTGGGCAGCTTCGACGTGGACGAGGTCGATTACAGCGCGCCGCCGTCGGTGGTCCACATCCGCGCGCTGGCCACCGGCGTCCAGCATCCGCTGCGCACGCCGGAGGGCCGCGCCTACGACAAGCTGACGCTGCAGGCGCTGGCGCAGCGGATCGCCAAGCGCCACGGCATGAAGCTGGAAGGCAAGATCGAGGATGTCGAAATCGAGCGCCTGACCCAGTACCACGAAACCGACCTGCAATTCCTGCTGCGGGTGTCCAGCCACTACGGCTATGTCTGCAAGGTGATGGACAACAACCGCAAGCTGGTGTTCTGGAAGCGCGCCGAGCTGGTGGCGTCCGCCAGCGTGCGCCAGTTCGCGCCGTCGGACCTGATCGCCTGGCGCGCGCGCGACCAGCTGTCGCAGGTGCCCAGCGCGGTGGAGGTCAGCTACCACGACCCGCACAAGCGCAAGCTGCAGACGGCGCGGGTGGGCGCCGACGCGCGCTCGCCCGGCGGCAAGGCCAGCAGCGCCGACGTGGTCAAGCTCACCCGCAAGTCGGGCGGACGGGCGCAGGCGGAGCTGCAGGCCAAGGCAGAGATGGAGCGCCGCCAACTGGCGCGTACCGAGATGAGCGTCACCGTGGACGGCTCGCCGCAGCTGGCCGCCGGCCGCAACGTGGAGTTGTCCGGCTTCGGCAAGCTGTCCGGCCGCTACCTGATCGAGCGGGCCCGCCACCGCCTGTCGCGACAGGAAGGTTATATCTGCGAACTGGACCTGAAACGCGCGGCGCCCGCCGCGGCCAAGGAGAAGAAATGAACGACGTTTCCCTGCCCGACGCGCTGGCGACGCTGAAATTCGGCAGCGTGGCCGAGCATGACGCTCCCACCCAGCGGGTGCGGGTGCGGCTGCCGGAGCTGGGCCAGCTGCTGACCGCCTGGCTGCCGGTTCTCAGCCGCAAGAGCCTGAAGGACAAGGACTATTGGCTGCCGGACATCGGCGAACAGGTGGCGGTGCTGATGGACGCCCGCGGCGAGGACGGCGTGGTGCTGGGCGCCATCTATTCCGAGGCGGACGCGGTGCCGGTGGCGAGCGAGGATAAATGGCAGCGCCGCTTCGCCGACGGCGCGGTGCTGGAGTACGACCGGCAGCAGAACCAGCTGACCGTCAACGGCGGGGTCAAGCACGTGGTGGTGGACACCCAGGCCGACGTGCTGATCAAGGCCGCCTCCAGCATCACCATAGACGGCGGCCAGACCGTCACCGTCAAGGCCGGGAGCAAGGTCAGCATCAACGCGCCGGCCACCGAGATCAGCGGCACGCTGACGGTGCAGGGCGCGATCACCGGCAAGGGCGGCCTGGCGGTTTCGGGCGGCGGCGGCGCCACTGTAACGGGCAGCGTCAGCGTCAGCGGCGACGTCACCGCCAGCGGCAAGAGCCTGGTGGGCCACAACCACATGGGCGCGCACGGTCCGACCAGCCCGCCGCTCTGAGCTGCGGCGCCATCTTATTCGCAGTTTGACTGGAGACCATGATGAACAACGATTTCTTCACCCTGCTCACCGCCGTCGGCAAGGCCAAGCTGGCCGCCGCAGCCAGCGGCGGCGCGCCGCTGAAGCTCAGCCAGATGGCGGTGGGCGAGGGCGACAACGGCGCGTACTACACGCCGACCGAAAGCCAGACCGCGCTGAAAAGCGAGGCCTGGCGCGCCGGGCTCAACCACCTGTCCACCGATCCGGCCAACCCCAGCTGGATCGTCGCCGAGCTGGTGATCCCGGACCAGGTGGGCGGCTTCACCATCCGCGAAGTGGGCGTGTTCGACGCCGACGGCGCGCTGTTCGCGGTCGGCAAGTTCCCTGAGAGCTACAAGCCGGTGCTGGCCGACGGCGCCAATAAGCAGCTCTACGTGAGGATGATCCTGGAAGTATCCAACGCCGCGGTGGTGACGCTGATGGTGGACCCGAGCGTGGTGCTGGCCACCCGCGGCAGCGTCGACGCGCGCATCGCCGAGGAGCTGGCCAAGCTGGACGGCAAGCCGTCGGTCCGCGCCGCGACCACCGGTCCCATTGTATTGACCGGCTTGCAGACGGTGGACGGCGTCGCGCTGCAGTTGGGCGATCGGGTGCTGGCCAAGAACCAGGCCGCCGGCGCCGACAACGGCATCTATGTAGCAGGCGCCGGCAGCTGGGCGCGCGCCGCCGACGCCAACATCAGCCTGGAAGTGACGCCGGGCTTGTTCGTCGCGGTGGAGCGGGGCGCGGCCAACGGCGGTTCGATCTGGCAATTGCTGGACGCCGGCGCGCCGGTGGAGCTGGGCAATACGCCGCTTTCCTTCGAGCGGGTCTCCGGCCGCACCGGCGTCACCGCCGGCAGCTACAACCGGGTGACGGTGGGTGCGCGCGGCGAGGTGCTGGGCGGCTCGCAGCTGGTGGCCTTCGACCCGGCTCAGACCTTCCCGATCCAGGCTTACCGGCGGAATGCGCTGATCAACGGCGGTTTCGACGTTTGGCAGCGCGGGGTGAGCCAGACCGTCAGCGGTTACGGTTCTGCGGACCGCTGGTGCCTGGATCTGGGCGTGCCGCCGGGTTTGTCAGGTGTGACTGTTTCCAAAGTCGTCGCCAGTGCGGCGGATACCGATGCGTTGGGCGGAGCGGCCAATTTCCTGCGTATCGCGGTGACCAAGGTGCCGGCGGCCCCCGCGCGCGAATACTGTCAGATCACTCAGCGGGTGGAGGGGGTTCGCCGCTTTTCCGGCAAGACCATGACCTTGAGTTTCTGGGCCAAGGCCGATGCGGCCAAAACCATTCTGTTCTATGTCGAGCAAGGCTTCGGCAGCGGCGATGGCGTTTCCCCCATCGCCCGTGCGCAGAATGAAACGCCGATCCAGCTGGGAACGGGCTGGCAGCGCTACAGCTTCACTTTCACTTCGCCATCGATCCAAGGCAAGACCATCGGCCCGAATGGCGATGATTATCTTTCGGTGTTTTTCGGCGTGTCATACAGCACGGTGTTGCCGGCGCATAGCGCCATCGCTGGCCCGCAAACCGGCGTGTTCGATATCGCTCAGGTGCAATTGGAGGAGGGGCCGGTGGCGACATTGTACGAGCGACGTGCTCCGGCAGAGGAGCTCGCACTGTGCCAGCGTTATTACGAAACAAGCTATGCAGTGGCTCGTTTTGTGGGAGGCGACGACAACATGGGATGGGTGGCTTATCGGCAGAGTAAGCGTGGGCCGACTTCGGTTTTCTTCTTTAATCCCGATACTCAGGTGGCAGGGCAGGCATTGACTTATAACGCGACCAATATATATAGCTCGGGGCCGATTTCAGTCAAATTACTTTACAACTATAGCGGCGACGATTTCAGAAATGGTTTTACTTGGGGCAATCCGGCTTTTACGCCGGTTAATGTGAATGATGCAACGTTGTTAACCCGCTGGACCGCCGACGCCGAACTGTAAACGGAGAATAAGATCATGTATCGATTGACCGATCGCACGGATGTGATCATCCGCATCGAAGATGGCGCGCACATTCCGCAGGGCCACCGCTTTTGGGCCGATTATCAGGCTTGGCTGGATGAGGGCAACATGCCGGAACCGGCGGAAAGTCCGGCGCAGCTGTTGCCGCGCCTGCTGCGGAATATTGACGCCGCCGCCGACGCCGCCAGCCAGTTTTATGTCGGCAGCGAGCTGCGCGCGCTGGAATACCGGCAGGCCGCCGCCGAGGCCCAGTCCTATAAAGACGGCGGCTGCAAGGGTGATGCGCCGCCGGCGGTGCAGGCCTGGGCCAGCGCCAAAGGCCTGTCCGGCAAGGACGCGGCGGACGGCATCCTGGCCAAGGCCGCCGCCGGCGACCAGGCGCTGTACGCGATCCGGGCGCTGCGCCTGGCGGGCAAGGAGGCGGTGCGCAACGCTGTCGACGCCGATGCCGCGCGCGTGGCGGCCGAGGACGCGCTGGCCAAGCTGCGGCAACTGGCCGAATCGCCGGACGCGCTGGCCGCGCCGGCTGGCGATGCGGTCAATGCCGGCGGTTTCTGGCGTTCCTCCCTCAAGCTGTTTTCCCGGGGCGCTTGATCCCCGACCGGCGGCCGCGCGCCGCCGGTTTTCTGTTTTCCCCATGCCCGGCCATCCGGCCGGCGCGTCCTTCCCAAGGTTATCCAATGACCGACATCACTCCCAATGCGCTGGCCGGCGACACGCGGCTGTCGCCGCTGGCCGAGCTGAGCCGGCGCTTGCAGCGCATCGATCTGGCGCCTTTCCTGGTTTACCTGGTGGACCAGGTGGAGGCCGATTTTCTGCCCTTGCTGGCCGAACAGCTGCACGTGGCCGGCGACGAGGGCTGGCAGCTGGCCGGCGGCGAAGCGCAGCGGCGCGATCTGATCAAGCAGGCGATAGAACTGCACCGCTACAAGGGCACGCGCTGGGCGCTGCAGCGGGTATTGGCCACGCTGGGCCTGGATGGGAGGATCAGCGAGTGGTTCGAATACCAGGGCCGGCCCTTCCATTTCAAGGTCGATCTCGATTTGTCCGGCCGCGGCCTGGGCGAGGCCACCTACCAGGCCTTGCGCCAGATGCTGGACCAGTACCGCAATGCCCGTTCCCGGCTGGAGAGCCTGGACCTGCGGGTGGAGCTGCGCGAGCGGCTGCCCGTGGTCGCCGCCGTTTCCGCCGGCGGCGAGGTGGCCAGCGTGTATCCGCAGGCGCGGCGCGAGCTGCGCCAACAAGGGCCGCTGCGCCTGGGCGCGGCCCATGGTGGTGTCGAGACCGTCACGGTTCTGCCTTGGCAGAGGACGCGGCTGGACGGCGGGATCCCGCTGCGCTGGTGCATGGGCCTGCCGTGTCGGGAGGCGGTCACGCTCTATCCGCGCCCGCTTCAACTGATTTCCTAAATCGCTTCAAAAGCCGCGGCCGCGGCAACCTGCAAATATGACGTGACGATAACGACGACCGGCATACCGCGGCTGCTCCGGCAGCCGGCGGCGTGATCCACGAAATCGAACGTAGACCCGCTAACAAAACCCCTGATCCTGCGTTGCGCCTCCTTGTCGTACGGGCGGGTACTGCCTGCGCCGGCGCGCCTTGGCTCAGGTTCTCTGCGAGGTTTTGTTAGCAGCTCTTAGGCTGTAAGCCAACCGACAAGGACCCGTCCATGAGCCCGAACCTTCCCGATCTGCCCGACTTGCCCATGGTCGATCCGGCCGCCGCCGCCAGCGCCATGGCCGACGCCTATCTGAAACTGGGCGGCCGGCAGCAGTACCCGAAACAGATGGAGCAGCTGCTGACGGAAATGCTGGCCAACCGCCAGCCCGGACTCGCCACCGCCGACCTGCCCAAATTCATCGACGACGATCCCAAAACCGTCGCCGCCCAGATGGCCGCGACCTATCAGGACATGGCCGGCAAGCGGCTGTATCCGGGTCAGGTGGAACAGCTGTTGATCGATTTGTTCGCCTACCGCGAAAGCCTGGCGCGCGCCGCCTTCAACGACGCCGGGCGGCAAAACCTGGTGGCCTTCGCCCGCGCGCCGATGCTGGATTACCTGGGCGAGCTGGTGGGCGTGGCGCGCCAGCCGGCCCAGGCGGCGGCGGCGCGGGTGACGCTGACCTTTCCGGCCTATGTCGACGGCGGGCCGAAGCAAGTGATTCTGCCCGCCGGCGCGCGCATCGCCGGCAGCGCCGCGGTTCAGTTCCAGACCACCGCCCCGCTGGCGGTGAATCTGACGGACAAGCCGCAGGATCTGGCCTGCGAGGTGGAGGCCACCGTGCCGGGCGAGGCGGGCAATCTGCCGCAGGCGGGCGATCTCAACCAGCTGCTGGATGATCCCGGAGTCAAGGTGGAGGTGGCCGGGGCGGAGAAGCCCCGGGGCGGGGCGGAGGCGGAGGACGACGAGCATCTGCGCCAGCGCATCCGGCTGGCGCCGGAAGCCTATTCCTGGGGCTCGGCCAACCGCTACCGGCTGACGGCGATGACGGCGGCGGCCGACGCGGCGGATGTGCGGGTGATTTCGCCGCGTCCGGACGGCACGGTGCAGGTGGTGGTGCTGGGGAAAGACGGCGCGCCGTCGGCCGAAACCCTGCGCCGCGTCCAGACGGCGCTGGCGGACGACAAGGCCCGCATGATCAACGACAGGATAGAGGTGGTTCCGGCCGAGGTGGTGGATTACGCGATCCGGCTGGAAGTGGACGTGCTGACCACCCGCATCCCGGATCTGGTGTGCCGGATGGCGAAGGAGCGCTGCCAGGGATACGCGGCCAACCTGGCCCGCCGGCTGGGCGGCGACATCGTGCCGTCGCAGATCAAGACCACGCTGCACGACATCGACGGCTTGTACGACGTGCGCGTGCTGGAGCCGGCCGACAAGCGGGTGCTGTCGTCGTCTCAATGGCCGCGCTGCGCGGCGGTGGAGGTGACGCTGGGAAGGATGGTGAGCGATGGCTGAGCTGCTGGTTCCGCCGCTGGCGGGCGATACGCGCGGCCGGGCTTTCGACGCGCTGTCGGCGCGCAGCGCCGGCTTCGACCTGTCGCCGGCGCTGATCTACCTGATCGACCAGACCCCGGCCGAGCTCCTGCCTCTGCTGGCCGAGCAATTCAACGTGGTCGGCCCGTTGTGGGCCTACCTGCCCGATGACGCGGCCAAGCGGCGCGCGATCAAGGAGTCGGCGGCGTGGCACCGGGCCAAGGGCTCGCCTTGGTCGGTGGAGGCCGCGCTGTCGTGGGCGGGTTATGCGGCCAAGGTGGAGGACGCCGCCGCGCCGGCCACCCGCTGGGCGGAATTCCAGCTGGAACTGGACGCGCCGGTGGACGGCGACGCCTTGCTGACGGTGCTGGAGCTGGCCCGTTTCGCCGCGCCGGCCCGCTCGCACCTGGCGCGGCTGTACGGCGGCTACGACCGCCGCGTGCTGAACGCGTCGAGCGGCGACCGCTGGTCGGATGCCTTCCTGTCGGACGATTCCGGCGTGTGGCGGGACGGCGTGCAGCTGAGTTTTGGCCGGCGGCGGCCGCTGTCCGCGGCTTGCCCGGCGGCGGCCACCGGGCTGGGGCGCCGGCGCGCGCATGCGTCGCGCACGCTCTACCCGGACATGCTGCGCTATGGCACCGCCCACTTCGGCGACGCGCCGGTGCTCAACCATCCGGTGATGCGCAGCCGCCTGATCGGCCTGGGCAACAAGGAGGGATTGCGCGATCCGGTCATCCTGGCCGGCAACCCGCCTTCGCCAAGCTGGACTGGCGGCTGGGACGACAGAACATGGGGACGCTGGCTGCCGATGACGCCGCACCGGCGCACCGCCCGCGCCGCGCTGGTGCTGTCCGGCGACACGCGGCTGGGCGAGCCGAACACCCGCTTCGGCGGCTGGGCCGAAACCTCGTCCGGGCGCTTCATCTGGTCCGACTCCGCATGCAAATTGTCCGATTTCAACCCCGGCCGAACGCGTCTGGTCATCGAGGCGGTCGAGGTGGCGGCGCACGGCCTGGCGGCAGTCCGGCCCGACGATGGCGACGCGATGGGCGCGCGCACCACCCGACGTTCGTTGCACACCGGCCAGATCGACTGGCGCGGCGCGATCCGGATGGACGGCGGCCTGCGCTGGTCGGACCGGCCGCTGGCCGAGTCCACCGGTTGGCGGCTGGAGTACCGGCTGACTACCGGCGACACCGCCGGACTTGGCCCGCGCGCCGACCACTATGGCTGGCGCGGCCGCTGGGATGACCGGCGCTGGCGCGGCGATCTCTCTCTCACCCACCAAACCTTAACCACCTGAGGAAAACAAGCTTATGGCAACCCTGACCCATAGCGGTCGCGCCGCGCTGGCTGCCGCGCTGGCGTCCCAGACCCTGCATTTCGCCTGGGGCATCGGCCAGGCGGCCTGGGACGACAAGCCCGTTCCCGAACCGATAGACGCCACGGCGCTGGTGTCGGAAGTGGGCCGCCGCCTGATCACCGAGGTGCGCTTCGTCACCGAAGACCCGGCCGGCGAAATCGTCGTCCCCACCGGCCGCTACCGCGTTTCCAACGATCCGACGCGCCATTTGCTGCTGCGCATCGCCTTCGAGTTCGGCGACGCGCCGGCCGCGGTGATCCGCGAAGTGGCCGTTTTCGCCGGCAGCAAGACCCAGCCCGATCTGCCGGCCGGCCAGCGCTACTTCACGCCGGACCAGATCGCCGCCCCCGGCATCCTGGTCGCGCTGGAGCGCATCACCCCCATCCACCGTTCGCCGGCCACCCGCGAAACCTTCGAACACGTCATCTCCCTGTAAGGATTGCAGCCATGTCCAACATGCCAGACGGTTACTACAACCGTTTCGATCCGGCCAAGCATTTCGACGCCCACCTGTTCCGGGCGAGCTATGCGGTGCAAGCGGCCGAGTTCAATGAAGTCCAGTCCAGTCTGTCCGCCCGCATCCAGGGCGTGGCCGACGCGATGTTCCGCGACGGCAACGTGGTGCGCGACGCCCGCGTCGTCGTCCATGCCGACAGCGGCCAGGCCGTTTGCGAGGCCGGCGCCGTCTATCTGAAGGGCGCGGTGCGCGGCGTGGCGCCCAAGCAGTTGACGATTCCCGTGGTCGGCGTGGTCGCCATCGGCCTGTATCTGCAGGAGTCGGTGGTGACCGAGCTGGAAGACCCCAGCCTGCGCGATCCGGCGGTGGGCGCGCGCAACTATCAGGAAGCCGGCGCCGCGCGGCTGAAGGTGGAGGCGGTGTGGGGTTTCGCCGGCGACGGCCAGGCCGGCGAGTTCTTCCCGGTCTACCAGGTGGAAAACGGCGTGCTGCGCGCCAAGGAGCCGCCGCCGCAGCTGGACGGCGTCACCCAGGCGCTGGCGCGCTATGACCGCGACAGCTCGGGCGGCTCCTATGTGGTGTCCGGCCTGGCCGTGGCCGCCGCCGCCGATCTGCCCGGCGGCGAGCAGGTCTACACCGTCAGCGAGGGCCGCGCCCGCGTCAACGGCTACGGCGTGGAGCTCAGCACCTCGCGGCGCGTGGTCTATCCGGCCGCGGCCGATTTGCGGCCCATCGACAGCGAGCCGCATACCAGCGCCAGCGCCGGCGCCCAGCGCATCAATGTCGACCGCGCGCCCATCGCCCTGATCAGCCAAGTGCGCATCACCAAGGAAGTCACCGCCACGCTGACCCATGGCGGCTATACCGGCGCCCAGGACCCGCTGCCGGACACTTCCGTGATCTCGGTGCTGGAAGTGAAGCAGGGCGGCACCGTTTATGCGGCCGGCACCGATTACAAGCTCAGCGCCGGCAAGCTGGACTGGAGCCTGCCGGGCAACGAGCCGGCGCCGGGCAGCACCTACACGGTCCGCTACCAGTTCATCGCCGCGGCGCAGCCCACACAGTCCGACGCCGCCGGCTTCACCGTGGAGGGCGCGGTGGCCGGCACCCTGGTGCTGGTCAGCTACAGCCAGAAACTGCCGCGCATCGACCGCCTGGCCATCGGCGCAGACGGCGAGCTGGTGTGGATCAAGGGCGTGGCCGCCGACTGGAATCCGCAGCCGCCGGCGGTGCCGGCGTCCTTGCTGCCGCTGGCCTCCATTGTCCAGACCTGGACCCGGGACCGCGCGGTCAGCAATGACGGCGTGCGGGTGGTGCCGATGTCCGACCTGGCCGGGCTGCAAGGCCGGCTGGACCGCATGGCCGAGCTGATCGCCCAGCAGCGGCTGACTTCGGACGCCCAACTGCGCGAAGCCGGCGCCAAGAAGGGCCTGTTCGTCGATCCTTTCCTGTCCGACGGCATGCGCGACGCCGGCATCGTCCAGGCCGCAGCCATCGTCGGCGGCGAGCTGACCCTGCCCATCGCCGCCAGCGCCGCTTCGGTGCCCAACGATGTGTCCGACCGGACCAGTCTGGCCTTCAGCCTGGTTCCGGCGCTGGAGCAGCCGATGCGCACCGGCAGCATGAAGATCAACCCCTATCTCGCCTTCGACCCGCTGCCGGCCGCGGTGACGCTGACCCCTGCGCTGGACCGTTGGACCGAGCTGCAGACCAGCTGGGCCAGCCCGCTGACCGAGCGCCTGACGGTGGGCAGCGGCAACCGCTCCAGCGTCAGCCAGACCACCACCGACGCGCTGCTGTCCACCAGCCGCAAGCCGATCGAAACCCTGCGCTCCATCGAGGTGCGTTTCAACGTGTCCGGCTTCGGCCCCAACGAAGCCCTGTCCAGCCTAAAGTTCGACGGCATCAGCGTCGCGCCCGCCGCCCAGTAAGGAGAAACCATGCCTCTCAATGCCAATAGCGCCGGCCTGCTCGCCGGCAAGTTCACCATCCCGCCCGGCGTGCCGGCCGGCGTCAAGCGCGTCGAGTTCGTCGGCGCCGGCGGCAGCCGCGGCGAGGCGGTCTTCGTCGGCCAGGGCGAGCTGCAGACCGAGCTGCGCCGGCAGATCACCCGCATCACCGAAACCCGCTGGCAGGTGGACCCGCTGGCGCAGACCTTCACGCTGAACGCCGACACCCAGCTGGGCGGCATCGAGCTGTGGTTCACCGCCAAGGGCGCCAGCCCGGTGGCGGTGCAGATCCGCGAAACCACCACCGGCGTGCCGTCCCGCTCGGTGCTGGCCGAAGCGCATCTGCAGCCGGCCGACATCGTCCTGTCCGGCCCCACCCGCATCCAGTTCGCCGCGCCGGTGAACCTGCAGGGCAGCGTCGAATACGCGCTGGTGGTGCTGTGCGACGACGCCGACGCCGCGCTGGCCATCGCCGAGCTGGGCAAGTGGGACAACAGCGCCAGCCGCTGGGTGACCAGCCAGCCTTACCAGGTGGGCGTGCTGCTGTCGTCCAGCAACGCCAGCAGCTGGACCGCGCATCAGGACCGCGACATGGCCTTCCGCCTGTTGGCCGCCAGCTACGCGGTGACCGCCAGAACGGTAGACCTAGGCAAGATCGACGTGAAGAACGCCACCGACCTGATGCTGCTGTCGCTGTCCGACAGCCCGTCCGCCGCCGCCCGCGTCGAATACAGCCTGGGCCTGCCCGACGGCAGCGCGGTGCAGGTGGCCGACGGCCAGCCGGTGCGCCTGCCGGCCCCGCTGAGCGGGCAGGTTGGCGTCTCGGCCCGCCTGCTCGGCACCGAGAGCGCGTCCCCGGTGCTGTTCCCCGGCACCCAGCTGGTCAGCGGCCAGATCGCGCAGAGCGCCGACTACGTCAGCCGCGCCATTCCGGCCGGCGTCAACGCCCGGGTGCGGGTGGTGTTCGACGCGCTGATCCCGGCCGGCGCCAGCGTGACGGCTGCCGCCTCCGGCATCGACGACGGCGATGTTTTCCAGGCCGTGGCCTACCAGGGCAGCAAGCCGCTGGGCGATGGCTGGATGGAAATGACGCACGAGCTGGCTTCCATCAGCGAGGCGATGCTCCGGGTCAAGCTGACCCTGTCCGGCAACAGCGCCGCCCGGCCGCGCGTGCGCAATCTGCGCGTGATCGTGCTGTAAGGGAGGGCAGATGGACAATCAGACCCCCCATCTGAACCTGCCGCTGCCGAATCCCGGCAACAGCCTGGCCGAGGACGTGCTGCGCATACGCGACGCCTTCACGGCGCTGGACCAGAAGATGGCCAGCCTGGACGCGCTGTTGTCCAGCGACGACCTCAACCTGGACACCGTGCAGGAACTGGTGGCCGCCTTCAAGCGCGCCCGCAGCGACATCGATGCCGCCGCCGCCCAGTTCGTCGATCGCAAAAACGCGGTCGACGCCCAGCTGTTAACTCTGACTGCGCTGGCCGGCGCGGGCCTGTAAACCCGGAGGAACCATGTCAAAAGATTTGCAGGAGTACCGCGCGCAATACCTGGCGCGGATCAAAAGCCAGCTGCTGGGCGCCGATCTCGGCAACGCCGGCGCCACCGATCTGGTGATGCAGTCGGCGCTGCTCAGGGCGCACAGCCTGGTCAGCAGCCTGGATCTGCAGGACATCGACTACTTGCGCGACATGAACGGCGCCGCGCTGGAAAACTATCTGCAGCAGGCGGGGAACCGCGCGCGCTTCGAGCAGCAGCTGGCCTCCGCCGGCGTGATGCCGTCCATCGTCTCCAGCGCCGCCATCATGGCCGGCGTCGCCGACAGTCCGACGGCGATGAGCGCGGTCGCCGGCAGCGCGCCGGCGATGACGGCCATCGTCGGCAATGCGCCTATCACCAATCTGCTGCTTGGCAATGCCACCGCGATGAAGGCGGTGGCCGCCAGCGCGGTGGCCATGGTCGCCGTGATCGCCTCTCCGGCGGCGATGGCGGTCGTGGCGGTGTCGTCGACGGCGATGGCCGCGATGGCGGCGTCGACGACCGGGATGGCAGCCTTGCTGGCGAACGCGTCGGCGTGGACGAGCGTCGTGTCGTCGCCGGTTGCGATGGCAGCAGTCGCGACATCATCGACGGCGATGTCTGTTTTGCTGGCTAACCTGTCTGCGTGGGCGATCGTCGTGTCGTCGCCGACTGCGATGGCAGCCTTGGCGGCATCGTCAAGCGCGATGGCTGCGGTGGTCGCATCGTCAGCGGCAATGGCCGCGGTAGTGGCGTCATCGGTGGCCATGACGGCAGTGGCGGCATCGTCAATCGCGATGTCGGCGGCGTTGGCCTCGCCAGCGGCGATAGCCGCGGTGGTGGCGTCGCCGGTGGCGATGGCTGCTGTGGCGGGATCGTCAACGGCGATGAATGCAATGGCGGCATCGCAGGCTGTGATGGCGGCGGTGGTGGTGACCCCTGCTGCGTTGGCGGCCGTAGTCGCATCGCTGGCTGCGATGACGGCAGTGGCGACATCATCGGTTGCAATGGCGGTGATGGTTGCATCATCGGCGGCGATGGCGGCGGCGTCGTTGTCGTCGGTTGCAATGACGGCGATAGCATCGACAGCGATGGCTTCGGTGATCGCATCGCCGACAGCGATGGCTGCGGTGTTGGCATCGCCGACGGCGATGGCTGCGGTGGTGGCGTCCCAACCTGCGATGACGGTCGTTGCCGCATCTGCGGCAACGATGTCCGCCTTGCTCAGTTCCGCGGTCGCCCGCGCCGCCATCTGGGCCAGCGCCACGGCTCTGGCCGCGATCCAGAACGCGCCTTCGGCGGTGCTCGATGCGCTGCAGACTCATCCGCAGGTCAGCATGATGAACAACAACCCATCCAACCTCACCGCCGTCTTTGTCAGCGGCAAGAGCATGACGCTGCGCGTGAAAAATGCCAGCGGCAACGACACGAACTACATGCGTACCTTGGCTGGCGGTTCCGGCGCTGGCGACGATGTATTCACTACCACCAACGCTTGGGCCCCTCGGGTGAGGGCCTACAACAACCTGTGCCATTACACCTGGACCAGCAATTTCCCGTTCCAGGCTTACGTGGTGAACATGAACTAAGGAATGGCCGACATGCAAAAAGCGATCATCGATCTCAACGTCAACGCCATCGTTGGCATCGCCAACGCCGGCGCGACGGCGGAAAAAAATCAACTACTGCTGGATCTGCCGGAGGACTTCCAGTCGGCAGACATCGCCGAGTGGGCCTATGACGGCAAGGGTCTAGTCCGCGACCCGTCAGCGTTCCTCAAACAGGCCAAATCGGCCCGCAAGGCCCGCATCAAGCTGGAGGCCGCCCACCTGATCGAGGCCGATGATTGGAAGCTGCAACGCGCCCGCGAGCGCGAGGCCGCCGGCTGGGGCACCCTGGCCGAGGTGGACGCGGCGCTGGCCGAGCGCGAGGCGATCCGCCGCTCGTCCAACGCCGCCGAGCAGGCGGTGGACGCGCTGACCGACGCGGCGAGCGTCCAGGCTTTCGTCTGGGCGGTCGACGTCGCTGTCGCCGCTCCGCGCCGGATGACGCACAAGCAGTTCATGGCGCGCTTCACCGACGCGGAGATCCAGGCGATGCTCAAGGCCTTCGGCGACAATCCGGCGCTGCGGCCCTGGTGGGAGCGCTTCACCCTGGCGCGCGACATCAGCCTGGATGACGCGGTCACCCAGAACGGCGTCCAGGCGCTGGAGGCCGCCGGCCTGATCGGCAAGGGCCGGGCCGCCGAAGTGCTGGCCAGCGGCCCGGCCGCGGTCTGATCGGACCATCCCGCTCATCTGTTCCTTCGCCTTGTCCGGCGCGCCTTTTTTAACGGGGCGCGCCATTTCCCCAGCCCGTCCGCATCCGGATGGCGGACTCAACCCACTCTCCTCCAAGCGCCGCCGCCACCCCCGCTGAAAACGGGCGGGTTTCCACTCCGTTCCTAATCCGGTTTAAAAGCCCCGCCGGCGGCGCTTTGGCACCATAAGGCCATGACACAGCTAACCGACATCTCATCCCTGCACTGGCAGCCGGCGCTGCAGCCGCGCGATGCCAGACCCGGCGCCGGCGTCGCCGACATCGTCGAGAACCTGGACGACATCCACCAGGCCTTGCGGATCATCCTGGGCACGCCCAAGGGCAGCGATCCGTTGCGGCCGGAGTTCGGCAGCGACCTGTTTCGCTATCTGGATTACCCGGTGGACCGCGCCCGCCCGCATGTGGTGCGGGAGGCGGTGGCGGCGATCAGCCATCCGCTGTACGGCGAGCCGCGCATCCAGCTGCTGAAGGTGCTGTTCAGCATCGAGGCCGACGGCGGCGCGCACTTGTGCGCGCAATGGAAGCTGGCCGACGGCGTGATCCGCGAAACCGAACTCAGGCTGTGAATCTAGGACAAGAGCCATGAATCAGACGACGACCGACCTTCCGAAGTTTATCGACGACGATCCGCAGCAAATCACCAACGAGCTGATCACCGCCTACCAGAACATGGCCGGCAAGACGCTGTATCCGGGCCAGGTGGAGCGGCTGCTGATCGACCTGATCGCCTACCGCGAAAGCGTGGCCCGCGCCGCCTTCAATGACGCCGGGCGGCAAAACCTGGTGGCCTTCGCCCGCGCGCCGATGCTGGACTACCTGGGCGAGCTGGTGGGCGTCACCCGCTTGCCGGCGCAGCCGGCGCGCAGCAAGGTGAGCTTCACCTTCGCGGCCGGCGCTCCGCAGACGGTGGTCATCAAGCGGCAGACGCTGGTGGCCGGCCGCGGCGACATCCAGTTCCAGACCATCGATGAGGCGGTGGTGAACATCCTGAAAGACCAGGAGGTGCCGGTGACGCTGGCCGTGGTGGCGGTGGAGCCGGGCATGGACGGCAACGGCCAGGAGCCGGGCGCCATCAACCAGCTGGTGGACGACCTGAGCGTGAGCGTGGCCGTCAGGAACACGGAAGTCAGCGCCGGCGGCGCCGACGCCGAGGACGACGAGCGGCTGCGCCAGCGCATCCGCCTGGCGCCGGAGTCGTTCAGCGTGGCAGGCAGCGCCGCCGCCTATCGCCACCACGCGCTGCGCGCCGACCAAAGCATCGTCGATGTGGCGGTGGTCAGCGCCAACAATCTGGAAGAGGGCGGCAAACCGGAGGATGTGCCGCAGCCGGGCGAAGTCTGGCTGTATCCGCTGGTGAGCGGCGGGCTGCCCAGCGACGACCTGCGGGCCAAGGTAGCCAACACCTGCAGCGCCGATCGCGTGCGGCCGCTGACCGACAGGGTGTCGGTGAAGCCGCCGGTGGAGTTCGCCTACCAGGTGGCGGCCAGCTTGCAGCTCTATGCCGGCTCCGACGCCAAGCAGGTGCTGCAGCGCGCGCAGGATGCGCTGCAAGCCTACCTGCAAACCCAGCAGGCCAAGCTGGGCAACGACATCGTGCCGTCGCAGCTGGTGGCGGCGCTGTCGGTGCCGGGCGTGTACCAGGTGAATCTGCAGCAGCCGGCCGCCGTCCAGAAAGTGCCGTCCTACGGCTGGGCGCACTGCACCAACGGCATCGCGGGCCTGACCGTGGACAGCCTCAACAATGGCTAAGGACGCGACGCCGGGCCTGTTGGCGCGGGACGCCCGCTTCGGCCCGCTGGCCGAGCTGACCCGCCGCCTGGGCGTGCCGCGCGGGGACGAGGCCAATCCGCAGACGCAAGGCCGTTTCGACACCCTGGATCTGCTGGTCAACCTGGTGGATTGCGCGCAGCCCAGGCTGCTGCCGCTGCTGGCCGAGCAGTTCCACGTGTCCGGCGACGAAGGCTGGCTGCTGGCCGCCGGCGAGACGCAGCAGCGCGAGCTGATCAAGCGCGCGATCGAACTGCATCGCTACAAGGGCACGCCGTGGGCGGTGAACGAGGTGTTCCGGGTACTGGGCGTGCAGGTGAAATTGACCGAGTGGTGGCAGGAAAAGCAGGCCGGCCAGCCCCACACCTTCGATCTGATGGCCTGGGTCAACGACAACCTGATGCCGGGCGAACCGGTGCTGAACGCCGAGCTGTATCGCCGCCTGCGGCGCATGGTGGACCAGGTGAAGCCGGCGCGCAGCGCCTACCGCTTCCGGCTGGGCGCCGCGTTCGACCAGCCGCTGCGGCTGGCCGGCGCCTTGCAGGGCCGCGCGCTGCGGCGGGCGCAAGCCGCCTGCGAGCCGCCGCCGGCCAAGCCGTTTTTCGCAACGCTGCGCCTGGCCGGGGCCATCCAGCCGCTGGCCGTGGTGCGCGCCAATATGGAGGTAAACCGATGAGCAGCACCCCGCTGATCCCCATCATTCTGGATAGCGGCCTGGCCGCCATTCAGCTGGCCAGCCGAGACGGCGTCCAGCTGAGGATCACCCACGTCGCCCTCGGCGACGCCAGCTACGCGCCCAGCGCCGGCCAGACCACGCTCAAGCGCGAGCGCGCCCGCTACCCGATCGCCGACGGCAGGAGCGAAGGCCCGCGCCAGCTGCATCTCACCGCGCTGGCCGACGACGACAAGGAGTTCTGGATCCGCGAAGTCGCCTTCATTCTGGAAAGCGGCCAGCCGCTGGCCATCTGGTCCCACCCCACTCAAGCCCTGGCCTATAAGCAGGCCGGCATGCAGCTGCTGCTGGCCTACGACCTGGCGCTGTCCGGCGTGCCGGCAGACTGCGTGACCGTGCAGTCCACCGGGGCGGGCCTGAATCTGAGCCTGGCGGGCGAGCTGGCTGCCTTGGCAAGCGCGCAGATAGACGAAGCAGGACGCGGCGTGGCGCGGGACGACCAGCTGCAAGCGCAGGACCGGCAACAGCAGGTGTTCAACCGCCAGTTGGATCTGCTGCAGCAGCAGCTGTCCCGGATGGAGGCCCAGCAACAGGCCGCGCGCCTGGAGTGGCAGGAATGGATGGCGGCGGTCGCCGCCGCCCAAATCGACGAATCCCGGCGCGGAGTGGTCCGCGACAACTGGCTGCGCAGCCAGGAGCAGGCCCAAGCCATCTTGCAACGCAAGCTGGCGCGGCAGGCAGGTTGAATACCAATACATAAAAATGGCGAGCCGAGTTTGGATGGAGTTTCTCCGGTATCGCCAGGATATCGCACTGTTTTGATGTACCTAACCTCAGGGGATGATTATGAGTTTGGAAGGAAAAATCGCCGAGTTGGTGACGGCGACGAATGGGTTGATTTCTACGTTTAATGGCAAAAAGAATGAGATTGATCAGTCTGTGTTGAAGGCGGTGGCTGCTGTGCCTAATTTGCTGAAAACTTGGTATGTTGATCAAGCTAAAGGCGATGATAAAAATAATGGGAGTGAAAGTTCACCATTTTTCAGTATTGAGGCGGCGCTTAATGCCACACCTTTTGGTGGTGGGGCGGTAGTGTTTTTGAATAGTGATTATGTGGCTGATAGGCGTATTGCTGTCAATGGAAAGTTTCTTTATATCATTGGTGTTGGTGATAGAAAGAAATATACAGTTAAGTATTGTGACTATCTTTACAATGGTGAGAGGATCAGGATCCTATCTGGATTTTCGTTTGATTTTGGCGCATCAGTATCTGTCGGTAACATAGATTTTAAGTTGCCGAGTGTCGTCGGGGATGAGCCTGATAAGATGAATTTTGGCTATACAAGTCTTTTTTCTTCGGTAGCTTGGGGTGGGCAACCTGTTATGCAGGTTAAGTTGTGGAACTCAACTGTTTTTGCTCCAGATGATTTTAAAGGGTGGTTGGTTAATTCTGGTGGCGCTGCTATTGCATTCGTAGGGTCATCGGTGAAGTTCTCTGAGAATTTGAAGGGAAAGTACGTTTATGGAGTTTCTGGCGGCACATTGCCTAGCACATTGAATTGGGTTCTGACTAATATTGATGTTTTTTGAGGGATAAGATATGTTTGGGAAGATAAATGTTGTGTATGATGGTGAAAAATACATTGGTTACGAAGCAGAGGATATGCCGCTGCCTGCTCTGCATGTCGGTTTGTGCCAAAGATTGAACCAGTTTGTTTCTGAACGTCGGCAACTGGCGATAAGAGAAGCATTTGGCTGGATTGATGCCTATGCGGCAGAAACTGCTGCATTGGCATTCGTTTCCAGTAACTATCAGAGTGTGCCACCTATTTTGATTCAAGCATGGGCTGATGAGAAAGGTATGTCAGCTCGTAGTGCCGCGGACGATATTGTAGGACGCGCTAATAAAGTTAGACTGCTGTTGTCTGAGCTGAGTGAAATTTTAAAAACAGGGCGTGCTGAGATCGAGGAATCTTTAAATCACTCTGAAGCGCTATTGGCTCTACAGACTGCATTCAGCAAGGTGACTGCTTGAATTATTCTGGCTCTGCTTGGCGATTAATTAAACTAGAGCTTTGGGTTTGATAATTCGAATCAATTGAGTGTGAAAAGTCTTTTCTAATCACTTAACTAGAGGTCTTGGATATAAATAGTATTGCTGCCACTGGGCTCGTTCCTGTGCTCGGTGGCTTCCTCTCCTGCTTTCCAAACTTGTCTTTATAATCTCCTAGCCTTTACACTCTGTCTTGCTCATCCCTCGAGTTGGATACGCAATCTTCCTCTGATCTTCCCTTTTGTATTCTCTGCCACCGTTTTGGTGCGCACCACTTCGATATTTCTCCTCTCTCGGCTTCCAGGAGCCCATCCATGTTCCCCTCCCATTCCTCCGCGCCCGATGCGCGCGCGTCCTCCCCGTCTTCCCAATCCGATCAACCATCCCGCCCTCAAGCGCCTAGCCAGCCAGAGCCCGCTCGGCTGAGCTGCCGCTTCCGTTCGCTGGCCGTGCTGCGCGTGGCTATGCACGTTCGCTGAATCCTCTCCGGCGGCCGTTCCGCCGCCATTGCTCCCTTCCCATTCGCGGACCGCGCAGGCGCTCCGTCCCACCTCTCATCCCCGTTCAAACACAAGGAGGTCTCCATGCATCTGCAACCCGGCCTTCGCCCGCGCCGTCAAGCGGCGACGGGCGGATATTCCCAGCCAGGAGGCGAGAGCGATGACTGACGCCGTTCCCTCCATCCTGGCGCGCGACCAGCGCTTCGGGCCGCTGTCCCGGCTCACCGAGCGGGTGTCGGGCCTTGATCTGTCGGTGTTCCTGGTCAACCTGATCGACACTGTGCAGCCGGACGTGTTGCCGCTCTTGGCCGAGCAATTCCATATCCACGGCGAGGAAGGCTGGACGCTGGCCGAGTCCGACGATGCCCGCCGCGCGTTGTTGCACAGCGCCAACGAGCTGCACCGCTACAAGGGCACGCCGTGGGCGATACGCGAGGTGATCCGCCGCCTGGGCCTGGGCGAGGTTGGGCTGATCGAGGGCCTGGCCGGCCAGCGCCGCGACGGCCTCATCCGCCGCAACGGCTACTACGTCCATGGCGACCCGAACAGCTGGAACCAATACCGGGTGCTGCTGAACCAGCCCATCACCAACGACCAGGCCGCCCAGCTGCGCCGCATGCTGGCGCTGTACGCGCCGGCGCGCTGCCAGCTGGCCAGCCTGGAGTACCAAGCTGTGGCCAACCGCCACAACGGCGTCATCCGCCGCAACAAGCAATTCAACCGAGGGACTGCCTGATGGCCAATCTGCAAGAAAAATCCGCCTGGGAACCGGGTATTTATCAACTGGAAACCTCCGACCCGGTATTGGCCGGGCCGGATGGGGTGGACAACGTGCAAGCCAAGCAGCTGGCCAACCGCACCGCCTATCTGAAAAAACAGATCGATGATCTGGTTTCCGGCGCGCTGGTGGCGGAGTTCGCCGATAGGCTGAAAACGCCGCGCAACATCGCGATGACTGGCGACGGCAATTGGAACGTGATGTTCGATGGCAGCGGCAACGCCAGCGCGGCGATGACCCTGCGCGATAGCGGCGTGGCGCCGGGCAGCTACGGCATGGTGACCGTGGATGGGAAAGGACGGGTCACCGCAGGCCGGCAAATGACCGGCGACGACGTGCCGGCGCACGACTGGAACAAGATATCCACCGGCAAGCCGACCACGCTGGCGGGGTATGGCATCGGCGATGCCGCCAGCAAGAACGATTTGCAAACTGCGGTTAATGGCCTGGTGGCCGGCGCGCCGGCCAACTTGAACACGCTGCAGGAGCTGGCTGCCGCGGTGAACAACGACCCCAAGTACTCGGCGACGGTGGACGGCAAGCTGGGGGGCAAGGCGGACAAGGCGACGACGCTGGCGGGGTACGGCATTGTCGATGCGGCAAGTAAGTCGGATTTGAATAGCGCAGTCGGTAGCGTAGTGAGTTTGATGCCGCCAAACTTAATTGCCAATAGCCATATGACTCAAATTGATGAAAACGTAATTCCGGCGGGGTTCAGTGTCATTGGGGGAGGGGTGATGATTAAAGCAGTCCATCCCTACTCTAAAGGGTATGAGGGACCATATACGGATACGAAGCCGGCTAACGCAACAGCCAGCGCTCCAGCGAATGCAACACCGGATAGCCCATTCTGGTTTGGCGTGAATTATATGGGTGGACGGAGTGAGAGAGGCGGGCTGTCAGGTGGTTGGGGGGGCATGCTAAATGGTGGCATTATGAAAATTACGGCACCAAACCAGCCGCGTACCCCGGGTTTTAGATCGGTTTTTATGGGGGTGAAACTGCCTCTTTCAACTAATCTCGTTTATTTTTCTGCTTGGTTTTTTGTGGCTAGAGGTAGTATAGGCTTGGGTTCCGATGCCGGTTATATGTGGGATAGTAAAGGGATGCAATTTAATCCAGGGGTGGTGGTCATTGATTCGAAAATGACCGCGGCAGCTCCTGATGGCTGGTATCGATATTCTGGTATGGTTAGTATTTCAAGAGTGACAGCGCTAGGTGGTGCCCAATTTTCTTTGGGGGTTGGCGAGGGGGATGTGGAGGTTTATATGGCTTTGCCATATTTGGCGGTGCCGTTTAATCAGAACTATATGGTCTCGTGCTGAGGAGGGAGTATGCAAGTATTTAGAAACGGCCAGCCTTATGGCTTTGTTCAAGAGAAGTATTTGTTGGATATGCTGGTAGAGCGGCTGGGGTCTGATATAGACGAGTTCAGTTGTTTATGTGCGGTAGATGAGGCGAAAACTGTTTGTGAGGAGTATATATTACAGGCCTATCCTGTGTGGAGACAAATGAATGTTCTGCGTGAAGGTTCTCAAGGCGAAAAGAGTGCCATGTCTGATTTTATTAATGCTTGTCGCGCATGGAGTAATGGTTCCAAGCCAGACCCCTTGCAACTTTCTCGGATTAAGCCTTGATGGTGTTAAAGCGATTTTCTAATTACGGTTAGAAGTTTTATCTTTCCAGATTAGGCACCATGTCGTCCTGACCGGAAGACCGGCCTCTGTCTGAGGCCGGTTTTTTGCCGCGCACCTAGCGCGGCTCAGGCGCTTGGACGGGGAGGCATGCGTTCATTGCCACGGTCATGATTTCGCTTCTGCCGCCTGCGGGTCGGCAGTCCATCACTATTCATGACCGTGAGGAATGACATGGCCAATCTGCAGGAAAAGCTGTTTTGGGAACCCGGCATCTATCAACTGGAAACCTCCGACCCGGTGTTGGCCGGGCCGGACGGCATCGACAATCTGCAAGGCAAGCAGCTTGCCAACCGCACCGTCTATCTGAAGGACCAGGTCGAGCAACTAGCGAGCGGCAAACAGCCGGCCGGCAACGCCGCCAAGCTGAGCGCAGCGCGCAAGATCGAGGCGACCGGCGACGGCAGCTGGAATGTGATGTTCGATGGCAGCCGCGATGTCAGCGGCCAGCTGACGCTGCGCGACAGCGGCGTGACGCCGGGCAGCTACGGCATGGTGACCGTGGACGCTAAAGGTCGCGTCGCCGCGGCGCGCCAGATGATCGGAGACGACGTGCCGGCGCACGACTGGGGCAAGATCGCGAGCGGCAAGCCGACCACGCTGGCGGGGTATGGCATTGTTGATGGCGTCGGCAAAGATGCCGGTGGCCGGGCATGGGCCAGCGCTTTCCGTAGCAACAAAGGGGCGCCGGGTAACGATGACGCTGCCGTTGGTTTTGCGTTTGGAGCTGATGGTGATACAGGTCTGTTTGCCGATGCTGTTGGCAATAATCCAAATACAGGTACCGACAACCTCAGCTTATATATCGATTCAGCCAAGGCTTTTAATGTTTATAAAAATGGCAGCATCTGGACGCCAGCCTATGGCGCATTGGAAGAGAAATTTGCATCCAAGGTTGAGCTGAAGACTGCTGTCGACGGCATCGTCGCGGGCGCTCCAGGCGCATTGAATACCCTACAGGAGATAGCGGCTGCTCTTGGCAACGACAGCAACTACGCAGCGACCATCACTAAGCAGTTGTCCAGCAAGGCTGACAAGTCGACTACCTTGGTGGGCTATGGCATTGCCGATGCTGCTGGCAAGGATCAAGATGGCCGGGTATGGGGTTCTGCTTTTCGGGCCAAGAAAGGAGATTCGATAGGCTCGGATGCCAGTACTACCGGTTATGCTTTTGAGTCCGATGGGGATACCGGCTTGTTTGCGATTGGCGGCGCGGGTTCCAATTTAGGAACCCAGGAGTTGCAGTTGAAGATCGATAACCAGGCGTTGTTGAGTGTGACTAAGAATGGTTTGTGGAGTGGCGTTTACGGTTGGTTGCATGAGAAGTTTGCCGCTAAAGCGACCACGCTGGCGGGATATGGCATCGTAGATGCCGCCAGCGCAAGCGATCTATCCAAAGTGGCAGCCAAGATCAACAGCCGTCGGATGGTCCGTGTCCGAGCCAGCGGTTATTCCGTGAAGAATGGCACGGCTGGCGTGGAGATCGATGGAGTTGCGGTCGGGCCGGCGGCGCGAAACTACAATATGGTGCAGCTGGATGTTACCGGCACTGTCAATCGCGCAGCGACCTTTGATCTTGCTGGGAGCAGCGGCCAGGATAAGGTGGCGGCAGACTGGCTGAACGCGGCACCCGATGGCGCGACGGTTATCGTGTATACCTTCGACGAACCACAAGGGGGAAGGTTGACCGGGGGATTTCCGCAAGCCATGTATCGTTGTGGCGCCAGCAGCCAGGTTTTCGCCAGCGATAAATTCCAATATCGCAGCGCTTATATTCTGATCGGCCGGGCCGGCTGTGGTGAAGGGCAGGGGGTAGAGCGGTATCGCGGAGATGCGCCCGGCAGCACCGATGCGCAGTTGGATGTGGCATTTGAGTTGGTGAGTGGCTTGCCATTGCTAGGCAGCAGCCAGATCAATGGCAGTGTGATTCCCACGGGACAGATTGCCTACTTCGCTTCGGACAAAGCGCCATCCGGTTGGTTGAAGTGCGATGGCTCCTATGTGCCCAAGGCTTCTTATGCCAGTTTGTATGCGGTGATTCAAGACAGGTTTCCCAATCCTGATCCAAAACGACCCAACGCCGATCCCAACAATCTATTTTGTCTGCCTGAACTGCGGGGGGAATTCATCCGTAGTCTGGATGATGGCCGTGGCGTCGATGCCGGACGGCTGGCTGGCGCGTCGCAAGCTCAAAGCATCGAGGCGCATGGCCATGGCATCAACACCATCGAGGTATTCAATACTGCAGCCTTCATTATCAATGACAACTCCGGGGATGGCGTTGTCTCGGCAGATAACTCTGGTCCGGGAATAAGCAATTTGCGCACGGGCCGCTATTTCACTGAGCGAACCGGAGGAGGAGAAACCCGTCCTCGCAACGTTGCTTTGCTTGCTTGTATCAAATACTAAGGACTTCTGCGATGGAAACACAGAAAACCGTTTATAGCTACCATCCGCAAACCGGCGAATATCTCGGTTCGAATCAGGCGACCCTATCCCCCATGGATCCGAAGGAATTCTGGCTGGTGCCGGCTTTTGCCACAGAACAGGAGCCTCCGCAGCCGGGCGAGCGCCAGATTGCCGTGTACGATAACCAAACCTGGATGCTGCATGCAGATTGGCGGGAGGTGCCGTTGTGGAGCAAGGCGGATGCCCGGCAAATATCCGCGATTATCGGAGATACCCCGGATAGTTTGAATGCCACTGAATTGCAGCCGCCGCCCTTTGCCGCTTGGAGAGGCGATGCCTGGGGGGTGGATAGCGCGGCGCAGTCGGCAGCACAAGCTGTCGCTGCCCGGCGGCAAGTCCAGGAGAGGCTGACCGCCGCCTATCAGAATCGCCGTCCTTTGGAGGATGCCGCCGAATTGGGCATGGCCTCGTCGTTCGAACTGAGCAGACTGGAGGACTGGAAGCGTTATTGCGTGCAATTGTCGCGCGTCGAGCTATTGCCTATGTGGCCGAAGCTAGAGGAGGAGGATTGGCCGAGGCAACCAATTTGAACTGGTTTGCTGATGAAAAAGCCCGTCTTGAAGTAAGACGGGCTTTATATCAGATGAAGGTTTCAGCTGTTATTGCCGCTTCTCCCCCTCCCATCCCCCGCCCAGCGCCTTGTAGACGCCGATGGTGGAGTTGAGCTTGTCCAGCTTGGCGTTGACCAGATTCAGCTCGGCCTGGAAGCTGTTGCGCTGCGCGTCCAGCACGTCCAGGTAACTGGCGTAGCCGTTGTCGTAGCGCAGGCCGGCCAGCTTCAGCGTGCGGTTCAGCGCCGTCGCCTGGGTGGTTTGCGCCTGCAGGATGTCGCGGGAGGCGCTGTTGGCGGCCAGCGAATCCAGCGCGTCCTTGAACGCCGACTGCACCGTCTTCTGGTACTGCGCCAGCGCCTGCTTCTGGCCGGCCGTCGCGGCGTCCACGTTATAGCCGGTGGCGCCGAAGTTGAAGATAGGCGCGGCCAGGTTGCCGGCGAAGCTCCAGGTGCGGGTGGGGCCGGTGAACAGGCTGTCCAGCGACAGGCTCTGCGAGCCCAGCGCGCCGGTCAGGTTGATGCTGGGGAAGTAGGCGGCCTTGGCCACGCCGATGCGGGCGTTGGCGGCGATCAGCTGCTGCTCGCTGGAGGCGACGTCGGGCCGGCGCTCCAGCAGGCTGGACGGCAGGTCGGCCGGCACGTCGGGCGGGCTGGCCATGCTGTTGATGTCCTTGCCGCGGACCAGGCTGTTGTCGACCAGCTGTTTGGGGCTGTGGCCCAGCAGCACGCCGAGCGCGGTTTCGGTCTGTTCCAGCGAACGGGCGAACTGCGGCACGGAGGCGCGGGCCGACGCGGCTTCCACCTCGGCCTGGCGCTGGTCCAGTTCGGAGATCAGGCCGCCGTGAAAGCGCTTGGTCTGCAGTTTCAGCGATTCCTCGCGGCTTTGCAGCGTGCGCTTGGCGATGTCCAGCTGGGCGTCCAGCGCCCGCATCTGGAAGTAGGTTTGCGCCACCTGGGCCGCCAGCGACAGCTGGGCGGCGTCGCGGTCATAGCGGCTGGCCTGGTAACTGGCGCGCGCCGCCTCGTTGCCGCGGCGCAGCTTGCCCCACAGGTCCAATTCCCATGAGGCGGTCAGGTTGGCGGCGCGGACGTCGTTGACCAGCGGCGCGCCCGGGGTGGCGAGTTGCTGCGAGGTGCGGCCGCTCTGGTAGCCGGCGTTGGCGTTAAGCTGAGGCAGCAGCGCCGCGCGGGCGATGCCGGCCTGCGCCGCGGCCTGATCGACGCGGGCGGCGGCGGCCTGCAGGTCGAGGTTGCTCTTGACGGCTTCCTCGATCAGCTGGTTCAGCACCGGGTCGTCGAAGCGTTTCCACCAGTCGGCGCCGACTGCCGGCGCCTGGGCGCCGGCCTGGGCCTCCGGCAGCTCGACCTTGGGCCGGCTGTAGTCGGGGCCCACCGCGCAGGCGGATACGGCCAGCGCCAGCAAGGTGGGGATCAGGGCCCGCTTAAGCATCTGCGTTTCCTCCGGCCTCGGCGTTTTGCTGAGGCTTGTTCTGTTTGCTGAGCTTCATGATCAGGATGAAGAACAGCGGAATGAAGAAGGTGGCGATGAAGGTGGCGGCCAGCATGCCGCCGATCACGCCGGTGCCGATCGAGTGGCGGCTGGCGGAGCCGGCGCCGCTGGAAATGGCCAGCGGCACGCAACCCAGCACGAAGGCCAGCGAGGTCATCACGATCGGGCGGAAGCGCAGACGGGCGGCTTGCATCGCTGCGTCCACCGCTTCCATGCCTTCCTCCATCTGCTGCACCGCGAACTCGACGATCAGGATCGCGTTCTTGGCCGACAGGCCGATCAGCGTCACCAGCGCCACCTGGAAGTACACGTCGTTGGCCAGGCCGCGCAGCCAGTTGGCCATCAGCGCGCCGAACACGGCGAAGGGCACCGCCATCAGCACCGAGATCGGCAGGCTCCAGCGTTCGTACTGCGCCGCCAGGATCAGGAACACCATGATCATGCCGAAGCCGAACACCAGAACGGACGATCCGCTGGTCGATTTTTCCTGGAAGGCGGAGCCGGTCCAGGCCAGGCTATAGCCCTCGGGCAGCGTTTCCTTGGCTACTTCCTCCAGCGCGGTCAGCGCCTGGCCGGAGCTGTAGCCCGGCGCCGGGCCGCCCACCAGCTTGGCCGCGGGGAACACGTTGAAGCGTTCCAGCGTTTCCGGGCCGGTGGTTTGCTGGATGTTCACCAGCGCGGTCAGCGGGATCATCTGGCCGGTCTGCGAGCGCACGTAGACGTTGCGCAGATCATCCACCTTGGTGCGGAACGGCGCTTCGGACTGCAGCTGCACGCGGAAGGTGCGGCCGAACTTGTTGAAGTCGTTCACGTACAGCGCGCCGAAGGTGCTCTGCATGGTGTCGAATACGCTGTTGATCGGCACGCCCAGCGCCTTGGCCTTGTCGCGGTCCAGTTGCACGAAGACCTGCGGCACGCTGGCGGAGAAGGTGGTTTGCACGCCCTTCAGCTCCGGCCGTTTGGCGGCGGCGGCCACCATTTTCTTGGTGATGTCGCCCAGCTCGGCCGGGGTGCGGCCGGCGCGGTCCTGCACATAGGCTTCGAAACCGCCGGTGTTGGACATGCCGGAGATCGGCGGCGGGTTGAAGGCCAGCACGATGCCGTCGCTGATGCCCATCGCGCCTTTGCCGAATACATCCTTCACCACCGCCATCGACGACAGCTCGGGCGACTTGCGCTCATCCCAGGGCTTGAGCACGATGAAGGACACGCCGGCGTTGGTCTTGTTGCCGCCGGACAGGATGTCGAAGCCGGCGAAGGTCATCCGGTCCTGCACCGCGGGGTTCTTGGCCATCATGGCGTCCAGCTTGTCCATGGTGGCGGCGGTGCGGGTCAGCGACGCGCCGTCGGGCAGGAAGGCCGCGGCCAGGATGTAGCCTTGGTCCTCGTCCGGCGCCAGGCTGGACGGGATGACGCGGAACAGGCCGGCGGAGGCGGCGATCAGGCCGCCGAACAGCAGCACCGCCAGCAGCGCGCGCTTGTTGATGAAGGCCACGCCGCTGGCGTAGCGCTCGGTCAGGCGGTCGAACCAGTTGTTGAACCAGGTGAAGAAGCGGTTCGGGTGCTGGTGTTCGGCCTTCAGGATCAGCGCGCACAGCGCCGGGGTCAGCGTCAGCGCCACGATGCCGGAAATCACCACCGACACGGCGATGGTCATCGCGAACTGCTTGTACATCTGGCCGGCGATGCCGCCCAGGAAAGCCACTGGGATGAATACCGAGCACAGCACCAGCACGATGGCCACCAGCGCGCCGGACACTTCCTTCATCGCCTTCAGGCTGGCTTCGCGCGGCGACAGCCCTTCCTGCGTCATCAGGCGCTCGACGTTCTCCAGCACCACGATGGCGTCGTCCACCACGATGCCGATGGCCAGCACCAGGCCGAACAGCGTCAGCGTGTTGATGGTGAAGCCGAAGGCGTACATGCCGGCGAAGGCGCCGACGATGGACACCGGCACCGCCAGGCAGGGGATCAGCGTGGCGCGCCAGTTCTGCAGGAACAGGAACACCACCAGGAACACCAGCACCATGGCTTCGCCCAGCGTCTTGTACACCTCCTCGATCGATACTTCGACGAACTTGGTGGTGTCGTACGGGATGCCGTAGGACAGGCCGGTCGGGAAGCTCTTGGACAGGCGCAGCATCTCGGTTTCCACCGCCTGCGCGGTGGCCAGCTGGTTGGCGCCCGGCGCCAGGAAGATGCCGATCGGGATGGTGGCCTTGCCGTTGTGCTTGCCGTGGAAGTCGTAGGACAGCGCGCCCAGCTCGACGCGGGCCACGTCCTTCAGCTTCACCGCGGAGCCGTCGGGATTGGCGCGCACGATGATGTTCTCGAACTCCTCAGGCTCCGACAGGCGGCCCTTGGTGGTCACGGTGTAGGTGAAGTCCAGCTTCTGCGGCGTCGGCTCGGCGCCCAGCTTGCCCGCTGCGAACTGCGAGTTCTGCTCGCGGATGGCGGCGGCCACGTCGCTGGGGGTCAGCTTCAGCTGCGCCAGCTTGTCCGGCTTCAGCCAGATCCGCATCGAGTAGTCCTGGCCGGCGAAGTTCACCACGTCGCCCACGCCCTGCACCCGCTTCAGCTCGTCCACCACGTTCAAGAGCGCGTAGTTGCTGATGAACAGCGTGTCGTGGCTGTTGTCGGGCGAGAACAGCGACACCACCTGCAAGATGGTGGCGGACTTCTTGCGCACGTTGACGCCCTGGCGCCGCACTTCTTCCGGCAGCTGCGACAGCACCGATTGCACGCGGTTGTTGACGTTGATGGTGGCCTGGTCGGCGTTGGTGCCGATCTTGAACGACACGGTCAGCGACAGCGTGCCGTTGCTGGCGCTGTTGGACTGCACGTACAGCATGTCGTCCACGCCGTTGATCGCCTGTTCCAGCGGCGCGGCCACGGTGTTGGCGATCACTTCGGCGGAAGCGCCCGGATAGCTGGCGGTGACGTTCACCACCGGCGGCACGATTTCAGGGTACTGCTGGATAGGCAGCGCCTTGATGGCGGCCAGGCCCGCCAGCATGATCACGATGGAGATCACGCTGGCGAAGATCGGCCGCCGGATGAAGAAAGCGGAAAACATGTATCAGGTTCCCCCTGGTTTACTGCTTGGCCGCGGCGGCCGGCGCGCTGGCGTCGGCCTGGAACGGGTGAGGCTTGACCTCGGCGCCCGGACGCAGCTTGATGATGTTGTCGACGACGACCTGGTCGCCGGCCTTCAGGCCCTGCTCGACCAGCACGTCCATGCCCACTTCCTGCGAGGTGACGATGGGACGCGGCGCGGCCTTGCCTTCGGCGGTGACCACCCAAACCATCTTGCCCTGCTGCGTGGTCAGCACCGCGCGCTGGGGCACGGTGATGGCCGCGGTGCGCACCGCGCCGTTCAGCTGCACGCGGACGAACTGGCCGGGCAGGATGCCGCCTTGCGGATTGGCGAAGGTGGCGCGCGAGCGGATGGTGCCGGTGGTGGTGTCCACCAGGCTGTCGGTGAAGTTCAGATGGCCGGACTTGCCGTACATGCTGCCGTCGGGCAGCTTGAGCTGGACTTCGAAACCGCCGCCGTTGGCCAGCTTCAGCTTGCCGGCGTGCTGCATCTTGCGCAGGTTCAGCATGTCGCCGTCGGACATGCTGAAGTTGACGTAGATCGGGTCCAGCTGCGAGATCTTGGTCAGCAGGCTGGCGTCGGCGCTGGTCGCCACCAGGCTGCCCTCGGAGCGGGCTTCCTGGCTGGTGATGCCGGAGATCGGCGCGGTGACGCGGGTGTAGCCCAGATTGATCTGCGCCTGTTCCACCTGCGCCTGCGCGGCGGCGGTGGAGGCCTTGGCGGCGTTGTAGGCGGCCACGGCGTCGTCGCGGTCCTTCTGGCTGACCGCGTTCTCCTTGAACAGCGGCATGATGCGCTCGTAGTCCTGCTTGGTGCGGGCCAGCTGCGCCTGCTGCACCTGCAGGTTCGCCTTGGCCTGGTCCAGCGCCGCCCTGAACGGCTCGGGGTCGATCTGGAACAGCAGGTCGCCGGCCTTCACCGGCTTGCCTTCGGCGTAGGCGCGCTTCTGCAGGATGCCGCCGACGCGGGCGCGCACTTCCACTTCGCGCGAGCCGGCCGCCTGGCCGACGAATTCGTACGACACCGGCACGTCGGCCGGCTGCGCCTTGATCACGGCTACCGGCACCGGCGGCATCGCGCCGCCGGCTTGGGCGTCGGGTTTCTGGCCGCAGGCCGCCAGGCTGGCGGCCACTACGCCCAGCATCAGCCCGCGCGCGGCGCGCGGGAAAACTGCACTTGCTTGCATGGTTTCGAGTCCTCGAAAGCAGAATCCGGAAAGGTAATGGAGAATTACTTTGTTATTGGGGGAATGGTCTGAGGTGTCATATCCCCGAGTCTGCGCATTTTACATACATACGCGTCTGTATGTAAAATGAAGAAATGTCGAGTCATGTAACAGCTTTGCGATATCGGCTAGGGATAGGCGTTAAAATTCATTAATTAGTACTAGCGTAAAGAATCAGGAATGGCACGGAAAACACGTGAGGAAGCGGAACAGACCCGCCAGCTGCTGCTGGACGCCGCCGAACAGCTGTTCAGCGAGCAGGGCGTGTCGCGCACCACGCTGGCGGAAATCGCCACCGCCGCCGGCTTGACCCGGGGCGCGGTGTACTGGCACTTCCAGAACAAATTGGATCTGTACCGAGCGATGCTGGACCGGGTGTCGCCGTCGTTCGACGACATGCGCGAGCAATTGTTGCTTGTCGCCAACACCGATCCGGCCCAGGCGCTGTGGCAGCACAGCCACCGTCTGCTGGCGCTGATCGAGCATAATCCGCAGGTGAGGCGCATCCTGCTGATCCTGTTCATGCGCAGCGAGCACGTCGGCGAACTGGCGCCGATCCACGAGGAATGCGTCGCCCACATGCACGAGGCGCGCGGGATGCTGAGCCAGGTGGTGCGGGCCGCCAAGGAGCGGGGACAGACCTACGATTGCGTCGATCCGGACGAAGTGGCGGTGGCGCTGCAGTCGCTGCACGACGGCCTGATGAACCGGCTGCTGGTGGAGACGCCGTGTCCGGACGCCACCCTGGCCGCCAGCCGGCTGTTGCAGTATTTGTACCGCGGCATTTTCCTGCCGCCGGTGATGGAACAACTTACCACTTGCGGCTGAGCCGGCGCTATAATTGCGCTTTTTTCTCAAGCCACTAGCGCGCGTTCATCCGGACGGCATCGCCTTGGTGGCCCCATGGTTTTCATGTCCCACGCAATCGAAATCGAGGCCGTCAGCAAGCGCTACGGCCAGTTGCAGGCGCTGGACCGGGTGAGCTTCGCTGTCGAGCCCGGCGAATTCTTCGCCTTGCTCGGCCCCAACGGCGCCGGCAAGACCACGCTGATCTCGGCGCTGGCCGGCCTGGCCCGCCCCGACAGCGGCAGCATCCGGGTGATGGGCCGCGACGTGGTGCGCGACTTCCGCGACGCGCGGCGCGCGCTCGGCGTGGTGCCGCAGGAGCTGGTGTTCGATCCCTTCCTGTCGGTGCGCGAGACGCTGCGCTTTCAATCCGGCTACTTCGGCCTGGCCCGCAACGAGGCCTGGATCGACGAGCTGCTGTTCAAGCTGGGCCTGGCCGACAAGGCCGACAGCAATATGCGCGCCTTGTCCGGCGGCATGAAGCGCCGGGTGATGGTGGCGCAGGCGCTGGTGCACCGCCCGCCCGTGGTGGTGCTGGACGAGCCCACCGCCGGCGTCGACGTCGAGCTGCGCCAGAGCCTGTGGACCTTCGTCCAGGAACTGAACCGCGCCGGCACCACCATCGTGCTGACCACCCACTATCTGGAAGAAGCCGAGGCCTTGTGCGGCCGCATCGCCATGCTGAAGAAGGGCAGGCTGCTGGCGTTGGAGAACAAGGACAAGCTGCTGGCCCACAGCGCGAGCCGCGAAGTGGCGGTCAAGCTGTCCGGCCCGCTGCCCGCGAGCCTCGCGCCGCGCAAGCTGCGCGACGACGACGGCCGCGCGGTGCTGCAGCTGGCCGAGCTGTCCGAGCTGGAGGGCGTGCTCGCCGAGCTGCGCCTGGCCGGCGTGGAAGTGCGCGAACTGAACGTGGTGGAGGCGGATCTGGAAAGCGTGTTCGTCAAGATGATGAATGGAGGCGCGGCATGACCGGCTTCTTCACCCTGTTCAAGAAGGAACTGGTGCGCTTCTGGAAAGTGGCGTTCCAGACCGTGGCGGCGCCGGTGCTGACCGCGCTGATGTACCAGCTGATCTTCGCCCACGTGCTGTCCAAGCATGTCGAGGCCTATCCCGGCGTCGACTACACCGCCTTCCTGATCCCGGGCCTGGCGATGATGTCGATGGCGCAGAACGCCTTCGCCAACAGCTCGTCCAGCCTGATCCAGTCCAAGATCACCGGCAACATCGTGTTCCTGCTGCTGCCGCCGCTGACCGCGGCCGAGTTCTTCTTCGCCTATCTGCTGGCCTCGATCGTGCGCGGCCTGGCGGTGGGCGCCGGCGTGCTCGCCGTCACCGCCTGGTTCGGCCTGCCGTTGCCGGCCCAGCCGCTGTGGGCGCTGGTCTTCGCGGTGCTCGGCTGCGGCGTGCTGGGCGCGCTGGGCGTGATCGCCGGCATCTGGGCGGAAAAATTCGACCAGTTGGCCGCCTTCCAGAACTTTTTGATCATGCCGCTGACTTTCCTGTCAGGCGTGTTCTATTCCATCCACAGCCTGCCGCCGTTCTGGTACGCCGTGTCGCACGCCAACCCGGTGTTCTACATGATCGACGGCTTCCGCTACGGTTTCTTCGGCCAGGCCGACGTCAACCCCTGGCTGTCGGCCGGCGTGGCGGCCGGCAGCTTCGCGCTGCTGTGCGCGCTGGCGCTGGGCATGATCCGCTCCGGCTACAAGCTGCGCCACTGAACCCTATTCGCCATTCGGACAATCAAGATGACCCCTGAGCAAGTCAAACAATATATCGAGGCCGGCCTCGACTGTGCTTTCCTGAAAGTGGAAGGCGACGGCCACCACTTTTACGCCACCGTGGTGTCGGCCGCCTTCGAGGGCAAGCGCCTGATCGACCGCCACCGCATGGTGAAGGAAGTGATCGCCAGCCGCCTGGCCAGCAACGAAATCCACGCGCTCTCCATCGTCAAGGCGGCCACGCCGGACGAGTGGGCCAAACAGCAAGCCTGAAAGCAATACCATGGATAAACTGAAAATCATCGGCAACGGCCCGCTGAATGGCGAGATCCGAGTCTCCGGCGCCAAGAACGCCGCGCTGCCCATCCTCTGCGCCGGCCTGTTGACCGGCGACACCATGCGTTTCACCAACGTGCCGATGCTGCGCGACATCGCCACCACCCAGAAGCTGCTGCAGGGCATGGGCGTGCGGGTGATGACCGACAATGTGCACGAGGTGGAGATCACCGCTTCGCAGCTGGACAGCCTGGTGGCGCCGTACGAGCTGGTGAAGACCATGCGCGCGTCCATCCTGGTGCTGGGCCCGACGCTGGCGCGCTTCGGCGAAGCCACGGTGTCGCTGCCCGGCGGCTGCGCGATAGGGAGCCGCCCGGTGGACCAGCACATCAAGGGCCTGGTGGCGATGGGCGCGGAAGTGTCGATCGAACACGGCTACGTCAAGGCGCGCGCCAAGCGCCTGCGCGGCGCCCGCATCGTGATGGACATGGTGACTGTCGGCGGAACCGAAAACCTGCTGATGGCCGCCACCCTGGCCGAAGGCACCACCATCCTGGAAAACGCCGCCCGCGAGCCGGAAGTGACCGACCTGGCCCACTGCCTGGTGGCGATGGGCGCCAGGATTTCCGGCATCGGCAGCGACCGCCTGGTGGTCGAGGGCGTGGACAAGCTGCATGGCGCCGAGTACGCGGTGATGCCGGACCGCATCGAGGCCGGCACTTTCCTGGTGGCCGGCGCGATGACCCGCGGCCACGTGGTGTTGCGCAACGCCGCGCCTCAGAGCATGGAGGCGGTGCTGGACAAGCTGCGCGAAACCGGCGCGCTGATCGAATGCGGCGACGACTGGATCTCGCTGGACATGAAGCAGCGCCCCAAGGCCGTCAACTTCCGCACCCTGCCGTACCCAGCCTTCCCGACCGACATGCAGGCGCAGCTGATGACGCTGAACTGCGTGGCCGAGGGCGCCGGCGTGGTGACCGAGACCATCTTCGAAAACCGCTTCATGCACGTGCCGGAACTGAACCGCATGGGCGCCAACATCGAAGTGGAAGGCAACACCGCCATCGTCAAGGGCGTGGAGAAGCTGTCCGGCGCCACCGTGATGGCCACCGACCTGCGCGCGTCCGCCAGCCTGGTGATCGCCGGCCTGGTGGCCGAGGGCGAGACCATCGTCGACCGCATCTACCACCTGGACCGCGGCTACGAGTACATCGAGAAAAAGCTGGGCGCCGTCGGCGCGCTGATCGAGCGCGTCAGCTGAGCGCAGAGCCGTCGATGACGGAAAACGCCGCGGACCTTCGGGCCGCGGCGTTTTTTGTCCGGCGCCGGCGTTTGCCGCCGCTCACTGGCCGGGGCGGACGGCGGCGTAGGCCGGCGAAGCGCGCACCTCGGCCACGGCGTCCCATATGCGCCGGGCGAGCGCCGGCTGGCGTTGGTAGAAATCGTGCGAGAAGATCAGGTAATAGGGTTTGACCGCCAGCGGCGGCTCCAGCTTGTCCAGCTTGTTTTGCAGCGATGGGTCGGCGGCGATGGCGTCGTCCGCCGCCCGGCTTTGCAGCGCCGCGCCGTCCACCCTGCCCAGCAGCACCTTGCGCAGGATGACCGCCGCGCTGCGCGAACTGCTGTCCACCCGCAGGCCCCATTGCTGCAGCTGGCCGACGATGGAAAAACCGGCCTGGGCGGCGATGCCCCTGTCCGCGTGGGCGATATGGCGGCCGTCCCAGCCCAGATGGCCGTTTCTGGCGCGGTAGAGATGGTAGCTGTCGGTCAGCATGCGCAGCGCGGCGTCGGGTTGGCCGTGCTTCAGCGGAAACTCGCCCAGCGCCATCCGCTCCGGCGCGTAGCTGACCTTGTACAGGCCGTCCAGGCGGCCGGCCTTGACCTCGGCCATGCAGCGCACCCAGGGCAGCGCTTCGGTCTGGATCGCGATGCCAAGCCGGTCTGCCACCATGCCCATCATGATCTGGCTGAGGCCGCGGCCGTTTTCCAGCAGCCAGGGATAGGATGGCGCGTCCTCATGGCACAGGCGGACGGCGGGAGGCTGGGCGGCGGCCTGGCATAGCCACAGGCCGGCGCATAGTCCGGACAATACGCGGATCATCGGTGTCGGCGCTTGGCGATGGAGTTGTCATGAGTATAGAAGGGATGAAAAAAGGCGGCCCGGGGCCGCCTTCGTCGATCGCCGGCATCCGCCGCGCGGGTCAGGCTTTCTTGACGAACTCCGACTTCAGGCCCATCGCGCCGATGCCGTCTATCTTGCAGTCGATGTCATGGTCGCCGTCCACCAGACGGATGTTCTTCACCTTGGTGCCGACCTTGACCACCAGCGACGATCCCTTGACCTTCAGGTCCTTGATCACGGTGACGCTGTCGCCGTCCTGCAATACGTTGCCGACAGCGTCGCGCACCACGCGTTGTTCCTCAGCCGCGGCGGCGGGCTGGTCGCTCCATTCATGCGCGCACTCCGGGCACACGAACAGCGCGCCGTCCTGGTAGGTGTATTCCGATCCGCATTGCGGACAGGCGGGCAATTGGCTCATGGCGGCTCCTGTGTTTTGAAAAAGAAAAACGCCGCCGTCCGGGGGACGGCAGCGGCATGGGGACGAGGCAGGCGCTTATTGCGCGGCAGACGCGGCGGCGGGCGCGGAGGCTTCCGCCGGCGCGGCTTTGCGTTCTGCCGCCGGGGCGGAACTGTCGCCGCCGTTCACCAGGTCGTCCAGATTGAAGTTGTCCACCGGCTGGGTCGGGTCCGGCTGGCCCAGCTGTTTGGCGCGGTATTGCATATAGAGGTCGCGGGTATAGCTGTAACGGTCCACCGCGGCGGTGTCCAATAAATTGTCGGCGCCCAGCAGCTTGGCGCGGGTGTTGACGCCGTAGACGCTGTAGAAGGCAATGGCTTCGTTGGTGTTGTGGTAGACCAGCTTTTCCGGGCCGGGGCCGGCCAGCGAGGTGGCGAGGCCGGTGCTGTCGCGCACCGTCGACGGGCCGAAGAAGGGCAGTACGAAGTAATTGCTGTTCTTCCAGCCCCAGGAGACCATCACATCGCCCAACGAGGTCTTGTTGTTCTTCAAGCCGGCTTGGTCGGCGATGTCGATCAGGCCGAACAGGCCGAAGCCGGTGTTCATCGCCACGCGCATGAAGTCGTTGGCGGCTTTTTCCGGCTCGGCGCGCAGGATGTTGAAGGCGAAGCTGTAGACATCCTTCAGGTTGTCGAAGAAGTTGCCTACTCCGGTGCGGATCGGCGATGGCACCACGGCCTGGTAACCCTGGGCCACCGGCTTGATCACCCATTGATCGGCTTTGTCGTTAACCGTGAACATCGCGCGGTTGTACGGCTCGTACGGGTCGTAAGCGGTGGTGGGGTGGCTGGCGCAGCCTGCCAGCAGCAGTAGCGCGGCGGGGGCCAGGAATCGGGCGGGGCGCATGGTCATTCTCCGGCGCAAAGCAGCGCCTCCAGGTCGTACAGGCCGGCCAGCGTGGCGAGGCCGGCGGGCATGCCGGACAGCGTCAGGGCGTGGCCGGCGGCGGCGGCGGCGCGGCGCGCCGACAGCAGCAGCGCCAGCGCGGCGGAGTCTGCGGCTTCCACGCCGGACAGGTCCAGCCGCAGCGGCCCCTGGGCCGCCAGCTGGACCAGCGGCCGCGCCAAGCCGGCGCAGCTGTCCATGTCGATGCGGCCGGACAGGCTGGCCGCGCCGGGGGCGGTGGCGTTCAGCATCAGCCCTTGCCCTTGGCGGCCGCAGCGGCAGATGCCGGGCCGGCGTTCTTGTCCTGCAGCAGCTTGATCAGGCCGTCCACGCCGTTCTTGCGGATTTCCTCGTTGAAGCTGTTGCGGTACACGGTCACCAGGCTGGCGCCTTCCACGCTGACGTTGTAGATCTTCCAACCCTTGTCGCCCTTGTTCAGCACGTAGTCGACGGACACCGGATTGGTGTTGCCCGGCAGGGTGACGCTGGATTTCACGGTGACGTCCTTGCCGTTGGCGCCGGCCACCGGGTTGGGCTGCACATTGACCTGGGCGGTCTTGAAGCGGGTCATGGTGGTGGAGTAGGTGCGCACCAGCAGGGTCTGGAACTGCTGGGTCAGCTCATTGCGCTGATCCGGCGACGCCTGGCGCCAGCCCAGGCCGACCGCCAGCGCGGTCATGCGCGGGAAGTCGAACAGCGGCACGGCGACGGCTTCGGCCTGCTGGCGCACTTGTTTGGTGTTCTTGCCGTTGTCCTGCTTCAGGATGTCGAGCACTTGGCGCGAGCTGTCCTTGATCAGCTCTACCGGGTTGTCGGCGGCGGCCAGAACCTGGGTGGAGGACAGGCCCAGCATCAGACAGAACAGGGTAAGCAGTTTCTTCATTTGCGACATTCCATTTTTCACTAGTCGGGCGGCACGCGGTGCCGCGAGGAGGGTTGGCCCCGCTTGCGACGCTATTTGCTTGCGTCTTTGCCGGTAAATCCGGTCATGAATTTACCGATCAACTGTTCCAGCACCAGCGCCGAGGAGGTGATGGTGATGGTGCCGCCGGGCGCCAGATTGGTTTCCGAGCCGCCTTGCTGCAGGCCTATGTATTGCTCGCCCAGCAGGCCGGAGGTCAGGATCGAGGCGCTGACGTCGTCGCTGAGCTGGTAGGTCTTGTCGATGTTCAGCGCGACGCGGGCGCGGTAAGTCTTCGGGTCCAGGCGGATGTCGGACACGCGGCCCACCAGCACGCCGGCTTCCTTGACCGGGGCCTTCACCTTCAGGCCGCCGACGTTGTCGAAATCGGCGTAGACGATGTAGGTTTGCGACGCGCTCTGCGGCGTCAGGTTGGCAACCTTCAGCGACAGGAAGACGACGGCGGCGATGCCGAGGGCGACGAAAATGCCGACCCACAAATCAATGGTAGAGCGTTTCATTTGTTTTATTCCTAGAACATGAAGGCGGTCAGCACGAAGTCCAGCGCCAGGATCACCAGCGCCGAGGTGACCACGGTGCGGGTGGTGGCGGCCGACACGCCGGCGGCGGTCGGGGTGGCGTCGTAGCCTTCGAACACGGCGATCAGCGTCACGGCGATGCCGAACACCAGGCTCTTGATGATGCCGTTGACCACGTCGTAGTGCAGGTCGACGTTGCCCTGCATCTGCGACCAGAACGTCCCGGCGTCCAGGCCTATCATCACCACGCCGACCAGGTAGCCGCCGAAGATGCCGACCACGTTGAACAGCGCGGCCAGGATGGGCATGGAGACGACGCCGGCCCAGAAGCGCGGCGCGATCACGCGGGCCATCGGGTTGACCGCCATCACGCTCATCGCGTCCAGCTGCTCGGTGGTTTTCATCAGGCCGATTTCGGCGGTCATCGCGCTGCCGGCGCGGCTGGCGAACAGCAGCGCGGCCAGCACCGGACCCAGCTCGCGCAGCAGCGCCAGCGCCACCATCGCGCCCAGCGCGTCGGCGGAGCCGAACTTGGCCAGCGTGGTGTAGCCCTGCAGGCCGAGCACCATGCCGACGAACAGGCCGGAGACAACGATGATGATCAGCGACATCACGCCGGCGAAGTAGATCTCGCGTATCGTCATCTGCAGCCGCAGCAGGCTCTGGCCGCTGTTGAGCAGGATGGCGGCCAGGAAGCGGGCGGCGAAGCCCAGCCGCCAGACGGCGTTGATGGTGGCATGGCCGAGGCGGCGCAGCGGCGAGGTCAGAAAGTCAAGCATGCCCGCCTCCTTGCAGACCCAGGTCCGCAGCCAGCGAGGTGGCGGCGGGGAAGTTGTAGTGCACCGGGCCGTCGGCCTCGCCGTTGATGAACTGCTTCACCCAAGGAGAGTCGGAAGCACGGACTTCGTCCGGCGTGCCCTGGGCGATGATCTGGCCGCCCGCGACGAACAGCACGTGGTCGACGATGGCCAGCGACTGGTGCACGTCGTGGGTGACCATCACCGCGGTGGTGCCCAGCGCGTCGTTCAGCTTCTTGACCAACAGCGCGATCACGCCCAGCGAGATCGGGTCCAGGCCGGTGAAGGGCTCGTCGTACAGCATCAGCTGCGGATCGAGCGCGATCGCGCGCGCCAGCGCGACGCGGCGCGCCATGCCGCCGGACAGTTCGGCCGGCATCAGCTTCTGCGTGCCGCGCAGGCCCACCGCCTCCAGCTTCATGGTGACGAGGTCCTGAATCATGCTTTCCGGCAGCTTGGTGTGCTCGCGCAGCGGGAAGGCGACGTTGTCGGCGACCGAAAGGTCGGTGAACAGCGCGCCGAACTGGAACAGCATGCCCATGCGGCGGCGGTGCTGGTACAGCTCGGACTGGCTCATCCGCGCGATGTCGCGGCCGTCCACCAGCACTTCGCCCGATTGCGGGCGAATCTGGCCGGAAATCAGCCGCAGCAGCGTGGTCTTGCCGCTGCCGCTGCCGCCCATGATGGCGACCAGCTTGCCGCGCGGCACGCTGAGCGTAAGGTTCTTCAGGATGGGCCGGTCGCCGTAGGCGAAGCTGACGTTCCTGAATTCGATGAAATGGTCTGTGGACACAAAAATTCCAAACAGCTTGAAAGAGGGGTCTCGTATCTGACCCCGCTGCGACGGTGAAATTCAACCTGCTTCGCTACCGGCGGGAATCAGGCCGGCCGCGGTTTATGGTAGCGTACTATCCGGTCTCGAATAGCTGGATTTTATAGCGTTGGCGACTTTGCGCCAAATCTCGCTATGTTACGGTGTGCAAAATCGCCGCAGTTTGATGCCTATGTCATTAAGACAGAGGCAGGGGTGTTGCCATAATGGCACACCGGCCGCGCCCGTGGATCGGTTCGCGGCCGGCGCCAAGACGCCGGGAGGCGTCTTGGATCGGGATCACACGCCGCGCAGCAGTTCGTTGATGCTGGTCTTGCTGCGGGTTTGCGCGTCCACCTTCTTGACGATCACCGCGCAGTACAGGCTGTGGCTGCCGTCCTTGGACGGCAGGTTGCCGGATACCACCACCGAGCCCGGCGGCACGCGGCCGTACATCACTTCGCCGGTTTCGCGGTCGTAGATCTTGGTGGATTGGCCGATGTAGACGCCCATCGAGATCACCGAGCCCTCGCCGACGATCACGCCCTCGACGATTTCCGAGCGCGCGCCGATGAAGCAGTTGTCTTCGATGATGGTGGGGTTGGCCTGCAGCGGCTCCAGCACGCCGCCGATGCCGACGCCGCCGGACAGGTGCACGTTCTTGCCGATCTGGGCGCAGGAGCCGACGGTGGCCCAGGTGTCCACCATCGCGCCTTCGTCGACGTAGGCGCCGATATTGACGTAGGACGGCATCAGCACGGTGTTCTTGGCGATGAAGCTGCCCTTGCGCGCCACCGCGCCCGGCACCACGCGGAAGCCGGCTTCCTGGAAGCGGGCCTGGCTCCAGTCGGCGAACTTGGTGTCCACCTTGTCGAAGTAGCGGTTGACGCCGTCGTCCTGCACCGCGTTGTCGCGGATGCGGAAGGACAGCAGCACCGCCTTCTTCACCCATTGGTTCACCACCCAGTCGCCGCCTTGCTTCTCGGCGACGCGCAGATGGCCGTTGTCCAGTTCCGTTACGACCTGCTCAATGGCGGCCTTCAGTTCCGGCGACACGGTGGCGGGGGTGATCTCGGCGCGGTTTTCGAATGCCTGTTCGATCAGGCTTTGGATCGGATGCATCTGGTTCAGTCCTTTGGCAATGTGAATCGAAGTCGTCATCTGTGATTCTGGGTCCTGTGGCGGAGCGTCACGCCGGCGTCGCGGCGCGCTGGGTCTGGAGGAATTCTACAATCCTTTGCGCGGCGGCCACGCATTCAGCTTGCTCGGCCACCAACGCGATGCGCACGTAGCCGCGGCCGGGGTTGGCGCCGTGGGCGTCGCGGGCGAGGAAGCTGCCTGGCAGCACCGTCACGTGTCGCTGCTGGAACAGCGCGCGGGCGAAGGCCGCGTCGTCGCCGTCCGGCACTTTCGCCCACAGGTAGAAGCCGGCTTCCGGCATCTCCACCTCGAGAACCGGCTGCAGCAGCGGCAGCACCGCGGCGAATTTGGCGGCGTAGGCGGCCCGGTTGGACTCGACGTGCGCCTCGTCGTTCCAGGCGGCCTGGCTTGCCGCCTGCACCGTCAGGCTCATCGCGCTGCCGTGGTAGGTGCGGTACAGCAGGAACTGCTTCAGGACGGCGGCGTCGCCGGCGACGAAGCCGGAGCGCATGCCGGGCACGTTGGAGCGCTTGGACAGGCTGGTCAGCATCACCAGCCGCTCCAAGCCGCGGCCGAGCGCGCGCGCGGCGGACAGGCCGCCCAGCGGCGGCGCGTCGAAATAGATCTCGGAATAGCATTCGTCGCTGGCGATGACGAAACCGTGGCGGTCCGACAGCGCGAACAGCTTGTCCCAGGCGGCCAGGTCCATCACCGCGCCGGTGGGATTGCCGGGGCTGCAGACGATCGCAAGCTGCGCGCGCCGCCACACGTCATCCGGCACGCCGTCCCAGTCCGGCTGGAAGCGGTTCGCCGCCTCGCAGTTCAGGTAGTAGGGCTCGGCGCCGGCCAGCAGTGCCGCGCCTTCGTAAATCTGGTAAAAGGGATTGGGAGACACCACTACCGGTTGGGACGCGCCGCCGGCGTCGATCAGGCACTGGGTCAGCGAGAACAGCGCCTCGCGGCTGCCGTTGACCGGCAGCACTTCGCCGGCCGGGTCCAGCTTCACGCCGTAGCGGCGCTCGGCCCAGTCGGCGCAGGCCTGGCGCAGCGCCGGCGTGCCTTGCGTCGCCGGGTAGCCGGACAGGCCGGCGAGATTCGCGCACAGCGCGTCCTTCACCAGTCGCGGCGCCGGATGCTTGGGCTCGCCCATCGCCAGGCTGATGTGCGGCAATGCCGCCGGCGGCTTGGCATCGGCGAGCAGCGTCGCCAGGCGCTGGAACGGGTAGGGGTGCAATTGGTCCAGGCGGGGATTCAAAGCGGCGTCTCCATCGGAAATTCGGCACAGGCAATCGACCATCTTAAGAACAGCCATGACACCTGTAAAACAAAAAATCGTCGCCACCTCCGGCATCCTCACCACCGCGCTGGTGTGGGGGCTGATGTGGTACCCGTTCCGTAGCCTCAACGCCCAGGGCGTCAGCGTGCCGATGGCCTCGCTGGCCACCTATCTGGTCACCATCGCCGCCGGCCTGACGCTGTTCTTCAAAGTCTACCGGCGCCAGTTCCATTTCGAGCCGGTGCTGGTGCTGCTGACGCTGTTGTTCGGCTGGTGCAATTTCAGCTACACGATGGCGGTGGCCGAAGGCCAGGTGATGCGGGTGCTGCTGTTGTTCTACCTGTCGCCGCTGTGGACCGCGTTGCTATCCAGGCTGCTGCTGCACGAGCACCTGACCCGCCGCGGCTGGGCGGTGGTGGGCTTGTCGCTGCTGGGCTGTTGCGTGTTCATCTACCGGCCGGAACTATTCGCCGGCGAGCTGCCGCTGACCCACCGCTACGAGTGGCTGGCGCTGTCAGGCGGCATGGCTTTCGCGCTGGGCAATGTGATCAGCCGCCGCTCGCACGGCATTCCGGTGCCGGTGAAGTCGGCGACGGTGTGGTTCGGCGTGGCGCTGATCGGCGCGTTCTGCCTGCTGCAGAGCGGCGAGCTTCCCAGGATGCTGGAAATCCCGGCCGAGAGCTGGCTGGTATTGTCGATTCTGGGCGTGGTGCTGCTGTGCACCAGCGTGGTGTCGCAGTACGGCCTGTCCATCATGCCGGCTACCCAGGCGATGACGCTGATGCTGATGGAGCTGGTGTTCGCCGCGGTGTCGGCCTATCTGCTGGCCGGCGAGAAAATGTCGCTGCAGGAGTGGCTGGGCGGCGCGTTGATCGCCGGCGCCAGCCTGCTGTCCGGCGGCATGAGCCGGCCCGGCAGCAAGCCGCAGCCCACGCCTTGAGTATCGAGAATCGGAAAGACAAGATGCAGATCAGATTGATGGAGCCGCGGGATTTCGCGGCGTTCTGGCCGGTGTTCAGCGAGGTGGTGGCCGCCCGCGAAACCTACGCTTTCGACCCGGACATGGACCAGGAGGCGGCGCGCCGGCTGTGGTGCGAGGCGCCGCTGGAAAC
This sequence comes from Chromobacterium vaccinii, assembly GCF_000971335.1. Classification (GTDB taxonomy): domain Bacteria; phylum Pseudomonadota; class Gammaproteobacteria; order Burkholderiales; family Chromobacteriaceae; genus Chromobacterium; species Chromobacterium vaccinii. The sequence goes on from NZ_JZJL01000034.1 coordinate 46,439, forward strand.
CTGGCTGGCGGAAGACGACGGCCAGCTGCTGGGCAGCTATTTCCTCAAGGCCAACGCCGCCGGGCCCGGCGGCCACGTCGGCAACTGCGGCTACATGGTGGCGCCGGCGGCGCGAGGCAAGGGCGTGGCCCGCGCGATGTGCGAGCATTCGCAGCAACGCGCGCGGGAGCGGGGGTTTCTGGCGCTGCAGTTCAACAGCGTGGTGGCCACCAACGCGGCGGCGGTGGCGTTGTGGCAGAAGCTGGGCTTCGACGTCGTCGGCCGGCTGCCGCGCGCGTACCGTCACGCGGTCCACGGGCTGGTGGACTGCCTGGTGATGTACAAGTGGCTGGGCGAGGCGGAAGCGCCGGCGATGCCGGAGCCGGTCAAGCTGATCGGCCGCAAGAATATCGAGGCGACGGTGTCGCGGCGGCGCAAGCGGGACTGAGGGGGAGGCCGCCCCGCGGCGGGAGCCGGCGGGGCGGGAAGCGGGAGTTTACAGATTGTCCAGGTACTGTTGCAGCGCCCGGACATTGTTGTCGTAGGCGGCCGGGGTGCCCAGTTCGACGCCGCCGCTGCGCACGTAGTAGGCGAACGCCACGCCGCGGGTGTCGAAGAAGGGCAGGAAGTCGTCCGGCTGCAGCGTGCTGCCGTTCAGGCCGATCGCCCAATTATTGGCCTTGTAGTGGTTCAGCTGCGTGATCGCGCCGTGCACGGCGATGCCCTCGGCGCTGCGGATCAGCGCGACGTAGTGGTTCAGCGTATCGATGTTGATCTGATAGGCCGACGGCTCGCCGACGCTGACGCCCTGCGCGCGGACGTAGTAGGCGAACGGCAGCTGGCGCTCGGTGAAGAAGGCCAGGAAGTTGTCCGGCGCCAGGTTGTCGCCGTTCAGGCCTATCGCCCAGTTTTTCGACTGATACTCCTTCAGCTGTTTGACGACGCCGTCGGCGGCTTCGATTTCCTGCCTGGCGGGAACGTTCACTGCGATGCTGTGTGCCATGTCGGATACTCCTGCGTTGGGGTTGGTCAACAGCAGAAGGCGTGGGGGCGTGTCGCGGTCATGGAAGGTCTCCGTTTTCGGGTAGTGGCCGCAGGGGCGGCGGGAAGTGTGACCAGCCTAGCGTTGGCGGCCGGGCGCGGATACTGGGATTGCGGCCAGCCGATTTATGTCGGCAGATATCCTATAAAAGCAGGTATATCGACACATTTGTCTGCAAGATTTTGCATTTGCAAACCTGTTTTTCCGATAAGGCGGCGTTCACCAGTTGATCGTGGCATGGGACAGCTTGGGATCGCCGTGGGGATTGATCTGCGCCTTGTAGCGGGTGTTGGCCTTGAGCGAGACCGGTCTGGAGATATTGCCGGGGGAGATCGATTTCTGTTGGCTCAGCAGCTTGGGCGCGCTAGCGTCCGTCATGTCGAAGACGCTGCAGTCGGCGGGGCTGCCGTTGACCAGGAATGTGAGCTTGGCGTTCTGGCTGCAGGTGAAGGTGTGTTCGAACCCATTGCCCAGATGAAGCCGGAAGGTGCGCATGGCGGTCTCCCCGAATATGGGCGGCGCGGAATGCGCTGCCCATATGCGGTGAACGGGGAGACGCGCGCGGCGTGAAGCGCGCCGCGCTCAGTAGTGCGGCGGAATCTCGTCGCGCGGCGATCCGCCGGGGCCGTCGTCCGGCTGCGCGCTCCTGAACTGCTGGTACAGCAGGCGGATTTGCTGCTGCAGCAGGTCGATTTCCTTCTGCTGGCGCGCGACGGTGGCGTTCAGCGCGTCCAGCAGCTCGTCCTGGAAGGCGAGGCGCACTTCCAGCGCCTCGACGCGGTTTTCGTTTTCGGTATGCATGCCCGCCATTCTACAACACCATCGCCGCGATCCAGCCGGCGGTCATCAGCGGCAGGTTGAAGTGCAGGAAGGTGGGGATCACCGTGTCGCGGATATGGTCGTGCTGGCCGTCCAGGTTCAGGCCCGAGGTCGGGCCCATCGTCGAGTCCGACGCCGGCGAGCCGGCGTCGCCCAGCGCGCCCGCGGTGCCGATGATGGCCACGGTGGCCATCGGCGAGAAGCCCAGGTGCGCGCACAGCGGCACGTAGATGGCGGTGAGGATGGGCACGGTGGAGAACGACGAGCCGATGCCCAGCGTCACCGTCATCCCGATGGCCAGCATCGCCAGCGCGGCCAGCGAACGCTGGCCCTCGAACAGCGCCGCGCCGGCCTTGACCAGCGGCGCGATCTCGCCGCTGGCGCGCAGCACCTCGGCGAAGCCCTGGGCGGTGATCATGGTGAAGCCCACCATCGCCATCATCTTCATGCCCTCGTTGAACACGCCGTCGGCGTCCTTCCACTTGACCACGCCGGCGGCGAGGAACAACAGGAAGCCCGACAGCGCGCCCATGATCATCGAGTCGGTGTACAGCTGCACCGAGAACGCGGCGACGATGGCGGCGAAGGCGGTGGCCAGCGACTTGCGGCTGACGCGGGCGTGGGTGCGTTCGGCGTTTTCGATCTTGCCCAGCGAGTAGCGGCGCGGCTTGCGGTAGCTGACGAACACCGCCGACAGCAGGCCCGCCACCATGCCCAGCGCCGGAATCGCCATCGCGTGCATCACGTTGATGCCCGAGGTGTCCATGCCGGCCTTGGCGGCGTTGCCCAGCAGGATCTGCTTCAGGTAGATGTCGCCGAAGCCCACCGGAAACACCATGTACGGCGTCACCAGGCCGAAGGTGATCACGCAGGCCACCAGCCGGCGGTCCAGCTGCAGCCGCGCCATCACGTACAGCAGCGGCGGGATCAGCATCGGAATGAAGGCGATGTGTATCGGCACCAGATTCTGGCTGGCGACGCTGACGCAGCCCAGCAGCGCGATCAGCGTCCATTTCAGCTTGCGGTGGGCGCTGGCGTGCTCCAGCTTCTTCACCGCCAGGTCGGCCATCGCGTGCGGCAGCCCGGATTTGGCGATGGCGACGGCGAAGGCGCCCAGCAGCGCGTAGGACAGCGCCACCGAAGCGCCGCCGGTGATGCCCTGGTTGAAGGCGGCGAGGGTGGCGGGCAGCGACAGTCCGCCGGCGAGGCCGCCGACCAGGGCGCCGATCAGCAGGCTGATGACGACATGGGTGCGCAGCAGGGTCAGGGTGAGCATGGCGCCCACGGCTAGTACAACGGCATTCATTTGTATAGACAAATCAGTGGCTTATGCGCGGCTGCGCGGGGCGGGCAGGGTAACGGGTTTGCCGGGGACTGTCTAGCAGTCTGACCTTCCATGCCATCTATATATCAAATGGGTATTGAAATAAAATTTATTATTACTTTGAGGGATTAAGCGGCCGCTTTACAGTCAAACCATCACCCGATTCCGCTCGAGGCGGCAAGGAGGCAAGATGGAAGCGCTGCTGGTGGGAGCCGATAGCCTGGGCAATATTCCCGAGGTGCTGAGCCTGTACGACATCCGCATCGCCCGCCACATCTGCGGCCGCAACGTCGCGCATCAACGCAAGGCGGCGCTGCCCGGCCGGCCGGACGTGCTGATCCTGCTCACCGATTTTCTCGGCCACAACGTGATGCGGCATTACCGCGACCGCGCCGCCGCGCTGGGCATCCCGGTGCTGGCCTGCCGCCGTTCCGCCACCGCGGTCGAGCAGCGTTTGCGCCACCATGGCTGGAGGAGGCTGTCATGATTTTTTCCGGCAACGAAAACTGGCTGGCCTGGCTGCTGGGCCGCACCGCGCTGCAGGCGCCGCCCAAGGTGGAATGGCGCCGCGTCGCGCCGCCGACAACCCCTTCCTCCCGCTGAAATCGGATGGCGGCGCTGGTTCCCCGGCCGCCTATCTGAGAAACTCCCTGCCATCGTCGGCGTCCAAGCGGCTTGTCCGCCGCGGCGGGCGCTTCATCGTTTCGAAACAGGGAGCCGCTTGATGTCAGTCTTTTCCGTTGAATTCAAAGTGCGCGACTACGAGTGCGACATGCAGGGCATCGTCAACAACGGCGTCTATTTCAATTACCTGGAACATGCCCGGCATGAGTTCTTGCTGGCCAAGGGCATAGATTTCGCGCAGCTGGCGCGCGACAAGATCAATCTGGTGGTGGTGCGCTCGGAGATGGACTACAAGGCCTCGCTGACCAGCGGCGACACCTTCGCCGTCACCGTGGCTTTCGAAGCGGTGTCCAAGGTGCGCTTCGGCTTCCGCCAGCAGGTGGTGCGCGCGGCCGACGGCAAGGTGGTGCTGGATGGCCTGGTGATCGGCACCGCGATCAATGAACGCGGCCGCCCCGCCATTCCGGAAGGCTTCGCCGAGCGGCTGACTGCCTGAGTCTGCCGCCGCGTCTATTCCGCCAGCGTATCCGGCCGGATGCCCCACTGTTGGCGCAGGAAGGTTTGCCCGGCCGGGGTGACGCGCAGCGCGCGGCTGTCCAGCCGCCGCTCCACCCAGTTCCGTCGCAGGAATTCCCGGCACAATGCCGCGCCGAGGGCGCCGGCCAGATGCGGCCGCCGCTCGCTCCAGTCCAGGCAGGCCCGCGCCAGCGGCCGCTTGCCGCCGGCAGGCGCTTCCACCTCCAGCGCCGCGGCGAACCAGCCGCGGCCGGCTGCCGTCACCGCGAACTGCCTGTCCTCGTCCAGCAATAGCAATCCGTTTTCCAGCATCGCGTCGGCGATGGCGATGCCCAGCCGGCCCGCCAGGTGGTCGTAGCAGGTGCGCGCCAGCCGCAGCTCCGGCGTCACCCGGCTGGCCGCGCGCGGCCGGGCCAGATCGTGTCCGTGGGCGGCGGCGCTCAGCGCCTCCAGCGCCTGGGCGATGGCCGCGTTGGCCAGCAGGTAGTAGCGATGGCGGCCATGCTGCTCCACCTTGACCGCGCCGCCTTGCAGCAGCTTGGCCAGGTGGTTGCTGGCGGCCTGGGCGCTGAGGCCGGCGTGCTGAGCCAGCTCGCTGGCCGGGTAGCTGCGGCCGTCCAGCATCAACAGCAGCATCAGGGCGCGGCCGGGATCGGCCAGCAGGCTGGCCAGGCGGCTGATGTCGGGGAGATGGGCGGCGGTCATGGTTCACTCCAGCGTGAAACATCGTGGTCGATGCCTGGCTACGATACGGGCATTCGAACGACATGCCAAGGAGTTGCGACATGCGCGCCCTGCTGGATTATCTACACACCTATTTCATGAGCGAGCCGCAGCTGCTGTTCCGCTGCGGACTGGCGCCGGAGCGGCTGGCCGAGCTGCAACGTGAAGGACGCGCGCCGCTGCCGTCCTATCGGCTGCGCTGCGCCGGCACCGTTACGTCTTACTTTGGCGAGCGGGCGCTGGGCGGCGAGCTGGCCTGGTATCCGCAGGCGATGACCGAGTGGCTGATAGCGGCCGAGCATGCCGAAGCGGCGACGCTGCGCGCGCGTTTCGATCGGCGCTACCGGGCCGAGCTGGCGCGTCTGGCGGAGCAGGGGCTGCCTGCCGCGGAGCCTGCGGGCGGCCTGGACGAGGAGTGGGCGCATTTCCTGGCCGGCGCCTACGGCGTCTGCACCCGCCATGGCCGGGTGGAGCAGATCGCGGCCAAAGAGGCGATGGTGGCCCTGATAGACCGGCTGACCGAACGCCAGACCCGAGCCTTTTTGCCGGAGGCCGAGCTGGCCTTGCTGCGCCGAGCGGTGGACCTGCTGGACGAGGTGGAGGCGTGGTTCGCGCCGCACGAGCGCGCGGCCAGTTCCCGCGCGCGCTGCGTCGACGGCGCGCGGCGGCGATACCTGGGAGGCGGAGCATGAACGGCTGGCCGGAACACGCGTTGGCCGCCGCCGGCCATCCCGATCCTTATCCTTATTACCGGGCGTTGGTGCAGGATGGCTGGCGGCGCGACGAGCAACTGGGGCTGTGGCTGGCCGCCTCGCGCCGGGCGGTGGACGCGGTGCTGGCCAGCACCGTCTGCCGCGTGCGGCCGGCGCGGGAGCCGGTGCCGGCGGGCATCGCCGGGTCGCCGCTGGGAGAGGCGTTCGGCCGCTGGCCGCGGATGTGCGAGGGCGACGCGCATGCCCGCTTGCGGACGGCGGTGGGCGAGGGCTTGGCGGCCCAGTCCTGCGACGAGGCGGAGCAGACGGCGCGGCGGCTGGCGCGGGCTTTTCTGCCGACCGGCGAGGTCGATGGCCGCCGGCTGGACGCGCTGGTCGATTTTTTGCCGGTCGCCACGCTGGCTTCGCTGCTGGGTTGGCCGGAAGCCGCGCTGGCGGAGGCGGCGGCAGGGATCGCGCGGGTGTGCCGGGCCTTGGCGATCGATGCCGATGCCGCGGCGCGCGAGCGGGGCGCGGAGGCTTGCCGGACCTTGCTGACCGATCTCGCCGTTCTATCGGCCGATGGGTGGCTGCGGCGCTGGCGCGATGCGTTCGCCGGCCTGGACGATGCCGCCCTGTACGCCAATTTGCTTGGCATCCTGTTCCAGAGCCGCGATGCCGGCGCCGGGCTGCTGTCGGCCGGCATCGCCTGGCGCTGTGAAGGAGAGTGGGACCATGCCGATCCCGTCGAGTGGCGCGCGCGCTTGCGGCAAGACCCGGTGCTGCACCACACCCGGCGTTTCGTCGAAGCGGACGTGACGCTGGCCGGCCAGACCTTGCGGGCCGGCGACCAGGTGCTGGTGTTGCTGGCCGCCGCCGCGCGCGATCCGGCCGGGCCGGCAGAGGCCATGGATTTCGGCGGCGGCCGGCATGCCTGCCCGGGCGAGGCGCTGGCCCTGGCCACCGCCCGCGGCGCTTTGCATGCATTGGAGGAGAGCCGTCCGGACTGGGGGGCCCTGGGCGCCGGCGTCACCTTTGCTGGCCCGCCCAATGTCAGAATGCGCCGCTTCGGCGCGGGAGAACGAGCATGATCGCGGTGATATTCGAGGCGACGCTGGCCGAAGGCGGCCGCGAGGCCTATCTGCAATGGGCGGCGCGGCTGGCGGAGCAGCTGCGGACGATGGATGGTTTTGTCTCCATCGAGCGTTTCCAGAGCCTGAATCAGCCGGACAAGCTGCTGTCTCTGTCGTTCTGGCGGGACGAGGCCGCGCTTGCCGCCTGGCGCAATCTGGAATCGCACCGGATGGCGCAGGCGGCGGGAAGGGGAGGCGTGTTCGCCGACTACCGGCTGCGAGTGGCGGCGGTGCTGCGCGATTACGGCATGAACGAGCGCGGGCAGGCGCCGACGGACAGCCGCGCCGCGCACTCAGCCTGAGGCCAGGGCCTTGATCACGTAGAGATCGAAGCGGGTGGACTTGCCGTCCAGCACCGCCGACGGCTTCACGCCGGCGATGGCCGCGCCCAGTCGCGGCCGTTTCACCACCACCCGCACCTTGGCGGCGGCGATGGCTGCGGCCAGCAGCTCGGCGCTGTCCATGTCGTCGCCAATCACGTGCTGGAAGGCCTGCATGTCTTTCTTGGCGGCGGCGGATTTCTTGTCGGTGTCGGGGAACATCGGGTCGACGAACACCACGTCGGGGCGCTGTGCTTCGGCGAGGCCGGCCAGCCAGTCGCGCGAGTTGGCGAGCACCAGCGTCATCCGCGCGGCGATGTCGCGGGTGGTTTCGTCGCGTTCCGCGCGCTCCAGCGCGTCGGCCAGCAGCGCCGCCGCCACCGGCGAGCGCTCCACCATCGTCACCCGGCAGCCCAGCGTGGCCAGCACGAAGCTGTCGCGGCCCAGGCCAGCGGTGGCGTCTACCACGTGAGGCAGATCCCTCGCTCCCCTCAGCCCCACCGCCTTGGCCACCGGCTGGCCGCGGCCGCCGCCCTGTTCGCGGCGGTGGCGCGCCGCGCCATCGACGAATTCGGCGTATACCGCGCCGTGCTTGCCGGTGGTCAGCAATTCCAACCGTTCGGAGCCCAGTTCCAGCCAGTAGCCGTCGGCCGGCCGCTGCTTGATCAGGGGCAAGGAGAAACGCTCGCACAGGCGGCGGGCGGCGTCGAGGCGGGCGGGTTCGGCGCAGTAAAGCGGTGTGGCGGTCATCGGCGGTCCTTCAAAATCTGTTGCGCACGATACGGGATGCGGAGCGTCGTCGCAAGCCGCGGCTGGCCGGGTGAAGGGAAGCGGCGGCGCTCAGCGGAGGGGTGCTAAGTAGATTTATCTAAAGAACCTTTACTCATACGACATTTTTTTATGCGCTCAACTAGTCTATTTCTTTAGAAGGGATATTTTTATTCAAACGCAATCGGCGGCAGCCGTAGCGCAGGCGCGGGAGCAGGAACATGGCGTGGTGGAAATCGACGGGCCGGGAATCGGCCAAACAGGCTGGACGTCCGGCCGGCCGTTTGCTGCTGCAGGCGCTGGAGCCCAGGATGATGTTCGACGGCGGGGTGGCGGCTTCGGTCGGCGAGGCCGCGCATCATGTCGACCCCGCGCACGACGCGGCGCGCGTCGACGCCCAGCAGCGCCACGGCGAGACGGCGGCTGCGGTCGCCGCCACCGCCCAGCCGCGAGATGCCGCCGCCAGCGCGCGCGACACCCATGCGCAGGGGCCGCAGGTGGTGTTCGTCGAGTCCAACGTCGCCAACTACCAGAGCCTGATCGCCCAGCTGCCGTCCAATTACCAGGTGGTGATTCTGGACAGCAGCAAGGACGGCCTGGCGCAGATCGCGCAGTGGGCGCAAACCCATAGCGGCTACAGCGCCATCCACATCATTTCGCACGGCCAGGAAAACGACCTGCAACTGGGCACCGCCCAGCTGACCACCGCCAACGTCGCCAACTACCAGGCCGAGCTGGCCGCCATAGGGCAGGCGCTGCGCCCCGGCGGCGACATCCTGCTGTATGGCTGCGACGTGGCCGAGGGCAGCGACGGCGCCGCGCTGGTCAATGCCATCGCGCGGGAAAGCGGCCGGGTGACCGCCGCCTCCACCGACGCCACCGGCGCCGCCAGCCTGGGCGGCGACTGGACGCTGGAATTTTCGACCGACCGGCTGCACGTCGCCGCGCTGAGCTTGACTGACTATAACGGCTTGCTGACCCGGCCCACTTCCGGCACCACCACCTTCGACTCGCAGGACGGCTCCACCACCGTGGTGCCCACTGGCGTTTCCTCGCTGACGGTCAGCAATGTTCTTGGCTGGAATTTCACGATGCAGATGAATTCCAACAGCGACGGCCAGAACGAGATGATCATCATCGAGAAGGACGGCTCCAGCTCGGTGGAAACGGTGGACGCGCTGAGCGACGGGGTCAAGCAGATCAACTATTTCTCGGTCAAGCCTAACGACAGCAGCCTGTTCACGCTGAACTCCATCGGCGTGGTGCTGAATGGCTACGACTCCACTTTCTCCGGCGGCACCGTCCAGCTGGTGGGCTACCTCAACGGTTCCGCCGTCAGCGGCGCCACGTTGAGCCAGAGCGTCAGCGATATCGACAACAGCGGCTCGCTGGTGACGTTCAATGTGTCCAGCAACAGCAATTTCCAGGGCATAGACTCGTTCCGCGTTCTGGCCGCCAACGGCCACAACATCACCGGCCTGCTCGGCATCGGCGCCATCAACGCCACCAACTTCCATTTCCCCGGGCCGACGCTGACCGCCAGCGGCGGCAGCAGCGCCTACAGCGGCGGCACCGGCAGCGCGGTGACGGTGGACAGCGGCATCACTCTCAGCGATACCGCGGCCTCGACCCAAACCAGCGCCACGGTGTCGATCACCGGCAACTTCCACAGCGGCGAGGACGTGCTGGCTTTCACCAACAACGGCAGCACCATGGGCAACATCAGCGGCAGCTACAACAGCGGCACCGGGGTGCTGACGCTGACCTCCAGCGGCTCCACCGCCACCAACGCCCAGTGGCAGGCGGCCTTGGAGGCGGTCACCTATCGGGACAGCTCGCTGACGCCCAATACCAGCAGCCGCACCATCAGCTTCGCCATCACCGACGCCAGCAGCAATACCAGCTCCACGGTGACCAAGACCGTGACCGTGGCCGCCGACGCGGCCCCGGTGATCGGCAACCTCAATGGCGACAGCAACACCTATTATGCCGGCGGCGGCGCGGTCCACCTCGATACCGGCACCGCTGCGACGGTGACCGACAGCGACTCGACCAACTTCAACAGCGGCAATGTGACCGTCCACATCTCGGCCAATGGCCAGAGCGGCGAGGACGCGTTGGGCATCGACACCAGCGGCACGGTAACGCTGTCCAGCGGCACCAGCGTGGGCAGCACGGTATCGGTGGGCGGCGTGGCGATCGGCACCATCGCCACCAATGGAGACGGCGTCAGCGGCCATGACCTGATCGTCACCTTGAACAGCAACGCCACCGCCAGCCGGGTGACCACGCTGGTGGACGCGCTGACCTACAACGACACCGCCGCCGGCATTCCCAACACCACCACCCGCACCATCCAGGTGTCGGTCAACGACGGCCACGGTGGCACCAGCAGCGCCGCCAGCGTGACGATGGCGGTCAGCGCCGCGCCGCTGCTCGCCGTCAGCGGCGGCAGCGCGGCTTTCACCGCCGGCGACAACGCCGCCTCGACGCCGGTGGCGGTGGACAGCGGCATCACCGTCACCGACAACGCCAGCCCCACGCTGGCCAGCGGCACGGTGTCCATTACTGGCAACTTCCACAGCGGCGAGGATGTGCTGTCATTCACCAACGATGGCAGCACCATGGGCAACATCAGCGCCAGTTACAACAGCGGCACCGGCGTGTTGACGCTGACCTCCAGCGGCGCCACCGCCACGCTGGCGCAATGGCAGGCGGCATTGCGCGCGGTGAAATATACCGATAGCGCAGTAACGCCGAACAGCGCCACCCGCACCATCAGCTTTCAAGTGGCCGACGGCAGCAGCAACTCCAGCACCGCGGTGACGCGGACGGTGACGGTGGCCGACACCGACCAGACGCCTATCGCCACCGCCAGCGGCGGCAGCACCGCCTTCACCGCCGGCGACAACGCCACCTCGACGCCGGTGGCGGTGGACAGCGGCATCACCGTGTCCGACCTCGACAACACCACGTTGGCCAGCGCCACGGCATCGATCACCGGCAACTTCCATAGCGGCGAGGACGTGCTGAGCTTCACCAACACCAGCGCCGTGACTTACGGCAACATCGTCGCCAGCTACAACAGCGGCACCGGGGTGCTGACGCTGACGTCCAGCGGCGCGACGGCCA
>NZ_JZJL01000035.1 GCF_000971335.1 Chromobacterium vaccinii
TCCTCGCATGATGGCGATTTGATCAGCGCTTCCCTAACGTCGCCCCACGTCGAACAGCCGGCGGCTTAAGACCTTGGAAATGGCCTCGGAACCGGCTTGCGCTGATGGGGAAGAGAGTGCATTGGTTCGGTTCTACAGCGTTGGAACATTGTTCCTGACTGATAGGCTGTACTGGGTGTAGCAAAGTCCCGTGTTCACTGAGGCTTTTGAATATGGATGCTCCTATTTTGGTTGCTGTGATTTCTTCAGCAGCAAGTATTGTTGTCGCAGCGGTTACTTTTTTTCTTACGAAGCGAAAGGAGTGTGAAGCTGAGTGGAAAAAACAAAAGCTGGAGCATTATCGGGAGTTTATGGATGCGCTTAGCGGTACGGTAGGATCTGATTCGACTCCTGAGGAGGAGCGGCGCTGGACACGAGCTGCCAATACCATTGGTTTGGTTGCTTCCCACAGAGTGCTCCTGGCGCTTTGGCAGTTTCAGGATGCAATTGCGCGATCCAATCCGAATCCATCAAGAAAGGCTCATGACGAGGCACTGAATAAGCTTATGTTTGCTATCCATTTTGATCTGCAAATTTCTCCTGCTGATGATCCAGAGACTTTCTCATACCGGTTATGGTGCTCTGGCACCAATGATCGAAAGGGCTAGGGTGTGGTGCCATGGCTGAGTGGCGTGCTTGTTACTAACGTTGGCTGTTAAGAGATAAATTGAGACGGGATGGTGTATCCGTTTTTTGCCTGAGAAGCAGAGGCGTATATCGACAGTATCCTGATTCCCCTTCCGCGCGCGCCGCTCAAAAATCGTCCGGTCAGGTTTTAAGCCGCCGCTTGTTTGAGCGGCGCGACGGTAGCGCGACGCGAGTTCGGCGGCGCTTGGCCGGGCGGTTTAGCGGGGTTTCGCGCGTGGTAGGGGCGGCCTGGGGTGGTCAGGGGGCTGGCCGCGCAGCCCCCGGACCCGCCTTTGGGCGGAGCTCGCTTTTTCAAAGAGGCGGGTATGTGAGTGGTAACCGCCTGGTTGTTGTCACGAAGGGTCAATGTCGCAACGATGGACATGCCACTCACCCCGGCTTTCGGCCGGTCCCCTGATCTCCCCGTTTCCGCTACTCTGGCTTCTTTTGCCAGGGGCGAGCGATGTCTCCCCTTCCGCCAGGAGTGGTGGCGGGCGCGTGCTTCTTCTTCACAGTGGCCACCACGCGCCAGCATGCGGTGCTCACCGACGAGATGGTCCGTGTCGCGTTGCGGCGGGCCATCGTCGCCGTGCGTGCGGCGCGGCCGTTCCGGATCGAAGGCTGGGTATTGCTGCCGGACCGGATGCACGCGATCTGGACGCTGCCGGCCGGCGACGCCGATCACGGCGCGCGCTGGCGCGAGATCAAGCGCCGGGTGACGCGGCTGGTGGGCGCGCATTATCTGCGCGCGGACGGGCGGCCCAGAGAACGGGACGCGCTTTGGCAACTGCGCTACGAACAGCGGCGGGTGGCCGGGGCGGAGGAGCTGGCCCGCCATCTGGATTTCCTGCATTACAGCCCGGTCCGGCACGGCTGGGCGGCGCGGGTGCGGGATTGGCCGTACTCGTCTTTCCACCGCCATGTGGCTGGCGGGCGGTATCCGCCGGACTGGATGGAAGGGCAGGTGGGCTGAACCCTGCCGGCGCGGCGGGGTCTCAGCCACTGGTGCCCCTGGCCCTCTTTCGAGAGGCCGGCCAGACATCCCGATGCCGTGCCGCCTTCGTCGCAGGCTGTTGCCTGCGTCGGCGCGCCGGTTTCGGACGTTTGCGTCAGCCGCTCTTGTTTTTCGACGATAGGAGCCCGCCATGACCGATATGTCCACGCTCAGCTTCACGGTTGTGCCCAACCGCGATCTGACCGCGCAGCAGCGCGACCGCATCCTGAGCTTGTGCTCTCAGGCCTACGAAGAGGATTTTTCGCCGTATATGGAGTTGTTGGGCGACGCCACTCATTTGATGGTCAGCGAGGAGGGCGAGCTGGTCAGCCACGCCGCCTGGCTGCCGCGAGAACTGCGCGCCGAAGGCCTGCCGCCGCTGCGTTCCGCCTATGTGGAGGCGATGGCCACCCTGCCGGAGCGGCAGGGCAAGGGCTATGGCTGCGCGGTGCTCTCCACCATTCCGGCCTTGATCGGCGATGACTACGATATCGCCGCCTTGTCGCCGTCCGAGGCCGATTTCTACGCCCGCCGCGGTTGGGAGCTGTGGCTGGGGCCGTTGGCCTACCAGGACCGGGAAGGCCTGGTGGAGACGCCGGAGGAGGAGGTGATGATCTATCGCTTGTTCCATACGCCGTCGGCGCTGGACATCAGCGCGTCGCTGGAAACCGACTGGCGGCCGGGCGAGGTGTGGTAAGCGGTTGATTCCGCGAATAACCGGCCTTGCGGGGCCGGTTTTTTTGCGTCGCCGCGCCAGCTGTTTCCGTCCTGGCCCGCGCGTGCCGTACAGATAGCGATCTGCTATCGTCGCCATCCTGAAATCCAATTGGCATTGCGCGCCGCTTCCACGCACAGTGCAGAGGAGTTGATCGCGAAGGAGACGCGGATGCTGCGACAGTTGCTGCCGCCATTGCTGGCCTATTCCGGCAGTTACCGGCAAGGCTTGTCCAATCATGTGCCTATGGCTTTGCAGGCGCTGGCCGAACTGGGCGCGGACGAGGGCGAGCTGCGCCGGCGGGCCGCGTCATGCGCGCATCTGGAACCCCTGGTGGACGATGGCCGCGACATCGCCGACACCAGCGGCTGGCTGGGCGACGCGGCCAGCGAGGCCGCCTGGCGGCGGCGTTTCGCCTGGGAGCGGGAAAGCGAGCGCTGGCAGCGCTGCTGGCCGCAACGGCTGCGGCTGGTGTTGGAGGCGCCGGCTTCGGCGTCGTTTCACGGCGTGATCCGGCTGGCCTACGCGGCGCGCGGCGAGGTGGCGGCTGAGATTGACGCCGCCTTAGCCTATGCCTTGGCGAACTGGCGGCTGCTGCCGTCGCCGGGCAGCAGCGCGGTGCCGCTGACCCTGTCGGAGCTGCTGCGCGATTGGCACCGCGCGCCGATTCCGCCGGGCGAGGAGGGCAGGCTGATCGCCGACGACATCGAACATGCGCTGGCCGCGTCTGTGCTGCCGTGGCGCCTGCCGCCCGGCTTGCTGGCCGGGGCGCGCGAGCAGCGCCGCCTGTGCCGCCTGCTGTTTCTGGCCAGGCGCCAGTTCAATATCCTGCATCTGCTCACCGCCTGGGAGGCCAGCTTGAGCCTGGCGCGCGGACAAGGCTTGAGCGAAGTGCCGGATTGCGCGGTCTTGCAGATGCAGATGGCGCTGCTGGGGGCGTTCATTTACCACGGCTGCCCGGCGTTGCCGACGCTGCGCCGGGACCCGCTGCCGCCGTTGGCCGACATCCGCCGGCTGGCGCGGGAGCAACGGGACGGCCACAGCGTCAAGCTGGCGCTCAGCTGCATGCGTCTGGCGGAATTGGAAGGCGACGCCGCCTGGCTGGCGTTGGCCACCGAAGTGGCGACGCATGGCTGGCCGGAGCGGGTGGCGGCCTGAATGGAAAACGACGGGCCGCCGCATCGCGACGGGCCCGCTGTGCCGTAATGCGCGGCCCGCGATGCGGGCCGGCGACGCGGCGCTTACTGCACCTGGGCGAAGGCCTGGGCCACGTAGGGCGCGTTGGCGGCATTGAGGCCGGCCACGCACATGCGGCCGCTGCCCACCAGATAGACGGCGAACTGCTCGCGCAGCTTGTCCACCTGAGCCTGGCTGAAGCCGGTGTAGCTGAACATGCCGCGCTGGTTCATCAGGTAGCCGAAATCGCGCTCGGGCAGCGCTTCCTTCAGCACCTGCACCAGCACGCCGCGCATCGCCTGGATGCGCTCGCGCATCTCGTTCACTTCGGACACCCACAGCGCCTTCAGCTCCGGATTGTTCAGCACGGTGGCGATCACCTTGGCGCCGTGCGTCGGCGGGCTGGAGTAGTTGCGGCGCACGGTGGCCTTCAGCTGGCCGGACACCAGCGCCGCCTCGGCGGCGGTTTCGCACACCACGGACAGGCCGCCGCAGCGTTCGCCGTACAGCGAGAAGATCTTGGAGAAGGAGTTGCTGACCAGGAAGGCGATGCCGGCGTCGGCCATCGCGCGGATGGCGTAGGCGTCTTCCTCCAGCCCGGCGCCGAAGCCCTGGTAGGCGATGTCCAGGAACGGGATCAGCTGGCGGGCCTTGGCCACTTCCACCACCTGGTCCCACTGCGCGTCGGTGAGGTCGGCGCCGGTGGGGTTATGGCAACACGGATGCAGCAGCACGACGCTCTTGGCCGGCAGCGTCTGCAGCTTGGCCAGCATGGCGGCGAAATCCACGCCGCGGGTGGCCGGGTCGAAGTAGGGATAGCGGTCCACCGTCAGGCCCGCGCCTTCGAAGATGGCGACGTGATTATCCCAGGTCGGGTCGCTGACCCAGACGCCGGACGCCGGGAAGTAGCGCTTGAGGAAGTCGGCGCCCACTTTCAGCGCGCCGGAACCGCCCAGCGTCTGCAGCGTGGCGATGCGGCCGCCCGTCACCGCCGGATGATCGGCGCCGAACAGCAGCGTCTGGATGGCGCTGCGGTAGGCCGGCATGCCGTCCATCGGCAGATAGGTGCACGGCGGCTGCGGCTGGGCGGCCAGCAGCGCCTCGGCCTGCTCCACCGCTTTCAGGCGCGGAATGCGGCCGGCCTCGTCGTAATACAGGCCGATGCTGAGATTGACCTTGGTCTCGCGGGAATCTTTGCCGAAGGCTTCCACCAGCGACAGGATGGGATCGCCGGCGTAGGCGTCTACATGTTGGAACACAGTCTTCTCCTCTTGGTTTGCGGGCGCCCGCGCTGTAGTCCGGCGGGTCGCCTTGAAATCAGGCCAGGTCGTCGCGTTTCAGCGCCAGCGCCATCGCCGCGATCCACGGCACGATCAGCCAGCCGCCCAGCACGTTGATCAGCGCCACCAGCTTCAGCCGCGGGCTTTTCACCAGCGCGGCGGTGACGGTGGGCAGCAGGTAAGCGCCGCCCATCACCAGCGCGTCGCCCAGCCAGATGGCGATCTCGGTCAACAGCGGCATCTGGCCCCAGCTGCCGGCGCACCACAGCGCGATGACGGCCAGCAACAGGGCGAACAGCAGGTTTCTCAGCAAGGGCAGGGACATGGCGCGGCTTAGCGTGGACAAACCCTTATCCTGCGAGTTTTTGCCGCGGCTGGCAACGGGAGGATGCGCGAGATGCTGGCGGAAAATGCCATAAATCGTCCCGAATCAGCCATTTGCTTGCCGTTTATATGCCAAACGCTTGTTTGGCGGCGAGCATTTGTTTACGCTGGAACTTTTCTCAAGGCGAGAAATAGCGATGGCGGTGGCGATAGACAGCGACCCGGCGCGGCTGGACCGGGAGAGGATTTACCAATATTTGTCGGGCGAGTCTTACTGGGCGCGCGGCTTGCCGCGCGAGGTGTTCGAGCGCTCGCTGGATCATTCGCTGTGCTTCGGCGCTTATGCCGACGACGGCCAGCTGATCGGCTTCGCCCGCGCCATCACCGATCGCGCCACCTTCGCCTATCTGGCCGACGTGTTCGTGCTGGAAGGCTGGCAGGGCCAGGGTGTGGGCAAGCGGCTGGTGGAAGCGGCGATGGCGCATCCGGACCTGGCCGGCCTGCGCCGGATGATGCTGGCCACCGCCGACGCGCACGGCCTGTACGCGCGATACGGCTTCACCGCGCTGAACCGGCCGGAGCGGATGATGGAGAGGCTGGATCAGGACGTATACCTTGTGAAAGGCGGGGGGCGGTGACGCGCAAGCAGTTTTGGGATGACCCCTACCAGACTGAGCTCGCCACCCGCGTCAGCCGGGTGGACGGCGAGCGGGTGTGGCTGGAGGAAACCATCTTCTACGCCTTCTCCGGCGGCCAGGAGAGCGACAGCGGCCGCATCGCCGGCCATCCGGTGCGGTTGGCGGAGAAGCAGGGGGTGGACATCGTCTACACGCTGGACGCGGATCACGGCCTGCAAGCCGGCGACGCGGTGGCGGTGGAGATAGACTGGCCGCGCCGCTACCGGCTGATGCGCCTGCATTTCGCCGCCGAACTGGTGCTGGAAGTGATCTGCCAACAGATGGAAGACGCGGAGAAGATCGGCGCCCACATCGCCGAGGACAAGGCGCGGATAGACTTCGCGCTGGATCTGCCGATCACGCCCTTGCTGGCCGATATCGCCGCCGCCGCGCAGCGGCTGATCGACGACGATCTGCCCATCGTCAGCGCTTTTTCCGACCAAGCGGCCGGGCGGCGCTACTGGGAGCTGCCCGGCTTCGCCCGCGTGCCCTGCGGCGGCACCCACCTCAAGCGCAGCGGCGAGGTGGGACAAATCGCCCTCAAGCGCCGCAACATCGGCAAGGGCAAGGAACGGGTGGAAATCTATTTACTGGATCAATGATGCTGTATGACCTTGCCGCGGTCGGCGCCGCCGGCTGCTGGGCGCTGGGCGGACTGCTCGGCGCCGCGCCTTCCCGCCATTTCGGTCCCTTCGCCTTCACCCGGCTGCGGCTGACGCTGCTGACC
This sequence comes from Chromobacterium vaccinii, assembly GCF_000971335.1. Classification (GTDB taxonomy): domain Bacteria; phylum Pseudomonadota; class Gammaproteobacteria; order Burkholderiales; family Chromobacteriaceae; genus Chromobacterium; species Chromobacterium vaccinii. Next base: position 6,560 of record NZ_JZJL01000035.1, read on the forward strand.
GTGGTGCTGGGCGGCGTCAGCCTGCTGTCCGGCGGCTGGCATTCCATCAGCGCGGCCAGCCTGTGGCCGGCGCTGTTGTCGGGGCTGGCCGGCATTTTCCTCGGCGACACGGTGATGTTCGCGTCGATGAACCGGCTGGGGCCGCGCCGCACCGGATTGTTGTTCGCCACCCATTCGGTGTTTTCGGTGCTGCTGGGCGTGCTGTTCCTGGCGGAGCGCTTGAGCGCGGGGGCGATGCTGGGCAGCCTGCTGGTGTTCGGCGGCGTGCTGCTGGCGGTGGCCTTTGGCCGGCGCGAGGTGGACGCCCATGTGTGGGAACGCAACGACAAGCTGGCCGCCGGCGTCGCGCTGGGCCTCGCCGCCGGGTTGTGCCAGGCGCTGGGCACTTTCTTCGCCAAGCCGGCGATGGCGGCCGGCTTGGAGCCGGTGACCGCGTCGGCCTTGCGCATGGGCGTCAGCTGCGGCGCGCATTACCTGCTGTGGCTCAGCGGCTGGAAGCTGGCGAAGAGCCGCGGCCCGTACACGCCGCGAATGCTGGGCCAGACCGCGCTCAACGGACTGGTGGCGCTGGGCCTGGGCATGACGCTGATCATGCTGGCCTTGCAGCATGCCAACGTCGCGACGGTGGGCATTTTGTCGGCGCTGAGCCCGGTATTGATCCTGCCCATGCTGTGGGTGGTATTGCGCCGCCCGCCGCCGCTTCTGGCCTGGCTGGGCGCGGCGGTCAGCTGCGCCGGCACCGCGCTGGTGGTGTTGCGCTGAGCCATGTGAAACCGCGCCAGGAGGCGCGGTTTCACGTGGAACGTCGCGGATGGTCACATCAGCATTTGATGCAGGCGAGCAGGGCGATGTTGCGGGGGCGAACTGTGAATTCTTCTAAGCCGATTTGACTAGTTGAGTCACCGCTAGACTCATATGCAAGCTTGCCCCCCCAATTGCCACCGCCGCCGCTACTGGCTGCGACACCGCTTCGGCTGTCAAAGTTATGAGGGCGAACTCCGTCATGCCAACTTGTGCCAGGATAAGTACCATCCAGGCGACTAGTGATAACAACGCTGGTCGCACCCTGAGATCCGCCTAGTATTCGACCGGAATCAACGCCGCGTCCATTATCCCAGCCGCGGATGAATTCGCCGCAGAGGTTGGGCAATCCAAATGTCGTCGAGCCATCGCCATTTCCATAGAGGCCGCCAATCGCGGCGAACAGCGCCGGGTAGTCCTTGCGTACAACTGCCCGCCCGTCGGCGATCAGCCAGCCGGCAGGCGCGTCTTTCATCGCGAAGTAGGCCACCATGCCGGCTGGCGCGACGGCATTGACCTGAGTCGAAGTTGCGCCGTCAGCAATCCCGTAGCCAGCCAGCGTGGTGGCCTTGTCGGCCTTGTTCGACAATTGCTTGGTAATCGAGGCTGCATAGTTGGCATCGTTGCCCAGCGCGGCAGCCAGCTCTTGCAAGGTGTTAAGCGCGCCAGGTGCGCCGGCTACCAGATCATTGACCGCTTTTTGCAGATCCATCTTGCTGGCGCCGTCGGTGATGCCGTAATCGGCCAGCGTGCTTTGCTGCCCGGTTTTCAGCAGCTTGACCCAGGGCTGCCAGTTGCCGTCTTGCAGCCGCTGTTCGTAAGTGGCGCCGCCCCACATCCAGTAGACCTGGCTGCCCCATTTGTCATTGAGGAAGTTGGCCAGTAGCATGCCGTTGTTTTTGTCCGGAGTTCCATTCACCAGGCTGCTGTCGACGTGGTAGAGGCCGTTGGGACGCACGGTTTGCAGCGAGCCGCTATTGATGTTTTTGGCGTAGCCGGACAGGCCGGCGGCGTTCAGTGCCTGTTCGACGCGTAGCGGCGTCATCGCCTTGACGTTGTCGGTGCCCACTTCGGCTTCGGCCTGGCTGGCGACGACGATGCCGTATCCGGCCAGCGTGGTGGGTTTGCTGTTGCCGCCCCAGGCGATGCTCTGAACGGCTTGCAGCAGCTGGTCCTTACGCGTCGAGTCTGGGGCCTGGCCGCTGTTCTTGATCACGGTCAGCAGTTCCTGCGCGGCCGATTGCACGCTGTTCAGCCATTCGGCGGCGACGATGGTGCCGAGCTCGCCAGTGGCGGGATTGCCGTCATGAAATAGGCTGTCGGGGCTATTGATGGGTTTGAGGTCTTGCATGGAAAACGCCTCCCGCTGGGTAAAGAAAAATCGGCCGCAGGGCCGATGACGGATGTCGTTGTTTGAGAATGACGGTGATTGTGCGGGAGCGAGCACGATGAAATGAGTGGACGGATTTCAGTACATTCCGTTGGTGAGACCTGTGATATCGCACGGGAAAAATAGAGTGGAGCCCGGTGACTTTCCGGTACCAAACGCCAACATTTATTTCGTTGTTTGATACGCTAAAGACGCCGGACCGCATTTGCCTAGTTCATGCGGAGGGCTAGGCAATTGTTTGTTGGACTTGCCTATGTTCCGGCTGGATACTCCGGCCGAGAGGGAAGCGGTTTAGACGAGTCGCCAGCGCTTGCGCCGATGATGCTGCGTAGCGCTTTGCGATAGCTTGCCCATGTGGATGGAACCGCCACGCCGGCCTCATAGCAACGAAGAATGGTCTTGTCCGAGTCGGCAAGGGCCGACTGTGCTTGAAGTTGGTATAGCGCCCAAGCTTGCTCAGTTGCCGGTGCGGTGGATGCAGGCGGCGCGGGAGGGGTGAATACGCCATTGGCGTATGTCCAGCCTGGGCCGGCGTTATCCGATGCGATGGCTTGAAGTCCACTGGAGGGCTGCCAGCCGTCGCTCCCGTCCCACATCACCACGTTTACCACGTTGCTGTTCTGGTCGATCAGCATATAGCGCTGCGCGTTGCTCATGATTCCTCCTACCATTCAACGATGACTAAGCCGGATGCGCCAATTTGGCCATTCTGGTTATAACCTGCGGCCCGGCCGCCGCCGCCGCCGCCGCCATACAAAACGCTGGGCTGCGGCCCATGGCCAGCAAATGACGGGGCGCTGAAGATATTGGATCCTCCCGCGCCGCCATCGGGTCGGGTATTCGGCAAGTCGCTACCGGGGCCGCCATACCCAGCCAGCGATGCGCTGCCGGGTGCGCCTCCGTTGGAGTGGGAGGGCTGGCATGCGCCGCCGTTGCCGCCGGGAATACTCAGGTTGCCGAAGGTGGTGGTGCCGCCGGTTCCCCCCGTGCTGTTGGCATAGGTACCGCCGTTGCCGGAGCCGATCCCGCCAGCGCCGCCAGCGCCTATCGTCAGCGGAATGGTCTGTCCCGGGGTGACGGCGAGGGGAGCCTTGAAAAGAACGCCGCCGGCACCGCCGCCGCCTGGCGTATACGGTGCTCCGGCAATGGCGCCCGCGCCACCACCACCGCCGCCGACCAGCGTCACATATAGCCGCGTTACGCAGGGAGGCACTGTGAATGCGCCGCTGGAGGCAAACAGTTGCATGCCTCTCAAACCGCCGAATAGTTGATTCACTTGTACCGCATGCTGGCCTTGAGTGGCGGGCGCGACATTGAATGCTTGGTTTGTATCGCCGTTTTTGGCGGCGGCATCGGCAATGCCATAGCCGGCCAGGGTAGTGGCCTTGCCTGCCTTGCCGGCTAGCTGATTGGTGATGGTGGCGGCGAAGTTCTGGTCATTGCCCAGCGCCGCAGCCAGCTCCTGCAAGGTGTTCAGTGCGCCGGGTGCGCCGGCTACCAGATCATTGATCGCTTTTTGCAGGTCATTCTTGCTGGCGCCGTCGGTGATGCCGTAATCGGCCAGCGTGCTTTGCTGCCCGGTTTTCAGCAGCTTGACCCAGGGCTGCCAGTTGCCGTTTTCCAGCCGCTGTTCGTAAGTGGCGCCACCCCACATCCAGTAGACCTGGCTGCCCCATTTGTCGCTGAGGAAGTTAGCCAGCAGCATGCCGTTGCTTTTATCCGGGGTTCCGTTCACCAGGCTGCTGTCGACGTGGTAGAGGCCGTTGGGGCGCACGGTTTGCAGCGAGCCGCTGGTGAGGTTTTTGGCGTAGCCAGACAAGCCGGCGGCGTTCAGCGCCTGCTCGACGCGCAGCGGCGTCATCGCCTTGACGTTGTCGGTGCCCGCTTCCGCCTCAGCCTGGCTGGCGATGGCGATGCCGTAGCCAGCCAACGTGGTGGGTTTGCTGTTGCCGCCCCAGGCGATGTTCTGCACTGCCTGCTGCAGCTGATCCTTGCGCGAGGGGTCGGGGCTTTGGCCGCTGGTCTTGAGCAGGGTCAGCACTTCTTGCTGGGCGGACTGTACCGCCGATTGCATGCCGTTCAGCCACTCAGAGGTGACCACGGTGCCGAGTTCGCCGGTGTAGGGGTTGCCGTCGTGGAACAGGCCATCCGGGCTGTTGATGGGTTTGAGCTGGTCTTGCATGTGGGGCGCCTCCCGCTGGTAAAGAGAAATCGGCCGCCGGGGCCGATGACAGATGTCGCTGATCTGGAATGACGGTGATTGTGCGGGAAGCGGGCGCGGCGGCTCAGTGGACGGATGTCAGTGCGGCAAGCGCGAAAAACGGCAGCGCGGGGCTACCGTTTCGGGGGGCTGGGGTTGAGTGGTTTAGCCTGGTTGCTTGGGCCAGTCGGCGTCCACCAGCCGCGGCCACATCGCCAGGTCCGGCAGGCGGGACAGGTCCACGCAGTAGCGTTTCCAGGCGGCCAGTTTTTGCAGCTCGTCGGCGGTGGCGATGCCGATGGATTCGGCGTCTTCCAGCGGCCGTCGGGCGGCGTAGGCGTCGGCCAGGCGCTGTTTCAGCTCGGCGCTGGTCTTCTGCGCCAGCGCGGCGGACTGCGCGGTCTTGTTGATGCTCCAGCTCTTGCCGTCCCAGGCCGGGAATTCGCAGGGCTGCAGCAACGTGGCGCGCAGGCTTTCAGGCGTGTCGCCCAGGCGCGCCTGGATGGGTTGCGCGGTGTCGATGCTCCATAGTTTGACGGCGCGCCAGTCTGGCGACACGGTCCAGCCGCCCTCGCGGAAGACGGCAGTCTGGCGCTCGGCGGTGGCCGGAGGCTGCTGCTCGGTGCTGTGGGCGGGCAGCAGCCAGACGCCGGGCTCCAGCGGGGAGGGCGTAGCTGCGATGGGACCTTGATACTCCCCTGTTTGCGGGTGGTAGTCGTAGACGGTTTTGTTGTCTTGCATGGCGGTTTCCTTAGTACTTGATGCAGGGGAGCAGGGCGATGTTGCGGGGGCGGGTCATGTACATCCAGTTTTGAGGATTGCCAGCGAAGACTTGGCTGATGGTTTGCTGGTTGAGCAGGGTCAGGTTATTGATAACCAGCCCGCTGGTGTAATCCTTCACTTCGGGCACAAAGTCATAGCCCGCGACATCGCGTACGGCCTTGTTGGTCATATTGTTGATGATGCCGCCCGCGTAGGTGTCTTGGTCGTCGTTATGAATGACCAGCGATCCTTTCTGCTTGGAGCCAAATACCCGGCCCTGATCCACGTTGGCATCCCAGCCGCGCACAAACTCTCCGCGCAGGTCAGGAAGATTGAAGGTGGTGGTGCCATCGCCGGCGCCGTAGGTGGTGCTGATGGCGGCGAATAGAGAGGCGAACGTGCTGCGGCTGATCGCTGCGCCATTGGCCGGCAGCCAACCATCGGGCGGGGTGGCCATCGCGAAGAACGCCACCTGGCCGGTCAAGTGGCCGTCATGAATCAAGGTATGCCAAGGATTCCAGCGGTTGGCGTCATCGTTGCGGGTGCGAAAGCGCATCACGTAACCGGTGGTGTAATCGGCGGTCAGTTGGCAGGGGTAATTGAGATTGCTGTTTGCCTCTCCCAGGCCGCCGAAAGCGATGTAAGGACCGGTGACACCGCTGGAGGTGCCGTAGTTGAAGCCGGTCTCGCAAGCGGTGATGGCGTCGTCGAGGGAGGTTTTATCGTCAATGCTGATGCGATAGCGGCGTCTCTTGATGAAAGAGGCATCGTTGCCGCCGTGCCAGACACGGTATTCATTGCCCGATCCTTCTTTCAGCATGAGGGTATCGTCGCCATAGCCTTTATGGACCAGCGCCACCGCGCTGTTGCCTGGGCGGTGAAGGCCCAGCGACGGGAAGTCGGTGCCGGTGGAGCGCAATTCCAGTGTGCCGTTGCTGTAAATGCCATTGTCGTAATTGTTGGCTGTTGTCTTAATGACCCGCGCAGTTTGACCGGTGGACAGCTCCAGCGTGTTGATGCCGTAGCCGGCCAGCGAGCTGGACTTGTCGGCCTTGCCGGCGAGCTTGTTGGTGATGGTGGAGGCGAAGTTGTTGTCGTTGCCCAGCGCCGCCGCCAGTTCCTGCAGCGTGTTCAGCGCGCCCGGCGCGCCGCTGACCAGCCCGTCCACCGCCGCCTTCAGCTCGGCCTTGGTCGCGCCATCGGTGATGCCGTAGCCGGCCAGCGTGGTGGCGGCGTCGGCCAGCTTCTGCCATTGGCTCCAGTTGCCGCGGTAGCGGCAGCGGTACCAGCAGCCGGCGTTGTTGTAGCACTGATACTGTTGGTAGACCATTTCGCCATCGGCAAAGACAAACAGCAGGCCGGCGTACGGCGCCGGGTAATTGGCGCCGTTGGCGGCGTAAGCGTTGGCGGGATTGTGATACAGGCCGTCGTCGGCGATGTTGTTCAAGTCGACCCTGTCGCCCAGCTGCGGCCGCAGGGTCAGGCCATCGGCGATGCCGTAGCCCGCCAGGGTAGTCGGCTTGGCATTGCCGCCCCAGGCCAGCTGCTTGATTGCCTGCACTAGCTGGTCCTGGCGCGCAGGGTCGGCTTTCTGGCCGTTGTTGCTGCCGATCACGGACAGCACTTCTTGCTGAGTGGTCTGGATGGCGGACTGCACGGTGTTCAGCCAGTCGGCGGAGACGATGGTGCCCAGCTCGCCGGTTCTGGGGTCGCCATCGTGGAATTTCTGGTCCGGCGTGGGAACGGGCTTGATCGGGTCTTGCATGGAGCGCTCCTGGAGTAAGGATGGGACGGGGGCGCTGATGGGAATCAGCGTCGGGGGGGGGAAGCGGAGAGAAACGCGCGGGGGCGCGCGTCTGTTACGGCTGGTAGGCGAAGTAGACGAAGGTGTGAGCCGGCTTGAGATCGTTGAACAGCTCTTCCAGCCTGGGGTCGCCGAAGGCGCACAATCGTTCGCCCGCCAGCGACTGGCCGGCGCGGAACTGGTAAGGGCGCACCTTGCTGCCGAACACGGTCACCTGCCATACCCAGGGGATGTCGGCGCTCCACAGCTGCTGGCCGGCGCGGTTGACGCCGGCGCGGAACGGCTGCGGCTCGTCGATCTGAATCTTATAGCCCATGCCGGCAGCCAGCCGAGTGAAGTAGGGGATGGACAGGCCGCCGGTTTCGGCCAGCTTGGCCAGCACCGCCTGCCGGCGTTGCTGGTAGGTGGCGTCGGACGGCGGCGTCAGGCCGCATACCCGCTCCCATTCCGGCAGCATCGCCTCTGCCTGAAAGGGGGTGACGGCGCCGGCCAGCTGGCGGGCGGAGTTCTGCGCGCGGTCCAGCGCCGCGCCCTCGCTGGCCAGCTCGGCTTGCAGCCGCGGCCCGTTCGGGTTGTAGCTGACCGGCGGCAGCAGCCGGGTCAGCAGGTCTTGATAGGGCGGTTGCGGCGTCATTTCAGCAGCCCCACTGTCAGTTTGCCCAGCCGCAGCCATTCCACTTTGGAGGGATCAGAGACGGGATCGACATTGCCGGCCGGCGAGTTGAGCTGGCGGTCCTGCACGCCGGGCAGGTCGGAGATCAGCGCTTCGATCCGGCTCTTGACCAGCCGTTCGCCCGGGGCGAGGCCGGCGAAGTAGGCCTGCAGCGTTTGCTGCAACAGCGGCGTGAACGCGTCCAGGTTCGCGCCGCCCAGATTGAGCGCCACGTCGATGTCCACCGGGCGCGGCGTCGGCGCCAGCACCAGGCAGCTCTTGGCGGTGACCGGGCGCAGGTCTTCGATGTGGCTCTGCACATTGGCGAGAATTTCCTGGGACGGTAGGTCGCCGTTGGCGGTGATCACCACGTCCACGGTGCCCAGGCCGCGGCGCAGCGGATAGACGTAGGCGGCGGAGACGCCTTTCACTTCCATCGCCCAGCGGCGGTAGTCGTGCCTGTTGCCGCCGGCCGGCGGACGGCGGATCAGTTCCAGCAGCCGATCCAGCAAGGCCGCGTCGTCTTCCACGTCCACGCCGTTGCGCATGCTGAGCAGCAGCGCCTTGGGTTTGACGCCGGAGGGCGCCTGCATCAGCTCCACCGGCAGATTGTCCGGTTGATTGGCGGCGGCGCCTGCCTGGCTGGCGAAGATGGGCAGCTCGGCCTGTTGGTTGTCGTCCAGCCGGACCGAATACGGGCTGCCATCCGGGTTGGTGGCCGGGGTGGCGTACAGTTGCTCGCCCACCCGTAGTTGCAGGCTGCCGGTGACGACGGCGCCGGCATTGCCGCTGATGCGCAGTGTGCCGCTGGCCGCGGTGGCCGGCTTGCGCACGATGCCGCGCAGGCGGGCGTGTTGTTCCAGGTATTCGCTGTCGGCGGTATCGGGGAAGATCTGGCGGGCGATCCAGCTCTGGTGCTGGTACAGGCCCTCCACCGCGCTGGCCACCGAACTGGCGCGGACGAAGTAATCGCTGTCCGGCGCGATGTCGGCGTCGGCGCGCAGGTTTTGCAGGTCGCGCAGCAGCGTGTCGCGGATGCTGGCGAAATCGGGAGTGGACAGAGGCATCAGGCTATCCTCACTTGGTGTTGGAAATGGCGGATGTGGCCGCCGGTTTCGGCGACTTCGATGTTCAGGAGCAGCCGGCCGGCGCCTTGCCGCTGCGACGACACCTGGACGCGGCTGGCGCGGCCGTCCTGCAGCAGCGGCTGCAGCGTCTGCTCGGCGTATTGGCAGGCCAACAGGTCGATGCGGCTGCTGTCCTTGCTGCGGGACAGCTCATGCAGGCGCGAGCCCAGCGTCGGGTCGGCCCACCAGCCGCCCAGCGGGGTCATCAGGCGCAGGTAGACGGCGTTGGCGAGGGTGTCGGTGGAGCCGCCGGCGTAGTCGCCGGTGATGGGGTCCAATAGTGGGTCCATGGCGTTATTTTCCGGGTTTGGCGGTTGGAGGATCAGGGGACGGGGGTCAGTGGCCGCGCGAGGCGCGGCCTGGGGCCGGCTCAGCCTTTGGGCGGGCTGGTCACGCCGCCGGAGTCGCCGTTGTGGATGTGGCCTTGCAGGCTGATGCCGCCGGCCTTCACATCGCCGCTGGCGCTGACGCTGCCGGTGACCTTGGCGCCGCCGCCGCCTTGGATGGCCAGGCCGCCGTTGCCGCTGATCTGGCCCTGGGCGATGAACTGCGCGCTGGCGTTCAGCTTGGGCGTGGTGAAGCTGGCCTGTTCGCTGGCATTGACCTGCCAGGTCTTGCAGTCGAGCTGGAAGGTGTCGCACTCCACCGCGATGATCCTGCCGCGTTTGAGCACGATCTTGCTGCCTTCGTCGCTGTACAGCGCCACTTCGCCGGGTTGCAGCGATTGCAGCCGGTAGCTGCCGTGCTCGGTGGCGATCACCACGCTGTGGGTGGTGCGGCCGCCCAGCGGCAGCACCATGGCCATGCTGCCCGGCGGCGGGTTGGAGGTGTAGCCGTAATGCTGGAACAGCTCGGCGTCCTGCAGCCGCTCGCCGGCCAGCGCGTCGGCCTGCGCCGCCTGCACGCCGCCGTCGCTGTCGACGTGGGTGAGCACCGCGCGGAAGCCCTGGCGCACATTGCTGAAGGCGCGGCGGATGCGTTGGTCTACTTCATGCCACATGTTTTTCTCCTTATTGCTTGCCGGCGCGCATCACCGGAATCCAGCACTTGTCTTCCTTCAGCGTCAGCCGGGTGACGCTGCCCTGGCCGCGGCCGCCCTCGAAAGTGCGGGACATCAGGAAATAGGTGCCGTTGATGCCGTGCGGCTCGCTTTCTACCTCGATGCGCTGGCCCGGCGTCCACAACGCGCCCTGGCTGTCGCGGTGGCCGGCCACGGTGGCGGTCAGCGTGTAGCCGGCCAGCCGGGCGTCGGCCAGCATCTTGTCGGCGCGGGCGGCCAGCTCGGCCGGGCTGGCGGCGTCCGGCTCCACCTGGATGCGCGGCTTGTGGTAGCAGACGTCGGAATCGAAGACGTGGTGTGTCATCGCGTGGCGGCCCGGCGTCAGCGATTGGCCGTGGCCCTGGCCCAGCAGCGTCAGCTCGGAATAGCGCTGCGCGTGGGAGCGGGTCTCCGCCAGGCTCAGCACGTTGTTGCCCTTGCCGTCGCGGCGCAGGATCAGCCGCGCGCTGGCCGGCCGGCTGTAGTCCGGGCCGCCCACCACCAGCGTGCCGTCCGGGTCGAACCAGGCGGTCAGGCCGTTGGCCTGGGCGGCGCGGGTGAGCACGTCCCAGGCGCTGTTGCCGGGATCGACGTTGATCTTCTCGATCTGCCCCTTGGCCTTGGCGTCGACGCGGATGTTGGCGATGCCCAGCGGCTTCACCACGTTGTCCAGCACGTCCTGCAGCGTCATGCCCTTGCCGGTGAACAGCGGCGCGCTGCAATCGAGCAGCATGCCGGCCAGGTCGCGGCCGGACAGCGCCAGCTGGTGGCTGCCGGAGGCGACGCTGTGGCTGATGTCGTCGATGCGGCCCATCAGCACCGTTTCGCCACCGACCTGCACCTTGACCATCGCGCCCGGTTCCACGTCGGGCGGGAACACCCCGCCGGGCAGGCCCAGCGACACCTGCCAGGCGTCGGCGGCGACGACCAGGTCGGAGTCGACCGAGTAGTGGGTCCAGTCGCCGTGCTGGCGGCCGCCTATCTGCAGGCTGACGGTGTGATTAGCTGGCGTAGCCATAGACCAGGGTCCCCGGAGTCAGATGGTTGGGTTGGGACAGCTGCGGATTCAGCCGCAGCAGCTCGGCGGCGCGCTCGCTGTCGCCGTACCACAGGTGGGCCAGCTGGCGCAGATTGCAGGCGGATTCCACCTTGCGTTTCAGCAGCGGCGGCTTGGCGGCGATCAGCGCGGCGGCGCCTTGCTGCACCTGCAGGCCCAGCTCGCGCAGGCCGTACACCACCTTGTAGGCGTCCTCGGCCGGCAGCGCGGCGCGCCACTGGTCTATCGTGGTTTGCAGCGAGGCGCGCACGTCGCCGGCGATCTGTTCCAGCGCCGGTGGGGTCAGCGTCGGTTTCTGCGATTCGCTGGCGAAGATGCCGCCGGCGGCGGAGGCGAGCTTGGTGGATACGTTGAGCTGCAGCAGCGCGTCGATGCGGCGCTGGTCGTCGCTCCACACCGACAGCGAGGCGCTGGCGGACACCGGCGTGATGCCCTGGCGCACCGCGTCCGGCAAGCCTTCCAGCCGGCGGCGCAGCGCCTTCCAGTCGGCCAGCGTGGCCGACGACATCTCGGCGGCGGTTTTCAGCGCCGGCAGCGGGCCGATCTCCGCTTTCAGATCGAAGCGCCAGTTGGCCGCCTCATCCACCAGCTGCTTGGCCTGGGCGACGAAGGCTTGCGGATAGGCGAGCAGATCGGTCGCCTGGGCCACGGCCTGGTTGGCCATCGCGGCGAGCTGGCGGACGGTGGCGGTCAGCTGCTGGCGCAGCGCGGCGACGCGGGCCAGGGCGCCCTTGGCGGTGGCCACCAGGCCCTGGGCCTTGGAAAAGGCCTCGCCGGCCATCTGGCGCAGCTTGTCCACCTGCGACGAGATGGCTTCCACTTGCGGCAGCGTCTTCTTGGCGGCGAAGAAAGGATTGCCCGGCGTGGCTTCCACCCAGTTGATTTCCACGGTGCAGGAGTCGGTGGCGTCGGCGTCGTGGCTGATCTGGTAATCCACCACCTGGGCCTGCGGCATGCTGCCGAACACCGGATGGACCAGCTCGCCGGGGCCGGCGGCATCCAGCGCGGCGACGAACTGGCGCAGCCGGTGCTGGTAATCCTTGCCCCAGAACATGGCCGACAGCGACACCTTGCGCGCCTTGCGGCCCAGGTCTTCCACGTCGGCCCCGTCCTTGTACGGGTATTCGTGCATCGCCTGGTCGCGCTGCGCGCTGTCCACGCTCTTCAGGCAATCGAAGCGCACGCCGCGGAAGCTGGCGTCCACCAGGGGGCCGGCGGACAGGCCGGCGAACACATTGAGGCTGAACATCAGCTCCTCCTTTGTTGTTGGCTGTTGGCGGCGTTGACGGCGGCGACGATGTTGCCGTTTTGCACGTCGACGGTGATTTGGATGGGCTTGGCCAACGGGGCCAGCGTGGCATTCAACTGGCCGATCAGGACGGCGAGCTGGGCTAGCTGGGCATCCAGATTGACGGGACCAGCTTGCTGGGCGGGCTTAGCTTGAGCGGACTGCTTTTGAGCCGGCTTCGCCGCGGCTTGCTGTTTGGGCTGAGCGGGTTCTTTCTTTCCTGCAGCTTCGATTTTGGTCTGAGCTTGCTCAGTTTTTTCCTGCTTCACAGCTTCTACGTCGACGTGCTGCTTGGCTTTCGCCTGCTCGACCGCTTTCTGCTTCACAGCTTCGGCGTCGGCGCGCTGCCTGGCTTTCGCCTGCTCAGCGGCTTTCTGTTTCACAGCTTCGGCGTCGGCGCGCTGCTTGGCTTTCGCCTGCTCAGCGGCTTTCTGTTTCACAGCTTCGGCGTCGGCGCGCTGCTTGGCTTTCGCCTGCTCGGCCGTTTTCTGCTTCGCAGCTTCGGCGTCGGCGTGCTGTTTGGCTTTCGCCTTTTCAGCCACAGCATTGGCATCTGCTTGTTGTTGGGAACTGGTTTGGCTCGTTTTTTTATTATGGGGAGTAGTCGGGGCTACCTTGTTGGGTATGACCGTATTGGCTGCTTCCGATGCTTTCCCCTCAATTGCATTGACTTTCTCTTGATTGCCATTGCTTTTTAATCGTAAGGCACCTTTGAATCTTTTTTTCCATTCCCAGCTCTGCAAATAGGTCGAAGCAGGCCCTGTGCTAGTTTGAGAGCCAAAGAATTTCGCTTTTCCATCTTTGTCATAGCCTTCAAAAATAGCTATGTGCTGCCCACCCTTACCACTGAACATCATTAGGTCGCCAGGCTTCATTGCGCCTGGTTCAAGGGCTTTATCTTTCGAAATAGGAGTAAAGTTCTTTTTGGCGAGTTCTGTAACGGTACTTCCATTAAATAAGCTGCTAGTTGTGAATCCAGCCTGTGAAGGGAGTCCGGCAAGGGGGACTCCGCTTTCTTTCAATGCACGCCAAACAAGTGCTGAGCAGTCTACGCCTTTCAGCCCATCACCATCGGCATCTTTTTCCAGTCGGCTTGTGTCAGTTTTGCCATCTCGTGATTTGTTTTTGCTTCTGCCATCTGGCCGGCCGTACTCAAATTTCCCTGGTTTGAAGTAAGATTTAGCTGCTTGTATTATCTTCTCACCCTGATGATTGTTGTTATTGGATGGGGTGATGTCTGTGTTTTTACCAGTTAATTGAGTGATATCAGCAACTCTAGCTAACTGATTTTTAATTTCCTCTTCCATGGTTTCTAGGAGTGAGCTTTGCTTTTGATTACTCTTCTTTTGAGGGCCTTTTCCTAGAGGTATACCCTGATCTTTTCCTGGAGTGGTTTTTTTTTCTGCAATCTTAGGGGCTAGTTCTTTAATAGCCTTCTGAGCTATTTGCGCATATTTTTCCGATGATGTTCCGTTGGCATCTCGAGTGGCGACATTATTTTTGAATAGCTTATTGGCTCCTCCTGCACCCGTTAAATGTGCCGCTGCCGCATATGCTGCTATTGTGTCTGATGGCTCTTGCCCACTAATTGCTTTGAAATGAATGCCTTGCTGAATCTGTTTGTTGGTATATTCAACAAATTTTTTATCTTGTAATGTTTTGTCTGAAAGAAAGGTATCTAATCCACCATCAATCTTCCAGTTCGACTTATCGCGTAGAAATTTCTCTTGCAGACTGTCTCCTTCTTTGTACCATATGCTCTTCCATTCCTCGCCCTTATGGTTCTTCTTTAATTCTTTTATTGTGTTTTCATATTTCTTTCGATCAACTAATCCAGTTTCTACTAAAGCATCAGCACCAAATTGATATTGGCCAAAGTATCCCTTTTTATTGTGTTGATTAAGAACCCCTCCGCTCTCCCTTTGCATGATTGCAGATGCATATGCTTTGGTCTCTGGGCCGCTCAAACCATTAATTTTTTCTTCGCTTTGAAATTTTAATGCATGATCAACATAATCAAATACATGACCACGAGGCTGTGCACGTGGTCTTGCTTTTTTCCTACTTGCCATGAGCGATATCCTCTTGAGGGAGATATAAGAAAAGAGCTGCCTGCCATGCTGCAGGCAGCTCTCTAAAAGTGGGCTTAAGTTTTATTCCACCACCTTCCGCAGCGACATCAACTTGATATCGCGGCGCGCTTCGCTTTCCACGCCGTATTTCTCGCCGACTTCCAGCGTGAAGCAGTCCAGGTAGCTGGTGCGCTTGCCGCCCGGGGCCAGCGGGAATTCGGTCAGCTTGGCGCCTTCGATCGCTTCCCAGTCCAGGTCGCCGGTCAGCGGGATGGAGACGGTGACTGCCAGGTCGTATTCGGAGATGCCGCGGGCGAAGCCCTTGGCGCGGCCGCTGGAGTTCATCGTCTTCACCACCTTGCGGCCGGTGCGGCTGCTGACGTTTAGGTCGATGACGTCGATTTCCTGGCCGTTCACTTCCAGGACGATGGAGCCTGCGTATTCTTTCAAAGCCATGAGACTTTCCTTTTCGATTCGGGATTGGGCGGCCGGGCGGCGGCCCGGCCGGCTGGGATGTTGGAGGAAGGGGGAGAGGCGGGGCGGCCGAGGGCTGCGGGATCAGCCGCCTTGCCGCGCGCTTACAGCAGCAGGTCGATGCGGCCGGCGAACACGTGCAGGCCATTGACCACGTCCACCGGGATCTTGGCGTCCAGGCGGTTGGCGTCTTGCAGGTCGCGCTCGACGATCAGGCCGGCCTTGTTGGCTTCCACCTGTTCGATGATTTCCAGCTCTTCCAGCTTGTACAGCACGTCCAGCAGCTCGGAGCGGACCTTGGACGGGGTGCGGTCGGACAGCTTCTCGCGCGGGAAGCGCAGCGCGATGCGCTCGCGGCAGGCGCGGCGCACGTAGTCCAGCGTGCGGATGGTGGTGATGTCCAGCAACGACACGTCGTCCACGCCCTGCGCGTCCTTGGTGTAGGTGCTGATGGCGCGCACGATCTGCACGCGGTCGCCGGCGGCCACTTCCAGCGGGGTCACGCCGTTGTAGAGCGCGTTTTCCTGCTCGGTGCGGCTGGTGCGGGAAGCCAGGTCCACCACGTCCAGACCCTTCAACTCCAGGGTGTTCAGCGGACGGGCCGGATCTTCCTCGCTGGCGATCACGGCGGCGTAGGCGGCGGCGATGTCGGCCGACAGCTTGGCCGAGCCGCGGTACCAGGCGGCGGTGACGCGGCCGCTGTCCAGCTTGGCGGACAAGGCGGAGGCGTCGGCCAGCGCGCCGGTGGTGGCGATCACGCCGATGGCGCCGCGTTGTTCCAGCGGGCCGGACACGAAGTCCAGGTGATTGCGCAGCGCGGTCAGCGCGGCGTCGCCGGTGAACGGGCTGGCGATGATCTGGTGGCCGCCGCTCACCACCGCGGCCAGGGCCGGAGCGAGGTCCGGATCGCCGGTGCCGCCTTTCATCGGAGCGATGACGACGCCGAGGCCGGCGATCTGTTCCTGCGCCTTCAGCGCGACGCCGTTGCCGATGCTGCCCTTGTGGCGGGCGGTGAGGGTCAGCACTTCCTTGGCCGCGGACGCGGTTACCGGCAGGTCGGTCAGCTTGGCAATGGCGGCTTGAGCGTTGGCGGCGATCTTGGTCGGATCGTCGGTGGCGGCGACGGCCACATCGACGCGGACGGCGCCGATGAACAGGCTCAGCACGCCGGCGGCGGCGGCCGGGCCGCTGAAGGTGAAGGAACCGGAAGCGGCGGTGCCGGCGGCCGCGTCATCGACGCCGATGACGGTCAGCTGCAGGTAGGGGTTGGCGTTGATCGCGGCGCGCGCCATCAGGTGGGCGTTGGAGCCGCGGCCGAAGGCCTGAGCGGCTTGGTCGTCGCTGAACACATCCAGCGCGGCCAGCGCCGGCTGCGCGGCGGTGTCGGCCAGGCGCTGGCCGATCACCAGCACGCGCTGCGGATTGCCCGGCAGCGTGCGCACCGCCAGTTTAGTGTTGAACTCGAAGTATTTGCCCGGCTTGCGGATGGAGGCCGGAATCTGGTCGAAGCTGATGTTGGCGCTAGCCATAAGGAAAGGCTCCTGGTGTGGCGGTTGGGGAGGTGCCGCGCCGGTTGGCGCGGCGAGGGGAAAGCGGTTACTTGGGTTGCGGCGCGGGATTGGCGACCACGTCCTGGGCCTTGACGCCGGCAGAACCGGCCAGGCTGTAGTTGAGCTGAGTGCTCTGCCAGGTCTTGGCCGGGTCTTCCAGCCGGCCGCCGAAGGCGCGGAACAGCGCGTCCGGGTCGGCGTCGGTCTGCGGCGACGGCCAGTGGCCGTTGTCCAGCGCCTCGTCCAGCCAATAGGTGCTGAAGTCGCAGGCCACCAGGCTCCATGGCTGGCCGTCGCGCGGGGCCTGGCCCAGCGGTCGCACCTTTTCCGGCAGCAGCGGATTCACCGCCAGGCCGAAATCCTGCGAGGCTAGCAGGCGGCGCGCGGCGTAGACCAATTGCCAGACGCCGGCGCCGGCGTAGTTGGCGTCGGCTTGCAAGCGGTCGCCGACGATGACGGTGAACAGCGCGTTGGCCTTGTAGCGCAGACGCTGGCTGGCCTGAGGCTGGCTGGACGTGATGCCGCCGGCCACGGTCCACAGCGCCGGCAGCCTGGCCAGCGCCTGGGGATTGATGGTGGGGCTGGACTGGCCCGGGGTGAGCCGGCTGGCGTAGTCGCCGTGGGCCAGCTGCAGGCCGCACAGGGCGGTTTCGTCCAGGTCCGCCGCCACTTCGCGCACCATCCGGCCCATGCCTTGGCGCAGGCGGTCGGCGATGGCGGTTTGCACGGAAATCAGCATGGACATGGTCATTCCTTGGAACGATGGTGAGGATGGGGAGAGTGTGACGCCGGGCGGCGCCGGGGCTTAGCTGAGGGGTGTCAGTGCACTAGGCGCTTGAGCAGTTCGCCGGCCAGGGTGACCAGCAGCGCGGACAGGGCGCCGGATACCGCGCCGCTCTTGGCGGCCTGGATTTCGACGTCGCGTAGGCGGCCGTCCAGCTCTTCCAGTTTTTTGTCCTGTTTGGCGAGGTGGGCGACGATCATGTCAAGCTTGCCTTCTATGCGGCCCAGGGCCAGCAGGTTGTCGTGTTCCACGTGAAACCTCTCACTTCTCGGCCAGTTGCTGGCACAGCACGCAGCGGGTGCAGCTGGGGATGGCCGCCCGGCGGGGGCCGGGAATCGGATCGCCGCAGTCCTCGCAATGGCTGAGGCCGCTTTGGCGCCATTGTTCGAAGTGGCGGGCGAGCGCCTGCTCGCGGAATTCGGTTTCCAGCTCGCTGGCCCGGTCGAAGAAGTCGGTCATGGTGTGGGTTCCTGTTGAGGGTAGAGTTGTTTCAGGGCGACAAGGCGTTGCTCCAGTTGCTGGCACCAGGCGCCGTAGTCGGCGGCGTGGGCGAGGAGATCGGGCGCCGGTAGCCCGGCATCGGCGCCGGAGGCTTGGGCGGCAGCTCCAGCAGGTAGGGGCTGGGCGCCGGGCAGCTCGTCGGGATAGCCGAGGAGCTGGCGGTAGAGGCGCAGGCTGTCAGGGCCAAGGCCAGTAAAGCGGGGACCATCGTTGCGGGTGACATCGTCTATCCTTTGCGCTTGTCGCCGTTGTTGCGCTTGCAGCGCCTGCTGTTGTTCCAGCAGCCGGCTTTCCAGTTGATCGATGCGCTGGCGCCACTGCCGCTGCAATTCCATGGCCGCGGCCTGGCGTTGTTGTTGCGCGCGGCTGTCCGCCGATTGCATTTCGGCGACGGTGGCCTGCAGCTTGGTTTGCCAGTACTGGCGGCTCTGGCTGTGGCCCAGCGCGTAACCGCCGGCAGCGGCGAGCAGCGGCAGCAGCAGGCCGGAGCCCAGGCGCAGGAAGGAGGCGGGGATCATGTCCGGCTCCGGTCGCGATAGGCGGCGATCAGCCGCAGCGTGGCCGAGTAGCCGCCGACCACGCCCATATAGATCAGCCAGATGTCGGCTGTCAGCGTGCCGCGCCAGCCATTGACCAGAAACATGATGGTGGCCGCGGCGCAGGCGATATTGGCCCACAGCCGGCTGTGGCTGAGGCGGCGGCTGCGCGGATGGCGGAGCAGGTCGGCGAGGCGCATGCTCATTTCTCCAGTGACAGTTGGAAATGGGGTATCTCATGCAGCGGCGCTTCCAGCGTGCCGTGCCAGTACAAGCCCAAGGACTGGGCGATCCGCCCCATCACCTGCCAGTGAGGGTGGTCGATGTCGCAGATGGGCTTGCCGGCGTGCAGCGGCACCACGTCAAAGGCGCGGGCGGCGGGATTGCCGTGCAGCATCGCGTTGTGGGCCGATTCGCCGGGACGCGCGTAGGTGACGATGACGCCGGGCAGTTCCCGGCCCCGGCGGTACAACTGTTCCTGCTCGGCGGCCGAGCGCCAGGTGCAGATCAGCAATGGGTCCACGCCCTGGTCCCGGCACAGGCGCAGAAAGGTTTCAGCCAGCGGCTGCAGTTGCGGGTGCAGATCGGAAATGGCTCGGCTTGCCATGGGGTCTCCTTTGCCTGATGAAATGCGTTGCTCGGCCTGGGAGGCGGGTAGGCGGCCCTCGGCGGCGCCGTGCCGGGGGGTCAGTGCACTTCGTAATCGGCCGGCGGGGTTTTCAGCACGCGCCAGACCATGCGGTCGCTGAGGCGATAGCGCATCGCCAGTACGCCCACCGCCTCGTTGGCGCCGAGTCCTTCCACCAGCATCGCGTCGAAGTCGCGGATCATCTGCTGATTGCGCGCCTGGCGCAGCGCGGTGCTGCAGCGCGGGATATAGAGGATGTCGCCGCCGAAATGGCCGGTCAGCCGCTCGGCCGCCTCCTGGCCGATCACCTCCACCAGCGCGGCGAAGCGCAGCTGGCCTGCGCGGCTCTGGTTCTTGGAGAAAGGCAGGGTGGTGCCGCCCAGCGCCTGCACTAACTGCAAAGTGCGCGGCATGCCAATCAGCTGAGCGACCAGTTGCATGGTGGAGGGCAGAGCGGGATATTGCGCGGCGGTATTCATCACGTGAGCTCCTGAAAGCCCCTCTAAGGGCCTTGGCAGACAAATAGTTCTAAATGAGTTATAGTTTGAGCAAGGCTAAACCAGGGAGAGCCTGGGTTTTATGCAGGCAATTATTAGAACTACTGCGGTAGTTGAGTGCATATATTTTAGCACTTTTATAAGTATCATTGCTAATTAGTAGAACTACTTATGAAGTATGATTGCTATTGTATGCCTTGCTTTTGAACTAAACAAGCAACGGGATGTCACTACTTATGTCAGTTACATTCGACAAAATGACAATGCGATGGTAATCTGGGGCGCCGCTCCAACCGTGCATGACTTCCGATGGAGTTCCAAATGGAAAATTCGCAGCAACAGACCGATTTCCGGCAGCGCCTGGAACTATTGATCGGCAGCGAGAAGCCCTACGCTTGGGCGGCGCGCCACGGTCTCAACAAGGGGTCGTTCACCAATATGTGGTACAAGGGCGGCGTTCCGCGGGTCGGAACCGCGCAAAAGATCGCGGCCGGCAGCGGCTGCCGGGTCGAGTGGCTGCTGTACGGCGAGGGGCCGATGCAGGACGAGCGCGCGCAGGCGCAGGAGGCCGCGCAACCGGCCGAACTGCCGTCCTTGCCCGCGCGCGGCGACGCGGATGAGCACGAAATTCCTGCCGGAGTGCAAGATGAGTTCTGTTTCATCCCGCGTTATAACCTGAAGGCGTCGGCCGGCTTTGGAACCAGCGCCGCCGGCGAGCAGCCGATGTTCTATATGGCCTTCCGCCGTTATTGGGTGAAGAACTATTTGAACGCTTCGCCGCGCGATCTGGTGGTGATCAGCGTCAAGGGCGACAGCATGAGCGGCGTGCTGGAGGACCGGGACACCATCCTGGTCAATACGGCCGAGCGCAATCCCGGCGAAGGCCTGTTCGTGATCCGCATCGGCGATGACATCTTCGTCAAGCAGCTGCAACGCTTGCCCGGAGGCGCGGTGCAGGTGAAGAGCGCCAATCCCTTATATGAAACTTTCACCGTGGATCTGTCCCGCTCCGCCGGCGAGTTCGAGGTGATCGGACGGGTGGTGTGGTTCGGCCGGCAGATCGCCTGAGCGCGTCGGCGCGCATCCTGGCGCGCGCCGGGTTTCCCGGCTGCCGCCGTTGCGCGATCGATGCCCCCTTGCCGGGCCCGGCCAGACCCCGGCCGCTCCGTGCCGCCGGATCATCAGGTGTACACTAGAGGCTGACCAAGCAACGGAATTCATCATGCAAGACCATATCCGCGCCAGTCTGGGCGAAGCCAAGACCGCGCTCGACAATCTGTTGGCCAACCCGCAGGCGCTCGCCTCGGTGGAGGCGGCGGCGCAGGCCGTCATCGGCGCGCTCGAATCCGGTGGCCGCGTGTTTTCCTGCGGCAACGGCGGCTCGATGTGCGACGCGATGCATTTCGCCGAAGAACTCACCGGCCGTTACCGCGGCAACCGCCGCGGCATGGCGGCGATCGCGATCAGCGATTCCAGCCACATCAGCTGCGTCGGCAACGATTACGGCTACGACGAGATTTTCGCCCGCTATCTGGAAAGCCATGCCCGCGCCGGCGACGTGCTGATCGGCCTGAGCACCAGCGGCAACAGCCGCAACGTGATCCGCGCCGCCGAAGTGGCGCGCGAGCTGGGCGTCAAGGTGGTGATCCTGACCGGCCGCGCCGGCGCCAAGCTGGAGCCGCTGGCCGACGTCTACGTCAACACCCCGGGCGGCAGCTACGCCGACCGCGTGCAGGAACTGCACATCAAGGTGCTGCATATCCTGATCGAGCTGACCGAGCGGCACTTCTTCCCGGAAAACTACTGAGACGCATCATGCGCCGGGCGGCGCGCGTCTCCGAAGTTGACGCATTTCAGCGCGCAGGCGGTGGGGCCGGCGTTCAGCCGGCGTTGAGGAAGGCGCCGATGCGGCGATAAGCCAGGCCGCATATTTCCGGCACCAGCGCCTCCATGTTGAGGAAGGCGTGCACCTGGTCTTCCAGATGCAGCCGCTCCACTTCGGCGCCGGCCGCCTGCAGCTTCTCCGCATACAACTGGCCTTGGTCGCGCAGGATGTCGCGGCCGGCGGTGATCACCAGCGTCGCCGGCGGCGGGGCAGCCAGCGCCCAATGCAGCGGCGATGCCCGGCCGCGGTCTTCGCCATGCTGGAAGTAATTGTCGAAATACCAGTCGGTGCGGGCCCGGGTCAGGAAGAGGCCTTCGCCGTTTTCCGCCACCGATGGCTGCGCCAGCGTGTAGTCGACGCAGGGATAGATCAGCGCCTGGCGCGAGATCTCAAGCGATGGGTCGGCAAGGCCGCAGAGGCTGGCGCACAGGGCGCCGCCGGCGGAGTCGCCGGCCAGCGACAGGCGCCGCCGGTAGGCCAGTCCGCGGTCGTCAAGTGTTCGCCACACATGCCTGGCCACGCTCAGCGCGTCGTCGAGGCCGGCCGGATAGGGGTTTTCCGGCGACAGACGGTATTCGGCAGCGACGACGATGTGCCGGCTGGCGGCGGCGAGACGGCGGTTGATGCCGTCGTAGACGCTGACGCTTCCCGCCATGTGGCCGCCGCCGTGCAGGAAGACCAACACCGGCAACGCCTCTTGGGGCGCGGGATGGTAGATGCGCACCGGCACGGCGTAAGCGCCGCCCGGCACCAGGTCGTCGTTGACCCAGGCGATGTCCGGCCCGGGCGCGACCATCTGCGCGGTCAACTGCGCCAACGCTTCCCGCGCGCCTATCGCCGTCGGCTTGTAGCCTTCGGCCAGGCGTTGCGCAGTCTGTTGGTTGAGCTCGGCCAGCCAGGGGCGCAGATTGGGATGCAGTCGGTGCATGGTCTGTCCCGTCTATGCAAAGTGTTGATTCATCAGGCTATACCATTCGCATTTTAACGGCAAGCGCAATGACCTGATCGGCTGTCTCAGCCGAACAGCAGGTCCAGCAGCCCGGGCTTGCCGCGCGCGCGCAGGCGGCCGCTGTCGGCCAGTAGCCGGTCTATCAGCGCGTTGTCGGCGCGCGGCCGGCGGGCGCGCACCGGGTCATTCGCGCCGGTGGGCGTGAGCGCCAGCGCGCCGTCCCGGCGGCTGAGGCGGTAGCCGCCGGCGCAGGCCGGGCAGAACAATTCATCGCCGTCGTCCGCCGCCGCCGGCACCGCGATGATGGGGCCACAGGCCGCGCAGCGCTGCATTGGCACGCCGGGTTCGCTGTGGCCCAGAACGTGGTCCAGCCGGCCGGCCTCGCCCAGTTGGACGAAGCGCGCTCCCAGTTCGGCGTCGAACTGGCGGCCCAGATTGTCGCGCAGGATGGACAGCGCCTGCGTCACCGGCATGCCCTGGCGGTAGGGCCGGGTGCTGGTCATCGCGTCGAAGGCGTCGGCGATGCCGACGATGCGGGCGACCAGCGGGATGGCCTTGCCGGACAGCCGGTCGGGGTAGCCGTTGCCGTCCGGGGTTTCATGGTGGCGCAGCACCGCGTCGATCACCAGCTCGGCCAATGGGTGGTCTTTCAGCAGTTCCGCGCCGACTTGTGGGTGGGTCTTGATCACCTCGTATTCCTCGTCGCTGAGTTTGCCGGGCTTGTTAAGCACCGCGTCCGGCACGCCCACCTTGCCCAGATCGTGCAGAAATCCACCCAGCGCGATCCTTTCCACCTCGGCCTGGGGCAGCTGCAAGTCGGAAGCCAGAAGATGGCTGTAGCGCGACACGCGCCAAAGGTGGCCGCCGGTGTAGGCGTCGCGCGCCTCCACCAGCATGGCCATCGTGTACAGGGTTTTCAGTAGTTCGCGGCTGGCTTGCATGGCTTCCTCGCGGCATGAGTGGCGACCACTTCACTATGGCATACGCGCAGGCGGGAAACCGCCGGCTCGCATATCATGCTGCGCTGGCGATACCGCCACATCATTCGAGCGTTTGATCTAAATTTGTCGTAACTTAATGATTCAAATCATGCAATTTTCATCTTTCCTCCGTAGTGTGTAATGACGCGCCGCTGGACCGGCGCGATCCACACGCGAAAATCCAAGGAGGAGTGCGAATGAAGTCATGGTTGCTGCTGGGACTGACCCTTTCCTCGCTGGCCTGGGCCGGCAATGACGACGGCGCGCCGGATCCGCGCTATGCCCACGTGCTGTCGTCGTCCGGCCCGCTGAGCCGCGCCGAGCTGCTGAAGCGCGGCCTGCCCAAGCAGCAAGCCGCCGCGCGCGTTTCCGCGATGTCGGTGCCGGGGCCCGCCACCTATACCTATGTGCGCTGTTTCTACCGCACCGGCA
Source organism: Chromobacterium vaccinii (assembly GCF_000971335.1). Classification (GTDB taxonomy): domain Bacteria; phylum Pseudomonadota; class Gammaproteobacteria; order Burkholderiales; family Chromobacteriaceae; genus Chromobacterium; species Chromobacterium vaccinii. The sequence goes on from NZ_JZJL01000035.1 coordinate 29,968, forward strand.
GCGCCAACACCCAGCCGGGCACCGATTACGAGTGGGCGCTCGACCCGTCCAGCGGCGACTACTACCGCCTGAACGGCAACTGGTGGTCCAGCAGCATCTTCGACTGGAAGAATATGTTCTACAGCGATGTGACGCAGGACGCGCTGCGCGCCGTCTGCCAGCAGACGCTGGCCAAGAAGGGCAGGCCGTCGCAGCCGGCGATGGTGTTCGCCGCAGACAACGCGATGTCGTTCAATTACACGGTGTGGACCAACGACAAGGCCGGGCAGGGCAGCGGCATCAACAAGATCATCGCCTTCGGCGACAGCCTGTCCGACAACCAGAACGTTTACAACGCCTCGCAATGGACGCTGCCCAACCGCAACAGCTGGTATATCGGCCACTTCAGCAACGGCCCGGTGTGGGTGGAATACCTGGCCGGCCGTTTGAAGCTGCCGATGTACAACTGGGCGATCGGCGGTGCCGGCGTGTCGACGCAAAAGCTGGTGATCCCGGGCGTGGTGCAGCAGGTGCAGTCCTGGCAGGACTACATGAAGCAGGCGCCCAACTACAACCCGGCCACCACGCTGTTCACGATGTGGATAGGCGGCAACGATCTGGTCAACTACGGCAGCACGCCGGACAAGGTGATCGCAGGCCAGCAGCAGGCGCTGACCAATCTGATCAAGGCCGGCGGCCGCAACATCCTGCTGCTGAAGCTGCCTGACGTGTCGCGCGCGCCGGTGTTCCAGTACAAGGACGGCGCGGCCACCGTGGCGGCGCAGGTGAAGGACCTGAACCAGAAGCTGGACGCCTTGGCCGCCTCGCTGCGCCAGCAGTACGGCGTCAACATCCAGGTGTTCGACAGCTACGCGATGTTCAACGATGTGTTGACCAATCCGGGCAAGTACCAGGTCAGCAACACCACCCAGTCCTGCCTGAACATCAACGCCGACTCGGCGCTGAACTACATGCAGACCCAGTCGCCGCGCGCCAATTGCGCCAATGCCGACAGCTTCGTGTTCTGGGACACGCTGCACCCGACCACCCATACCCATTTGCTGCTGGGCAACGCGGTGGCCGACTTCCTCGGCTCGTCCGGCGCGATGCCGATGCTGAGCAAGGCGCGCTGACGCGCGGACGGACGGCGTTTGGCGCGCCGTCCGCCAGGGCTTACAATTCGGTTTTGATCCGGCCGCGGGGTTTCCCGCGGCCCGGCCGAACTGTAATCGAAAGCCCCCATGTCCACCCTGACCGAACTCCTCCGCCGCGCCGACGCGGCGCGCGCCGCGCTGATCGAGCGCCTGGCCGCCGAAGACACCAACTGTTACCGCCTGTTCCACGGCAGCGTGGAGGGCGTGCCCGGCCTCGCCATCGACCGTTACGGCGAGCAGATCCTGGCGCAGACCTTCCATAAGCCGCTGACCGACGCCGAGCTGGAGGAAATCCGCGCGCATTATCGCGAAGCGCTGCCGGAGCTGGCGCTGGTGTACAACGACCGCAGCGACGCCAACTCGCGCGTGAGCAACGCGCTGTCGCTGGCCGAGCAGGCGGTGGCCCAGCAAGACGTGGCCATCCGCGAAAACGGCGTCGCCTTCCATTACCAGGCGCGCCACAAGGGCCAGGACCCCTGGTTGTTCCTCGACTTGCGCGCCGCGCGCCGCCGCGTGATGCAGCTGGCCGAGGGCAAGAGCGTGCTCAACCTGTTCGCCTACACCTGCGGCGTGGGCGTGGCGGCGGCCAAGGCCGGCGCCAGCTTTGTGCTGAATGTGGATTTCGCCGAATCCAGCCTCAGCGTCGGCCGCGCCAACGCCAAGCTGAACCTGCTGGCCTCCCGGCCGCGCTGTCTGCACAGCGATGTCTTCGCCGCGGTGCGCCAGCTGTCCGGCATCGGCCAGCCGGACCGCGTGCGCGGCAAGAGGATGCCTCCCTTCCCCAAACTGGAGCCGCGCCAGTTCGATCTGGTGTTCCTGGACCCGCCGCGCTACTCCAAGAGCCCGTTTGGCGTGGTGGACCTGGTCAACGATTATCAGGCGCTGTTCAAGCCCGCTTTGCTGGCCACCGCGCCGGGCGGGATGCTGGTTTGTTGCAATAATGTTGCAGAAGTGGACGGCGACGCCTGGCTGGAAAGTTTGAAGCGCAGCGCCGCCAAGGCCGGCCGCGAAGTGCGCGCCGCCGAGTGGATCGTCCCCGACGAAGACTTCCCCAGCATTGACGGCAAACCCCCGCTGAAGATCGTTTTGCTTAGCGTTTGAGACGCATTATCAAGAAAAAAAGCCGCGACCCAGTCGCGGCTTTTTGCATAGTTTGAGACAAGACAACTAAGCGTGAAGTCAGTTTAATTGTTTAAAATTAACACTTTATTTTAAATGTAAACGACTGATATTCTGTTTGACAGGAAGCCCCGGCCGGCGCGGAGCCTTAGACGCGACCGGATGAAAACGACGGGCATTCCACACATAACAAACAAGGTATCGGGTGAATACATGAAACAAACCATCGTTCTGTCCCTGCTGGCGGGCATGCTGGCCTGCGCTCAGGCGCAGGCCCAGTCCGAACAGCCTCCCAGCGACGAACTGGACGGCGTGATCTCCGCCGGCAAGCCCTTGTCCGGCAGCGAGGCCCGCGCCGCCTCGGGCCAGGCCAAGCCGCAGCCCGGCAGCGCCACCTACACTTATCTGCGCTGCTATTACCGCAAGAGTCCTGCGGCCAACCAGCCGCAGACCGACTACGTGTGGGCCACCGATCCATCCAGCGGCGACTACTATCGCGTCAACGGCTACTGGTGGTCGGGCAGCTTCGTCGCGCTGAAGAACATGTTCTACAGCGAAACCAGCCAGGACACGCTGCGCTCGGTGTGCCAGCAGACGCTGGCCAAGCAGGGCGTCAACCGTCCGCTGGCGCTGTTCGCCGCCGCCAACAACGTGATGTCGTACAACCACACCATCTGGACGCTGGACAGCGCCAGCCAGGGCAATGCGATCAACCGCATGGTGGTGTTCGGCGACAGCCTGTCCGATACCCAGAACATGTACGGCGCCTCGCAATGGCGGCTGCCGGTGGCCAGCAGCTGGTACGTCGGCCGCTTCAGCAACGGCCGGGTCTGGGTCGAGCATCTGGCCGACCAATTGAAGCTGCCGTTCTACAACTGGGCGATAGGCGGTTCCGCCGCCGACAGCCACCTGGTGGTGCCGGGCCTGTTGCAGCAGGTGGATTCCTGGACCCAGTACATGCAGAAGGCGCCGGGCTACCGTCCGGAAAACACGCTGTTCACCATGCTGATCGGCGGCAACGACCTGCTCAATTACGGCCGCGCCGTCGATCAGGTGATCGCCGACCAGGGCAAGGCGCTGGACAAGATCATCGCCGCCGGCGGCCGCAACATCGTGGTGCTGACGCTGCCCGACCTGTCGCGCACGCCGTCCGGCTCGGCCGGCGGCAAGGCGGCGCAGCTGGCGCAGCAGGTGAAGGACTACAACGCCAAGCTGGCGACGCTGGTGGCCAATCTGAAGCAGAAGCACGGCGCGGCGCTCAAGCTCAGCCTGTTCGACGCCTACGCCATGTTCAACGACCTGCTGACGAATCCGGCCAAGTACCAGGTGAGCAACACCACCCAGCCCTGCCTGAACGTGGCGGCCAACGCCAGCCTGCCCTACATCTCGTCGCAGACGCCGCGGCCGGAGTGCGCCAACGCCGACGCCTACGTGTTCTGGGACAATCTGCACCCGACCACGCACACCCACGTGCTGCTGGGCCAGATGGTGGCCGACTTCCTGCGCCAGCAGAACCTGAACCTGTCGGCGCAGGCGCGCAGACGCTGAGCCGCCGGAGTTGAGGCTACCCGCCAACCGCATGCCTTGCCGGCATGCGGTTTTTTGTCGCCGTCGTTTCGAGGATGAGGGCGGGTTCCCGCCGCATTCGAATGCCGCGCGGCCGGATTCAGAAGCCGAGCTGGAACCGCAGCGCCAGGTACGCGCCGGAGACGGCCAGGGTCGCCAGGGTGATCGGCACGCCGACGCGGGCGTGGCGTTTCCAGTCGATGGCGACGCCGCGCCTGGCGGCGGCATCGACGACGATGATGTTGGCGATGCTGCCCACAATCAGCAGATTGCCCGACAGCGTGCTGACCAGCGCCAACAGCAGGCCGCTCGTCTCGTGATGGGCGACGGGCAACAGCAGCATCACCGCCGGGACGTTGGAGACAATGTTGGACAGCAGGAAGGTGGCGGCGAACAAGGGGCCGGGCTGCTCCAGCCGCACGCCGAGCGCGGCGAGGCCGGCGACGGTGTCCGATGGGATTCCGGTGCGCTGCAGCGCATGGTTGACGACGAACAGGCTCATGAACAGAACCAGCAGCTCCCAGTCGACCAGCCCCAGCATCTTGCGGGAATGCAGCTGGCGGCTCATCAGCAAGATGCCCGCGCCGATGAGCGCCATGTGCTCCCTGGGCCACGGCGCCGCCAGGAACGCCGCCAGCAGCGCCGCGGCGATGACGAGGCCTTTCGCGGTCTGCCAGCCATCGAAAGGCGCTCCCTCGCGCGGCGGCTCGGCGGCGGGGGGCTCGGCGGGGCCGGCATCCTGCCAGCGGCCGCCGGTCTGCCGGACGATCAACGCCCAGCATGCCAGCAGTCCGAATCCCACCGGGATGACGGCGGCCAGAAAATAGCCGCCGAAGTCCAGGCGCAGCGTCTGGCCGATCAGCATGTTTTGGGGATTGCCGATCAGCGTCGCGGCCGAGCCGATGTTGGACGCGCAGGCCAGCGCCAGCAGGAACGGGACTGGGTCCAGCCGGCGCTGCCTGCAGACGTCGATCAATACCGGGGCGACGGCCAGGCAGACGATGTCGTTGCTGAACACCGCCGACAACGCCGCGCTGACGACGGTCAGCGCCGCCAAGAGTCCGGCGGGGCCGAGCGACAGGGTCGCCAATTTGCGGGTCACCCAGTCGTAGAAGCCGCCGAGGCGCATCTGCGCCGATACCACCATGAAGGCGAACAGTAGGATCAGCGTGGGCAGATGCATGGCGGCCACCGCTTGCTCGAGGCTCAGCGCGTTGACGCCGATCAGCGCGATCGCGCCGAGCAGCGCGACGCCGGTGCGGTCAAGCTGCAGGAACGGCAGTCCGCCGAGAATCATGCCGAGATAGACGATGAGAAAGATGGCGAGGATGGTCGTGGTCATGTCGTAAGCGCCGGCGCGCATCGGCCTGCGCGGAGGCGGGCCGAGCTTGGGAGTGGGAGAGGCGGCTGTTTCATGGCGGCCGGGAGGCGGTTGCGCGCGCGCGGCATGTCCATGGCGAGGAGGCTACTGGTTGGCGCGCACCCAGCGGTGCCATTGCGAGAACAGTTCCGGCGTGATCGCGCCGATCACCGAGCGCTTCCACACCACGTCGGTCCAGTAGTCGTCGGTGTTGAGGCTGGCGAGGCGGGCGCCGGCCTCCTCGGCGATGACGGCGCCGGCGGCGTAGTCCCACAACCGCTGGCCGCCGTGCAGGTAGAGGTCGTAGCGGCCGGCGGCCAGGAAGCACCAATCCAGCGTGCTGGAGCCCATATTGCGCTGGCTGCCGCACGGCGCCACGCTGCCGATGCGGGCCGCCAGCTTGCCGGAGCGCAGGTATTTGACCTCGACGCTGGCGATGGCGTCGCCCATGCAGTTATTGATGGTTTTCAGCGGCAGCCGGTGGCCGTTCAGCCAGGCGCCCTGGCCGCGGCGGGCGTAGAACATCTCGTCCGACACCGGGTTGTAGATCACGCCCAGCTCGCTTTTGCCGTCCACCATCAGGCCGACCGAGATCGCGAAATAAGGCAGGCCGTTGACGAAGTTGGTGGTGCCGTCTATCGGGTCCACCACCCACAGACCGTCGCGGTTGGCCGCCCACAGCGCGTCTTGCTCATCGCGCTCCATTTCCTCGCCCAGCACCGGATGGGGCAGGATGGCGGGCAGACGCCGCTGCAGTTCTTCCTGGCAGGCGAGATCGGCCTCGGTGAACAGGGTGCCGTCGTCCTTGCGGCTCTTGCCGACGCGCAGAAAGCGCGGCATCACCTCGCGGGCGGCCACGTCGCGTACCAGCTGCATCACCTGTTCTAGCACCTGCATCCTTTTCTCCCTGCGTGGTTTCCGCGCGAAAGCGGTTTGCCGAATGGAGCAAACCTAGCAAAATACCGGTATCAACAGCGACTTTCAATATCCGATGCCAAGGTTTTATCTCGATGCCGATCTCGCGGTCGGCCAGCACCTGTCCCTGCCCGATGCTGTGGTGCGTCATATCCAAGTATTGCGGCTGAATGCCGGCGACGCCATCACGCTGTTCAACGGCCGCGGCGGCGAGCACCAGGCCGCGCTCTGTGCGGTGATGAAGCGCGACGCGCAATGCGTGGTCGAGCGCTTCGACGACGTTTCACGTGAAACTCCGTTGTGGCTGGGCCTGGCCCAGGGCATTTCCGGCGGCGACAAGATGGAGTTCACGCTGCAGAAGGGCGTGGAGATGGGGGTGTCGGTGTTCCAGCCCATCGCCGCCGGCCGCTCGGTGGTGAAGCTCAGCGGCGAGCGCGCCGACAAGCGCGTCGCGCGCTGGCAGGAGATCGTGATCTCCGCCTGCGAACAGAGCGGCCGCAACACGGTGCCGCAAGTGCTGCCCATCCTGACGCTGAACGAATGGCTGGCGCAGCGGCAAGAGGCCGATATCCGGCTGATCCTGTCGCCGCGCGGCGACAAGAGCCTGGCTCAACTGGCCGACAGGCCGGCGCGCAGTTGGCTGATGGCGGGGCCGGAGGGAGGTTTTTCCGCGCAGGAGGAAGACGCGGCGCTGGCGGCCGGCTGGACGCCGCTGAAGCTGGGGCCGCGCATCCTGCGCACCGAGACCGCGGCGTTGGCGGCGGTGGCGGCGATGCAGGCGGTGTGGGGGGATTACCACTAGGGCGCGCCATTCCGGCGAGGCGCCGGTCATGCCGTCGTGGGCGGGTGACAGGTGCTTGATTGGAGATGAGGCGCGTCGCTTCAGGGCGATGCGCCCTACAGGAAACGCAGCGGGTCGATGTGCCATTTCTCCGGCGACTCGTGCTTGACGATGCGGTCGCCGCCGCCGAAGCCCATCTTGCGCGACAGGTCGACGATTTCCGGCGCGATGTGGGTATTGCTCTTGGTGCTGAAAAACACCTTCACCTTGGGCGAGACCAGATTGTTGTCGTTCTGCTCGATCACCACGCCCAGCCGGCCGCTCTCCAGCCGCACCAGCGTGCCGATCGGATAGATGCCGATCACCCGCATGAAGGCCTGCACCAGTTCCGGGTTGAAATGGAATTTCGACCATTCGTAGATCTTGCGCAGCGCGTCGGTCGGCGACATGCCCTGGTGGTAACAGCGTTCGGAGGTGAGGGCGTCGTAGACGTCGACGATGGCCGCCATCTGTCCCAGCTGCGAAATCTGCTCTCCCTTCAGCCCGGCGGGGTAGCCGCTGCCGTCGTGGCGCTCGTGGTGCTGGCCGGCCACCAGCACCGCGGTTTCCGAGATGCCGCGGGTGGCGTGCAGAATTTTCTGGCTTTCCACCACGTGGCACTTCATCACCTGGAATTCCTGCTCGGTCAGCTTGCCCGGCTTGTTCAGGATTTCGTTGGGCACCCTCATCTTGCCGATGTCGTGCAGCATGCCGCCGATGCCGGCGTGGTGTATCACTTCCTTGCTCATGCCCAGGCCGTTGCAGAAGCTGACCATCAGCGCGCCGACGCTGACCGAATGCTGGAACGTGTAGTTGTCCTTGTCCTTGATCCGGCACAGCGACAGCAGCGCGCCGCCGTTGCGCAGAATCGACTCGGTCAGTCTTTCCACTTGCGGCTCCACCTGCTCCAGCTCCACCTGCTTGCCCAGCCGGACGTCCTGCAGGATGTCGCGGACGATCTGGTTGGCTTCGTCGTGGATGACCCGGGCGCGGCCGAACTCCTCGGCCGCCTCCACGCGGCGGACCACCGTGCTCTCGCGGGAGGCGATTTCGCGCAGCTCGCTTTCCAGCTGCTTGCGCACTTCGCCTTCGCTGCGGGCGGAGGGCAGGTCCAGGCCCTTGCGAGTGTCGATGTAGACTTCGTGAATGCCGGCGTCGGCGATTTTCTGGATCTCGCTGTCGTCCTTCACTTTGAAGCGGTTGATCAGAAAAGGGTGGGACATCCAGTCGCAGTTCAGGTCGTGGATGTACATGCCGACTTTTAGCTCGCTGACATCAATGCACTTGATCATGGCGCTTGGCGGCCTGCTGCCGCGGAGTGGAATTCAGCAAATCGTCGCGGTGCGACGGATCGGGCCGCCGCCCTGGCGGACAAGGCGTCTTTTTTCAGCATCAGCCGGAGCGGGCGGATTTGCAAGAATCCGGCCACCGAAGGCGATTGCCGCCGCCTCATTCCGGGGGCGAGGACTTGCCGAAGGCGGCGATCATGGGATATATTCCCGCAGTTTTGTTCGGAACGGATGTAATGAGACAAGCAGCATGGCAGCGAAGCGGCATCAGCGACACCCTGGCGGGCGGCGCGGCGGCGTTGCTGCGAGGCGCGGCCGTTCCCGACATTCCCGCATCCACGAGAAAAAGCCCCTGACGACAGGGGCTTTTTTTTCGCCCGCAACCGCCAACACGAGGAAAGCGACCATGGCCAATCCACTGTACCGGAAACACATCATCTCCATACCCGACTTCAGCCGCGAGGAACTGGAACTGGTGGTGGACACCGCCGCTCGCCTCAAGCAAACCCCGCGCGGCGACCTGTTGCAGGACAAGCTGGTGGCCAGCTGCTTCTTCGAACCGTCTACCCGCACCCGCTTGTCGTTCGAGACAGCGGTGCAGCGTCTGGGCGGCAATATCATCGGCTTCGCCGACGGCGGCAACACCAGCGCCAAGAAGGGCGAGACGCTGGCCGATTCGATCAAGATCATCAGCTCCTACACCGACGCGGTGGTGATGCGCCATCCGAAAGAGGGCGCGGCGCGGCTGGCCAGCGAGTTCTCGGCGGTGCCGGTGATCAATGGCGGCGATGGTTCCAACCAACATCCGACCCAGACCCTGCTCGACCTGTTCTCGATCCGCGAGACCCAGGGCCGGCTGGACGGCCTGACCGTCGCCTTCGCCGGCGACCTGAAGTACGGCCGCACCGTGCACTCGCTGGCGCAGGCTCTGTCGCTGTTCGGCGCGCGCTTCTACTTCGTGTCGCCGGAAGTGCTGGCGATGCCGGACTACATTTGCGAGGAGCTGGACGAGAAGGGCATTTCTTACACGGTGGCGGCCAGCCTGGAGGAAGTGATTCCCGAGGTGGACGTGCTGTACATGACCCGGGTGCAGCGCGAGCGTTTCGACGAGGCCGAGTTCCGGAAGATCCAGGGCCAGTACGCGCTGCGCGCCGACATGCTGAAGAACGCCCGCCCGGGCATGAAAGTGCTGCATCCGCTGCCGCGCGTCGACGAGATCGCGGTGGACGTGGACGCCACCCCGCACGCCTACTACTTCGAGCAGGCGAAGAACGGCGTTTACGCGCGCCAGGCGCTGCTGTCGCTGGTGTTGAACGAAACCGTGTAATCAGGCAAGCAAAGGACAAAGACCATGCAATACACCCGCACCGTGGAAGCGCTGAAGCAAGGCACCGTGATCGACCACATCCCGGCCGGCGAAGGCGTCAAGATCCTGCGCCTGTTCAAGCTGACCGAAACCGGCGAGCGCGTCACCGTCGGCCTCAACCTGGTCAGCCGCCACATGGGCAGCAAGGACCTGATCAAGGTGGAGAATGTAGCCTTGACCGAGGAACAGGCCAATGAACTTGCTCTATTCGCACCTAAAGCGACAGTAAACGTCATCGACAACTTCGAAGTTGTAAAAAAGCATAAATTGACCCTGCCTGACGCGGTGGAAGGCATTTTCTCTTGCCCTAATTCCAACTGCATTTCGCATAATGAGCCGGTTAAGAGCGTCTTCTACGTAAAAACACTGGGGCATGACACAAAAATGAAGTGCAAGTATTGCGAAAAGGTGTTCAGTAGGGATATTGTTGCAGAAGTGCGCTAAGTCGTACAAAGGATGAGATAGAGAAATATCAAGAAAACACTGCATTCGACAGTGGTTGTAAAAATAGGGAAAGCGCCGCGGGAGACCGCGGCGCTTTTCATTTTTTGCGACTCGCAACCGGCTGATGCGGGAGAGCGGGTCTCCGGACGCGGTCGCGGGAGGCGGCCAAACGATGAAGCCATGGTGGTGGCGTCATGCTTTTGTCCTGAACTTGCCGTTGGCGGCCGCTTGCGGCGCGCTAGGGGCCTTGCTGGTGCTGGGCTTTCAATTCGCATTGCATGCAATCGAGGAGGGGCTGAGCGGCCATCGCGGCAGCCTGGTCGAGATCGCGCGGCAATTGGCGCCCTGGCAGCGCGCGCTGGCGCCGGCGCTGGGCGGCCTGTTGGCCGGACTGGTGCTGGAGCAGGGAAGGCATCTGCTGCGCGGCGCCGCCGAGGGCGATTACCTGGAGGCGGTGCGGGTCGGCGACGGCCGCCTCAGCCTGCGCCGCACCCTGGTCAACAGCCTCTCTTCCCTGTGCACGGTAGCCAGCGGCGGCTCCATCGGCCGCGAGGGCGCGATGGTGGCGCTGGCCGCGCTGGGCGGTTCGCTGCTGGCCCGGCTGGCGTCGCTGGGCTTGCCGCGCCGCCGCCTGCTGGTGGCCTGCGGCATCGCCGCCGGCTGGGCCGCCGCTTATCATGCGCCGCTGGCGGCGGTAGTCTTCGTCTGCGAGGTGGTGTGGCGGCGGCTGGACTGGCGCGCGCTGCCGGCGCTGCTGCTGGCCGCCCTGACCGCCAGCCTCACCGTGGATAGGCTGTTTGGCCTTTCCCCGCTATACCAGCCCGCTCCTCTGGCCGCTCCCGATCATCTGGCCCTGGCCGGCTACTGTCTGCTGGCCTTGCTGCTGGGCGCCGCTTCCCCGCTGTTCATGGGCGCGATGGAGCTGGGCCGCCGCGCGCTGGGCAGGCTGAAACTGCGCCTGCCATGGCGGATGGCCCTGGGCGGGGCGGTGGTGGGCGGCCTGGCCTGGTTCTGGCCGCAGATGTGGGGCAATGGCTACAGCACGGTGTCGTGGCTGCTGGTCAGCGATCCCGGCTGGCGGCTGGTGCTGACGCTGCTGGTGTGCAAGCTGGCCGCCACCGCGGCCACCAGCGGCTCCGGCGCGGTAGGCGGCATTTTCACGCCGATGTTGTTCGCCGGCGCGGCCGGCGGCGCGCTGGCCGGCCAATTGCTGAATATCCTGCTGCCGGGCTGGTTGCCGGCGGGCGGCGCGGCGCTGGTGGGAATGGCCGCTTTTCTGGCGGCCACCGCGCGCGCGCCGGTGCTGGCGGCGCTGATGCTGATGGAGCTGACCGGCGCCTATGCGATGCTGCCGCCGGTGGCGCTGGCCGCATGGCTGGCGGCCAGGATAAGCCGCCGGGTGGGCGGCCGCGCGCTGTATCAGGACGAGGCGGAGATCAGGCGTCCGGCGCCGGGCCGCTGCTGCTGGTTTCGTCGATGAAGCGCTGCAGGTAGACCAGATCCAGCCAGCGGCCGAACTTGAAGCCGACTTGCGGCAAGCGGCCCACCTGGACGAAGCCCAGTTTTTCGTGGAAGCGGATCGACCCCTCGTTGTCGGCGTCGACAGCGCCCAGAATGGTGTGCTTGCCCAGCGCCTGGGCATAGGGGAGCAAGGCCTGCACCAGCGCGGTGCCTATGCCCTGGCCGCGGGCGTCGGCGGTCAGGTGCACGCTGTGTTCGACGGTGAAGCGGTAGCCGGGGCGGGCGCGGAAATCGCCGAAACTGGAAAAGCCCAGCGCGCGGCCGTCTTCGTCTTCCGCCAGCAGCACCGGGTAGCCGGCGGCGGCGCGGTCCTGGAACCAGACGGCGAACTCCCCCGGCGTCAGCGGATCGTCGTTGTAGACGGCGGTGGTGGTGGCGATCACTTCGTTGTAGATGTCGAGTATCGCGGCCAGGTCTTCAAGAGTGGCTTCACGAATCTGCATGTTCTGTCCTTGCTTGAGGTCGTTCGGGGCCTTGAGCCAAGGCCTGAGCAATTAACGTGCCAATATTCAACCCGTGGGAGCGATTTTCTTGCGCGGGCTGCGCTTCTTGCGCGGCGGCGCGGCGCTTTCCTCGGGCGGGGTCGGCGTCTCGACGGGCGCCGTCGGCTCGATGACGGCGGGCTCGCCATCGTGGCGCAGCCGGATCTCGCTGTGCAGCTTGGAGCCGTTCCGGCTCTCCTGCACCGTCAGGAAATCCAGTTTCTTCACCATCTGCGACAGGCGGCCATGGCCCCAGTTGCGCGGGTCGAACGAGGGGTCGTTTTTGGCGAGGTAGGAGCCGACGGCGGACAGTTCGGCCCAGCCGCTGTCGCGCGCCACGGCTTCGATCGCCGAGGTGAACATGTCTTGCAGCGGGTGTTTTTCCCTGTGCGGCGCGGCCTTGGCGCGCGAGCGGCTGTTGCGGGCCTTGGGCTTGTCCGCCGCCGTCGCCGTCTCTGGTTTCGGCTTGGCCGGCGGCGCCGGGCGCAGAATCTCGGTGAACACGAATTTGTCGCAGGCGGCGATGAAAGGGCGCGGCGTCTTCGACTGTTCGCCCAGGCCGATCACGGTCAGGCCGCCTTCGCGCAGCCGGGTGGCCAGGCGGGTGAAGTCGCTGTCGGAGGACACCAGGCAGAAACCGTCGAAATTGCCGGTGTAGAGCAGGTCCATCGCGTCGATGATCAGCGCCGAGTCGGTGGAGTTCTTGCCCTTGGTGTAGGCGAACTGCTGTATCGGCGAGATCGCGTACTGGTGCAGCACTTCCTTCCAGCCCTTGAGCTGGGTGGTGGTCCAGTCGCCGTAGGCGCGCTTGACGACGGCGGTTCCGTACTTGGCCACCTCGGCCAGCAGTTCGGCGATCAGCGAGGACTGGGCGTTGTCGGCGTCTATCAGCACCGCCAGTTTGCGGTTTTCCATTGAGTCTTTCGGGTAGGGCGACAGCACATGCTATGCCGGGGCTTTCCCGGCTGTCAAAAACTGGCCGACGCCGCTTGGCCGCGCGCGGCGTCCAGCGCGCGTCCGACGATGCGGTCGACGGTGCCGTCCCGCTTCATGCCGGCCAATGCCTGGTTCAGTTCGCGGATGAAGTCCTGCTTGTACGGGAAGCGGCCGTCGTCGCGGTCGGTGAAGCCGACATAACCCTGCTCCTCCGATACCGTCGCCGCCTCGGCCAGCTGGCCGTCGCGGTACAGGCCCTGGCGCTGCAGTTTCGCCAGTTCCATGTCTATCGCCAGCTTGTCGTTCTGGTAGCAATCCAGGTGGCCGCGGATCAGCTTCAGCAGGTTGGTGCGGACGTCCGGCGCTTCCTCCATCGAAATCCGTCCCAGGTCCACCAGCGCCCAGAAGGCGTTGCCGCCGAGCCGGAAGCCGGCGTTGTTGCCGAAACGCAGGCCAAGATAGTCGTTTGGCCAGGCCGGGCGCGGCTGCGCCATCACCGGGAGCCGGCAATAGACCACGACTTTTTCGCGCAGCATGGGCAGCGAATAGGGGCGCATGAAGGGGCGTTCGCCGGGCCGGAAGTAGGGCGGGGACAGCGCCAGCGCGCGGCCGGCCTCCAGTTCCGCCAGCCCGCGTTTCCATGGCACCGGATGCAGTTCTATCCGGTAGCCGCGCAGGCGGCTGGAGGCGGCGCGCAGGATGTCGTTGTAGATGCCCCGCGCCTGGCCTGCCGCTTCGTACGAGTAAGGCGGGTAGCCGTTGTCGGTCAGGATGGTCACGGTCTGCGGCGCCGCCGCCGCCGCGCAACTGACGGACCACAGCATCGGCAACAGTCGGCGGGCGATGGACTGGCGCATCGCGGTCATGCTCCGAGAGAGGAATACCATCGTTATAGCGCGTGGCCGGTGGCGTGGCTTTTGCGTTGGCGAAGGAGACGGCGGAGGCGGCGCGGGCGACCCTGGGGGGCGGAACGCGCGATGAGTCTGGCGGGATGAACAAGACCAAGCCGGCGCTGCGCGGGAGCGCGCGCGCCGGCTTGGTCTGAGGCGGACGGATTACTTCTTGGCGACGGTCTTGCCGTAGGCTTCGGCGGAGGCCTGCATCTTGGGCAGCAACGCCTTTTCGGCCGACTTCAGCGTTTCGCCGGCGATGCCGTTGATGATTTGCGGCTGCTGCTTCAGCATCTTCTGGCCGGCCGGCGTTTTGTAGAAGGCGTTGATCTGTTTCAGATCGTCGGCGGTGAACTGGGCGCTGAAGTTCTTCACCACGGTCTGCTCGAACTGGGTCTTGACCGCGGCGGAGCCGAAGTAGTCGGCGGCCAGTTTCTGGATGCCGTCGCCGTAGCCCTTCAGGCCGGCTTGCGCTTTCTTCTGCTGGGCTTCGGTCAGCTTGATCTTGTTCTTGACGAAGTATTCCTGCAACAGCGGCAGCGCGCTGGCGGAGGTGCGCTGCGCCAGTTCCGGCAGCATATTGTTTAGATTCAGGGTGGCGGCCAGTTCCTTGGCTCCGGCTTCCTGGGCGGCGTCGGCGTGAGCCAGCAGCGGCATGGTCAGCAGCAGGGCGGCGATGCCGGCCTTGATCGAGCGGGAAGCAAACATGGCAAATCCTTTGATCGGGTAATGGATGTCGAGCCGGCAGTGTGACACCGGCCGGTGCCCAGGTCAAAGCCCATGCGGTCAGGGCTGGGCGGCGGACGGCATCGCCGCCTGCCAGCCCTGGTAGCGGGAGAGGTTGTCGCGGGTGACCAGCCCCACCGGCACGGTCACCTGGCGGGTGGTGGCACCGCCGCCGCGCAGCCTGGCGCCCAGCTTCACCGCTTCGCGGCCTATCAGGTATGGAGACTGGCTGGCGGAGGCGACGATCTGGCCCGACAGCTTCAGCGCGCGTTCGATGTCGGGCGAGCCGTCCACCGAGCCGATCAGCGCCTGCTTGCGGCCGGCCGCGCGCAAGGCTTTCTCGGCGCCCAGCGCCTGGCGGTCGTTGATGGCGAACACCGCGGCCAGATCGGGCCAGCGCAGCAGCGCCTGCTGCATCGCGCGCTGGCCGCCCAGGCTGGAGCCCTGGGCGTTGACGCCGTCGTCGACCGCGCGGATGCGGGGGAAGGCGGCCAGCGCGGCGTGGCAGCCGGCGGCGCGGTCGCTGACCGAGGTGATGGGCGGTCCGCCCTGGACCACCAGCGTGCCGCGGCCGTTCAGGCGCTGCGCCAGGTAGCGGCAGACGATCTCGCCTGCCTGGCGGTTGTCCGACTTCACGGTGCCGTCGACGTCGGGCGCGTCGACATCCACCGCCACCACGGTGATGCCTGCGGCGCGCGCCTGGCGCACCAGCGGCGCCACCGCGCGGCTGTCCACCGCGCCCAGCAAGATCAGGTCCACTTTCTGCGCGATCAGCCGGCGCAGCTGTTCCTGTTGCTGCTCCAGCGTGAAATTGGCCGACTGCGAGGTGATGCGCACCGCCGGGTTGAGCCGGTGGGCGGCCTGCACCGCGCCGCGCGCCAGCGCCTGGTAGAAGGGGTTGTCCAGCGCGCCGACCGAAATGCCGATCCGGGATAGATTCGTGGCGGCGGCGGGAACGGAGCTGGCGAGCAGGGCGAGGCTGAATAGCGGAATGCGGGGCATGGCGGGTTGGGCATGGAGTCGGACTGGTATCAGTCTAGCTCATCCGGTCGCGGTTGCGACTGTCCTGGACTCGAGATGGCGCTGCGCGCGCCAGGCCAGCTGGCGCAGCAGCGGCCAGCCTTCTTCCCACTGCTGGTGCCCGGAGTCGACATTGATGTGGCCGGCATGCTGCAGCCAGGTGATCGGCGCCTGCCAGTAGCCGGCCAGCCGCGCGGCGCGGGCGGTCTTGCAGAACGGGTCGTTGCTGCTGGCGACGATCTTGGCCGGGAACGGCAGCGCTTGGCGCGGCACCGGGGCGAAATTCATCAGCTCGGCGGGCACGAAGGCGCGCTCGACGTCGGCCGGCGCCACCAGCAGCGCGCCGGCGATGCGCTCCGGGCGCTGGCGCGCGTAGTGGGCGACCGCGATGCAGCCCAGGCTGTGGGCGATCACCAGCGCCGGCTTGACGCAGCGCTCCAGCGCCGCGTCCAGGCCGTCCAGCCAGTCGTCCAGCAGGGGATGGGTCCAGTCGGCGTTGTCGACGCGCCGGGCGCCTAATCGGCGCTGCCAGTGGCTTTGCCAGTGGCGCGGCCCGGAATTGTTCCAGCCGGGCTGGATGATCAGGTCGAACGGCTGCAGGGTGGCGAACATGGCGGACTCGCGGGAGACGATGGTCTGACTGTAGCGCGGCCGGAATAGCTTGAAAAATAATAATGAATTGTTTTGTTATTCTTTTGCGCCATAAATGGCGCGGCCGCTCAATCCAGCCGCTGCTCGCGCCAGTTCAGCCACAGCCGCAGGTCGAACTCCAGCTGGTGGTAGTCGGGCTGCATGTGGCAGCACAGCTGGTAGAAGGCCTTGTCGTGATCGCGCACTTTCAGGTGGGCGAGCTCGTGCACGACGATCATCTGCAGGAAGGGCAGCGGCAGCTCGCGGAACAGCGACGCGATGCGGATCTCGCTCTTGCTCTTCAGCCGGCCTCCCTGCACTCGGGAGATGGTGGTATTGGTGCCCAGCGTGCCCTTGAGCGGATGCTGCTGGTTGTCGTACAGCACCTTGGCCGGCAGCGGCGCGTTTTTCAGGTGGCGCTGCTTCAGCGCGGAGACGAACTGGTACAGCGCCTTATCGGTCTGCACGTCGTGGTCGTCCGGGTACTTGCTGCGCAGCAAGGCGCCGAGCTCGCCGGAATCGAACAGCGCCTGCGCCTGTTGCACCAGGGCGGACGGGTAATGCGGCAGGTATTTGAGAGTGGGCATGGGGATATTGTAAGGCCGCGGCGGCGATGCGTGTTGCCGCCGCTCAAGCCTTGCCGGCGATCAGGCGCGCGGGATCGGCCCAGCTGTAGCGCAACGCGGCAGCGCGGGTGCCGGCCGGGGTGTCCACCTCGCGGCGCTCCATCATTTCGCCGCCCAGCTTGCCGTAGACGGCGCAGGCGTCGGCATTGCGCTCGTACACCCATAGATAGAGCGGCCGGCCGGGCGCGATCCGCGAGGCCTCGGCCGCGGCGGCGGCCATCAGCGCGCGTCCGATGCCGCGCCCTTGCTGGCCGGGCAGCACGTGCAGATTGTCCAGGTAGACGCCCAGCTCGGGGGCTTCCTCTGGCAGCAGGCAGACGAAGCCGACCGGCTCGCCATTCCAGCAGGCCAGCCGCACCCAGGGCGGAGAGGCCGCGTCGAAGCGGCTGCGCCACAAGGCCAGCCTTTCGTCAGCGGCGCGCTGGTCCAGATAATCGTCCGGCAGGATGCCGCGGTAGCTCGCGCGCCAGCTGGCGGTGTGCAGGGCGGCGATGGCGGGCGCGTCGTCGGCATGGGCCGGGCGGAGGGCGAGCATCGGGCTGTTCCTTGGCGGGTTTCACGTGGAACAGCATATCGCAGGATGGAGATTTAGGTTTTGTTTATGCGGAGGCGGGCGATTTTTGCCGGAAATTGAGCCGCGGCCGCCTAGCATGGACGGGTGATTCCGCCGCATGGAGAAACGTTGGATGGCCATACCCGTCAGAACCGCGCTGCGCCGCAGCTGCCGCGAGGCATCCGGCGTGGCGATCCTCAGCCGCCTGCCCGCGAGAAAAGACGGCGAACAGACGCTGCGCCAGCGCCGGCTGCTGGCGGGCATGAGAGCCGGCCGCCATTGCCAGCCTGCCCGTTCCAATCTGCTGCGGCGCCTGGGCGCTTGGCTGGCGCGTCACTTCAGCCGCATCGGCTCCAGCAGGATGGTCTGATCGCCGCAGCTGAGCCACAGCTGGCCGTCCTGGATGGTGGCGGTCAGCTGCATGCTGCGCGTGGCGAGCGCGGCCAGCGACTGCAGCGCGTCGAAGTCGATGCGGAACACTTCCAGCTTGTCCAGGCGAGCGAGCTTGCCCTCGTTCTGCCCCCACCACACTTCGCTGGCGCGGCCGCCGTAGCTGTACAGCACCACGCGCTCGGAGCGGGAGCAGGCTTTCTTCAGCCGCTTCTCGTCCGGTTCGCCCAGGTCCACCCATAGCTCGATCTCGTCGGCGTAATTCTTCTGCCACAGCTCCGGCTCGTCGTCGGCGCACAGGCCGCGCGTGAAGGCCAGCGTCTCGCTGGCGTTGAGCGCGAAGGCGGCGATGCGCAGCATCATCCGTTCCAGGGTTTCCGACGGATGCTGGGCCAGCGTCAGCGGGTGGGTGGCGTAATAGCCGCGGTCCATGTCGGACAGCGTCAGGGTGGCTTTGTATATGGTGGCGGTCAGGGCCATGGGGATCTTCGCTGAATCGGGTTCGCCCGGCGCGACATTGCGGCAGGGCGTCCGATTCTAACCGCCGGCCGGCGTCAAGGCGAGGGCTGGCTGGTGCATTCCAGAGATTCGCCGCGCCAGTTGACGCTGGCGTCGCGGCCCTTGATCCAGAACTCTACGCCCTGGCCCTGATAACGCGAGCCGCTGCCGCTGAGCCCCTGGTGGACGATCACCAGCGCGTTGCCGCGCTCCAGCTTGGCGGTGGCGGGGTGGGTGCGGTAGAACGTGGCGAGGATGGTGGCGCCGGGCTGGCCGCGGCACAGGTAGCGCAACGGCGTCAGCGATTGGGCCAGGTTCCAGGTGGCTTGCAGCTGGGTGATGCGCAGGATGTAGGTGTCCCCCAGGCACATGTGGGGATCTTCGTCCTTCATGCAGTCCTTCAGGCTTTTCACCCAGCGCTTCTGTTCTGCGATCAGCTTGGCCTGCGCGCCGCTGCGGCTTTGCTCGGCTTGGCTCAGGGCCTGGGCGTAAACTTTCTCCAGCCGGTTGTCGAGCCGGGTCAGGCCATCGTCCTGGCACACCATGCTTTCCACCATATTGGCGGGTTGGTCGCAGTGGAAGTCGGTGGCCACCGGCGGCAAGACGGCGGCTGGCGGCGCCGGCGGGACGCCTTCTCCGCCGGCATGGCCATGGCCGCCCTTGGCGGCCATGGCCAGCGTGGGCAGCAGCAAAAACAAGCCTATCAGCCGAGATGGGGCTACGGGCATAATCTATCCTTGAATACGACGTATTATAGCGAGCCGGTTTGCCGTACGCTGCGGCGTCATCGGCTTCCTGCAGCCATTCGCGGCGGCGAGTTCCCAATGCCGGCGATTGGCTGTACACTGCGACGCTTCGCGCGAGTACCAGTCCCGCGCGCCTTTCTCATCCGAGTTCAACTTCTTTTTCCCGTCAGCCTGGATTGGTCGCAGTTCTGCGATAGGCCGTCGCAGGAGCATATTATGTCCGATCTTACCTTCGCCGACCTAGGCCTGGCCGACCCTTTGCTGCGCGCTGTCGCCGATACCGGTTATACCACGCCCACTCCGATTCAGGCCCAGGCCATCCCGCAAGTGCTGCAAGGCGGCGACCTGCTGGCCGCAGCCCAAACCGGCACCGGCAAGACCGCGGGCTTCACGCTGCCGCTGCTGCAGCTCTTGATGCGCTCGCCCAGCCATCATGCCGGCCGCCCGCGCGCGCTGGTGCTGACCCCCACCCGCGAGCTGGCCGCCCAGGTGGAAGAGTCGGTGCGCACTTACAGCAAATACCTGCCGTTGAAGTCGCTGGTGATGTTCGGCGGTGTCAACATCAATCCGCAGATCAAGGCGCTGCGCGCGCCGGTGGACATCCTGGTGGCGACGCCGGGCCGCCTGCTGGACCACGTCGGCCAGAAAACCGTCGACCTGTCCGGCGTCGAGATCCTGGTATTGGACGAAGCCGACCGCATGCTGGACATGGGCTTCATCCACGACATCAAGAAGGTGCTGGCCAAGCTGCCGGCCAAGCGTCAGAACCTGCTGTTCTCGGCCACCTTCTCCGATGAGATCAAGACGCTGGCCGACAAGCTGCTGGACAATCCCAAGCTGGTGGAAGTGGCGCGCCGCAACACCACCAACGAGCTGGTGACCCAGAAGGTACACCTGGTTGACCGGGATAAGAAGACCGATCTGTTGATCCACCTCATCCGCGAGCAGAATTGGTTCCAGGTGCTGGTGTTCACCCGCACCAAGCACGGCGCCAACCGCCTGGCTGAGAAGCTGGACAAGATCGGCATCCCGGCCGCGGCGATCCACGGCAACAAGAGCCAGAACGCGCGCACCCGCGCCTTGGCCGATTTCAAGAGCGGCGAGCTGCAGGTGCTGGTCGCCACCGATATCGCCGCGCGCGGCCTGGACATCGACCAGCTGCCGCACGTGGTCAACTTCGAGCTGCCCAACGTATCGGAAGACTACGTGCACCGCATCGGCCGCACCGGCCGCGCAGGCACCCCGGGCGAAGCGCTGTCGCTGGTGTGCGTCGACGAGTTCAGCTTCCTGCGCGACATCGAGAAGCTGATCAAGATGTCGATCGAGCGCTTCACGGTGCCGGGCTTCGAGGCCGATCTCAACGTCAAGCCGGAGCCGATTCCGATGGGCGGCGGCGCGCGCGGCCGCGGACAAGGCCAAGGTGGACGGGGCGGCCAGGGGCAAGGCCAACACCGTGGCCAGGGGCAGGGCCAGTCGCGCAACGCGCCGGCCAAGCCGCGCCACCAGACCGAAAGCAAGCCGGCCGGCCATGGCCGCAACGGCGGTCCGCGCCAGGGTCAGGGCGCCGGCCAGGGCGGTCGCGCCGCCAAGCCGTCCGGGTCGAAGCCCGCGCTGTTCAGCCCGCCGAAAGGCCGCTAAACCGGGCTCGGTGTGAATTGCACCGAAAAGGTTCGCATTGATGCATATCGCATTGACGGTTATGCTCGCCTGGAGACTGTCCGCAGCATATAAAACAAGGACGGCTCCGGGCATTTTGCAAGATCGGGAATACGATGCGATACCACGGCTTGGCGCTGGGTATCCTGAGCTGGGCCGCGCTGCTGGCGGCTCCGGTTGAGGCTGCCCAACGCCTCAAAATCACTCTCTCCAATCAGGAATGGCCGCCGTACATGGGCCAGGAACTGCCTTACGACGGCATTCTGTCGCGGCTGGTGAAGGAAGCCTTCGCCCGCGGCGGCGTCGATGTCGCCTTCCGCTATTACCCCAACAACCGCACGCTGCAGTCGGCCCGCAACGGCCAGGTGGACGGCAGCTTCGGCTGGGCGCCGACCGCGGAGCGCAAGCGCGACCTGCTGTACACTTTGCCGGTGTTGTCGGCGCGAATGGTGTTCTATCAGCGCAAGAGCCACAAGCTGGACTGGAGCCGCTGGGCCGAGCTCAAGGGCGCCCGCGTCGGCATCACCGTCGGCAACTACTATTCCGACGATTTCGACGCCCAGGCCAAGAACGGAATCTTGGCGGTGGACAGCGCGCCGGACGACCTGGTCAACCTGCGCAAGCTGTTGGCCGGCCGCATCGATCTGTTTCCCATCGATCTGGAAGTGGGCCGTTACCTGATCGCCCATCATTTCCCGCCGGCCCAGGGCGCGCAGCTGGAGGCGCAGAACCGTTCGTTCTGGTCGGCGCCGCTGCATGTGGTGATCTGGCGCAAGCACGCGCAGGGCAAGGAACTGGTGGAGCGCTTCAACCGCGGCCTGAAGGTCTTGCAGGACAGCGGCGACTTCGACCGCTTGCTGCAGGAAACCCGCGAAGCCTGTTTGCAGCCGCGCGCCTACTCGCCCTGAGCGCGCAGCGCGGCGCGCGCCTCGTCTAGAAACCGCTGCGACAGTTCGGCGTCCGGCACCGCCCGCGCCAGCAGCAGCGCCCCCACCATCATCGCCAGGCTGGCCTCGGGCGATGGCCCCGCGCCGTCCCGGCGCCTGGCGTCTTCCAGTTGCGCCAGCAGCGGGCCGAGGCCGGCGGCGAACGCGCGGCGCACGCCGGCGTCCTGGCGCGCGATCTCGCCCGCCAGCGCCGCCGCCGCGCAGCCGGAGTCGGGGAAGTCGCGGTGGGCGGGGCTCAGGTAGTGGTCGGCCAGCGCGGCCAGGCAGCCGCCGTCCGCGCTGTTTTCCAGCAGCGGCCGCCATTGTTCCGCCATCTGCTTTTGCGCTTCGCCGCAGGCGGCGGCCACCAGTTCGTCCTTGCCGGAAAAGTGGGCGTAGAAGCCGCCGTGGGTCAGACCCAGGTCGGCCATCAGGTTGGCGATGCCGACGCCGGCCAGTCCTTCGGCGCGAAAGCGCAGCGCGGCGATCGCCACGATGCGCCGGCGGGTCTGGGCCTTGTGCGAATCCGGATAGCGCATGCCGTCTCCCGGCAGTTCAGATGATTCTCATAATATAAACAAGACGGCGCGATGCCGGAGCCGGCCGGCGCTGCTATCAATAAAGCATGACGCCAATCGACGCGGGCCGCCGCCATGCCATTCCAACTCAATCTGTTCCGCCAGATAGTCGACCACGCCCATGACGCGGTGATGGTGACAGAGGTGGCGCCGCTGCAGCCGCCGGGCCCCATCATCGTCTACGTCAATCCGGCGATGTGCCGGATGAGCGGCTACGACGCCAGCGAGCTGCTGGGGCGCTCGCCGCGCGTGCTGCAGGGGCCGCTGACCGATCCCGCCGCGCTGCTGCAGCTGAGCGCCGCGCTGCGCGACGGCAGGCAGACCACGGTGGAGCTGCTCAACTACCACCGCTCCGGCACCCCGTACTGGGCCCGCTTGCATCTGCTGCCGCTGTTCGACGAGAGCGGCGAGCTCAGCCATTTCGCGGCGCTGCAGCAGGACACCACCGCGCGCCATATCCGCAGCGAGGCCTTGTACCGCATCGTGGTGTCGGACGAGGCCTCCAGCCTGTTCAACCGCCAGATGTTCTTCGACGTCGGCGCCAAATGCATGCAGCTGGCCTTGCGCCAGGGCAAGCCGCTGGCCGCGGTGCTGCTGGAGGTGGACGACCTGTGCCGGCTGAACAAATCCTACGGCCAGCTGGTGAGCCAGATGCTGATGCGCATCGCCGCCCAGTCCATCGCCGCCGCGATCCGGGAAAGCGACGTCGCCGGCCGCCTGTCGCCGCAGGAGTTCGGCCTGTTGCTGCCCGAGACCGGCGAGGCCGAGGCGCAGGTGGTGCTGGCGCGGATCCGCGAGCGGCTGAGCGCCGGCTTGATTGAGGCCGGCCTGCCCGACGGCGCCTACCTCGCGTTGCGGGCGGGCCTGTGCCTGGCCGGGGCGGGCGACCGGACCCCGGAGCAGGCGCTGGAGCGCGCGCGCGGGAATTTGCGGGGCGAGGATCAGCGCTCGGACGCGGGGGGCTAGCCGAGCGAGGCGGCGGAAGCCGGCTTCAGCCCTTGCCGTCCGGTGCGGCCGGAGCGCGTTGCCGCAGGAACCACGCCAGCGCGGCGAACAGCAGCGCGGCGACCAGGGTGTCCTCCACCCGTTCCAGCGCGCCGCTGGCCAGCTGGCCGGGCGGCAGCAGGGACAGCACCAGCGCGGTCAGCAGCGCGACGAAGACGCGGAAGCTGTGCCGCATCGCGATCAGCATCGCCATCTGCAGCAGCGCCAGCGCCAGCACGTGCCACAAGGGCGGCGCGTCCAGCGCGCGCAGCGACCAGTACAGCAGGCCGCTGAGCAGCGCGCCGGCCAGCGTGCCTATCGTGCGTTCGCGCGCCAGCCACAGCATCTGGTCCGGCGACGGGTCGGGAATGGCGACGGCGGCGATCGGCAGCCACCACGCGTGCGCGCCCCGCATCCAGCCGCCGGCCAGCCAGGCGAGGATGCCCCAGGGCAGCAGATGCCAGGCGTAGCGCCGCGCGTCGGCGGACGAGGCAGCCGGCAGCATGCGGAACCAGTCCCGCAGCCCCAATCGGGCCAGCGCGCCGCCGTAGCCGGCGCCGGCGAGCATCCAGGCGGCCTCCTGCCACGGCGGAATCGCCGCCGCCGGCGTCATGTTTCCCAGCAGCAGCGCGAACAGCCAGAACTGCACGCCCTTGTGCAGGCCGCGGCGCGCGCTCAGCGCCTGCAGCGCCAGGCCCGCCGCCAGCAGGGCCAGCATGACCGCAGGGTGGCCGGCGCATAGGCGGCCGGCGAGGTAGAGCCCGGGTATCGCCAGCAGCGACAGCGGCTGCAGCCGGCGCGCCAGCATCATGCACAGCGCGCTGTAGTTGGCGGCCAGCGCGAACAGCAATGCGCTGAACAGCGCTGCGCGCTGGATGCGCCGCCGCTGGTAGCGCATCCAGCCCAGGCTGTGCAGCGCGTATTTCGGGAAGGGCATGCCCGGGTCTTTCGTTCAGTCCGCTCCCGATGACTATGGCGTCATGCGCCGCCGCAGGCAAGCCGGGCAGGCGCGCGGCGCGCGTGCTACCATCCGGCCATGGAACTCTATCGACTGTTGCAACAACAAGGCTTCGGCGGCCGCAAGGAATGCCGCCAGCTGATCGAATACGGGCTGGTGGAAGTGAACGGCGAGGTGGTGGACAACTACCGGGCCCAGTTCGAGCTGGCCGACATCGCCAGCCTGACGGTGGACGACGAGCCGTGGCCGGTGGTGCGCGGACCGCTATATCTCTTGCTGCACAAGCCGGCCAATTACGAAACCTCGCACAAGCCGAACTGCCACCCCAGCATCTACCGGCTGCTGCCGGACCAGTTTTCCAATCTGGACATCAGCGCGGTGGGACGCCTGGACGTGGACACCACCGGCCTGATCCTGCTGTCCAACGACGGCCAGTTCATCCACGCGCTCTCCTCGCCGAAGAAGCTGGTGCCCAAGGTCTACCGCGCCACGCTGAAGCACGAGGCGACGCCGGAGCTGATCGCCAAGCTGCAGAGCGGCGTCTACCTCAACGACGAAGCGCGCGAGTTCGCCGCCGACAGCGTCGAACAGATCGACGCCCACACCATTGTGCTGACCATCACCGAAGGCAAGTACCATCAGGTGAAGCGCATGGTGGCGGCGGCCAGCAACCGCGTCGAGGCGCTGCACCGCGAAAGCCTGGGGGCTATTGTCTTGGGCGATCTGTCGGCGGGCGAGTGGCGGCATCTGACCGCCGAGGAAAAGGCCGCGTTCGGTTTTTGATCGGGGCGACGGCGGATGCAGAAACGGCGAGGATCGGCGATCCCCGCCGTTTTTCTTTGCCCGGAGGCTTGCACTGCGAACGGCCGGCGGCGTTTATTTCGCTGCCTTGCCCAGTCGCCGGTACAGGGTGGAGCGGCTGATGCCCAGCGCCCGCGCCGCCGCGCTGGCGTTGCCGCCGCAACGGCGCAGCAGGTCGGCGATGGCGCTGTCCTCCACCGCATGCCCCTGCGCCGCCATCTCCCCGCGCAGAGCGGCGGGCAGATGCTCGACGCCCAGCGCGGCGCCGTCGTCGGCCAGCGCCAGCAGCGTGGCCAGCAGGTTGGCCAGCTCGCGCAGATTGCCTGGCCAGCGATAGCCGCGGATGGCCCGCGCCAGCTCCGGCGCCAGCGAAATGCCGCGCCGGGCGGCGCCCATGCCGTCCAGCATCGTTTGGGCGATGGCCGCCGCGTCGCCGCGCTCGCGCAGCGGCGGCAGGCTGAGCGGGTAATGGCATAGCCGGTAGTAGAGATCGGCGCGGAAGCCGCCGTCGTCCACTCGCGCGCGCAGGTCGCGGTGGGTGGCGCAGATCAGGCGGATGTCCAGCCGCCGCGCCGGCCCGCCGCCCAGCGGCGTCACCTCGCGCTCCTGGAGCACCCTGAGCAGCCGCGCCTGCAGGCTGAGCGGCATGTCGCCGATCTCGTCCAGAAACAGCACGCCGCCGTCGGCTTCGCGCAGCCTTCCCTTGCTGCCCTGGCGGCTGGCGCCGGTATAGGCGCCGGGCTGGTAGCCGAACAGCTCGGCCTCGATCAGTCCTTCCGGTATCGCCGCGCAGTTGACCGCGGCGAAGGCCGCGCCGCGGCGGCTGCCGGCGGCGTGCAGCGCGCGGGCCAGCCTGTCCTTGCCGGTGCCGGTTTCGCCCAGGATCAACACTGGAATGTCCGCTTCCAGCAATTTCAGCGCGGTGGAGAACAAGCCGTCCGGCAAACCATCCAGCGCCGGCGCGGCGGGCGGGCGCGGCATGCCGCCGGCGGGCGCGCTTGACTTGGGGAGCTGGAGCGGCGGCGGGCGCAGCCGGGCCGACAGCCGGTGGTGGC
>NZ_JZJL01000036.1 GCF_000971335.1 Chromobacterium vaccinii
AGCGCTACCGGCAATATCCGGCCACGTCGCGGCTGCGCGGCGACGAGGGCACGGCCTACTTGTCCATCCGCATCGACCGCGAGGGGCGGGTGCTGGCGGCGCGGCTGAGCCGCGGCAGCGGACATCCGGCGCTGGACCAGGCCGCCCTGGACACCGCCTACCGCGCCGCGCCGCTGCCGCGCATTCCGGACGCGTTGCCGGATATGTTGGAGCTGGCGGTGCCGGTGGAGTTCTTCCTCGAACAGTAATGCCCGCCGGAGCCGGCTTGCCGCATAATGTCGGCTGACAGCCGACAATGGGAACACAATGAACAAGCTGATGTTGAGCGCGCCGCTGCTGGCGGCGCTCGCTGCCGGCGGGGCCTGGGCGCAGAGCGCCGACGAACAGCTGCTGGCGGCGCAGATGGCTTTCCAGCAGGCGCAAAACCAGCAAAGACAGCTGGATGGCAGGCTGAAGACGGCGCAGGACGAAAAGGCGGTCGCCGAACAGCGGCTGGCCGGCGCGCAAGCCGCATTGGACAAGGCCAACGCCGAACTGGCTGCGGCCACCGACGCGCAATCGCGCAGCAAGCAGGCGCTGGATCAGGCGACCCAGACGCTGAACCAGGCCTGGCAGCGCAAGGACGGCGGGCAGTAATCAGGGATTGAGCTGGCGGTAGCGGGCGATGTCCTGCTGCATCCGCTGGCGGAACGCGTCCAGCTCGGCGCGCTTGGACGCCATCTGCCGCAAGAGGTCTTGTTGCGATTGCCGCAGCAGCTGCAGATTGCGCACGGCGGCTGCCGGCGGCGTTTGCTGGTTCTGCCGTGCGCGCTCCAGATCCTGCTCCAGATGGCCGCGTTGCAGCGCCAGCCCCTGGCCGCGCAGCTCCAGCGCGCGGTAGGAGGATTGCAGCACCGCCAGCTGGCGCTCGCGGTCGGCCTGCAGGTCGGCCAGCGTCGGATAGCTCTGCACCAGCGCCTGGTCGTGGCGTGCGGCGTCCATCCGTTGTTGTTGCTGTTGTCGGGCCGCGGCGGCGGACGCCTCGCGCGCCTGGCGCTGGGCGGCGGTTTCGGCCGGCTTGTTGACGGCGCCTTGCTTGCTCAGCTCGGCGACGCCGCGGCTCTGGCTCTCAAGCGGCGGCGAGTCGCTGTAATGCGTGTTGCCGGCCTCGTCCACCCATTTGTAGACGCCGGCCTGGGCCAGCGAACACAGCAGCAAGAGGCCGGCAAGCGCTTTCATGTCAGTCGTCGACTCCGTATTGGGCGCGGTAGGCGCGCACCGCGTCGAGGTGGGCGGCCAGTTCCGGGCTGTTTTCCAGGAATCCCAGCACATCCTTCAGCGTGGCGATGGCCACCACCGGCAGGCCATGCTGCTGCGCCACTTCCTGCACCGCCGACAATTCGCCCTGGCCGCGCTCCATCCGGTCCAGCGCGATGGCGACGCCGGCCGGTTCGGCGCCGGCGGCGCGGATCAGCTCCACCGATTCGCGCACCGAGGTGCCGGCCGAGATCACGTCGTCGATGATCAGCACCTTGCCTTGCAGCGGCGCGCCGACCAGGGTGCCGCCCTCGCCGTGGTCCTTGGCTTCCTTGCGGTTGTAGGCGAAGGGCACGTTGCGGCCCTGCTCCGCCAGCGCCATGCCGGCGGCGGCGGCCAGGATGATGCCTTTATAGGCCGGCCCGAACAGCATGTCGAACTGGATGCCGCTTTGCTGGATGGACTTGGCGTAGAATCGCGACAGGTTCAGCGTGGACAGACCGTCGTTGAACAGGCCGGCGTTGAAGAAGTACGGCGACTTGCGGCCCGCCTTGGTGATGAACTCGCCAAACTTCAGCACCTGCTTGTCGAGCGCAAAACGAATAAAATCCTGACGAAAGTCGCTCATCCTCATTCCTTATCGAATCGTTAACTGTTTGAACGGCTGAAAAAAACCGCCGCAAGCATAGCACGGGAGACACAATGCTTCGAATCGTTTCCGCCAACCTCAACGGCATCCGCTCGGCGGACAAGAAGGGCTTTTTCGACTGGCTGGCCGGCATCGACGCCGACTTCGTCTGCGTGCAGGAGCTGAAGGCGCAGGCGGGCGACCTGTCCGAGCGGATGCGCAATCCGGACGGGCTGGCCGGCTACTTCCACTACGCCGAGAAGAAGGGCTACAGCGGCGTCGGCCTCTACACCCGGCACCAGCCGGACGCGGTGGTGGAGGGGCTGGGCGTCGACTGGATCGACGCCGAGGGCCGCTTCCTGCAACTGGATTTCGGCAAGCTGTCAGTGGTGTCGCTGTACCTGCCGTCCGGCTCCAGCAGCGACGAGCGCCAGCAGGTGAAGTTCGACTTCCTCGACGTGTTCATGCCGCACTTGGAAAAGCTGCGCGCCGAGGGCCGCGACATCGTGATCTGTGGCGACTGGAACATCGCCCACAACGAGATCGACCTGAAGAACTGGAAGGGCAACCTGAAGAACTCGGGCTTTCTGCCGGAAGAGCGCGCCTGGATGACCGACCTCTTGGGCCGCGTCGGCTGGCGCGACGCGTGGCGCAACCTGTACCCGGACGCGCCCGGCTACACTTGGTGGAGCAACCGCGGCCAGGCTTACGCCAAGGACGTCGGCTGGCGCATCGACTACCAGATCGTCACGCCGTCGCTGATGGAGCTGGCCGAATCCGCCAGCGTGTACAAGGACGAGAAATTCTCCGACCACGCGCCGCTGATCGTCGACTACCGGCGGAGCCTGTGATGTGGGACGACGATGACGTCACGCTGCTGACAGTGCCCGGCTGGGGCAACTCCGGCGACACGCACTGGCACGGCTATTGGGAAAAAACCTATCCGCTGGCGCGCCGCGCGGAGCAGCGCGACTGGCTGTACCCGACCCGCGACGAATGGGTGGCCGGCCTGGCCGCGGCAGTAGCGGAGATTCCGGGGCGACTGGTGATCGCCGCCCACAGCCTGGGCTGCCATACGACGGTCGCCTGGCTGCTGCAGGCCTCGCTGCTGGAGCAGCGCAAGCTGAAGGGCGCGCTGCTGG
Organism: Chromobacterium vaccinii; assembly: GCF_000971335.1. Taxonomy (GTDB): domain Bacteria; phylum Pseudomonadota; class Gammaproteobacteria; order Burkholderiales; family Chromobacteriaceae; genus Chromobacterium; species Chromobacterium vaccinii. The sequence continues at coordinate 3,007 of NZ_JZJL01000036.1, forward strand.
TGGCGCCGCCGGCGATTCCGCTGACCGACGAGCGCGCCCGCGCCAGCGGCGAGCTGCCGGAAGGCGCGCCGCTGCCGACCTTCGCCGGATTCGAGACGCTGCCGGAGCGCAAGTTGCCGGTGCCGACGCTATTGGTGGCCAGCCGCGACGATCCGTTCTGCGAGTTCGAAGAGGCGAGGCGGATGGCCGCGCTGTGGGGCGCGGAATTCGTCGACGGCGGCATGGCCGGCCATATGGGCAGCCACGCCGGCCTCGGCAGCTGGCCGGCTGGGCAGAGCCTGCTGCAGCGGCTGATCCTGGGATAGCGGACAGTCCGTTCCCACGCGATCATCGGCGGGAAGCCCGGCTTGGCCGGGCTTTTTTCTTATGCGGAGGCGTTCAGCGCGCGACCGGCCGCGCCGGATCGCTGCACCATTCGCTCCAGGAGCCGGGATAGAGCCGGCTGCCGGGAAAGCCGGCGATCTCCATCGCCAGCAGGTTGTGGCAGGCGGTGACGCCGGAGCCGCACTGGTGGACGATGGCGGCGGGGTCGAAGCCCTCGCCCAGCAGCGCCTCCCACTCGGCGCGCAGCCGCGCCGCCGGCTTGTAGCGGCCGGCGTCCAGATTGTCCATGAAGAAGCGGTTGGCGGCGCCGGGAATGTGGCCGCCGACCGGGTCTATCGTTTCGCCCACGCCGCGGAAGCGTTCCGGGCTGCGGGCGTCCACCACCGTGAATGCTTGTTCGTCCAGGTTGGCAAGCACCGCGCCGGCATCCACCGTCGCCTGCAGCGGGCGGCGGATGGCGAAGCGGCAGGGGCGGCGCTGCGGCGGCTCCGCGTCCACCGCGCCGCCGGCGGCCTGCCAGGCGGCGAAGCCGCCATCCAGCACCGCTACCTTGTCGTGCCCCAGCCAGCGCAGCAGCCACCAGGCGCGCGCCGCGTATTGCCCCGTCCCGTCGTCGTAGGCCACCACCTGGGTATTTTCCCCCACGCCCAGCGCGCCCAGATCCACCGCCAGCCGCTGGCCGTCCGGCAGCGGGTGGCGGCCGTTCTGGCCGTTCTTGCTGCCGGACAGGTGGTAATCGAGGTGCAGATAGTGCGCGCCCGGAATGCGCCCTTGCTCGTAGGCGGCGTGGCCGTAGTCGGGATTGTCCAGCTGGAAGCGGCAGTCCAGCACGATCAGCGATTCGCCAGGTTCGTCCATCAGCTGCTGGCAGGAAATCAGCGTGGTGTACATTTCTCGGCCTTGGTGTCGAAGAAGCGTCCAGCCTATGGTTATCACAACGGCTTTGGCAAGCCCGGCCTGTCCCTAGGTCTGGTGCTGGCGGCGAAATGCTTCGGGCCGCGGGGAATTTTCACAGTCCGAATAAATTAGTACTAGTATCAAATCGACCTTGAATTTATCAGCGTAAAATTTCAAAAAACTCATAAACCAAGCGGAGACGGGGAAGTCATGTTGAGTCAATTTTCCATAGGCCAGCGCATCGCGGCGCTGGCGGGGGCCCTGCTGTTGGCTGTGGGCGTGGTGGGCGGCGTAGGCTGGTGGTCGATGGACAAGATCAACCGGGAACTGACGGCGCTGTTCGACCAGAAGATCGCGTTCCGGCACCAGATGGACGATCTGCAGCGGACCATGCTGCATATCCGCCAGGATGAGAAGAACGTTTTCATCAGCATCGGCAATCCGGCCAATTCCGATCAGAGCATCCAGACCAACAAGCAACTGCTGGACAAGCACATCGGGGATTTCAAGACCGGCGTGGCCAAAGCCAAGGGCATGGCGATGGCGGCGGACCACCAGGGCGAGTTCGACGGCATGCTGGACGGCATCGCCGGCTACGAACAGGGCATGAGCGGCCTGTACCGGAAGATATCGGCCGGCGAGATCGCGGCCGCCAATATCGGTGACGCCGGCATCGCGTCGTTCAAACCCAAGCTGTACGCGGCGCGCGACGCGCTGGACAAGCTGAGCAAGCTGGCGGACGACAGCGCGCAGCAGGCGGAGGACAGCCTGGAAACCAGCATGTCGCGCACCCAGCAGGGCATGTTGACGGTGCTGCTGCTGGCGCTGCTGGTCGGCGTCGCGCTGGCCTGGGTGATCGTGCGCTCCATCACCGCGCCGCTGCGGGCGATGCAGGACAGCATGCGCCACGCCGCCGAGCATAACGATCTGACCATCGCGGTGGACCAGACCGGCCGCGACGAGGTCAGCGAGACCGGCCGCGCGCTGGCCCAGCTGTTGGCCAATCTGCGCGCCTTCATCGGCCAGACCCGCGACGACGCGAAGCAGGTCAACGATACCGCGCACGCGCTGTCCGAGGTGTCGCGCCGCATTGCCGAGGCGTCCAGAGTGCAGACCGATGCCTCCTCGTCCACGGCGGCCGCGGTGGAGCAGATGACGGTCAGCATCAACCTGGTGGCCGAGCACGCGACGGAAATGGCCAGCGAGGCCAAGAGCAGCATGAGCGCGGCGGTCAGCGGCAGCGAGACGGCGGGCGAGACCGCCGGCCAGATGCAGGAGATCGCGCGGGTGATCGGCCGCTCGGAAACCATCATCAGCGGCCTGAACCAGCGTTCTGACGAGATCGGCAATATCGTCGACGTGATCCACGACATTGCCGAGCAGACCAATCTGTTGGCGCTGAACGCGGCGATCGAGGCGGCGCGCGCCGGGGAGATGGGCCGCGGCTTCGCGGTGGTGGCGGACGAGGTGCGCAAGCTGGCCGAGCGCACCGCCCAGGCCACCGGCGAGATTTCCGAGAAGATCCAGGCGGTGCAGGGCGACACCTCCACCGCGGCGGCCAGCATGCGCGAGGCGGCGGAGCGGGTGTCCAGCGGCGTGGAGCTGAGCGGGCGCTTGAGCGAAAGGCTGGAACAGATCCGGACGCTGTCGGCCGGCCTGCTGGACAAGACCAGCGAGATCGCCGCGGCGATGCGCGAGCAGAGCACCGCCAGCAACGAGGCGGCGAAGAACGTCGAGCGCATCGCCAATATGGGTTCGGAAAACGGCCAGTCGGTGGAATCGTCGTCGGCGATGGCCAATCAGCTGTCGGGACTGGCCCACGGCCTGGACGAGGCGATCAGCCGCTTCCGCACCGCCTAGGCGGCGTCAGCCGGCCTGCAGCGCCTGGCGCAGCCGGTCGGCCAGGTCCGGCCAGGCGCGCGCCGGCGCTTCGCGGCGCGGCGCGGCCCAGATCGGGCTGGGGAAGTGGGCGTCGTCGTCGAAGCGGGGAATCACGTGCCAGTGCAGATGGGGCACCACATTGCCCAGGCTGGCCAGGTTGATCTTGGCCGGCCGCATGACTTGGCGGATGGCGGCCTCGGCGCGCCATACCCAGTCCATCAGGCGCAGGCGCTCGTCGGCTGCGAGGTCGGTCATCTCCTTGGCGTGCGCTTTCCAGACCACGCGGCAGAATCCCGGGTAGCCGGGTTCGTCCACCAGCACCACCCACAGTTCGTTGTTTTGGTACAGCAGATCGCCGGCGGGTTGCCGGCACAGTTCGCAGCTCATGTCTTCGCTCCCGATGAAATGGCCCGATTGTACGCGCGGCCGGAGCCGGCGGGGCGGTGGGCGAAAACGGCTCTGTTATACTGGACATCAAATCCATGCGTTCAGTCTCGCGAATCGGGTGGTCTTATTCGCGGCGCAGCGCCAGCACTTGTTCGGGACCAATCGTGAGCCTTGCAAACAATCTTTCCATCATCCTTCTGCTGATCGCCGCCAGCGCCTTTTTCTCGGTGTCGGAGATTTCGCTGGCCGCAGCGCGCAAGATCAAGCTCAGGCTGCTGGCGGAAGAGGGCAACCTCAACGCCGAGCGGGTGCTGGAGTTGCAGCAGCAGCCGGGACATTTCTTCACCGTGGTGCAGATCGGCCTGAACGCGGTGGCCATTCTGGCCGGCATTCTGGGCGAGGCGGCGTTCACGCCCTACTTCGCCTCGATGCTGCATCTGGTGACGCCGGCGGACTGGGTCGAGCGCCTGAGCTTCATCCTGTCCTTCCTGAGCGTGACCTCGCTGTTCGTGCTGTTCGCCGACCTGATGCCGAAGCGGCTGGGCATGGTGGCGCCGGAGCGCATCGCGTTGTTGGTGGTGCGGCCGATGATGTTCTGCGTGCGGGTGTTTCGGCCTTTGGTGTGGCTGTTCAATGGTCTGGCCAACGTGTTCTTCCGCATGCTGGGCGTGCCGACCGGCCGGCCGGACGACCTCACCTCCGCCGACATCGTGGCGATGATGGACGCCGGCGCCGAGGCCGGCGTGCTGCAGCAGAGGGAGCACCATCTGATCGAAAACGTGTTCGAGCTGGAAAGCCGCACCGTGCCGTCGTCGATGACGGCGCGCGAAAGCATCGTCTACTTCACGCTGCACGAGGAAGAGGCCAGCATCAAGCAGAAGATCGCCGAGCATCCGCATACCAAGTTCCTGGTCTGCGACGGCGTGATCGACTCGGTGATCGGCTACGTCGACTCCAAGGACATCCTGATGCGGCTGATCAACCAGCAGAGCCTGTCGATGAAGCGCGAGCTGACGATACGCAATGTGCTGATCATCCCCGACACGCTGACGCTGTCCGAACTGCTGGAGCGCTTCAAGGCCTCGCGCGAGGACTTCGCGGTGGTGATGAACGAGTACGCGCTGGTGGTGGGCGTGATCACGCTGAATGACCTGATGAGCACGGTGATGGGCGACCTGGTCAACCAGTTCCAGGAGGAGCAGATCGTCCGCCGCGACGACCGCTCCTGGCTGGTGGACGGCGCGACGCCGGTGGAGGATGTGCTGCGGGCGCTGGACATCGGCGCCTTCCCCGACGACGAAAACTACGAAACCATCGCCGGCTTCATGATGTACATGCTGCGCCGGATTCCCAAGCGCACCGACAGCGTGGAATTCGAGGGCTACAAGTTCGAGGTGGTGGATATCGACAACTACCGGATCGACCAGCTGCTGGTGACGCTGGTCCCGCCGATGCAAGCCGAGGGCGAGTCCGCCCGCTGATATTACGATTGGTTACACCCGCTTACACAGGCCTCACAGACGGGGTGGGGCGGCCTGCCTACTATGGGTTCAAGGGCGCACGAAACAGCGCCCCTGAAACAGAATCCTTACACTCGTATTCGGGAGCATGACCATGAAAAAACTGACCGCCCTTCTGCTGGCCGCCGCCCTGGGCCTGGGTTCCGCCGCCACCTACGCCGCCGACGCTTCCGCTCCGGCTGCCAAGGCCGCCGCTCCGGCCAAGCATCACAAGCATCACAAGAAGCACCACGCCAAGAAGGCCAGCTCGGCTCCGGCCGCGCAAAAAGCGCAAGCCGCCAAGAAGCACGGCAAGCACCACCATCACAAGAAACACCACCACCACGCGAAGAAAGCGGCCTGATCGGCCGGGTCATCTCCGGATGTGAGAGAAAGGAGGCTTAAGGCCTCCTTTTTGTTTTGACGTCCTTTTTGAAGATTCTGTTGTATATCTGTCATTCAGTATCAGTAAAAACTGTACTAAATGACAGATGGTTTAGTCTGTTCTTGAATTTGAGTCTGGATATTCGATTCTGATACCAATGTAATACCACGTGAGACGCTCATGTCGGTGTATGCATAGGCAGAGCGAATCCCTCCGCCGTTCACTCAATCAAGAAGAGGAGAACCACCATGATGCCATTTCCGTTGTCGCGCGCGCTGCTGGCAGTCGGCGCCGCCTTCGCGTTGTCCCAGGCGGTCTGGGCCGCGCCGTCTTGCTCGCCGTGGGCCACCGGCAAGGTCTATAACGCCGGCGACTACGCCACCTTCAACGGCAAGACCTGGCGCGCCAGCTGGTGGACCCAGGGCGAGCAGCCGGGCAGCAGCCAGTGGGGCGCCTGGCAGGAGCGCCCGGCCAGCGAATGCGTGCCTGACGGCGGCGATCCGGGCACCCCGGGCACGCCGGGCACGCCGGGCAGCGGCGTGCCGCCCGAGCCCAAGCCCACCGTCGGCCGCCATGTCGGCTCCTACTTCGCCCAGTGGGGCATCTATGACCGCAACTACAAGGTCTTCAACCTGGTGAAGTCCGGCGGCGACAAGCAGCTGACCTTCCTCAACTACGCGTTCGGCAACGTCTACGCCGACGGCAAGTGCGGCATGGTCACCCGCGCCGAGAACGGCAACGGCGACGGCGGCGACGCTTGGGCCGACTACCAGCGCTCCTTCGCCGCCAACGAGTCGGTGGACGGCAAGGCCGACAGCTGGAACGATCCGCTGCGCGGCAACTTCAACCAGCTGCGCAAGCTGAAGCTGGCCAATCCGTCGCTGAAGGTGCTGATCTCGCTGGGCGGCTGGACCTGGTCGAAGAACTTCGGCAAGTTCGCCGCCTCCGACGCCGGCCGCAAGGCGATGGTCAGCTCGTGCATCGACCTCTACATCAAGGGCAACCTGCCGGTGGGCGAAAGCGCCGGCGGACAGGCCGCGGCGCTCGGCGTGTTCGACGGCTTCGATATCGACTGGGAATACCCGGGCGGCGGCGGCCTGCCGACCAATACCGTCGACCCCAACGACAAACAGAACTACACGCTGCTGATGGCCGAATTCCGCAACCAGCTGAACGCGCTGTCCACTGCCAACAAGCGCCGCTACTACCTGACCGTGGCGATCGGCTCCGGCGTCGACAAGATCCGCAACACCGAGCCGGACAAGTACAGCGGCTATCTCGACTGGATCAACGTGATGACCTACGACTTCCACGGCGGCTGGGACGCCAAGGGGCCGACCAACTTCCAGTCCAATCTCTACCGCGATCCGGCAGCGCCGGTGACTGGCGATCAGGTTTATTACAACGTCGACGACGCGGTGAAGACCCTGGTGGGCGCCGGCGTGCCGCGCGCCAAGATCAACGTCGGCCTGCCGTTCTATGGCCGCGGCTGGGCCGGCGTCGCCGCCGGTCCGAAGGGCGATGGCCTGTATCAGGTGGCCACCGGTCCGGCCAAGGGCACCTACGAGCAGGGCATCGAGGATTACCGCGTGCTGGTGACCCGCAGCGCCAAGCAGTTCAACAGCCCGGTGGCCAAACAGCTGTGGACCTACGACGGCAACGAGTTCTGGAGCTACGACGATCCGGCCACCATCCGCGGCAAGCTCGACTACGTGCGCTCGCAGCAGTTGGGCGGCGTGTTCAGCTGGTCGCTGGACGGCGACGACGCGCAATCGACCTTGCTGAAGACCAGCGCCGAGGTGAGGCTGGACGCGGCCACCGCCGCCCAGCGCCGCGCGGCCGCCGCGGCGGTGAAAGCCAAGGCGGTGAAGAAGTAAGCGGGGATGGGTGAGCAAACGGCGGGGCTTGCCCCGCCGTTTTTCATGGCCTGTCCGGATTCACAGCTCGGCCGCCGGCAGCACCCGCAGCGGCAGCGGCGTGGCGCTGGAGGCTTGCCAGACGGCGTTGAAGTGGTCGATCACCTGCTCGCCGCTCAAGGCGAAGGCGCTGAGGGTGGTATGGCCGTCGGCGATGGCGGTGACTTGATAGCCGCGCGACACCGCGTTGCGCAGCGTGCTGTCGACGCAGAAATCGGTGGCCGCGCCGCCTATCCACAGCTTGCTTGCGCCCTGCGCCGACAGCAGTTGCGCTAGATCGGTGTCGCAGAAACTGTCGCCGTAGCGCTTGTAGACGATGGCGTCGCCGTCCTGCCGAGCCAGCCGGGGATGCAGCTGCCAGGCATCGGATCCGCGCGGCAGGTCGTCTTCCTCGTGCTGGACGAAGATCACCGGCATGCCGCGCTGGCGGGCCTTGGCGATGGCGAGGTTGAGGTTGTCGAGCACGGCGTCGAGGCGGGCGGCGCGAAGCTCGCCTTCGACGACGCCGGCTTGTACATCGATGATCAGCAGCGCGGTATCGGACATGTTTGCTCTCCGGCAGGTGTGGGAAAAGGGTGGGCGGCCTCAGGCCAGGGCTTCCGGGTTCAGCACATGCGACGCGTCGCCCTCGAAGAAGCGCAGCGCGTTGCGGTAGGCGATTTCCAGATATTGGCGGTAGCTGTCGGCCTCGGCGTAGCCCAGGTGCGGCGTGCACAGCACGTTGGGGCGGCGCAGCAGCGGATGGCCGGCGTCGTAGATCGGTTCCTGTTCGAACACGTCGAGCGCGGCGAAGCCGGGCCGGCCGGCGTCCAGCGCCGCCTCCAGCGCGCCGGGCGCGATCAGTTCGGCGCGGCTGGTGTTGACCAGCAGCGCGTCGGGTTTCATCGCCGAGAGGTCGGTGTGGGTCACGTTGCCGGCGGTGGCGGGGAGCAGCCGCTGGTGCAGGGTGACGACGTCGGCGTCGGCGAAGAAGGCCTCGCGGCAGGCGGCGGCCCGATACCCCAGCGCCTGCGCTTCCCCGCGGGCGCGTTCGCTGCCCCATACCAGTATCTCCATGCCGAAGGCGCGGCCGTAGCCGGCCACCAGCTTGCCGATCTTGCCGAAGCCGAGAATGCCCAGCGTCTGGCCGCGCACCGCATGGCCCACCGGGCCCTGCCATCGGCCTGCGCGCAGGCTGGCCATGTTCTCCTCCAGCCGGCGGCGCGCCGCCATGATCAGCAGCCAGGTGAGTTCCGCCGGCGCGTGCGGCGTGCCGCTGCCTTCCACCACCGCGACGCCGGCGCGGGTGCAGGCGTCCACGTCGATGTTGCGGGCGAGCTTGCCGGTCTGGCTGACCAGCTTCAACGCCGGCATTCGCGCCAGCAGCGCGGCGTCCACCACGGTGCGTTCGCGGATCAGCAGCAGGGCGTCGGTTTCGGCCAGGACGGCGTCCGCGTCCGGCAGCCGGGACAAGTCGCCGACGCTGGCGCAGCGGTAGCCGGGGTTCTGGCGCAGTTCGGCCAGTTCGGGGCCGATGTTCTGGTAGTCGTCGGGGATCAGCAGCTGGATGGAAGGCATGGGCGGACTTCGCGATGAAAGTCCACAGTATAAGCATTTATCATGCGATGGGCTCGTCCAGCGGGTGGTAAGGCTGGGCATGGCAGACGCGGTTGCGGCCGCCTTGCTTGGCGGCGTACAGCGCGAGGTCGGCGCGGGCGACGGCGGCCTCCAGCGTTTCCGGCGGCAGCCATTGGCACAGGCCGATGCTGATGGTCACCGTCAGCCGCTTGCCGGAGGCGCTCATGATGTGATTGGCGACGATGCTGCGCAGGCGCTCGGCCAACGCGTCGTCGTCGCCGTGGCTATGGACCAGCACCACGAACTCCTCGCCGCCCCAGCGTATCAGCAGGTCGCCGCCGCGCAGCTGCGAGCGCAGCAGGTCGGCGATTTCGCGCAGCACCCGATCGCCGATCTGGTGGCCGTGCTTGTCGTTGACCTGCTTGAAGTGGTCGATGTCTATCATCAGCAACTGCGGCTCGGCGCTGGCGCGTTCGCAGGCCCGCAGCCAGCCGGGCAGCAGGTCCAGGAAGGCCAGCCGGTTCAGGCAGCCGGTCAGCGGATCGGTGGTGGCCAGCTGCCGCATCCGCCGCTGGTGGTGCTGCAAGGTGGCCAGCACCGCGATCAGCACCAGCAGCAGGATGGTGCTGTTGATGGCCAGATTGACCTGCAGCGCGGCGTGCAGCGGCTGCAGCGCGCGGGTTTCGTTCTGCTCCACCAGCAGGTGCCAGCCCAGTTCGGGCAGCAGGCGGGTGGTCAGCAGGTAGCGGTTGCCGTCGCGGCTGTACTCCAGCTTGCGCGGCTCGGGGCCGCCGGCCAGGATGGCGTCGGCAAGCTGGGCCAGGCCAGGCAGGTCGCGCAGCTTGCGTTGCCCGGCGCCGGCGCTGTCCAGCACGATGCGGCCGTCGTGGTCGATGAAGTAGATGCGGCGCTGGAAACGCCGCTCGTGCGCGGCCAGCTGCGCGCTCAGCTCGGCCTGGGGCAGGCCGACGCCTATCACGCCCAGCAGCTTGCCCTGGCTGTCGACGATGCGGTGGTTGATGAACAGCGTGGTCTTGCCGCCATTGGTCATGTCCTCGTCCAGCGCGATGTCGTAGGCGCCCTGGGCGTTCTTTAGGCTGCGGAAGTACCAGCGGTCTTCCGGATCGGACGGCGACACGGTTTTCAGCACGCCGCCGGCGTAGTAGTAGCGCCGGCTGCTTTCCGATACCAGGAAGCTGCCGGTGATGCCGTAGCGGCCGTTGATGGCCGCCAGGTAGCGCGCGACGCGATCGGGGCCGCGCTCGCCGTCTTTCAGCCAGTCCTGCAGAAAGGTGTCGTTGGCCATCAGCGACGCCACCGACAAGGGTCGCAGGATACTTTTGTCTATCTCGGAAAAGATGGTGTCGCCGGTCAGCGGCAGGCCTTGTTCGACGATGCCGTGGCGGATGTCCTGGCTGCCCTGTTGATAGTACAGGCCGGCATTGACGATGATGCCGGCCAGCAACAGCAGGGCGACGATGATGGCCAGGCGATAACGAGACAATGGGCCGGACACGGCTACCCTTCCGAATGGCAAAATCGCGGATCGTAATATGAAGATAGGCGTTGCGAGGCCGCGCGTCAGCCACGAAGGGGCATGGCCAGGTACTGGAAGTGCGGATCATCGGGGTTGGTGACCAGCATGCCGCGCTGATCGCCGCCCAGGCCGAAGCGCAGATGCTCGGCCGGCACATGGGTCAGCACGTCCTGCAGGTATTGCAGATTGAAGCTGGCGTCGAGCGGCGGGCCCTGCCAATCGGTCGGCAGCGTTTCCTCCGCCTCCTCGCGGTCGGCGTTGCGGCAGCGCAGCGCCAGCTGGCCGGGGCGGATCGCCAGTTCCAGCTGGCGGAACTTGGCATGCGCCAGCACCGCCACCCGTTGCACCGCTTCCAGCAGCGGCAGGCGCGGCAGCGTCAGCTCGCAGTCGTGGCGCTGCGGCAGCAGGCGCAGATAGTCCGGCGCGCGGGCGTCCAGGAGCTTGCAGCGCAGCAGGGTGTCGCCGATCGCGCAGGCCAGTTGCCGCGCGCCGGGCTCCAGCAGGATGGGAGCGTCCCGATCGCCCAGCAGCTTGGCCAACTCCAGCGCCGCCTTGCGCGGCAGCAGCAGCGTTCTTCCCGGCAGCGGGGCCGGCAGCGGATAGCGCTGGAAAGCCAGCCGCACGCCGTCGGAGGCGATCAGCCGCAACTCGCCGCCGTCCAGTTGCAGCAGCAGGGCGTTGAGGTAGGGGCGGATGTCGTTGTCGGCCAGCGCGTACAGGATCTGGCCCAGCTTGCGTTTCAGCTCGCCCTGCTCGAGCCGCAGCGGGGCGGCGGTGTCGGCATCGGCCTCCAGCAGCGGGAAGTCGTCGGCCGGCAGCGCCTGCAGCAGGAAGCGGCTGCCGGCGGCCAGCAACAGCAGCTGGCTGCCATGGCGCTTCAACTGCAGCTCGCAGCCGGCGGGCAGCGCGCGCAGGATGTCCAGCAGCTTGCGCGCCGGCAGGCATAAGCGGAACGGCGTATCGGTCGGGACGGCCCGGCGGCTTTGCAGCTGGATTTCCAGATCGCTGGCGGTCAGCGCCAGGTTTTCGCCGTCGGCTTCCAGCAGCGCGTGCGACAGGATGGGCAGCGCGTGGCGGCGCGGCGCCACGCCGCAGACGATGGAAAGCGGCGCGAGCAGGGTGTCGCGGTCGGTGCGAAGCAGCATGGCCGGGTTCTCCAGAGTGGCGGACCCGGCAATTTATCACATCGTGCTATGCGAATGGATTATTCGTCAGCGAATCGGGATGTACAGCTCGGTCAGCGAGTCCGGGTGGCTGGGCGCGATGAAGCGCTGGTCCATGTATTCGAATTCGATGCCGTCCATCGCTTCCAGGCCGGCCGCCGGCAGCCAGCTGCCGTGGATGGCGCGGAAGGTGGCGGACAGGCCGTCCACCGGGCCGACGTGGCGGAAGCGGGCGTAGCGCTGGGCGGGAACATCGACCGCCGCCATGCCGTCCGGCACCGGCGCGTCCGCCGCTGCCTGCAAGGCGGCGAGATAGCGCCAGCCGCCGTCTGGCAAAGGCTGGCACAGGCCGTAGCTGCTGCCGGGGCGGGCGTCGGCTATCTCGTGCTCGCGTTCGAGGAAACGCTGCCACATGGCCGGGATGTCGCCCTCGTCCTGGGGACTCCAGGCGAGGCCGATGACGCGGAAGGCGGGCAGGTTGACGATGTCGGGCGTTTGCATGACGGTCTGGCTCCATTCGGGTTGGTCGAGTCGGCGCTCGATGCGCGCGATCCGCTCGCGCCGCGTTTCGATCTCATCCCGCAGCCGCGCCGCATGCTCGCGCAGCGCGCGGCGCAGGGCCGCGTCGTCGGCGGGCAGCAGCCTGGCGATTTCGTCCAGCGGCAGGCCCAGCTCGCGCAGCATGACGACGCGGCCCAACTCCGCCACCTGCGCCGGCAGGTAGTAGCGGTAGCCGTTGCCGCGGCCGGTCAGCGCCGGGCGGAACAAGCCGATGCTGTCGTAGTGGCGCAGCGTCTTGGTGCTGAGGCCGTAGCAGCGAGCCAGTTGTCCGATGGTGAGCATGAGTCGAAACGTGTGGTGGCGGATGGAGCCAGTGTGGACCTTGCCGCAAGGGCAAGGTCAAGCCCCGGCCTTTCCTGGGGGGAAGGGCCGGGGACGGAGTTACAACAGCACCCTTTCGATGCCGCCGTCGCGGGCGCGGGCCACGTATTCCGGCAGCCAGTTCTCGCCCAGTAGGTGGCGGGCGATCTCCACCACGATGTAGTCGGCTTCGGTGCCGGTGTCGTCGTTGTAGCGCGACAGGCCCTGCAGGCAGGACGGGCAGGAGGTGAGGATCTTCACCGGCCTGGCCTGCGGCTGGCCGCCGGTCAGCGCCTGCAGATTGCCGCGGATTTCCTCCTCCTTGCGCGCGCGCACCTGAGTGGCGATGTCCGGCCGGCTGGCGGCGAAAGTGCCTGCCTCGCCGCAGCAGCGGTCGGACAGCGGCACGCCGCCGCCCATCAGCTCGTTGACCACCTTCAGCGGCTGGTGGGTTTTCATCGGCGTGTGGCAGGGATCGTGATAGAGATACTGCTGGCCCTGGATGCCGTCCAGCTTGACGCCCTTTTCCATCAGGTACTCATGGATGTCGATCACGCGGCAGCCGGGGAAGATGTCCTCGAAGCGGTAGTGGGCCAGTTGGTCGAAGCAGGTGCCGCAGCTGACCACCACGGTCTTGATATCCAGGTAGTTCAAGGTATTGGCGACGCGGTGGAACAGCACGCGATTCTCGGTGGTGATGGCGTCGCCCTTGTCCTGGTAGCCGGCGCTGGTCTGCGGGTAGCCGCAGCACAGGTAGCCCGGCGGCAGCACCGTCTGCGCGCCGACATGCCACAGCATCGCCTGGGTGGCGAGGCCCACCTGGCTGAACAGCCGCTCCGAGCCGCAGCCGGGGAAGTAGAACACCGCCTCGGCGTCTTCCGCTGCCTTGGGGTTGCGGATGACCGGCACGATGTGCGGATCTTCCACGTCCAGCAGCGCGCGCGCGGTCTTTTTCGGCAGCCCGCCCGGCATCGGCCGGTTGATGAAGTGGATCACCTGCTGTTTCACCGGCGCCGGGCCGACGGTGGCCGGCGGCTGTTTCTTCTGGCCGCCGATCAGGCCCAGCCGCTTGCCGACCTGGTTGCCCAGGCGCTGCGCCTTGTAGCCGACGCCGACCAGGCCGGCGCGTATGGTCTTGATCGTCGCCGGGTCCTTGGCGGTGAGGAAAGCCATGCCCAGCGCGGTGCCGGGGTTGAATTTCTTCTGGCCGGCCTTGCGCAGGAAATTGCGCATCGCCACCGACACGTCGCCGAAATCGATCTTCACCGGGCAGGGTTTGACGCAGCGGTGGCAGACCGTGCAGTGGTCGGCCACGTCGGACAGCTCTTCGAAATGCTTGAGGCTGACGCCGCGGCGGGTCTGCTCCTCGTACAGGAAGGCCTCGGTCAGCAGGCCGACGCCGAGAATCTTGTTGCGCGGGCTGTACAGCAGGTTGGCGCGCGGCACATGGGTGGAGCACACCGGCTTGCACTTGCCGCAGCGCAGGCAGTCCTTGATCGAGTCGTTGATCGCGCCGATGTCGGACTGCTCCAGGATCAGCGATTCCGCGCCCAGCAGCGAGAATGACGGCGTGTAGGCCAGGCGCAGGTCGGCGCCGGGCAGCAGCTTGCCGCGGTTGAAGTGGCCGTTGGGGTCCACCAGCTCCTTGTAGACGCGGAACGGGCCGATCTCGTCGTCGCTGAGGAATTCCAGCTTGGTGATGCCGATGCCGTGCTCGCCGGAAATCACGCCGCCCAGCCGCCGCGCCAGCGCCATGATGCGCTCCACCGCGTGGTGGGCGGTCTGCAGCATCCGGTAGTTGTCGGAGTTGACGGGCAGGTTGGTGTGCACGTTGCCGTCGCCGGCGTGCATGTGCAGCGCGACGAACACCCGGCCGCGCAGCACGTGCTTCTGCAGCTCGCGGATGGCGGCGCGGATGCCGGCGGCGGCGTTGCCGGAGAAGATCTGCTCCAGTTCGGCCAGCACCTCGCGCTTCCAGCTGACGCGCAGCGCGAAGTCGCGCAGCGCGTGGAACACGGTGTCCGGCCGCGCGGCGGCGTCTTCCAGCGGCGCGCCCGGCCAGCGGGCCGCGTACTCGTGGAAGTGCGCGTCCATGTGGTCGAGCAGCCACTGCCAGCGGTCGCGGTGCACCGCCAACAGCGACAGCGCGGCGGCGCGCCGGTCGCCGATCAGCTCTTCCGACGGCAGGTTGGTGTCCATCTTGTCCACCGGCAGCCGGCCGTGGAAGTACTCGGTCAGCGTATCCAGCAGTTCGATCTTGTTGGCGATCGACAGCTCGATGTTGATGCGCTCGATGCCGTCGCTGTAGTCGCCCAGGCGCGGAAGCGGGATCACCACGTCCTCGTTGATCTTGAACGCGTTGGTGTGCTTGGCGATGGCCGCGGTGCGGCTGCGGTCCAGCCAGAAGGTCTTGCGCGCCTCCGGCGTCACCGCGATGAAACCCTCGCCATGGCGGGCGTTGGCGATGCGCACCACCTGACTGGCGGCCTCGGCGGCGGCGTTCTCGTCGTCGGAGACGATGTCGGCGATCAGCACCATCTTGGGCCGGCCCTTGCTCTTGGCTTTGGTGGCGTAGCCGACCGCGCGCACGTAGCGCCAGTCCAGGTGCTCCAGGCCGGCCAGCTGCACGCCGGCGGCCAGACAGGCGCCGCCCGGCTTGAACAGGTCGGTGATCTCGACGATGGCCGGCGTGGCCTCGGCCACGGTGCCGAAGAACTCCAGGCAGACGGTGCGGGTATGGCCCGGCATCCGGTGCAGCACGAAGCGGGCGCTGGTGATGATGCCGTCGCAGCCTTCCTTCTGCACGCCGGGCAGGCCGGCCAGGAATTTGTCGGTGACGTCCTTGCCCAGGCCCACCTTGCGGAAGGCGCTGCCGGGAATGACCAGCTCGCGGCTTTCCTCCACGGTCTTGCCGTCGTCGGCCAGCCGCGACACGCAAAAGCGCGCCTCGGCCACGTCGTGGATCTTGCCGTAGTTGTGGCCGATGCGCTCCACCAGCTGCCAGCGGCCGTCCGGGTCCACCATCTTCCAGCTGGCCAGGTTGTCCAGCGTGGTGCCCCACAGCACGGCTTTCTTGCCGCCGGCGTTCATCGCGATATTGCCGCCGATACAGGAGGCCTCGGCCGAGGTCGGGTCCACCGCGAACACCAGTCCGGCGGCGTAGGCGGCTTCGGAGACGCGGGCGGTGACTACGCCGGCGCCGCAATGGATGGTGGCGCGCTTGCCGTCCAGCCCAGGCAGCTCGATGTGCTCCACGCCTAGATGGCGGTCCAGCTTCTCGGTGTTGATCACCGCGCTCATCCGGTCCAGCGGCACCGCGCCGCCGGTGTAGCCGGTGCCGCCGCCGCGCGGGATGATGGTGAGCCCGAGTTCGATGCAGGCGCGCACCAGCGGCGCCATCTCGGCCTCGCTGTCCGGGCTCAGCACCACGAACGGGTATTCGACGCGCCAGTCGGTGGCATCGGTGACGTGGGCGACGCGAGACAGGCCGTCGAACTGGATATTGTCGCGGCGGGTCAGCCGGGTCAGCTTCTTCAGTACCCGGGCGCGCAGCTCGCGGGTTTCGTCGAACTGGCGGGCGAATTCGTCCACCGCCTCGCGGGCGGCGGCGATCATCCGCTGCACCTTGTCGTTGCCGTCGCGGCGTTTCTCGATCTCGGTCAAGCGGTGGCGCATCGCCTCCACCAGCGCGGCCAGCCGCTTGGGGTTGTCCAGCAGGTCGTCCACCAGGTAAGGATTGCGGTCCACCACCCAGATGTCGCCCAGCACCTCGAACAGCATCCGCGCGGAGCGGCCGGTCTTGCGCGCGCCGCGCAATTCGTCCAGCAATTGCCACATCGGCTCGCCCAGCAGGCGGATCACGATTTCGCGGTCGGAATACGAGGTGTAGTTGTACGGGATCTCCCGCAGGCGTTGTTCGCTGGTGATGGCTGTCATTTGTCCGCAAGCTGGGTCTTATTAGAGGAATGCCTGTCAGTGTATCCCAATTGCTGCGCTGCGAAAAATACGAGTTGAATAGGGTTTTTTCCTCTTTAGATCAAGATATTGCCGGTTTGCATGAGCCATATTCATGGGGAGCGAATAGAATATTTTATTTAATGGGGATGGCGCGGCCTGCCGCTATTCGTGTCATTTTGTGCTATGGATTTCCATGTCCATGAGTTTTTCGATTTCCGGCGCGCCGGCGTTTTTCGGTAAGCTATCGGTTTTGAACGCTTCCTCGCGGGGCGTTTCGCACTATCGAGAGGATGACGATCATGTGGAAGAAACTATTGCTGGTCTTCGCGCTGGCGGCCACGCTGAGCGGCTGCGGCTACAACGCGATGCAGTCCCGGGACGAGGCGGCCAACGCCGCCTGGTCCGAAGTGCTGAACCAGTATCAGCGCCGCGCCGACCTGATTCCCAATCTGGTGAAGACGGTGCAGGGCTACGCCAAACACGAGAAGGACGTGCTGACCCAGGTGACCGAGGCGCGCGCCCGCGTCGGCAGCATCCAGATGGACGCGGCGGCGGCCACCGACGAGAACAAGCTCAAGCAGTTCTCCGCCGCGCAGAGCCAGCTGGGCTCGGCCTTGTCCCGCCTGCTGGTGGTGTCGGAAAACTATCCGCAGCTGAAGGCCGACCAGTCGTTCCGCGATCTGCAGGCGCAGCTGGAAGGCACCGAGAACCGCATCGCGCTGGCGCGCAAACGCTATATCGATTCGGTGCAGGCCTATAACGTCACCGTGCGCAGCTTCCCCAACAACCTGACCGCGATGATGTTCAGCCTGAAGACCCGCCCCAACTTCACCGTGGAGAACGAGAAGGCGATCTCCGCGCCGCCGCAGGTGAACTTCGACCAGCAAGGCAAGTGAAATGAGCCGCGCATGGGCCTGGCTGTGGCTCGCGCTGTGCCTGCTGGCGGGCGTCGCGCGGGCCGAGCTGGCGGTGCCGCCGCCGACCTCGCCGGTGATCGACCAGGCGTCCTTCCTGACCGACGCCGAGCGCGGCGAGCTGGAGAAGCAGCTGCTGGATTTCCATCAGCGCAAGGGCAGCCAGCTGGCGGTGCTGATCGTGCCGGCAGTCGACCCGGAAACGCCGTTTGATTACGGCACCCGGGTGATGGATAGCTGGAAGCTGGGGCGCAAGGGCGTGGACGACGGCGCGCTGCTGCTGATCGTCGCCGATTCGCACCAGACCCAGTTGCTGGTCGGGCGCGGGCTGGAGGGCGCGATACCGGACATCTACGCCAAGCGCATCCTGCAGGACACCTTGCGGCCGCTGTTCAAGCAGGGCCTGCGTTTCCAGGGCCTCCAGGCGGCGACGGCGCAGATCGAGGGCCTGATAGACGGCGAGAAGCTGCCTGAGCCGGCCAGGCCAGCCGCGCAGGGCGGCGGCTGGGGCGAAAGCTGGCCGTTGCTGGCCTTTTTCCTGCTGATAGGCTCCGGCGTGGCCGGCAAGCTGTTCGGCCGGCTGGTGGGCAGCTTCATCATCGGCTGTCTCAGCATCGGCCTGTCGGTGGTGCTGGGCGCCGGCGTGATGATGGCCTTGCTGATCGGCGCGGTGGCCGCCGGCCTGTGCCTGGTTCTGGGCGAGCATGGCCTGTCGCTGGCCAGCTGGGGCAATTGGGGCGGCGGAGGCGGGGGAGGCCCCGGCTCCGGCGGCAGCGGATGGTCGGGCGGCGGCGGGGATTTCGGCGGCGGCGGCGCTTCGGGAGATTGGTGAAATGAATCGATGGCAACGCGCATGGCGCCACCTGTGCAGCACCGGCTGGCAGGCGCGGCGGCAATTTCCGGCCGCTCAGCTGACGCGCCTGGAGCGGCGGATCGCCGAGTCGGAGCGGGCGCACCGCGGGCAATTGCGCTTCGTGGTGGAATCGGCGCTTGACTGGCGCGCCGCCTGGCGCGGCATGAGCGCGCGCCAGCGGGCGCTGCAATGGTTCGGCGAGCTGAGAGTGTGGGATACCGAAGAGAACACCGGCGTGCTGGTGTACCTGTTGCTGGCCGAGCGGCGGATAGAAATCGTCGCCGATCGGGGCATCAACCGCCGGGTGGCGGCCGGCGAGTGGGCCGATATCTGCGCCGAGATGCAGCGGGCCTTCGCCGCCCGCGACCACGTGGCGGGGCTGGAGCTGGGGCTGAGCCGCATCCACGAGGTGCTGCTGAAGCACGCGCCGCGGGACGGCGAGTCCTTCGTCAACGAGCTGCCGGACCAGGTGGTGGTGCGCTGAGCGGCGAGACGGAGGTCAGCGGCGCGACGAGCGCTGCGCCAGTTGCTCCGCCAGCCGCACCGCCTCGACCAGGCTGCCCGGATCGGCGCGGCCGGCTGCGGCCAGGTCCAGCGCGGTGCCGTGATCGACCGAAGTGCGGATGATCGGCAGGCCCAGCGTGATGTTGACGCCGGCGCCGAAGCTGGCGTGTTTCAACACCGGCAGGCCCTGGTCGTGGTACATCGCCAGCACCGCGTCGGCTTGCGCCAGCTTGTCGGGATTGAACAGCGTGTCGGCCGGCAGCGGGCCGATCAGATTGATGCCTTCGGCGCGCAGCGCGTCCAGCGCCGGCTCGATGACGTCGATTTCCTCGCGGCCCATGTGGCCGCTCTCGCCGGCATGCGGGTTGAGGCCGGCCACCAGGATGCGCGGCGCGGCGATGCCGAACTTGCCGGCCAGGTCGGCGTGCAGGATGCGGACCACCTCGAACAGCAGCGGCGCGGTGATCGCGTCGGCGACCTCGCGCAAGGGCAGATGGGTGGTGGCCAGCGCGACGCGCATGCCGCCGCCGGCCAGCATCATCACCACTTTGTTGGTGCCGGTGCGCTCGGCCAGGTATTCGGTGTGACCGGTGAACGGCACGCCGGCGTCGTTGATGACGCCCTTGTGCACCGGCGCGGTCACCATCGCGGCGAATTCGCCGGACACGCAGCCGTCTATCGCCGCGTCCAGCGTGGCGAGCACGTAGCGGCCGTTGGCCGGATTCAGCCGGCCGGCTTCGGCCGGCTCGGCCAGCGGCACGTGCAGCACCTCCAGCGCGCCGGCGGGCGCTGGTTGGCCGGGGCGATAGTCGGCCAGTTCCACATCCAGGCCCAGCGCCGCGGCGCGCCAGGCCAGCAGGCCGCGGTCGGCGATCGCCACGCAGCGGGTTTCCGGCGCCAGCTCGGGCAGCCGCAAAACCAGGTCGGGACCGATGCCGGCCGGCTCGCCGGCGGTGACGGCCAGAACGGGCCGGCTAGCCATCACTTCTCGTCCAGATGTTCTTCGACGAAGGCGGAGTCGCGCAGCTGGCGCACCCAGTCGGTGTAGGCCTGTTCCATCTTGCGCGAGCGGATCTGCTGCTTGACCGCCATCTTCTCGTGGTCGCTGGACACGTCCTGGTTGCGTTTGCCTTCCACCAGGATCAGGTGCCAGCCGAACGGCGTGCGCACCGGCTGCGACACCTGGCCGATCGGTTGCGACACCATCACCTTCTCGAATTCCGGCACCAGGTCGCCCAGGTTCACCCAGCCCAGGTCGCCGCCCTTGGCGTTGCTGCCGTCTTCCGAGTACAGCTTGGCCATGTCGGCGAACTTGGCGCCGCGCATGATGCGGTCGCGCACCTGGTCGATGCGGGCCTTGGCGTCGGCTTCGGACACCGCCTCGTTGGTGCGGATCAGGATGTGGCGCGGGTGGTACTGCTCCACCATCATCGGCGCGCCGCCGCTGCGTTTGTCCACCAGCTTGAAGATGAAGAAGCCTTGCTGGGTGCGGATCACGTCGGTGTCGGCGCCGACTTTCAGTTGCTCCAGCAATTGGACGAACTCTTGCGGCAGCGAGGTGGCGCTGCGCCAGCCCATGTCGCCGCCCTTCAGCGCGTTGGGCGCGTCGGAGTAGGCGGCGGACACCTTGGCGAACGGTTGGCCGGCGGCGAGGTCGGCCTGGGCCTTGTGCACCTTCTGTGACAGCAGGTCGATCTGCTTGGCGTCGGCGCGTTCCGGCACTGCGACCAGGATGCTGGCCAGGTGGTATTCGGTGCGGTTGGCGCTCTGCGCGCTCTTCAGCGCCTGATCCACTTCGTTGTCGCTGACGTTGACGCGCGATGCCACTTCGCTGTCGCGCAGGCGGGAGATGGTCAGTTCGCGGCGGATGTCGCCGCGCAGGCGATCCATCGTGATGCCGTCCTTGGCCAGCTGGGCTTTCAGGCCGGCTTCGTTCAGCTTGTTTTGCTTGGCGAGGTTGGCCACGGCCTGATCGACCGCGGCGTCTTCGATGCGCAGGCCGCCGCTGGCCGCGTATTGCAGCTGCACTTCCTCGGTGATCATCTGTTCCAGCACCTGGCGCTCCAGCACCTCGCGCGGCGGCGGGGCCACCTTTTGCGATTCCAGCTGCTTGATCGCTTCGTCCACGCGCGCCTGCAGCTCTTGCCAGGTGATCACGTTCTTGTTGACCACGGCGACGATGCGATCCACTTCTCGTACCGGGGTGGCGGGGGCCGCCAGCGCGCTTTGCATGACGCTGGCGATCAACAGGGCAAGCAGGGTCTTTTTCATGGTCAGGCTTTGTTACTCGTTAATCTTGGTGTAGCCGGGTACGGCCAGACGCAGCGTGTCCTGCACGCCGTTGTTGCCCAAGGCGCCGAGGCCCTTGAGTTCCAGCTGGAAGAACCACGCGTTCTTGGTTGTGGTTGGGTCGGATATGTAGCGTTGGCTGTACATCCGCAGCGACCAGCAGCCATCGTTGTACTCGAAGCCGGCCAGCCGCTCAATAGGCTTGCGTTCGATCAGGGAGTAATTGTAACGGCCGATCGCGTACCAGCGGCGGGCGATGGGCCATTGCGCGGCGACGTCCACCTGGCGCAGCGGGCCGGTGACCGATGCGTTGTCTAGTAGCTGCTCGTTGCGGCCATAGCGGTAGCGCACGCTGGCGATTTTGCCTGCGGCCGGGTTGTAGCGCAGTTGGGCATTGTAGCGTTCGGTTAGGCCCAGTTGCTGGTTGTATTGATAGCTGCTGTCGAAGCGCCATTCGCGGGTCAGATCGCCGCCGGCCGACAGCAACAGGTCGGAGCTGGGCTGGTTGACGGTCTGGGTGACATCGTCTTTCAGATAAAAACGCTTGCCCACCGCCAGGCGCAAGCGTTCCAGACCGTTGGTCTGGTCGATGAAGCGGCTGGTCAGCGCGGTGGTGATCTGGTTGGCGCCGTTGATGCGGTCGTAGCCGGAGAAACGGTTTTCGGTGAACAGCTGCGCGAAATTGATATCGTTGAGCGATGTGTCGAACTGCGGCAGCGAGAGCTGGTCCTTGTTGTTGGGAATGTTGACGTAGAACAGCCGGGGTTCCAGCGTCATCAGGTGGTCCCGTCCCAGGAACTGGGTGTCGCGGTCGAAATACAGGCCGGCGTCGGTGCTGAAGATCGGCAGCGTGCGGGTCTGGACATTGCTTGGGTTGCCCTGGAAGGCGTCCAGATTGTAGTGGGTGTAGTTGACGCCAAGTTTAGGCCGCAGAAAGCCCCAGCTGCGGTCGAAGTTCCAGCTGACGCTGGGGTAGAGCACCAAGCGTTCGCCGTTCTGCAGCGAGGGATGGTCGAAGCGGGTCAGGTCCGAGATCAGGCTGGCCGAGAAGCCGGCCGGCAGGCTCTGGTTCGCGTTGAACGTCAGCTGCGGCATCTTGGCGTAGGGGATGTCGCCGGGGCCCGGGTTGATGGTCAGGTTCTGGTAGCGCTGGGCGCGCAGGGTGACGTTGCCGCTGCCGCTCTGCCAGCCGAGCGCGTAGTTCAGCCAGGCTTCGCGGTTCAGGTTGACGTTGGAGGCGATGGCCACCTGGTCGCCGAAATCGGTGAAGTAGTTGTTGTCCGATACCTGGTTGAAATCCATGCCGAAGGTCAGCCCATGGCCAAAGTTCTGGCTATGGATGGCGCTCCAGGCGTAGCGGGACTGGTCGGTCAGCTTGTCTTTGGGCAGCTGCTCGGTATAAATGCGGCCGCTGTAGTCGGGCTGCAGGTAACGGAATTCGCCCGCCAGCATGTTGCCGTGCTTGACGTTGATGTGCGGCGTGATGGTGGCGTCGTAATTGGGCGCGATGTTCCAGTAGTAGGGCAGCGAGAATTCCGTGCCCGAGCTGCCGGTCTTGAAGGTCGGCATCAGGAAGCCGGACTTGCGGTTGCTGTTGAGCGGGAAGTCCAGCCACGGCGAATACAGGATGGGCACGCCGTAGAACTGCATCCAGGCGTTGTGCGCGACGCCGACGCCGGCGTTGTAGTCGAGGTCGGTGCGCGACGACTTCAGATACCAGGCCTCGTCGCCGGGATCGCAGGTGGTCATCCGGCTGCCGTAGACCCGATATTGGTTCTGGCCCTGGAAGTCCACCTGGCTACCGTCGCCGCGCAGGGTGACTGGCTTGGCGGGCTGCGCGCCGGGCGCCGGCTTGGCCGCGGTCTGGTTCTGCCGGGCCATGGAAAACACGGGGTCCATGCCGGTGCCGCTGTAGGTGTCGACGTTGTAGTCCAGCGTGGTGCCGGTGATCACGTCGCCGCCGCGAGTCATGCGGAAGCGGTCGCCGGCTTTCACCCTGCTCTTGTTCTGGTAGTAGTCCAGCCAATCGGACTCCACCTTCTGGTCATCCCGGGTCACCACCACATTGCCCTTGGCGTGGAGGATCACGTTCATTTCGCCGTCCAGATCGTCGGCGTGGACCACGGTCTGGCCCGGCTCCTTGGGCGGGGCGGGTACGGCTATCGGCGGCTCTTCGTCATCTGCGAAAGCGGCGGGGGCGTTCAGGGCAAAGGCGGCGGCCAGGGCCAGCGCCAGCGGAGTCAGTTTTTGTCTGTGCATGCACAAAGCCATATCGTGGGGGGCAGTGGGCGGTATAAAATCGTCCAATTCTATCAGCACCACGATAAAGCGACATGCAAAGACAGGAACAGCTCAAGAAATGGCTGGCGCAACAGTATCCCGGCGACGAAATCCAGCTTGAATTCGCCGCGGCCGACGCCGACTTCCGCCGCTATTTCCGTGCAATCTGGCCCGATGGCGCAAGCCGCATCGTGATGGACGCGCCGCCGGAGCACATCGGCACCGACGCCTACATCAAGGTGCGAGACATCTTCTCCATGGTGAAAGTGCCCGAGATTTACCTGCGCGACCGCGAACAGGGCTTCATCGTGATGGAGGATCTGGGCAAGGTCACCTACCTGGCCGCGCTGCAGCACGACGAGCGCGCTCTGGTGCACCGCCATCTGCTGCTGGAGGCGCTGGACACCCTGGTGGAGATCCAGAAGGGCAGCCAGCCGGATGTGTTGCCGGAATACGACGAAGCGCTGCTGACCCGCGAGCTGAACCTGTTCCCGGAATGGTTCTGCGCCAAGGAATTGGGCAAGCCTTTGAATTTCAAGCAGCGCCAGCTGTGGGACGCCGGCGTCAAGGCCTTGCTGCCGGCGCTGCTGGCCCAGTCCAAGGTCTTCGTCCACCGCGACTTCATCGTCCGCAACCTGATGCTGACCCCTGGCGCGCCCGGCGTGCTGGATTTCCAGGACGCGGTTTACGGCCCGGTCAGCTATGACGCGGTATCGCTGCTGCGCGACGCCTTCATCGAGTGGGAAGAGGAGTTCGTGCTGGATCTGGCGATCCGCTACTGGGAGAAGGCGCGCGCCGCCGGCCTGCCGGTGCCGGAGGCCTTCGACGACTTCTACCGCGCCTTCGAGTGGATGGGCGTGCAGCGCCATCTGAAAGTGGCCGGCATCTTCGCCCGCCTGCACCACCGCGACGGCAAGGACAAGTACCGCGCCGAGATTCCGCGCTTCATCAAGTACCTGAAGCGAACCACCCGCCGCTATGTCGAGCTGGCGCCGTTCTACCACTTGCTGGTGGACCTGGTGGGCCGCGACGAGACTGACGAGGAACTGCAGTCCAGCTACCCGGTGCTGGGCGTCAAGGGCCAATGATGCGCTGGCCGTTGCTTTTATTGCTGCTGCCGTTGGCGGCCGGCGCCGCCGATCTCAAGCAGCGGCAGTGCTTCCCGGCACAGGAGCTGCGCGTGTGCCTGTGGCAGGATGCCAGGCTGGCCGCGCGGCAGGACGGCGGTTTCGGCGGCGGCAGCGAGGGCGATGGCTGGAAGCCGGCTCTGGCGCAGTCCGAGTTGCGAATCTACGACAGTCAGGGTGGCCAGTTGTCACGCCTGCGGGTCGGGCGCGTGTCGAAGCTGGAACGCACCCGGCTCAGCGACGGCGGCAAGCCTGTGTTCCTGCTTGAGGAAGACCGCTCGGCCGGTTTCGGCTCCTATTCCGGGGTCGAGGCGCGGCCGTTCACCGTCGGCGCGCGCGGCATCCGCTTCGCCCAGCCCGAGGGGCGGGATCCGGCCAAGCCGTTCGCGATGGCGAACGCGTTGAAGAGCGGCTGGAAAGAGGCGCCGAACGGTTTCCTGTTGGCGTCGTGCGCGCCGGATTTCCCGGCCAAGGGCGAGTGGGACGGCGAAACCTTCCGCGTCAGCTATCGCCGCTTGAAGTTGCAGGATGGCCAATGGAGGCTGACCGAGCGCAGCGAGCGCGGCTTCTGGGAGAACGAAGGCGATTTCCCGGCCGAGAGGCTGTTCCCGAAATGAACGAGAAGAATATGAAGGCAATGATACTGGCGGCCGGCCGCGGCGAGCGGATGCGGCCGTTGACCGACCATACGCCCAAGCCCTTGCTGGTCGCCGGCGGCAAGCCGCTGATCCAGTGGCACATCGAGCGCCTGGTCCGCGCCGGGGTCACCGAGCTGGTGATCAACCATGCCTGGCTGGGCGAGCGGATAGAGGAGGCGCTGGGCGACGGCAGCCGCTTCGGCGCGTCCATCGCCTATTCGCCGGAGGGCCAGGCGCTGGAAACCGCCGGCGGCATCGCCACCGCCTTGCCGCTGCTCGGCGACGCGCCTTTCCTGGTGCTGAACGGCGACGTGCTGGCGGATTTTCCGGTCGAACGGCTGATCGAGGCGGCAGCCAGGCTGGACGGCGACGCCGCGCAGGCCCACCTGGCGCTGACGCCCAAGGCCGGCTACCCAACCGGCCGCGACCTGACGCTGCGCGCCGACGGCCGTGTGGCCGCCTGCGGGGACGGCGACACGCCGTATACCTTCTGCGGCCTGGCCGCCTACCATCCGGCCTTCTTCCGCGAGGTGAAGCCCGGCGCGGCCAGCCCCTTGTTGCCGTGGCTGTTGGCGGCTATGGAGCAGGGGCGGGTTCGCGGAGAAGTGCAGCAGGGGGTGTGGCTGGACGTCGGCACGCCGGAGCGGCTGGCCGAGGCCGACCGCATCGCCTCCGGCTGGACGGCATGAGCCGGCGCATTCTCGGCATCGATCCCGGCAGCCGCATCTGCGGCTTCGGCGTCATCGACGTGCTGGGCAACCAGCGCCATTACGTCGCCTCTGGAGCCATCCGCACGCCGCAGGGCGCCAGCCTGGCTGAGCGGGTCAAGGTGATCGTGAACGGAATACATCAAGTCATCGATACCTACCAGCCGACCGAGGCGGCGCTCGAGCAAGTGTTCGTCAACGTCAACCCGGCCGCCACGCTGATGCTGGGCCAGGCGCGCGGCGCCTGCATGACGGCGCTGGTGTTGAAGGACCTGCCGGTGGCCGAGTATACCGCGCTGCAGGTCAAGCAATCGGTGGTCGGCCAGGGCAAGGCGCCGAAGGAGCAGGTGCAGTACATGGTGGTGCGCATGCTCAATCTGTCCGGCACGCCGCAGGCCGACGCCGCCGACGCGCTGGCGGTGGCGCTGACCCACGCGAATCACAGCGGCGGCGCCATCGGCAAGCTGGCGAAAAGCGGGCTGAAGGTGAGAGGCGGCCGGCTGGTGTAGGCAAGATCCGGCGGCCCCGCCGGTTGCCTATCGCAAAAAAAGCGGCCTGCGGGCCGCTTTTGCCATTTTCGAATCCTCAGCGCCGCCGTTCCGTCGGCCACACCCAGTCGCCGGGAGGCGGCGTCTGGCTGCCGCCCGGGCTGAGCGTTTCCGACCATGCCTGGATATTGCTGGCGTACTTGCACAGCGCGGCGAAGGCGGACGCATTGCCGGCGTTGCCGTTGTATACCCCCACTTGCACGCCCTTGGGCGACAGCAGCGGGCTGCCGGAGTCGCCGCCGCGGCCGACGTTGCCGTTGGCCAGCAGGGAGACGCCGTTGGCCAGCGGCGACGGACCCAGGCGGACGATGTTGGCGACGCTGACCTGCATCAGGCTCTGTCCCAGCTGATAGCCCTGGTCGTCCATCCGCCGCTGCGCCTGCATCGCGCCGATGCCGGCATCGCAATCCTCCTGCGCCACCACTGGGACGATGCGGGCGCCGCCGCGGCCGGCGATAGGCTGGGACAGCTTGAGCAGAGCCAGATCCACGGCCACGCCGTGATGGTCGAACTTGATCCAGTTGGGTTGGGCGTTGTCGCGCCGGGCGCTGGCCTGATTCTCAAAATTCCGGCCATAGTAGGCGGTGACGCCGGCCCAGTTGTCCAGGATGCAATGCGAGGCGGTCAGCACCAGGTCCTTTCCCACCAGCGAGCCGCCGCAGATATTGCGGCTGCCGTTCTGGTTTTGAAAATCCAGCTTGATGTAATTGGTTTCCTGCGGGGAAAAAGGCGCGGCGGCGGCGAAATGGGATAATGCCGACAGGCATGAAACGGCAAGCAGTTTCTTCACGGATGCATTCCTTGTCGATGGGGAGCCAAGGCGGCTTTGCGGCCGCTGTCAAAACCGAGCCCAGCAAGTTTGGGTTGATATTTCCAGTATTGATATTCTTGACTCTGGGTAATGTGGCCTTGCCGATTCATTATGCCCAGCTGAAATGATTGTGGAATGCTTGGGTTGGGATTGGCTCTGGCTTTTGGAATGACATTTGATTTTATATTGGCTTGGGAACTGAATGCCCAGCCGCGCGACTGGCTGAATATCAGGCTGCGGCCGGCGCGGCATGAAATGAAATAGCCATCTTGTTAATATTCACCGGCGCGCGACGAAATATAATCTGAGCTTGATTTTTTTTAAGCGTAGTTACTTTTAAATATTTGAATAGCTTATCGGGGTATATCAAAAGCCGGCAGCATGGGCTTTCGCCGCCGGGCGGGGCCTTGCCGGCCGAGCCGGGTGGGCGCGGGCGCGGCTTGTGGGATAATGCCGGCAGCCGCGCCAGTCCGGCGCGGGCCTGATTGCGAGAATGCCAAGATGATCGGACGTCTTTCCGGAAAACTGATCGAAAAATTGCCGCCGCAAGTGGTGGTGGACGTGAACGGAGTCGGCTATGAAGTGGACGTGCCGATGACCACCTTCTACCAGTTGCCGGCGCTGGGCCAGCCCTGCACCTTGTTCACCCACCTGGCGGTGCGCGAGGACGCCCATTTGCTGTACGGCTTCGCCAGCAAGGAGGAGCGGCAGACCTTCCGCCAGTTGATCAAGGTGACCGGCATCGGCGCCAAGATCGCGTTGGCGATCCTGTCCGGCATGACCGCCGACGAACTGGCGATCGCCGTCGCCAGCGAGGACATCAAGCGCTTGTCGGCAGTGCCGGGCATCGGCAAGAAGACCGCCGAGCGGCTGGTGCTGGAGCTGCGCGGCAAGCTCGCCACCGGCGGCAACCTGACGGTGCCGGGCGGCCTGGCTTTCGCCGCCACGCCGGACGAGAAGAGCGACATCGTCAACGCGCTGCTGGCGCTCGGCTACAACGAGAAAGAAGCGGCGGCTGCCACCAAGAGCCTGCCGTCCGAGGTCACGGTCAGCGAAGGCGTGCGCCTGGCGCTGAAGAGCCTGATGAAGGTCTGACGCCTATACTGCCGATGCGGCCGCGCGAGGCCGAGTCGACGGGAGGGCGAGGGCATGATGAGGCGGTGCGTGGCTGCGGTTGCGCTGGGAATCGGCCTGGGCGTCATGCCGGCTTTCGCCTCCCCCTTTCATTGCCCGCCGCATCCGATACGGTTGGCCTTCTACCGCATCGGCCTGTTCTACACCGACCGCAACGGGTTGGACTGGGATGTCGCCGAAGAGCTGCGCCGCCGCAGCGGCTGCCGCTTCGAATACGAGGTGATGCCGCGCGCCCGCATCTGGCGCGAGCTGGAGGCCGGCAGGCTGGACATCACGTTGTCGGCCATCGCCACCCCCGAGCGCGATCGCGTCTATTGGTTCCTCAACTACATCCAGCTCAAGCAGTATGTGCTGCTGTCTCCCAAGCTGCCGGCGTCCATCGATTCGATGGACGGCTTCATCCAGGCCGGCGCGCCGTGGCGCTGGGCCGTTGTCCGCAGCTACAGCACCAGCGGCTATTACGATCCGCTGGTGGTCCAGCTGGCGGCGAAGGGCCGGGTGGTGGAAGTGCCGGAGGAGGACTTTCTGTTCCGTCTGCTGGCGCAAAACCGCGTGGCCGGCATTTTCTCCACGCCCATGGTCTATCGCCAGAAACTGCGCGAATTCAATCTGGAAGACAGCGTGCGGGTGGCCGATTGGGACAAGGTCTCCGCGCCCAGCCCGCGCGGCATCGTGTTCACCAAGCGGACGTTTTCCGAGCAGGACATCGGCCAGTGGCAGGCGCTGGTGGACAAGATGAACCGGGACGGCACCATGCGCAGGCTGATCGGCCGCTACATGACGCCGGCGGAGACCGAAACGGCGCTGTGGCATTGAGCGGGCGAAAAAAAAGCCCGCCTTTCGGCGGGCAAACGGATGCGGGACGGTTGCCGTCCGGGACGAACGGCGAAATCGGACTTAGCCGGCGGGCAGCAGGTTGACCTGGCTGCGCACGCTCTTCACGCCCGGCACGCGAGCCACTTCCTCGGCGATGCGGGAGACCACGTCCTGATTCGGCGCGGTGCCGTTCAGCACCACGTCGCCGTTGTTGACCTGAGCCTCGACCTTGGCGCCCAGCTGAGCGGCGGACTTGGCGACGATTTCGTTGATCTGGCGGCCCAGCTCCGCGTCGGCGGGGTTGGCGGCGGCGTGTTGCTGAACCGCTTGCTCCTGCGCCGGCGAGCTGGCGGTCTGCTTGGTTTCCGCGGCGATGCCGGCGCCGGCGTACAGGGCGGGAATCAGGCTGGCGATGATCAGGGTCTTGCGCATGATGAGTCTCCTTGGACTGGGTGAGGTCGTTGCGTTCGGCCGGCGTTCCGGGACGGCATCGGCGGGGAAGCATTTCCGCCGGGCCGTCTGTTCCGCAGCGCCATGAGGCCAATCGCGCTTGACTCCCGATACAGCAAGCGCCGTGCCAGTTCTGGTTTTTCCTTATTTATCAGATGGTTGTGGATTTTTTTCGGGTAGGGCGCCGGTCAAGAGGGCCGGATCTGTCGCCGTTCGGCGACAGCGATCCGGCCGTTTGCCGGAAAAGCCATGCCAATCAATGGCTTGAGGCTGTCGCCGTTTGGCGACGGGCGCTTAGCCATCCTTGAACGCGGCGGCGTGCAGCTCGTGTTTCTGCAACAGCCGGTAGAACTCGGTGCGGTTGCGGTCGGCCAGCCGGGCGGCGTCGCTGACGTTGCCGCCGGTCAGGCGCAGCAGCCGCTCCAGGTAGTCGCGCTCGAACTCGCGGCGGGCTTCGGCCAGCGTCGGGATGGCGCGGGATTCGCCGGCCACCGCCTTTTCCACCTGGGACAGGGTCAGCAGCGGGCCGGTGGCCAGCACGCAGCATTGCTCCACCACATTGGCCAACTGGCGGATATTGCCCGGCCAGCGCGCGGCGGCGAGGAAAGCGAGGGCGTCCGGCGCGAAGCCCGTCACCGTCTTGCCGTAGCGCGCCGCCACCTGTTGCAGGAAATGCTGGGCCAGCAGCGGGATGTCTTCGCGCCGCTCGGCCAGCGGCGGCAGCGTCAGCGCCACCACGTTCAGCCGGTAATAGAGATCCTCGCGGAACTGGCCGTCGGCGATGCGGGCCGGCAGGTCGCGGTGGGTGGCCGACAGCAGCCGGATATCCACCGGCAGCGGCCGGCTGGCGCCCACCGGCCGCACTTCCCGGTCCTGCAGCACCCGCAGCAGCTTGACCTGCAGCGGCAGCGGCATGTCGCCGATCTCATCCAGGAACAGCGTGCCGCCGTCGGCCTGGCGGATCAGGCCGTCGTGGCGGGCGGAGGCACCGGTGAAAGCGCCTTTTTCGTGGCCGAACAGCTCGCTCTCCAGCAGGTTTTCCGGAATCGCGCCGCAGTTGACGGCGACGAAGGGCCGGCCGGCGCGGCGGCTGGCCTGGTGGATGGCACGGGCCAGCACTTCCTTGCCGCTGCCGCTTTCGCCTTGCAGCAGCACGCTGGCGTCGGTGGCGGCCACCATCCGCGCTTCGCTCAGCAATTCCTCCATCGCCGGGCCGCGGCTGACGATGCCGGCGCGCCAGCCGTCGCCGGGGGCGCCGTCGCCCACGGACAGCGTCAGGCCCTGCGCCACCTTGTCCAGCAGCAATTGGCCGTCGAACGGTTTTTCCAGATAGCAGAACACGCCGCGGCTGACCGCCTCCACCGCGTCCGGCACGGTGCCGTGGGCGGTGAACAGGATGACCGGCAGCGTCGGATAGCGGCGGCGCGCGGTTTCGAACAGCTGCAGGCCGTCCATGCCCGGCAGCCGCCAGTCGGTCAGCAGCAGGTCGGCGCGGCGGGCTGCCATCGCCGCCAGCGCGGCTTCGGCGCTGGCCAGCGCCTCCACCTCGTGGCCGGCGGCCTCCAGCCGCAGCCTGACCAGGCACAGCAGGTCGGGATCGTCGTCCACCAGGACGATGCGGGCGGGGGCGTTCATCGCTTGCTCCCTCCGCTGAGGCCGTTGGGTTTGGGCAGATCCAGTTCCAGGCGGCGCAGCGCGTCCAGCTTGGCGGCCTGGTCGTCGATGCGTTTTTGCTGGTCGCGCAATTGCTGCTGCTGGCGGTCGTTCTGGTCCTGCAGCCGGAACTGGGCCTGGGCCTGGCGCAGCTGCAGCCGCGCCAGCGCGGCGCTGGCCGGAGACAGGCTCTTGTCGGCCAGCAGCTTGTCCAGCTCGCCAGCCAGGCGCCCCG
This sequence comes from Chromobacterium vaccinii, assembly GCF_000971335.1. Taxonomy (GTDB): domain Bacteria; phylum Pseudomonadota; class Gammaproteobacteria; order Burkholderiales; family Chromobacteriaceae; genus Chromobacterium; species Chromobacterium vaccinii. The sequence goes on from NZ_JZJL01000036.1 coordinate 34,330, forward strand.
GATCGCCGCGGTTGGCGCGCAGCACGCGCAGCAGGCGGTAGCTGTCGCAGGCTTCATAGGCCTGCCAGCGCTGGCGCACGGCTTCGTCCGGCCAGTCCAGCGCGATCAGCAGCGCGTCGCTGCCCGGGCAGTAGCGTATCGGGGGGGGAGCCGGGCGGACGCCGGCGCAGGCCGCGAGCAGCGGCAGCAGCATCAGCGGCAGCCAGCGCCGCGGGAAAACGGATGGGGTCATATCGGCTCCGGTTCAGGCCAGTGGAGGCGGAAGCGCGCGCCGGGGCCGTCGTCCAGCAGCCGCAGCTCGCCGCCCATCAGCTGCGCGTAGCCGCGCGCCATGGTCAGGCCTAGGCCGCTGCCGGGGCGTTCGCCGTCGGGCGCGGGTCCGCTCCAGAAAGGTTCGAAGATCTTGTCGCGCAGCGCGTCGGGCACGCCGGGGCCCTGATCGGCCACTTCCAGCCAGGCCTGGCCGCGCTCGCGGCCGCAGCGCAGCGTCAGCCGCCCGCCGGCGGGGCTGTGGCGGATGGCGTTGAGCAGCAGGTTGTCGACGATGGTCTCCACTTTGGACGGATCGCCGCGCACCGCGCCGGGCGCGCCGTCCAGCGCCACCTCCAGCCGTTTGGCCTGCCACAGCGGCTGGCAGCTGGCCAGCCTGGCTTCCAGCAGCTGGCGCAGCGGAAAGGCGGAAACGTTCAGCGTGGTGGACAGCCAGAGGCCGGCGTCCTGCTTCAGCAGCGCCTCCACCCGCTGGCGCAGCGTCAGCGCGTTGTTGCCCAGGATGTCGACGATGTGGCGCTGCTGCGGATTGAGCGGGCCGGCCACCTGTTCCTTCAATAGCGCGGCGGCCTCGTGTATCGACGCCAGCGGCGTCTTCAGCTCATGCGAGACCTGGCGGAAGAAGCGGGTCTTCTGTTGTTCCAGCTCAACCAGCCGCAGGTCCAGCTGTTCCAGCTCCCGGCCCAGGCGCTGCAGGTCGGCGGGGCCGGCCTGGCGCCAGTTCAGCTGCCGGGCGCCGCCTGCCAGCCGGGCGATGCGGCGCTGCAGGCCGCGCAGCGGGGCGTGGATCAGCAGGGTGACGATCAAGGCCAGCAGCACGGCGGCGGCCAGCGCCAGCCAGGCCAGGCGGTTGGCCTGCAGCCGCATCCGTTCGATGTCGTCCCGCCAGCTGGCCTGCCGTTTTTCGCCGGCCTGGGCCAGCGTCTGCTGCTGTTGATCCAGCACGCGGTTCAGTTGGCGGAACAGCGCGTCGCGCTGCTGGCGGCGATTGGGGGGAAGCCGCTGCAATTGCGAGGCGAGGGCAAGGGCGCTGTCTATGCCGGCTTGCGCTTCGGCCGGAGCATCCTGCCGCAGCGTCCGCTGCGCGCGCAGCAGCTCGCCGCGCGCCTGGCTGGCGGTCTCGTTGAGCTTGCGGTCGCGCAGGATGGCCGCCTGGCGGCTGGCGCGCTCGAATTGCACCGCCTGCTCTTGAGACAAGCGCGCGATGTCCTGCCAGCGCTGGGCCTGGCGCTGGTGACGCTGGGCGCTGTCGGCGGCCAGGCCCAGCTCGTGGCGCAGCTGCACCAGCGCCGCGGCGGGGATCAGCGCGACGCCGAGAAAGCCTGCCAGCAGCAGGCCGCGGAAGGAAATGAAGCGGAGCATGGTGTCGGCGATAAAGAAAACAGGGGCGCGGATGCGCCCCTGTTCAGCAGACAGGCCGGCGGCCGATTGGTTCGCGGCCGCCGGTCCGCGCTCAGCGCGCGGCCAGGGCCGGGCGGTGGCGGCTGGCTGGCAGCAGCGCGGGCGCCAGCTCGTCCAGCCTGGGCGCGAGCAGCGGCATCAGCGCCGCCAGCTTGTCTTCCAGCGCTTCGCGCATGGTGTCGACCAGCACCTGGGTGTCGCGTTCGATCTCAAGGTTCAGCCTGCTGCCGGCTTGCTTGGCGCCGAGCGAGGTGGCGCGGCGGGTTTCCGGGATCAGCCACACTTCGATCCAGCCGGCCTGCTTGTCGATGTCGGCGATGGTCAGGCTGACGCCGTCCAGCGCCGCGTAGCCTTTGGCGAACAGGTAGCGCAGCGCGCCGGCGGGCACAGAGAGCCGCAGGCACAGGTTGTCGCCGTATTCCTTGCGCTGCTCGATGGTCGCTTGATAGTCGACGTGGCCGGACAGCGCGTGGCCGCCGATCTCGGCGCCGTCGCGCAGCGCGCGCTCGGCGTTGACCGCGTCGCCGACGCCGCACGCGGCCAGCGTGCTGGTGACCAGCGTCGGCAGGATCAGGTCGAACTCGGCGCGGTCTCCCTGAGGCGGCGCGGCCACGGTCAGGCAGGCGCCGTTGACGGACACGCTGCAGCCTTGCGCGAGCCCGGCGCAGAAGCCGGCCGGGAAGTCTACGGCGATGCGGCGGCTGGCCTCGCCTTCTTCGATGGCGGCGATGCGGCCGATGGCCTGGGTGATGCCTGTGAACATGTCGCGCCTCCTCAAGCCTGTTCGCGCTGCAGCCATTCGGCCAGTTCGGCGACCGACAATTGCGGCAGGCCATGGCGCTCGGCGTAATCCTGCACTTGTTGGCCGCGCATCATCGTGCCGTCCGGATTCATCAGCTCGCACAGCACGCCGGCCGGGCTGAAGCCGGCTAGTCGCGCCAGCTCCACCGAGGCCTCGGTGTGGCCGCGGCGCTCGCGCACGCCGCCGGCGCGGGCGACGATGGGATAGACGTGGCCGGGGCGCACCAGATCGCTGGGCTTGGCATCCGGCGCGATGGCGGCGCGCATGGTGGTGACGCGGTCGGCGGCGGACACGCCGGTGGTGACGCCCTCGGCCGCCTCGATGGCGACGGTGAAGGCGGTGCCGTAGCGGCTGCCGTTCTCGGAGGCCATCGGCGGCAATTGCAGCCGCTCGGCGCGCTCGGGCGTGACGCACAGGCAGACGATGCCGCTGCCGTCGCGGATCATCCGCGCCATTTCGGGCACGGTGAGCGTGTCGGCGGCCAGGATCAGGTCGGCCTCGTTTTCGCGGTCGGCGTCGTCGGCGACGATGACCGGCAGGCCGCGGCGCAAGGCGTCAAGCGCGGCGTGGACGCGCAGGGAAAGGATATCGGTGTGGGCGTTCATGGAAACGGTCCTCAAATAATGGATTGAGAAACACGTCCCGTGGGCGTGAAGCGGATAGCTTACGGCTATCCGGCGCGATAAACGCGCGGATACGACACAGTTTTCCAGCCGCGGGCGCGGACGGATGACTGGCGTCGTCTTCTTTCATCCGGACTATGACCGTCGGCTCTGGCATTTCACCAGATCTGCTGACCCTTCGCCGTGCGGCGAAGGCGCTCGCGGGCTCGGCGCTCGCGCGCCATACCGCCGGTGGGGAATCGCACCCCGCCCCGAAGACGTTGGCCGCACAGCGCGGCCAGCGGCGAGTATAGCGCGGTGTTAGAATGTCGGCAGCAAGATTCACCCCAAGAGTTCCCCGATGATAGAAACCGACAAGCTGTTCGGCGCCGCGCCGGAGCGCCGCATCGTCACCCCGCAACGCGCGTCCGACCAGGAAGAGGCGCTGGAGCGCGCGCTGCGGCCCAAGCTGCTGGACGAGTACGTCGGCCAAAAGAAGGCGCGCGAACAGCTGGAGATCTTCATCGAGGCGGCGAAGAAGCGCGGCGAGGCGCTGGACCACGTGCTGTTGTTCGGCCCGCCGGGCCTCGGCAAGACCACGCTGGCGCACATCGTCGCGCGCGAGATGGGCGTCAATCTGCGCCAGACCTCCGGCCCGGTGCTGGAGCGCGCCGGCGACCTGGCGGCGCTGCTCACCAATCTGGAGCCGCACGACGTGCTGTTCATCGACGAAATCCACCGCTTGAGCCCGGTGGTGGAGGAAATCCTCTACCCGGCGCTGGAGGATTACCAGATCGACATCATGATAGGCGAGGGCCCGGCGGCGCGGTCGGTGAAGATAGATCTGCCGCCGTTCACGCTGGTGGGTGCCACCACCCGCGCCGGCATGCTGACCAACCCGCTGCGCGACCGCTTCGGCATCGTCGCCAGGCTGGAGTTCTACAACGCCGAGGAGCTGACCCGCATCGTCAGCCGCTCGGCCGGCCTGCTCAATGTGCAGCTGTCCGATGACGGCGCCTTCGAGGTGGCCAAGCGCTCGCGCGGCACGCCGCGCATCGCCAACCGCCTGCTGCGCCGGGTGCGCGACTACGCCGAGGTGAAGTCCGACGGCGTGGTGACGGTGGCGGTGGCCGACGCCGCGCTGGCGATGCTGGACGTCGATCCGGCGGGCCTCGACGTGATGGACCGCAAGCTGCTGCAGGCCATCCTGGAGAAGTTTTCCGGCGGCCCGGTGGGCCTGGACAACGTCGCCGCCGCGATAGGCGAATCCACCGACACCATAGAAGACGTGATCGAACCCTTCCTGATCCAGCAGGGCTATCTGCAGCGCACGCCGCGCGGGCGGATGGCCACCGCCCAGGCCTATCTGCATTTCGGCCTGCCGGCGAAGGATGCCTGACGTCCTGCCCATGATCCGCCGAGCGGCCCTTCGGGGCCGTTTTCGCATCCCGGATAGGGCAGAAGGCGGCGGCGCTTGTCCGCGCGCAAAGGCTGGCCGGGTGACGCGCATGCAAAGCGCGTACAATGACAGTATTCCTTGATCGAGCAAGCCATCATGTTCTACGTGTTGTTCACCACCATCCTGATCGTGGTGGTGGTTACCGCCGCCGCCGCCGCCCGTTTTTTCGACCCCGCCGTCGGCAAGATACTCAGCCGCACGCTGGGCCAGGACCTGGCCGACGCCTGGCGCAAGTACGTGTTCTTCGCCATCGTGGTCAGCGGCATTTCCGGCGGCGTGCGCCAATGGTCGCTGCAGCAGTACCTGCCGCCGGCGCCGGGCAAGGGCACCTCCCAATTGCAGCTGAGCGGCGAGCGCTGGCTGCTGGAGCTGTTCCAGGCCTTCATCAGCACCTTGCAATCCATCGCCTGGGTGGTGCTGTTGTTTTTCCTGTGCGCGATGCTGGCCTACGCGATCATGCGCGCGGTGGAGTACCGCCGCGAGGAGTCGGGCCCGCGCCGGCATGGCGACGAGTGACGCCGGCCGGCTGGCGGAGCTGGTCCGCGCCTCGCCGTGGCTGATGCGCGCGCTGCGCGCCGCGCGGGACCTGGGCCTGGCCGACTGGTGCATAGGCGCCGGCGCGGTGCGCGGCCTGGCGTGGGACGCGCTGCATGGCTTCGAATCCAAGCCGTCGGCGCTGTCCGACATCGATCTGGCGTACTTCGACGCCGCCGATCTGTCGCCCGATCGCGAGGCCGCGCTGCAGCGCCGGCTGGCGTCCGCCCATCCCGACCTGCCTTGGGAGGTGACCAACCAGGCGGCGGTGCACCTGTGGTTCGCCGATCATTTCGGCTATCCGGTCGAGCCCTTGCCGTCGCTGGAGGCGGCGGTGGCGACCTGGCCGGAGTACGCGACCGCGGTCGGCGTCGCGCTGAACGCCGACGACAGCCTGCGCATCATCGCGCCGTTCGGGCTGGACGACCTGTTCGGCATGACGGTGCGCCGCAATCCGGCCAGGGCCAGCGCGGAGATTTATCGCCGGCGGGTGGCCGACAAGCGCTACCGCGAGCGTTGGCCGCGGGTGACGGTGATCCACGAATGAAAAACGCCAGCCGGAGGCTGGCGTTTTTCATGGAGCGGGCGCTCAGCTGCCGATCTTCACCTGCGACCACAGGCGGTTCAGCTCGCGGCGGGATTTCGCGTCCAGGTCCTTCAGCGCCACGTACTTGCCCTGGGACGGGTCCAGCATGATCACCGGGTTGGCCTTGATCTGCGGCTTGAAGAAGGCCTCGGCCGCCTTGACCGGGTTGGTCGCGCCGATCTGGTTGGAGATCTCCGACGCGTTCTTGCCGTCCAGCATGAAGTTGATGAACTTGTGCGCCAGGTCCGGGCGCGGCGCGTCCTTCAGGATGGTCATATTGTCGATGGCCAGCACATTGCCTTCCCGCTGCGGACGGTAGGCGAGCTCGAAGGGCCGCTTGGCGCTCTTCGCGTCCTGCTGCGCCTGGAACAGGTCGTTGGAATAGCCCAGCGCCACCCAGATGTTGCCGACGGTCAGCTCCTTGATGTAGCTCTGGTTGTTGAACGCGGCCCAGTACGGCTTGGCCTTGCGGATGGTGTCCGCGGCGGCCTTCCAGTCGGCCGGATTGGCGGAGTTGGCGTCCTTGCCCAGATACATCAGCGCGGCGGCCATCAGTTCGCGCTGGCTGTCCAGCACGGTGACCTTGCCTTTGATCTTCGCCAGCACGGCCGGATCGAATACCAGCGCCCAGCTGTTGGCCTTGCTTGCTACGCCGGCTTTCTGCAATTGGGTGGCGTTGTAGCCGATCAGCGTCAGCGACACCACGGTGGGCGCGGCGTGGCGGTTGCCCGGGTCGAAGGGCTGATTGAGCGCCAGATAGCCGCTGTTCAGGTTTTTCCAGTTGGGCAGCTTGCTCTTGTCCAGCGGTTGCAGCTTGCCCTGCTTCAGCAGCGTGTTCACCGCGAAGGCGGTGGGAAACACCATGTCGTAGCCCTTGGCCCCGGCGGCCAGCTTGGCCAGCATCTCTTCGTTGTCGCCGTAATAGTCCTGAACCAGCTTGCACTTGCAAGACTGCTCGAAGCGCTTGGCGGTGTCCGGCGACAGCGCGTTGTTCCAGTTGTAGATGTGCAGCACATCCGCGGCGGATGCCGAACCCCAGGCTAGTGTCATCAGCGCCGAAAGAGCCAGCTTGTTCATACCATGTCATCCTTGTGATAGCGAAAAATGAAACCCCGGCCAGACACTGGCAGGGGTCGGGAAAACTTCGCGCCTCCCGCTGCGGGGAGGGCGAGGTGTGCTTACAAGGCCACCATATTGTCGCGGTGTATCAATTCCGGCTCCACGATGTAGCCGAGCGCGGCTTCGATCTCGCGCGTGCTTTTGCGCATGATCTGGCGCGCCTCGTCCGAGCTGTAGTTGACCAGGCCGCGCGCCACCTCGTTGCCGGATGCATCGACGCAGGCCACCGCCTCGCCGCGCAGGAAATCGCCTTCCACCGCGCTGACGCCCACCGGCAGCAGGCTGGTGCCGCGCTCGCGTATCGCCAGGGCGGCGCCGTCGTCCAGCAGCAGCCGGCCGGCCAGCTTCAGGTGGTCGGCCAGCCATTGCTTGCGCGCGGCCATGCGGTTGGTGGCGGCGACCAGCTGGGTGCCGATGGATTCGCCGTCGGCCAGGCGCGACAGCACATGGGGCTCGCGGCCGCTGGCGATCACGGTGGCGGCGCCGCTGCGGGCGGCGCGCTTGGCGGCCAGGATCTTGGTGATCATGCCTCCGGTGCCGACGCTGGAGCCGGCGCCGCCGGCCATCTCTTCCAGGCGCTCGTCGCCGGCTTCGGCCTGGTGGATGAATTCGGCGTCGGGATGCTTGCGCGGGTCGGCGCTGTACAGGCCTTTCTGGTCGGTCAGGATCACCAGCGCGTCGGCTTCGATCAGGTTGGTGACCAGCGCGCCCAGGGTGTCGTTGTCGCCGAAGCGGATCTCGCTGGTGACCACGGTGTCGTTCTCGTTGATGATCGGCACCACGTTCAGATTGAGCAGGCTGGTCAGCGTCGAGCGGGCGTTCAGGTAGCGGGTGCGGTCGGCCAGGTCTTCATGGGTCAGCAGGATCTGCGCGGTGCGCAGGCCGAAGGAGCGGAAGGCGCTCTCATAGGCCTGGCACAGTCCCATCTGGCCGACGGCGGCGGCGGCCTGCAGCTCGTGCACGCCCTTGGGACGCACGGTCCACCCCAGACGTTGGCAGCCTTCGGCGATGGCGCCGCTGGAAACCAGCACCACCTGCTTGCCGCGGCGTTTGAGTTCGGCCACTTCTTCCGCCCAGCGCGCCAGGGCGTTCAGGTCCAACCCCCTGCCATCGTTGGTTACCAGGCTGGAGCCTACTTTGACCACGATACGGTCGGAAGCGTGAATCACCGAGTGCATCAACGGACCTCTCTATGAAAGCCAATAATTATAGAGAGGGCAGTGTACCCGAAAAAGCCCGGGGCTTGCGCCAGGTCAAAATTGCTCGCTGGGACGGTATTCCATCAGCTGAAAATGCGGCGATTGCTGGTGCAGCTTGGCGACGCGGACCAGTTGCTCGCCGTTTTCATCGCGCAGCCTGAACTCGCGCAACTGGCTGAAGGGATGGCCCGGCAACAGCAGCAGCGCCGGGGCATCCGCGCTGGCGGGCAGCCTCAGGCCGCGCTGGAAGCTGTCGCCGCTGTGGGTGATGCTGGGCATGGCCCGCACCGGCTGCGGCTGCGGCCCCAGGATCTCCACGCCGCATTCCACCTCAGCGCCGGCCGGCTGCATCAGCACCCAGCGCACCGCGCACAGCCGGGCTTCGCCGGCCAGGTTCAGCAGCAGGACTTCCCCGGCGCGCAGCGGCTGCTCCTGCGGCTGGCCGCGCAGCAGGTAGCCGGATTCGCTGCGGTTGGCGATGGTCAACAGGCTGGAAGCGGGAGGCGGGCGCAGATGGGAGCCGTCCTCGTCGGGATCCGCGCCGGCCGGTTGCCAGCTGCCGCCGTTGACGCGGTGCCAGATGGCGGGGACGCCTGCGGTGACCTCGGCTTGCGCGTGCGCGTCTTCCCGGCTGTGCCGCCGCCGCCGCGGGCGCTGCCACTCCTCCGCCAGGCCGCTGAGCAGCCGCACTTCGTCGTTCAGCATGGGGGAGGCGCTGCCGCTGGAGGTCTTGCGCAGTTGGGCCAGGCTTTTCCGCATCGAGGCCAGCGCGCCGGACAGCTCGAGGAGAAAGCAATCGGGCTGGGATGGAGACGGCCGGGCGGGGAGATAGCGAGGCGGGGCGTCTTCCCGCAGATCCAGAACATAGCCCTGGCGGCCTTCCGACAAGCGCGCCAAGGGCAGCAGCTCCACCTGCTTGGCCAGATCGTAGGCCAGCTGGCGGGCCAGCTGCATGTCGCTGGTCGACAGCCGGTTGGTGGCGGTGAGTCCCAGCAGCAGCAGCTGGCGGTAGATGACGGCCAGCGTGTCGTCGCCGGCCAATGATTTGTCCTGCCAGCCGCGTTGCAGCGCCAGACCGTACAGCTGGTGGCAGTCCAGCCAGAAGCCGTCGGGGAGCGGGTAATAGTTTTGCTGGCTGATGTTCAGGTATTGCCGCGCGGCCATCATCGTGTACAGCAGCAGTTCCTGCTTGGGCAGCTCGCGCTCCAGCAGCGCATGGCAGGCCAGCTTCTCGTTGAGCGTCTGCTTGAAGGCCAGGAACAGGTTGGCGAACAGCTTGACGCTGATCGCAGCCAGCAGCCGCATCTTGGGAGAGGAGACCGCGTCGCCGTGCTGGGCTTCGTTCTCCAGCAAGGGATAGTAACGATCCAGCGCTTTCAGATAGAGCTTGAGCAGCTTGTAGCGCTGCATGGGGTCCATCGGGACGCGGCCCAGCTGGTGGAGGCCCTGGCCCAGCAGCTTGCCGCATTCGGCAAGGTCGGTGTAAGGCAAGCGCTCCAGCCAGGCGGCGACGCTGGCAGGCTGGGTGTCGACGAGTTGCGGGTCCATATCCTTCTTCGGCAAGACGAGTGGCGGCATTCGGGCTAGGCTCCGAGGCGAGCGCTGCGAAAAGGAAGGGACGGAGGTGCTCAGGGCAGCGGGGTTGCGTCGCCGCCGGCGCTTTCTCCTGCCAGCACCTCGTCCAGCGCGTCGACGCCGGCCGCCACCAGCCAGTCCATCTCCTCGGGTTTGAGCGTGTACGGGGGCATGAAGTAGACCGATTTTCCTATCGGCCGCAACAGGCATCCGCGTTTCAGCATGGCCGAAAAATAAGCCAATGCAAAGTCCGCGCGCGACGTTTCGACATCGAAGGCCCAGATCATCCCCTGATGGCGGAAGTGGCGGATTTCGGGCCGCTTGATCAGCGGGCGCATCCGTTCGGTGAAATCGGCCGCCTTGAGCCGGTTGGCCTCCAGCACGTTTTCGTCTTCGAAGATGTCCAGCACCGCCAGCGCGGCCGCGCAGGCGAGCGCGTTGCCGGTGTAGCTGTGCGAGTGCAGGAAGCCGCGCGTCACGTCGTCGTGGTAGAAGGCCTGGTAGATTTCGTCCCGGGTCAGCACGCAGGACAAGGGGAGGAAGCCGCCAGTGATGCCCTTGGACAGGCACAGGAAGTCCGGCGTGACGCCGGCCTGCTGATAGGCGAAGAAGCTGCCGCTGCGGCCGAAGCCGACGGCGATTTCATCCGCGATCAGATGCACCTCGTAGCGGTCGCACAGCCGGCGCAGCTCAGTCAGGTAGACGGGATCGTACATCGCCATGCCTGCCGCTCCCTGGACCAGCGGCTCGACGATCACCGCCGCGATCTCGCCGCCATGCTTGGCCAGCAGGTTTTCCATCGAGCGGACGGCGCGCAGCGCGACATCGGCCGCGCTTTCGCCAGGCCCCGCTTGCCGGGCGTCCGGGCTGGGCGCGCGCAGGCCGGGCTTCAGCAGCTCGGCGTAGGTGGACGAGAACAGCGGCACGTCGGTGACCGCCAGCGCGCCGACGGTTTCGCCGTGGTAGCTGTTTTCCAGGCTGACGAAACGGCTCTTCTGAGGCCGGCCGAGATTCTTCCAGTAATGAAAGCTCATCTTCAGCGCGATTTCGGTGGCGCTGGCGCCGTCGGAGCCGTAGAAGGCATGGCCGAGGCCGGATAGCTTGGCCAGGCGCTCGGACAGCTCTACCACCGGGCGGTGGGTGAAGCCGGCCAGCATCACATGTTCCAGCCTGTCCAGCTGCTCGCGCACCGCCTGCTTGATCCGCGGGTGGCCGTGGCCGAACAAATTCACCCACCAGGAGCTGACGCCGTCCAGATAGCGCTTGCCGTCGAAATCGGTCAGCCAGACACCGTCCGCGCTGGCGATGGGAACGATGGGCAGCCGCTCATGGCGCTTCATCTGGGTGCAGGGATGCCATACGGCGGCGAAACTGCGCTCCAGCCAGGCTTGGTTGCTCATGGGGCGGCTCCTGTGTATCCGGGTGGGAAAGCGATGCTAGCACAGTCCGAACGGGCAGTCCGTGTGACGAAAAACGGCAGTTTCTGACCTATGCTGACAAGGCTGTGCCCGGATCGGCGTCGATGGCCGGCCTTCCGCGGGGCTGGCATGTTTCGTGCTGGTCGGTTTCGGTACAACATGACGGGGCAAACCCGCGACCTTTGAAGATGGGAAGGAGGGATGAGGCAACGCGTCTCCCTCCACTTTGGCTAAGCTTGGCTCAAACTGGGAGTGCAACATGAAGAAACAGCATCGGCAGCGGGGCTTTACCCTGATCGAACTGATGATCGTGGTGGCCATCGTCGGCATTTTGGCCGCGATCGCGATTCCGGCTTATCAGGATTACACCAAGCGCGCGCGGGTGTCGGAGGGTTTGTCGTTGGCGGCCGCGGCGCAAACGGCAGTCGCGGAGTACTATGCATCGCAGGGCTCATATGCCAGTGGTACGGCACCTTTTAATACCACTTATGGGCTTGCTGCTCCGACTTCGATTGCAGGGCCGTCAGTCAGTCAGGTATCGGTATTGGCGAATGGTGTTATCCAGGTTACATTTACCGCCGCGGTCTCAAATGGCGCTTTGCTTGAGCTCGTCCCTAGCGCGGGTACCGGCTCGGTGACTTGGACTTGCACTTATACTGGGAGCTCCACAGTCGCTTCGAATGCGATCGCTATTGCAACGGGCAGTCAGCTTTCGGCTAATTGGGTTCCCTCTAATTGCCGCGTATAATCGCGATTGCATTGTCATGACAAGAGGCGCATAGGCGCCTCTTTTTGATTCTATGCCAATAATGAAAAAACTGCCGATCTCCTTGTTTTGGATCTTGCTGTTTGTCGCTCCCTTTCTTAATTATGCCCGTTATAGCCCATTGCAGGATTGGTGGACCCATGCGCTGGTGGTATTCGGCATTGGCATGGCGGCGTGTTGGTTTTTCCGCCTGCGTATGGAGAGGCTGGCGATTCCCCGCTCAAGCATTTTTCTGCTGGTTTTCCTGTTATGGGTTGTCATCTCTGGCGCGTGGAGGGGAAATTACACCGCGGTGATCCAATGGGGGAGTGTATTGGCGATGATGTTTCTTCTCAGCTTGTGTGTAGGGCACTGGCTTAGAAAAGATTCGGCATTGAGCGCGCTTGCCTGGGCATTGTTAGGCGGTGGCCTATTGCAGTGTGTAATTGGTTTGATACAGCTTGGGGGAGGGGCGCCTTATCTGCATGGTTTCATCATTTATGATCCACTCAATCCATCAGTCCCTATCGGTAATTTAGCGCAGCGCAATCATTACGGGGAATATTTGGGTTGGAGCATCATGGCTTGTTGCTATCTGTATGGTATGGGGCGCCTGCCCAGAGTACTTAGTGCCGTAAGCATGCTGCTGTTGACCATGTTGATGACCTGGTCCGGCTCCCGGCTGGTTTTGGCTTATGGATTGGTCATGGCTGTACTTGGTTGGTTTTGGTACCGGCGGGCTCGTTCGGATGAGCGGGTGGCGAAGATGGTGGCGATGTTGGCATTCGCCTTGCTGGCAGTGGCTATGTGGCAGCTGTTCAATGGGCTGCTGGTCAGGGAGATACATGCATTGGGCTGGTATTTCGGCACGTCAAGCGGTGCGGAAAGGATGCTGGGCGATGGTTTCGGCTTGCGGCGGCGAATCGAGTGGAGCAAGGCTTGGAGCATGTTCCAGGATCATCCTTGGACGGGTTATGGTGTTGGCGGATATGCTTATCAAGCGCAATGGTTGGAGTTGACAGGCGGCTTGCCTAAGGCGCCGGAAAATTGGTTGTTCACTCACTGTCACAACTTAATATTCCAATTGCTGGCGGAGACCGGGCTGATAGGCACGCTCATCGTGATGGTAGGTTTGTTTTTTTGCTTATTGCCTTACTTTTTTAAAGAGCAGCAAGCGCCAGAGCATTTGTTTTTAATTGCTATTGCGTTCATGATATTGGGGCACAGCTTATTTGAATTCCCTTTGTGGTATCTGCCATTTTTGGCGATGTTGGTCATTGTTTGCGCTAGGGCGCCTTGCTCTTTTATTCATGCGCGATTGGAAACAAGTCTGTTGAGATGGGTTGGGGTGGCTGCCGGGAGCTTGATGCTGATTTATATGGTTTCCGGGGTTTGGATTTTTCAGAATCTGGTGCGTTATAACCATCCTGATATTAGTTTGGAAGAAAATCAGCGCAGAGTCGCATATCTACAAAAAGTGATGCTCATTCCTTGGTGGAGCGACAGCGCGAAATTTATTCTGTCGAATTATATTGATGCTTCACACGATATGGCAGAAGCTCGTATCAGTTTTCTGGACGAGTTGGCCAGGAGCCAGCCTTTCCCCGAGGTGCTGCTTAAGCTTGCGATGCAAAGGCTGATCATGGGCAAGGATCAAGAGGCGAAGCAGGCAATGGCTTTGCTGATCGCCAACTTTCCTGACGAAACGCCGAAGGTCGCTCTTTTTTTGCGGGGAAGAGAGGATCCGGCATTGCAACCTTTGACTCACATGGCCCAAAAAGCGGCAATGGAATATGACCGCCATGGCTCAGGTACGGAGGCCGGCCGCGTAGCCGCGGTGATGACCGTCGCGTCGCCGGTCACGCGCAAGACGCTGTTCTGAGCTTTGTAACGCGCGGACACACTTGATGGGTTTTGCCGGGGCGGCGCATGCGGTATGCTGCCCGCTTCCTGCTTCTCGACATCTGATCTGCCATGACTTTTCAGAAGATTTCCGAGCGCCTGGCGTTGCTGTCCTTGTGCCTGATCGCCATCGTGCCCTTCGCTTCCCGCGTCCACTTCGTGCCGCTGCCGCAGTGGTTCGGCGAGATCAACGTGATCTGGCTGCTGCTGGCCGCCGGCGTGTTTTTGCTGCCCGGCGGGCGCCTATTCGATTCGATGCCGCGCGCCGGCTGGCTGTGCCTGGCCTTGGCCGGCGCCTGGGCGCTGCAGCCGCAGTTCGTCCACCTGCTGTTCCCCGGCATGAGCTACGTCACCGCGCTGGCCTGGCTGGCGACGGCGTTGCTGGCCTCGGTCACCGCGTCGTTGCGCGGCGCCCTGGGCGACCGGGAGTTCGCGGTGTGGCTGGCGCGGGCAGTCATCGTCGGCGGCTTGGTGCAGTCGCTGATCGGCACTGCCCAGCTGACCGGCCTGGCGCCGGCTCTGGGACTGTTCTATGACGGCTCCCACCCCACCAGCAATATCTTCGGCCATATCGGCCAGCGCAACCAGTATGCCCATTACCTGATGTGGTCGGTGGTGTCCGGCGTCTACCTGTTCGCCGTCGGCCGCCTGGGGCGCGGCTGGCTGATCGCGCTGGTGTTGTGGATGGCGCTGATGCTGGGTTGGGCCGGCTCGCGCACCATCCTGCTCTATCTGGTGGCGCTGTCGGCGCTGGCCGGCTTGTGGCACTGGCGCAGCCGCGACGAGGCGTCGCGCCGGATGATGCTGGCGATGTGGGCCGCTTCCGGCACGATTCTGGCCGCCCAGTTCGCGCTGCCGCTGTTCAACCACCTGATCTCGCTGTTGACCCACTCCGATGTCGAGAACGCGTCCGGCATCGCGCGGCTGGCGGCCAACGGCGACGACATGGGAGCGCGCCGTTTCGCCGAGATGCACAAGGCCTGGATGACCTTCCTGGCGCACCCTTTGTGGGGCGCGGGCTGGTCGCAGTACGCGGCGGAAAGCGTGCGTCTGCAGCAGCTGCCCCAGTTCGCCGCGGCCGGCTACAACAGCGGGCTGTTCACCAATGCCCACAATCTGCTGATGCAGCTGTTGGCGGAGATGGGCGGCGTGGTGACAGCGCTGGTGGTGGCCGGCTTCGTCTGGACGGTGCTGCCCTTCTTCCGCCGCAAGGCCGAGCCGGAAGGCGTGCTGGCGCTGGGTTGCATTGCGGTGACGCTGACCCACAGCATGCTGGAGTATCCGCTGTGGTACTACTATTTCCTGGCGATGCTGGTGATGTTCATGGCGATGGCGCCGCGCGGCGAGCGTCCGTTGGCCTGGCCGCTGCGTTTGCCCCTGCTGGCGGCGCTGGTGTGGGTGGGCTGGCTGTCGATCAGCACCTCCTCCATGTTCTGGGAGCTGGTGAACCTGTACGTGCCGACCGGCAACGCGGCCAAGGACAAGGTCCGCACCGAGCGCCTGGTAGAAATCGTCGAAACCAAGCCCTTGTTCGCCTACCACGCGCTGTACACGCTGGATGATTATCTGCCGGTGAACCGGGACAATCTAAAGCAAAAGCTGGCGTTGGAAGACAGGCTGACCGAATTCCGTCCTTATCCCGATGTGATGCTGAAGCGCGCCCAACTGGAGATCCTGGCCGGCGAGCGGGCCAAGGCGGAGCAGACGCTGCGCACCACGCTGGCCTCGTTCCCGACCTATGCCGGCCAGTTCCTGGAGACGCTGGGCGATCAGAACCAGGAATGGGAACCGCTGCGCCGGATCAGCCGCGAGGCTTACGACAAGCTGCCGGCGAAGTTCCGCACGCTGCAGGAGTGAATTGTCCCGCCGCCGGATGGCGGCGGACAATAAAAAAAGCCGCTTGAATCATCGAGCGGCTTTTTCGCGTCCGGCGGCGGGATCAGTTGTCCAGCACCACGCCTTCGCTGAGCGCGGTCTTCATCTTGGTCAGCGCCTTGGCCTCGATCTGGCGGATGCGTTCGGCCGACACGCCGAACTCGGCGGCCAGCTCGTGCAGCGTGGAGCCGCTGTCGTCGGCCAGCCAGCGCGCCTCGACGATGCGGCGGCTGCGGGCGTCCAGCGTGGACAGCGCGTATTCCAGGCCTTCCGACTGCAGATGGTCGAAAGCGCGGCGCTCCAGCGCGCGGGTAGGCTCGCTGTGGCTGTCGGCCAGCCAGTCTATCGGCGCGTAGCTGTCCTCGTCGTCGCTGTCGGCCAGCAGAGAGATGTCCTGGCCGTTCATGCGGATTTCCATTTCGCGCACTTCCTCGGGCTTGACGCCCAGGTCGTTGGCGATGGATTTGGCTTCTTGCTCGGACAACGCGGAAAACCCGCTCTTCATGCTGCGCAGGTTGAAGAACAGCTTGCGCTGCGGCTTGGTGGTGGCGATGCGCACCAGGCGCCAGTTGCGCAGGATGAATTCGTGGATCTCGGCCTTGATCCAGTGGATGGCGAACGAAAACAGGCGCACGCCGCGGCCCGGCTCGAAGCGCTTCACCGCCTTCATCAGGCCGATATTGCCCTCCTGGATCAGGTCGGCTTGCTGCAAGCCGTAGCCGGCGTAACCGCGCGACACGGACACTACCACGCGCAGGTGCGACAGCACCATCTGCCGCGCCGCTTCCAGGTCGTTTTCCTGTTGGAAACGGGTCGCGAGTTCGGTTTCCTGCTCCGGCGTCAGCATGGGAACGCTGTTGACGGCCTGGATGTACTGTTCCAGGCTGCCGCTGGTCGACGGGACGGGAAGGGCAAATGTTGTGTTCATTGCGATGGCTACCTCCTTGGGTAGTGCTATGTTAGCACTCGAGTATTGAGAGTGCTAGCAGCGAAAGGTTCCCGAGTCAATGATATTTAACAATCGGCCCGATAGCTGAAACCTTTCGCTTGTCATTTTTACTTCGGCTCCACCTTGCGCAGGTGGTGGTCGGCCGCCAGCCGCGCGCCCAGCATCGCCAGCGCGGCGGAGATGCCGATCAGCGCCGCCAGCTCCGGCAGGTTCAGCGCGCGCAGCTCCACCCGTTCGCCGTACAGCATCGCGAACTCGCTGATGGCCGGATTCGCCATCGCGGCCAGCCAGCAGGACAGGCCCCAGGCCAGCAGCGCCGCCAGCACGCCCTGCCACAGCGCGTGATACAGGAAGGGGCGGCGGATGAAGCTGTCGGTGGCGCCGATCAGCTTGGACACCGCGATTTCGTCCTGGCGGGCCAGGATCTGCATCCGGATCGCGTTGTGGGTGACCAGCACCAGCGCCAGGCCCAGCGCGGCGGCCAGGAACCAGGTCAGCTTCTTGCCCATCTCCACCATGCCGTACAGGCGCTTGGCCCAGCTGGCGTCGAATTGCGCCAGTTCCACCATCGGCAGGCCGGACAGCTCTTTCTGCAGCATGTCCAGCTCGCGCGGCTCGAGAGACTTCGGCGTCACCACGAAGGCGTCGGGCAGCGGGTTGCCTTCCAGGCCGTCGGACAGGCCGGACAGGCCGTTGCGCTTTTCAAGATCCTGCAAGGCCTGGCCTTTGCTGACGAAGGAAAAGCTCTTCACCTTGGGGTGGTGCGACAGCGTGCTGTTGACGGCGGCGATGTCGGCCTGCTCGGCCGTCTGCTCCATGAACAGCGTGATCTGCGGCGTGGCGGTCAGGCGGCCCACCCATTCCTGCACGCTGTTGACCGCGAGGTACAGTGACAGCGGCAGGGCCAGGGCCAGGGCCAGCATCAACAAAGTCAGCAGGCTGCCGAAGGGTTGGCGGACGATCTTGGCCAGCGCCTGCTTGGCGCTCTGCCAGTTCAGATAGAGAAAGTGTTTCATGCGGCGAACTGTCCTTCCCTCAGGCGAATGATGCGGCGGCCGTAATCTTCCATCAGCGTTTCGTCGTGGGCGGAGATCAGCACGGTGACGCCCACCTGGTGGAAGGACTTGAACAGCTCCATGATGTCCAGCGCGTAGGCGCGGTCCAGGTTGGCCGACGGCTCGTCGGCCAGCAGGATGCTGGGGCGGTGGACCACGGCGCGGGCGATGCACAGCCGCTGCTGCTCGCCGCCTGACAGCCGGATCGGCATCATTTTTTCCTTGGGCAGCAGGCCCACCTTGTCCAGTGCCGCGCGCACGCGCTTGGCGGCGTCGCGGCGGTCGAAGCCGATGATGTCCAGCGGCAGCATCACGTTGTCGAACACGCTGCGGTCGAACAGGATCTTGTGGTCCTGGAACACCATGCCCAGGTGCTGGCGCACGTAGGGCACCTGGCTGGCGCGCAGCTTGGACAGGTTCTGGCCATTGACGATGACGCCGCCGCTGGTGGCGCGCTCGATGCCGGCGATCAGCTTGAGCAAGGTGGACTTGCCGGCGCCGGAGTGGCCGGCGAGGAACACCATTTCGCCGGTTTCTATGGTGAACGACAGGTTCTTCAGGGCTTCGTTGCCGCCTGGATAGCGCTTGGTGACCTGGTCGAACTGTATCATTGAAAGGTTTCCCGCTTGTTGGCTGAGAAAAGGCGGCCGCGCCTGCGGCCGCGAATCATGGTCTTATTCGAACAGCGCGTCGATGTAGTCGCGGCTGTCGAACGGCCGCAGATCGTCGATGCTCTCGCCGACGCCGACGAAGCGCAGCGGAATCGGCCGCTGTTTGGCGATGGCGGCGATCACGCCGCCCTTGGCGGTGCCGTCCAGCTTGGTCAGGATCAGGCCGGTCAGGCCCAGTGCGTCGTCGAAGGCCTTCACTTGGCTGACGGTGTTCTGGCCGATATTGGCGTCCAGCACCAGCACCACTTCGTGCGGGGCGTCCGGCAGCGCCTTCTGGATCACGCGCTTCACCTTCTTGATCTCTTCCATCAGGTGCAGCTGCGTCGGCAGGCGGCCGGCGGTGTCGGCCAGCACGATGTCGATGCCGCGGGCGACGGCGGCCTGGATCGCGTCATAGCAGACGGCGGCGGAGTCGCCGCCCTGCTGCGCGATCACGGTGACGTTGTTGCGCTCGCCCCAGGCGATCAGCTGCTCGCGCGCGGCGGCGCGGAAGGTGTCGCCGGCGGCCAGAAGCACGCTCTTGCCCTGGCTCTGGTAGTACTTGGCCAGCTTGCCGATGGAGGTGGTCTTGCCGGCGCCGTTGACGCCGGTCATCATGATCACGAACGGCTTCTTGCCTTCCACGTTCAGCGGCACTTCCAGCGGGCCGATCAGATCCTGCAGCGAATCCTTCAGCGCGCCCTTCAATTCGGACGAATCCTTCAGACCCTTCAGCGATACGCGTTCGCGCACATCCTGCAGCAGATGGACGGTGGCGTCCATGCCCATGTCGGCGGTCAGCAGCACCGTTTCCAGCTCTTCGTACAGGTCTTCGTCGATCTTGCCGCCGCCGAACAAGCCGGCCAACTGCTTGCCCAGCCGGTCGCGGGTCTTGGCCAGGCCGGCTTTCAGCCGCTCGGTCCAGCTCATTTTCTTCAGCGGCGCCGGCGCTTCTTCGACCGGCGCGGCGGGCGCGGCCGCAATCGGCGCTGCCGGGGCCGCTTCGGGGGCGGCCGGCGTGTCTATCGCCATCGCCGGGATCGCGTCGAGCTGAGGCTCCGCGGCCGGGGCGGGGGCATGGGTCTCGGGCGAGGCGGGCGCTTGTTCCGGCGCGGCCTGCGCCGGGGTTTCGATTTGCGGCGTTTCCGCCGGCTTGGTCTTTTTCTTGAAGAAGCTAAACATGCGTGAATGGGCCAGAAAAGCGGTAAATGGCTAAGATTGTATCCTCAAACGCCGTCGAGCACAGAATCGGCTGGCGATGCGAGGGCGGAAAACTGCGGCGTCGCTGGAAACATATATAAGGAATAGTTGCCGAATTTCGCCGCCGGCGCGACAGATTCGCCGCCCGGCGCGCGGGAATGAGGCGCTAAAGTCCTGATCAGGTTAAACTCTCGCGCTTGTCCCTAGAGTTTAGCTTTCATGAGTCAGACACGTAATAAGGTCAGAATCATAGGCGGCGACTACCGTCGTCGCCTATTGCCTTTCCCCGAAGCCGAAGGCTTGCGGCCGACGCCGGACCGCGTGCGCGAGACGCTGTTCAACTGGCTGGGCCAGGATTTGTACGGCAAGAGCTGCCTGGATCTGTTCGCTGGCAGCGGCGCGCTGGGCTTCGAGGCGGCGTCGCGTTCGGCGCTGCGGGTGGTGATGGTGGAGAAGTCGCGCAAAGTCTATGAGTCGTTGCAGGCCAACCGCCAGTTGCTGCAGGCCGGCACGCTCGACGTGGTCGCAGGCGACGCGCTGCTGTATCTGAAGAACAGCCGCGAAACCTTCGATGTGATCTTCCTGGATCCCCCGTATGACTCCGACCTGCTGTCGCGGGCGCTGCCGCTGGCGCTGGAGCGCTTGTCGGAAGAGGGCGTGCTGTATGTCGAGGCGCGGCAATGGCCGGATGAGTTGCCGGAAGGTCTGGCGGCGCTGCGGCGCGACAAGGCGGGCATGGTCCATTACGGCCTATTGAGCCGCCAGCCTGGATAGGAGCGTCGCGGCGGGGAGTTTGCGCCTATGGATATAACCAGCGCGAACTTGCGACCCCGGGCGGCGGGTGACAGAATTCATGTTGTGGAATACCTGAGGAAATTACTATGTCTTTGATGATTACCGACGAATGCATCAACTGCGACGTCTGTGAGCCGGAGTGCCCGAACAACGCGATCTCCCAAGGCGAGGAGATCTACCAGATCGACCCGGAATTGTGCACCCAGTGCGTCGGCCACTACGACGAGCCGCAGTGCCAGCAAGTCTGTCCGGTCGATTGCATCCCCCTGGATCCGTCCCGCGAGGAGACCCAGGATGAGCTCCACCAGAAATATCTGAAGATTTCCGGCAAGGCCTGATCAAGCTAAGTTATTGAAGCAAAATGGAATGCCCCGCGGCCTGCGGGGCGTTTTTTATTTTTCGGCGAAAAAGTGCAGTTTTTTTCGCAAAAGGTGTTGACGATCAGGCGGGCCATCTATAATATTCGGGTCTCTTTCAGGAGGGATTCCCGAGCGGTCAAAGGGATCAGACTGTAAATCTGACGGCTCTGCCTTCGAAGGTTCGAATCCTTCTCCCTCCACCAGAATTAGATGAAGCGCTTGGCAGTGAAGTTAAGCTGTCTTGTTGTAAAGCCAGGCGGGTGTAGCTCAATGGTAGAGCAGAAGCCTTCCAAGCTTACGACGAGGGTTCGATTCCCTTCACCCGCTCCAAGCGTCTGATTGTAGCCTGTTTAAGGGCCCATGTAGCTCAGGGGTAGAGCACTCCCTTGGTAAGGGAGAGGTCGGCAGTTCAATTCTGCCCATGGGCACCACCAATTTTATTTGCTTGTTTCGTATTCAGGAAATTTGCCATGGCTAAGGAAAAGTTCGAGCGGACCAAACCGCACGTAAACGTCGGCACCATCGGTCACGTGGACCATGGTAAAACCACTCTGACCGCTGCTATCACCACCATTCTGTCCAAGAAGTTCGGTGGCGAAGCCAAGGACTACTCCCAGATCGACAGCGCGCCGGAAGAGAAGGCTCGTGGCATCACCATCAATACCGCGCACGTTGAATACGAAACCGAAGCCCGCCACTACGCTCACGTAGAC
>NZ_JZJL01000037.1 GCF_000971335.1 Chromobacterium vaccinii
GCGGTGCAGCTGTACAACCACAACGCCTTCGTCGGCAAGAGCGGCTGGCTGGACCGGGTGCTGGTGACGCCGTCCAATCATCGCGTCCACCACGCCACCCATCCGGTGTACCTGAACAAGAACTTCGGCGGCACCTTCCTGATCTGGGACAAGCTGTTCGGCAGCTATCAGCCCGAGCGCGACGACATCCCGCTGCATTACGGCGTGAACGGGGCTTCGCCCGGCTACAACCCTTTCTGGGCCAGCAACCAGGGGCTGCAAGCCTGGTTCCGGCGCCGTTTCGCTCCGTCCGGGCGGCGCGCGATGCGGATGCCCGCCGCCTACATCGCCACCGGCGGGATTTTGCTGTTCGGCATGGTGATCTATTACGTGGAGCAGGTAGCCGGCTGGGACGCCATCGGCCAATGGAGCGTATTCGCCTGCCTGGTGGCCGGCACCATCGCCATCGGCGGCATGTCGGATGAGCGGCGCTGGGGCTGGATGGGTTGGCTGGCGCTGACGCTGGCGATGCCGGCGCTGTGCGCCGGCTTGTTCGGCATGCGCGACGGCTGGGCATTGGCCTTGCTGGCTTTGTTGCTTGTCCATGGTCTGGCCGGGCTGCGCCTGCGGGAGGCCGCATGGGCAAACTGAGATTCCAATCGTCGGCGCAACTGCCGTTCCGCATCGACCTGCAGCGAGCAACTCAGGCCTACCTGGCCGAGCGCGGCGACCATCGCCACGCCGATTGGCGCGTGGGGCTTAAGGGCGCGGCGCTGGCGGCGCTCAGCCTGGCTTGCTATGCGCTGGCTTTGCGCGCGACGACGGCGTGGTCGTTCGCGCCGGCCTACATCGCAGCCATCGTCATGGCGATGCTGCTGGCGATGAACACCTTGCACGACGCCGCCCATGGCGCCCTGTTTCGCAACGCAAGGCTCAACCAGTGGCTGACCCGCGCCGCCAGCCTGCCGATGGGCATCGACGCCGACATCTGGACCCGGCGGCATGTGCACCTGCACCATACCTACCCCAATATCGACGGCTACGACCTGGATATCGAGCCCAACCCTTTCCTGCGGCAAACGCCGTTCCAGGACTGGGCGCCGCAGTTCCGCTTCCAGCACCGCTACTGGCCGCTAGTGGCGGCCCTGTCCCTGCCCTACCTGTGCTGGTACGGTGATTGGCTGGACCTGCTGGGCAAAAGCAAGCTGCGGCAATACGACAATCAGCCCGTTCCTGTCGGCGGATTCCTGCTGGGCAAGCTGGGACATCTGGTCCTGTTGTTGGCGTTGCCCTGGTATTGCCTGCCGGCTGGCGCGATTGGTTGGGGCGGCTTGCTGCTTTGCTATCTGGCCGGCTTGATGGCGGCGTCCTGTTTTCTGGTAGCGATGATCCTGGGCACCCATTGGGCCGAGGTGGAGTTTTTCAGCCCCGAAGGCGCGGAAATGCCGCATACCTGGCATGAGCACCAGTTCCTGACCTGCTGCGATTGGCAGCCTAGGCCGCGGGCGCTGGGGCATTTGCTGGGCGGCTTGCATCTGCACCTTACCCATCACCTGTTCCCGGCCTACAGCCACCGCCACTATCCGGCGCTGGCCCTCATCGTCGAGGAACAGGCGCGCCGGCATGGCCTCCCCTATCGCCGCATCGGTTATCAGGGGCTCTGGCGCGCGCAGCAGAACTTCTTGCGGGGAATGGGACGACGGCCCGAATAAAAGTTATGAGATGTCCGCCTGGATAAAAAAATGCCCGCGCAGCTGCGCGGGCGTTTCGTTTTCTAGCCGCGGTTGCCATGCGGGTACGGCGCGAACAGCCGGCTCAGACGGTTCCATAACATGCGTCCGGTGGCGTGCGCCATGCAACCCAGCGTGATCGGCACCAGCGTCAGCAAACCATGGCCCTTGGTGTAGCCGGGGTTGCGGTGGATGTAGAACTGGGCCGCCGAGTTGGGGCTGGCTTGCCACTGCCTGCGGTCGCCCTCGTTGTCCCGCGTTTGCCAGCCCACGTGGACCACGCCCGGCTTGTCCGGGTCCACCGGCTTGAGGCCGAACAGGCGCGCCAGCTGGACGATCACGCCGCCGTAATCCAGCTCAGAGGATTGCTGGGCGCTGGGCCATACCCGAGTGGCGTACTTGTCCAGCAGCATGTAGCTGGATGGGTGCACCAAAGCGCCCAGGTAATAGACCCGGCGGCCAGGACGGGTCAGGCGGTAAGCCAGCACCTGGCGGCAAACGAATGGCGCGTTGCGGTTTTTGCCGCGGTAGGCGCGCATCAGCCCTGCCTCCATCCGAATCACGGTGGACTGCCGTCCTTCCAGGTTTTGTTCGAAGAAATGGATCGCGCAATAACCAACCGATTGTCCCTGCGCGTTCTTGTGAATCAGAATGCGCGTTTCGTTGGCTTTGGAATATACGACATAGCTGGCGAAATCCTCCTTGCTGACGCCATCGAATATATCGCAATGCACCAGATATAACTCATCCACCAGTTTTTCCCTGTCGGGCGCATCCATCAAGGATGGCGCAACGACAACGGACTTTCCCATTTCAGACATGTTAGCCCCTATTTTATTTGAATGGAAAATATCACTTTCACTGCGAATAACATGAAATTTATTGCAATAAAACGGCAAATATTCGCCACAAATATTAATTCAAACGTTTGAGTGACTGAAATAGGAAAAAAGGCCAGTCAAAGACTGGCCTAGTTATATTTTGATGGGTTTAATTTTATTGATGAAAATCCAAGAGGATATATCTACTAGGCTGAAACCATTTTGCGGATGAAATAGCCTTTCATTCTCTGGGCCGGCTTGGCCGCCGCAATGGTCAACGCCTCCAGCTCCACCGCCGCCTGGCCGGTCAGGTTGATCCAGCCTTCGTCGGTGACGGCCAGCGTATCGGAATGGCGGTAGCCTCCCTCATTCGCCAGATAGATGCCCGGCTCTATCGATACCACCATGCCGGCCTGCAATACATCGGCGCTGCCCTGCGCCAGCCAGGGTGCTTCGTGATTGCCCAAGCCCAGGCCATGGCCGCAGCGGTGCAGCCGCAAGCGCCAATCGCCGAAGCTCTTGTCCTGCAGGAAGTCGTTGACCTTTTCATCGATCTCGCCGCAGGCGACGCCCGGCCTCAGCATGGACATCGCTAGACTGCGCGCTTCGCCCATCAGCTGGAAGCGCTCGCGTTGGGCCGCTGTGGGCGGGCGGGTGAAGAAGGTGCGCTCGCATTCGGCGGTGTAGCCGTCCAGGCGCACGACGGAAATCACCACGTGGGGGCCATCCTTCAGCCGTTGCGACAACTGCGGAATCGCATGCGGCTGCGCGCTCAGCGGCGCCGGCCAGGGCGCCAGCAGCACCCGGGTGCACAGCGGGTCGAAATCCGGCTCCTCGCGGATGATCCGCCGCAGCAGCTGCTGGCCGGTGGCATAGCCCTCCGCCACGGACACGCCGTCGTAAACGCCGCGCAGCAGCTGGTTCACGCCTTCCGCCGCGTAGCGTCCGGCGCGAGCCAGCTTGGCGATCTCCCATGGCGATTTGACCATCCGTATCCTGTCCAGCGCGTCGTCGGCGCGGCCGCCCACCGATTGCATGAATTCGGCGTGGTGCAGCGGCGTGGCGGGGTCGAAGGCAAAGCGGTCGCAAAGCAGCGGAATCAGCGCGTCCTCCCAACGCTGCCCAGCCGGCGCCGGGTACTCGCGGTAGCTGTGAACATCCTCTTCCGCGACATTCCAGGCCTGCTTCAGGTGCGCATGCTCAAGCTGGGGCACCAGCAGCTTGCGCTTGCCGCTGGCGGCGTCCAGCAACAGGAAGAACGGGCGCTCCAGCGGTTCGTAGCTGATGCCCGACAGGTAGTAGATGCTCTCCGTGCCGCTAGCCACATATTGCTGGATGCCGGCCTCCAGCAGGCGGTTGCGCAACAGTTGGTCGCGGCGCGCCATCTCTTGCTGGCGTGGCTGTTCGAAATGCGCCATATCGTCCCCTCCCATTTCTGGATTTGAGATATCAATATGACATAAATCAAATATCATTTCCGTCCGTTATGCATGCCGAATGCCGGCTGCGCCTTGCAACTGGTCGAATTGCTTCCATAGCAGCAATGCGACCGCCGCGCCAAGCAGCAGGTTCACCAGCGGCATGGCCAGCCATACGCCGTCCAGGCCCATGGCCATCGGCAGCAATGCCAGCGCTGGCAGCAGCAGCGCAGTCTTGCCCACGGTCACGCCCAGCGCGAGGCGGGTCAGCGCCATGGCTTGCAAGGCTGTCGCGCCGACGATGACCAGTCCATCCAGCGGCATGGCCAGCAGATGCAGGCGCAGCGCGCGGCTGCCGGCTTCTATCAGTTCGCTGCTGCCGTCGCTGTACCAGCCGGCGATCCAGGCTGGAAACAGCTGGACCGCCGCCCATGCGGCCACGCCGATGGCCAGGCCCACTTTCAATCCATGCAGCAAAGCCGCGCGCGCCCGTTCGGGCTGGCCTGCGCCGATGGCGTGCCCCAGCAGCGGTTGCATGCCCACCGCCAAGCCATGGATCACCAGCGTGAACAGCGACTCGCTGTAGCCCGCCACCGCATAGGCGGCTACGCTCAGATCGTCGCCCCACACCAGCAGCTGGCGGTTGTGCGCGAACAGCAGCAGGGCCAGGTTGAGCTCCATCAGCAGGCTGGGCGCGCCCAGCGCCAGAATGGGCCACAACCCCTGCCAATCCGGCCGCAGCCGGCCCAGTCGGATGCGCAGCGCCGCGCGCGGGCTGAAAAAATACGCCAGCGCCAGAATCAGCACTACGGCCTCGGCCAGCAGCGTGCCGATGGCCGCCCCGGCCAGGCCTTTGCCCATCACGCCGACGAACAGATAATCCAGGCCGATGTTCAGCAGCGCGCCCAGCGTCATCAAGGCGGTGGACAGCTTGGGCCGCCCGTCGTTGCGCACCAGATAGGTCAGGAGCATCGGCCCCATGGTCAAGCCGGCGCCGGACAGCATCAGCAGCAGATAGCCGCGCGCCTGTTCCGCCACCTGGGGCTGAACGTCGGCTTTCAGCCAGGACAGCAGCAGATCGATATTGGGCAGGCCCAGCGCGGGGATCAGCGCGCTCAGCAAAGCCAGCAGCGCCAGCGCCGCCAGCAAGGTGCCGCGCGCGGCGCGCATGTCGCCGGCGCCTTGCTGGATCGCGATCCGGGTGGCAGCGCCCATGCTGATCATCGCGCCCAGGCCCACTTGCAGCATCACCAGCGGATACGCCAGATTGATCGCCGCCAGGCCGTGGCTGCCCACGTAGTGGCCGACAAAAATGCCGTCTATCACCGCATACAGGCCGGTTACCAGCATGCCGGCGATAGAGGGGATGGCGTAGCGCCAGAACAGCGTGGAGACGGGAAGCGTGTCCAGGTCACGGATGTGGGTATTGGTATTGTGCATGGGGTCGTTACAGTAAAGAGCGATGAGGAATGGCCATTCTAGCACTTAATTAATCATGCATGATTGATTAATTAATGACACAATGTGACGGACAATGACATGAAAGAAGAGACGGATGGCCCGCAAAACCAAGGAAGACTCGCAGAAAACCCGGGACGCGATACTGGATGGCGCGGAGCGGGTGTTTTTGGACAAGGGCATCGCCAACGCCACCATGGCCGAGATCGCCGACGCGGCGAAGGTGTCGCGCGGCGCGGTGTACGGGCATTACGACAACAAGATGGAAGTGTGCCAGGCGATGATAGACCGCGCGTTCGCGCTGGACGCGCTGCGCTTCCCCTCTCAAGGCGAGTCCGCCGGCGATACGCTGGTGGCGGCCGGCGTTTACTACCTGGCCCAGTTCCTGGAGCCGGGTTCGCCGCAGCGGGTGTACCAGATCCTGTATCAGAAGTGCGAGCAGATCGAGGAAAACCGCAGCGTGTTGCGGCGGCGCGAACTGGCGGACCGGTTGACCACGCATTACGCGCGCAGGCAGCTGCGGCGGGCCATCGCCCAGAACGAGCTGCCCGCCTCGCTGGACATCGGACTGGCGGCGGACTATCTGGTCTGCCTGTTCCTGGGCTTGTACGAGCTGCTGGAAGCCAGCCCCGATGCCCTGCCCCGCTGCGAGCGGATTCTGCGCGGCGCGCTGCAGGGTCTGCCGCACGCGGCCAGCATCATGCGCTGAGCGCCGCTACTCGACATGGCGCCGGAAGCGCCATAGCGCCAGACTCAGCGTGGCCACGGCGATCAGCCACAGCGGCAGCAGCCATGGCCAGGCGTCGGCGAGGCCATAGCCTTTCAGGAACACCCCCTTCAAGATGGGGATGAAGTAGCTGAGCGGATTGGCCCGCGCCAGCCATTGCAGCGCGTCCGGCATGTTCTCGATCGGCGATACGTATCCTGACAGGATCACCGCCGGCACCATGAAGGAAAACACGCCCAGAAACGCCTGCTGCTGGGTACGGCAGATCGACGAGATGAACAGCCCCACCCCGGCCAGCGCCAGCCCATAGCTGGCCATGCTGATCAGCAGCAGGAAAATGGAGCCGCCGAAGGGCACCCGGTAGGCCCAGACCGCGGCGATGGCGATCAGCCCTCCCTGCAGCAGCGCCACCAGCACGCCGGGCACCGCCTTGCCCGCCATCACGTAGGCCGGCGTCAGCGGCGACACCAGCAACTGGTCGTAAGTGCCCTCCTCGCGCTCCCGCGCCACCGACAAGGCGGTGACGATCAGGCAGCCTATGGTGGTGATGATGGCCACCAGGCTGGGCAGCACGTGCCACTGGAACTCCAGATTGGGGTTGTACAGATTGCGCACCGACAGCTGCGGCCCCGGGCCGGCCCGCTCCTGTTGGTAAGCGGCGACCACTTGCCCGATATAGGCGCTGGCGATCTGCCCGCTGTTGGAGCGGCGGCCATCCACGATCACCTGCAGCGTGGCCGGGCGGCCGGCGGCCAGCGCGCGCGAGAAGTCCTGCGGAAACACCACCGCCAGCAGCGCGCATTGCCGGTCTACGCAGTCGCGCAATGCCTCATGACTGCGCATCGGCACGATATGGTCGAACGTGGCGCTGGCGGCCAGACGCTTCACCAGCTCCTGCGAGGCCGCGCCGGCATCCTGATTGTAAACCGCCAGGCTGGCATGCTTGACCTCCAGCGTGGCTGCGAAGGGAAACACCAGCAGCTGCAGCAGCACCGGCACCACCAGCAACAGCCGCCCCTGGCGGTTGCCGGCCAGCGCCTGCAGTTCCTTGATGATCAGCCACAGCAATCGTTGCCACATGGCTTCAGTCCAGGGTGCGGCGGGTTTTGCGCACGGTCTGCCCCAGCCAGAACGCGCCCAACAGAATCAGGCTGCCGGCATTGAACCACAGCAGCGATGGAATCACCCCGGCCTGGAACAGCGTCTGCAGCGTGCTGGCGAAATAGCGCGCCGGCAGGATGCGCGTCAGCCATTGCAGCGGCGCCGGCATGCTGGAAATCTCGAACACGAAGCCGGACAGCATCAGCGCCGGCAAGTAGCCGGCGGTCAGCGCGGCCTGGGCGGCGTCGAACTGGGTGCGCATCACCGTGGACAGGAACAGACCCATGCCCAGCGCGTTAGCCAGGAATAGCGAGGACATCAGCCACAGCAGCCACAGCGGCCCGCGGAACGGCACCCGCATCACGAATACGGCGACGATCAGGCATAGCAGCATGGCGGCGATGCCCAGCGCGTAATACGGCAGTATCTTGGACAGCAGCAGCTCGGCGCGGCTCACCGGCGTGGCCAGCAAAGCTTCCATCGTGCCCCGCTCCCATTCCCGCGCCACCACCAGCGAGGACAATAGCGCGCCGACGATGGTCATCACGATGGCGATGGTGCCGGGCACCAGGAAATTGGGGCTTTCCGCGCTGGGGTTGAACCAGAAGCGCTGGCGGATATCGATGGCTGGCGTGATGGGTTGGGCGCGCTCGTCGCCTTCGGCCTGTTGCCAGCGCAGCCAGGCGCCCTGGACATAGGCGGCGACGAAGTTGGCGGTGTTCGGCTCCGCGCCGTCGGTCAGCAACTGAACCGTTCCCCGCCCAGCGCCCCATTCGCGGGAGAAACCCTCACGAATCACCACCGCGCCGCGTATCTTGCCGTGGGCCAGCTTCTCCTCCATTTCCGGACGGGAGCGCAGCGGCTGCACGTCCAGCGCCGGCGTCGCGTACAGCGTCGCGGCCAGCCGTTGCGCGGCGCCGCCGCCATCCTCGCGCAGCAAACCCAGCCGGATGTGGGCGGAGTCCAGATTCACCGCGTATCCCAGGATGAACAACAGCGCCACCGGCAGGATGAAGGCGATCAGGATGCTGCTAGGGTCGCGGACGATCTGATAGCTCTCCTTGCGGCACAGCGCGGCCAGGCGGCGCAGGTTCATCGGTCGGCCTCCTCCACCAGCTGGATGAAGGCATCCTCCATCGTCGGATCCGGCAAGGCCGCGCTCTCCACGCGGCGTTTGAGCGCGTCCGGCGTATCCAGCGCCAGCAGCCGGCCGCGATAGACCAGCGCGATGCGGTCGCAGTACTCGGCCTCATCCATGAAGTGGGTGGTCACCAGCACGGTGACGCCTTTTTCCGCCAGGCCGTTGATGTGAGTCCAGAACTCCCGGCGAGTGACCGGATCGACGCCGGAGGTGGGCTCGTCCAGAAACAGCAGCGGCGGCTCATGCATCACCGCGCAGGCCAGTGCCAGCCGTTGCTTGAAGCCCAGCGGCAGCTCGCCGGCCGGGCTGTCCATGTGCGGCCTCAGGCCGAACACCCGCTCCATCTGCGCCACCTTGTCGCGCTGCGTCTTTCCCGCCAAGCCATAGACGCCGGAGAAGAACATCAGATTGCGCCGCACCGTCAGCTGCGCGTACAGCGAAAACTTCTGCGCCATATAGCCCAGCTGCTGGCGGGCGGCGCTGGGACTGGCTTTCAAGTCCAGCCCCATGACCAGCGCCTGCCCCTCGCTGGGCTTGAGCAGGCCGCATTCCATCTTGAAGGTGGTGGACTTCCCAGCGCCGTTAGGCCCCAGCAGGCCGAACACCTCGCCGCGGCGCACCGCGAAGCTGATGTCGTCGGCGGCGCGGAAGTCGCCGAAGCGCTTGCTCAGCCGCCGGGCCTCGATCACGGCTTCGTCGCCGCGGCGCGGCAGGTCGGGCATCACTTCCGCCAGCGCCGAGTCCCCGCCCGGGCCGCCGCCCAGCAAGCTGATGAACGCGTCTTCAAGCCTGGGCCGGGCAGACTGCAGTTTGGCATCGGGTCCCGCCTCCGCCGCGGCCAGGTCGGGCCAGCGGCTTTCGTCGCGCAGCAACAGGCGCAGGCTGTGCCCTTGTATCGTGCCGTCCATCAGCGCCGGCTGGCGCAACAGGCGCTGCAGCAGGCGCCGGCGGTTGCCCGCGATGCCGGACAGCTGCAGGCAGCGCCCGGACAGCGGCGCGGTCAGTTCGGCGGGCGGCCCGCCGGCGCGGATCCGGCCGCCGGCCATCAGGTAGACTCTGTCGCAGGATTCAGCCTCGTCGAGGTAGGCGGTGCTGAGCAGCACGGTGATGCCGTCGGCCGACAGCGCGCGGATCAGCTTCCATAGCTCGCGCCGGGAGATCGGATCGACGCCGACGCCGGGCTCGTCCAGCAGCAAGGCGCGCGGTCTGCCCAGCAGCGAGCAGGCCAGGCCAAGCTTCTGCTTCATGCCGCCGGACAGCTTGCCGGCGTGGCGGCCCGTGAACGGCGCGAGATCGGTCAGCGCCAGCAGGCGCGCGAAGTCCCGCTCGCGCTCGGCGATGGGCACTTCCCGCAAATCGGCGTACAGGTCCAGGTTTTCCTGCACGGTCAGGTCTTCGTACAGGCCGAACTTCTGCGGCATATAGCCTATGCTCCGCCGCAGCGCGTCCCTGTCGGCGACGGGATTCAGCCCCGCCACGCTCGCCTCCCCCGCGCTGGGCGTCATCAAGCCGGCCAGCATGCGCAGCAGCGTGGTCTTGCCGGCTCCGTCCGGCCCCACCAATCCGGCCACGCAGCCGGGCGGAATGTCCAGATCCACACCGGACACCGCGTCCGCCGCCGCGCCGGGAAAGCGTTTGCCCAGCCCGACGGCGCGAATCGCGGCGCTCACTGCGCCAGCCTCACCGTCACCGGCATGCCCTGGCTGAGCGCGGCGTCGGCATCCCCGACCACCACGCGTATCCGGTAGACCAGCGCCGTGCGCAGATCAGGCGTCTCCACCGACTTGGGCGTGAACTCGGCCGTGGGCGACACGAAACCCACCACGCCGCGATAGGTCTTGCCCGGGCGGCTGTCGCTGGATACCCGCACTTCGGTTCCGGCAGCGAACTTGCCTAGCTGGGTTTCGCCGACATAGGCGCGGACCCATACCGGCTGGCGCAGCGACAGCGTGAACGCCGGCGTGCCGGCCTGGACCATGCTGCCGGCCTCCACTGCGCGGGCGAGGATGATGCCGGCGCTGGGGGATTGCAGGCTGGCGTCTTTCAGCTCCAGGCGCGCGGAGGCGAGGCTGGCCCGGGCCTGTTTCAATTGGGCGTCGGATTCGGCGATCTCCTCGGGCCGGAAGCCTGCGACCAGCGCCTTCAGTTGCTGGACGGCGGCGTCGCGCTGGGCGAGCGACTGATCGCGCTGCGAGCGGGCGGCCTCCAGCAATTGCCGGCTGCTGCCGCCGGCCGGCACCAGATCGCGCTGGCGCCGGTATTCGCTCTCGGACTGGATCACGGCGGCCTGGGCCGCCTCAAGCCTGGCGCGCGCCTGGGCGATGTCTTCGCTGCGGTTGCCCTTGCGCATCAGCGCGTTGCGCGCCGCCAGCGCCGCCTCGTTGGCCAGGGCGGCGTTCAGGCTGTTCTTCAGCGGCTCGACATCGAGCCGCGCCAGGATCTGCCCCGGCTGCACGCTGTCGCCTTCGTCCACCAGCACAGAGGCCAGTCGGCCGGAGACGCGGAAGGCCAGGACCACTTCGCGAATATCGACGTTGCCGTACAGCGTGCCCTGGCGCGCGGCCTCGGCCTCTCGCTGGTAAAGGTAATAGCCCCCAGCCAGCGCAGCCGCCAGCAACAGCGCCGCGGGCGCCATCCATTTTTTCATTCCGTCCCCTGTTCCGGCCGGAAGCGGGCGCATCCGCCATTCGGCCTCGCCGCCCAAACAGTCAGGATGCGGCGGCTACCCGATAGCATACCCGCGCGGGGCCGCCGCGCATGGCATTCCGCGCTCGATCCCGGTGGCGGCGCGATTTCCGGGGCGCGGATGCAACAGCTAGAGCGCGCGGGACATCAAAAAGCCGGCGCCGAACCATAGCAGCACCGTCATGATGGGCTCGGCCATTTTGGGGCGCAGCAGCATCAGCGGCGCCCGGAAACGCACCCGGATCGGCCACAGCAGCGGAATGCCGGCGGGTGTCAGCCAATCGCCCACTAGGTGGGAGGCGTAACCGACGCACAGGCCCAGCACCATGGGCATCGCATGGCCCAGCCGCACGTCCCAGCCATGCAGGCAGGCGGCGCTGGCGTAGAACACGCCGACCACCGCCAGCAGGCTATGGGTGATGCCGCGGTGGCCGAACAGATAGGCGATGGGGCGGGAAAGAAAGGGAATGCGCCGGCCGAGCCAGCTCTGGGGGTGGTCGATGTCCGGCAGCAGCGAGCCGGCCAGCCCGCCGGCCAGCAGCAACACCGCCATCATGGCGGGCAAGTGCAGGATCAGCGCCGCGGAAACCGCGCAGAACGCGCCGAATGCGACATGGGTGGCCACCATCATGGCGCCACCCCGCCGCGGAAATTGTCAGTCATTATTGTTGTTGCCTTTGCGGCCTGTTGCTTCGTTGCTCTACCACGCGCTTGCGCGGGGCGCACATGCTACTGCAGTCGGGCGGCGGAAGCAAAAGCGGCCATCTGAAAAGCCCAGTCTGCGCCGTCGCGGCAAGGCAGACCGCGCGAAATCCGTCAGTAAGGCAGGAACAGACCGTCCGCCGAGGAATTGGTTGCTGAAAATCGACGGTCTAGAATGAATTCAGCGGCCTTGGCGCCGCGTGGAGTGTCGATGCTCGTGTTCCCGCCCGCCATCTCATGGCGCAATCTGGCCCGTTTCGCCCTGCTGGCGCTTGCCTCCGCCGCAGCCCACGCGAGCGAGCCCTACCAGATCACCTGGGTATTGTCCGACTGGGCGCCCAACTTCATCATTCGCGACGGCAAACCCACCACCGGCCAGAACGACATCTACCTGAAGCTGATCATCGCGCGCTGGCCGGAGGCCGAGCATCGCTTCATGGTGATGAGCACCGCGCGCAGCACGCTAGAACTTCAACGCGGCAGCCAGCTATGCAGGATGAACCTGATTCCGACGCCAGAGCGGGAGAAATTCGCCTTTTTCACGCTGACCCACATGCAGTTGCCGCTGCGGCTGGTGATCCGCAAGGAGGCGGCGGCGCAAGCGCCGCTGAACGAGGCGGGAGAGGCGGTGCTCGACAAGCTGATCCGCAAGCCCGGGGTTCGCGGCATCACCGCCGCCGGCAGAAGCTACACCGCTGAAATCGACCGCCTGCTGGCGGAGAGCAAGGGCGGATCGAACGTCAGGGAGATTCCCAATCTCCCGTCCAACGACGGCTTGTTCAAACTGCTGGAATTGGGGCGCGCCGACTACACGCTGGATTACGAGCCCAACTTCAAATACCGGGACGAGCAGAGCCGGGAGCATCCGCTGACCAGCCTGCCCATCGCCGGCGCGGCGCTGATCCCGGTGGGCATCGCCTGCCCGCGCACTCGCTGGGGAAGGATGGCGGTGATGAAAATAGACCAGCTTCTGAGCGAGGTCGTTTCCGACCCGGCTTACCGCCAGGCGCAGGATCGCTGGCTTTCTCCCGAATCCGCGCAGCGTTATCGCGCCGAACTGGACCGCTTTTATCGCCAGCGCGCGCGGGCTGCTGACCCCGCGCGCTACTCGCTGGCGAGGCCTTGAGCGTCACACCTGGAATTGCGCGACCGACAGCCTGAGGTTGCCGGTCACCTCGTCTATCCGCTGTATGCTTTCCGACGCCTGGGTGGCTGCGACCGCGTTGCCGGACGCCACCTGGGCGATCTGCTCGACGTGGCGGGCGATGTCCTGGCTGGCGGTGCCTTGCTCTTGCAGCGCGTGCGAGATGTCGTTGACCACCTGCACCACCTGGCTGGCGCTGCCGCGAATCTGCTGGATCAGCTCGCCGCCCTGCTCCGCCAGCTCCAGGCCGGTTTTCACCTTGGCCACCGTATCGCTCATATTCCTGCGAGACAGGTCCGAGCTGGCCTGGATCTCCGCGATCATGTCCGCCGTCTGCTCGGTGGCCTTGGCCGTGCGCTCCGACAATTTGCGCACCTCGTCAGCCACCACCGCGAAGCCGCGGCCGGTTTCGCCCGCCCGCGCCGCCTCGATGGCGGCGTTCAGCGCCAGCAAATTGGTCTGATCAGCAATGTCCTTGATCACCTGCATGATGTTGGAGATGGTGGATGTCTTGCTGGCCAGCTCGGAGATGGCGGCTTCGGTCAAGTCCACGGTGGCGCTGATGCCCTGCATTTCCTCCACCGCGCGCGCGATCACCTGGCTGCCGGCTTCGGACAGGTGGCCGGAGTCCTGAGATACCGCGCGGGCGTCGGACGCGTGCTGGGCGATATGGTTGATGCTGACGGTCAGCTGCTCCACCGAGGCCGCCATCGCCGCGGCGCCCTCGCTCTGCCCCTGGGAGTTGCCGGCCACCATGCGCGCGCCATCCACCACGTCGGCGTTCAGGCGGCCCAGCTCTTCGGCGTCGCGCATGATGTCGCCCACCAGTTGGCGAAGTTGCCCCTGCATTTCCCGGATATGGGCCAGCAGGCTGTCCTGATGACCGGCGCCCACCTGTATCTCCCGGTCAAGCTTGCCGGCGGCGATCTCGCGCACGATGTCGGCGGCTTCGGAGGGCTCCGTGCCCAACTCCCGCATCACGCTGCGATACACCCACCAGCCGAGCGACAGGCTGACTGCCATGAACAGCAGCACCTGCGCGCCCACGCTCAGCAGCTGCCGCGTCAGCATGGCGTTGATGTCATCCAGATACAGCCCGGTGCCCACTACCCAGCCCCAGCGCGGCGAGCTTTGGAAATAGGCGAGCTTGGGCTGCGGCGAGCTGGCGCCCGGCTTGTCCCATACGTAGTTGACGAAGCCCTTGCCGCCGCCGCTGCGCATGGTTTGTTCGAACAGCGCGCCGATATTGGCGCCGGCGCCGTCCTTGACGCTATGCATGTCCTTGCCGACCAGCTTGGGATTCATGCCGTGCGACAGCCACTTCAAATTGCGGTCCAGCGTGAAGAAGTACTCGTCGCCGTCGAAGCGCAGCCTCGCCAGCTCCTGCAGCGCCATTTTCTGCGCCTCCGCCTCCGGCACCAGTCCGGCGGCGGCCTGTTCTTCATGCATCGCCACCAGGCTGGCGGCGTTTTCCACCTGGCTGCGCACCTGGTCGTGCCTGTCGTCCATCATCTGCTGGCGCAGGGCATTCATCAGCAAGGCGCCCAGCACGCAGACCAGGACGATCGCGCTGACGGTCTGCAGCAACAGCCGCCGTTTCAAGGAAAGGGTTCTGGCCATGTTTCGCTCACGGAATTTGTAAACAACTGCCAACGATAACCGATGCCATTATTCAATTTCAATATTCAAATGTATTTTGTTGATTTTTGTCATGGAAATGGCGCTGAGGTTTGATCCGCTCGCCAGCTTGGCTTTCCTTCTTGACTTTATATCTTACGATATATATCGTAAGATATACCATCCAGAAGAGAGGGCCAGCCATGCCATGCAATCCATACCGATACCCGATTCGCCGCATGCTGCGGGCGATGCGCGGATCGCACCGTCGCGGCGGCGATGACGGCGCGCTGGCCCGCGGACGCAAGTTCGGTTCCGACGATCTCCAACTGCTGCTGCTGGCTCTGATCAATGAGCGCTCCTGTCATGGCTACGAACTGATCAAGGAGCTGGCCTCCCGCTCCAACGGCTATTACAGCCCCAGCCCAGGAGTGGCCTACCCCGCCCTCACTCGCATGGAGGAAGCGGGCCAGGTCACCGCCGCCAGCCACGGCAAGCGGAAGTGCTACGCCATCGCGGATGCCGGCCGGGAACGATTGGCCCTCCATCGCGAACACGTGGAGCTGACGCTGGCCAAGCTGACCCACATCGGCCGCAAGATGGAGCTGGCGCGGCGCGCCTACGCCGGCGAGGAAATCGGCGAGGACGGCGCGGCAGGCTGGACCCGCGAGCTGATCGAGGCCAGGCGCGCGCTGAAGCACGCGCTGCTGCTACGAGACCAGGCGGAGCCTGACGAACAGCGCCGCATCGCGGCCATCCTGCAACGCGCCGTCGCCGAAATCGCCGGCGCGGAAAAATCCTGAGGAAATCTTATGAATACCGAACTTGAAATCCAACGCCTGCGCCATCCCCTGCGTTTCCGTCTGCTGCAGGTGGCGCGTGTATCGCGGCTGTCTCCGTCCATGCTGCGCATCACCCTGGCGGGCGATGACCTGGATGGCTTCGTTTCCGCGTCCTTCGACGACCACGTGAAGCTGTTCTTCCCCGAGCCCGGCGCGGAACAACCCGCCTTGCCCGCCATCGCCGAGGATGGCGGCATCCGCTTCCCGGCCGATAAGCCCAAGCCGCCGATGCGCGACTACACCCCGCGCCGCTACGACGCGGCCGCCGGAGAGCTGGATATCGATTTTGTCGTCCATGCGGGCGGCATCGCCGCCGACTGGGCTTTGAGCGCCAAGCCCGGCGACAAGCTGGGCATCGGCGGTCCGCGCGGCTCGCGCGTCATCCCCTCTGGTTTCGACTGGCACTGGCTGCTCGGCGACGAATCCGCGCTGCCAGCCATCGCCCGCAGGCTGGAGGAGTTGCCGGACGATGCGCGGGGCTTGGCGCTGATCCTGGCCGACAGTCCGGATTGCCGCTTCGAACTGGCCGCGCCGGCCGGGGTGGAAGTCGTCTGGCGCTACCGGAGCCGGAGCGAGAGCCTGGAGCAAGCGCTGGACGGGCGCGACCTGCCCTCTGGCGCCGGCTTCGTCTGGGCGGCGGGCGAAAGCGGCGAGATGCGCCCCATCCACCAGCAACTGAAGCAGCGCGGCTTGTCCAAGGACAGAATGCGGGTGGCCGGCTACTGGAAGCGCGGCGACGCCGGCTCGCATGAAAGCATCAGCGAGGAGTGACGCCGGCGATGCGACCCGCATCGCAAAGCGGTCGCCGCGGATGCCGAAAGGCTGAGCCGGCGGTTTTTGCGCGCGTTTCGTCTATATTGGTTTACACGAGGGGTGGCGCTGGGTAGAATTTCGCCGCTTCAATGGGCGGGTTGCATGCGCTGTCTGACGACGGCGCGGCGCCCGCCTCGTCGCATCCTGCCGCGCGAGGCCGCCCTCTCCCCGGCACGGCATGTCCCCTCGTTGAAGCGCCCGCGACAGGCTCGCGGGCAAGCCATCTCGAAAACTACTACTAGAAAAGCTGATGAAAATGACGTTTGCGATCAAGACCGCAGGATGCGCCGTAGCTGCCGCCCTGCTCGCCGGCTCCGCGCTGGCCAAGGACTTCAACGTGGCCGTGGTGTACGACCAGGCCGGCAAGTTCGACAAGAGCTTCAATGAAGCGGCCTATACCGGCGCCGAACGCTTCAAGAAAGAGTTCAAGATCAATTACCGCGAAGGTCAGCCCAGCAACGATGCGCAGAAGGAACAAGTGCTGCGCAATATGGCGCGCAAAGGCGCCGACCTGGTAGTGGCGGTGGGCTTCGCCTACACCCAATCGATCGAGACCGTCGCCAAGGAATTCCCGAACACCAAGTTCACGCTGGTGGACTCGGTGGCCAAGGGGGCCAATGTGCAGAGCATCGCCTTCAAGGAACAGGAAGGCTCCTTCCTGGTCGGCATGGCCGCCGCGCTGAAATCCAAGACCGGCAAGGTTGGCTATCTGGGCGGCATGGACGTGCCGCTGATCCGCGCCTTCGGCTGCGGTTACGCGCAGGGCGCGCGCTACGTGAATCCGAAGGCCGTGGTGCTGCAGAACATGCTGGGCACCACCCACACCGCCTTCAATGACCCGTCCCGCGGCAATGAACTGGCCAAGAGCCAGTTCGACCGCGGCGCCGACGTGATCTTCGCCGCGGCCGCGCTGTCGAACGTGGGCGTGATCCAGGCCGCCAAGGCCTCCGGCAAGTACTACATCGGCGTGGACAGCAACCAGAACTACATGCAGCCAGGCACCGTGCTGACCTCCATGGTCAAGCGCGTGGACAACGCCGTGTACGAAACCATGCGCGACGCCAAAGACGGCAAGTGGAAGCCCAGCACCAAGCTGATGGGCCTGAAGGAAAACGGCGTGGACTGGGCGCTGGACCAGTACAACCGCGCGCTGATCACGCCGGAAATGGAAAAGAAGATCGTCGCCGCGCGCAAGGATATCATCGCCGGCAAGATCAAGGTGGTGGACTACCGCGCAGCCAACAGCTGCCCGGTGAACTGAGCCTCGCCGGATCCGGTTTGCAGGAAAGCCCCGCATGCGGGGCTTTTTTTATTGCCCAGGCGCTTCTGCTTTCAGCGCAAATGTCCTGTTTATGGTATTCTTGCGCCCCCTCGTTTATTTTGCCGTGACCTGTCACTCATCAATGAAAGACCCTTGCGATCACTACACCTTCGACCTGATAGGCGGGGTGGCCAAAAAACCGGGCCGCAAACCGCTGGGCGAACGTGCGATGACGGTGGCCGAACGCAAGCGCCGCAGCCGCGAGCTGCGCCGAAACCGGCTGCAGGAGTTGTCGGTGACGGTGGAGCTGAGCCGGGACGCGCAGAAGTCTTTGGACAAGATGATCGAGTGGTGGGGCGTC
This sequence comes from Chromobacterium vaccinii, assembly GCF_000971335.1. Classification (GTDB taxonomy): domain Bacteria; phylum Pseudomonadota; class Gammaproteobacteria; order Burkholderiales; family Chromobacteriaceae; genus Chromobacterium; species Chromobacterium vaccinii. The sequence continues at coordinate 17,801 of NZ_JZJL01000037.1, forward strand.
AGCAAGAAAGAGGCGATCAACCGCGCGCTGATGATCGCCTGTCAATCGCAGACCGGCCGCACCGGCAGCCTGTTCGAACTGGAACTGGGCATGCAATTGCCCGGCAAGGCTTCGCGCCGCAAATCGCCGCGCTGATCTTCAGACAAACTCTCCCGGCGGCAGGTCCAGATTGATCGTCGCGCCGCGAAACAATGGCTCGGCGGTCCTCGCCCGGCCCGATAACAGCTCCAGCATAACAACCTTGCCCAGCGTATCGCTGCGCAAGGCGTTTTCATTCTCGTTGGCGACCAGAACGACGTCGGCAGCCTCCCAGCCCGCCGCCCGTCGATAGAACGGCAGCAGCCCGGCGTCGCAGGAAAACGCGGCGATGTCGTAACGGCCGCAAGTTCTGAGCCAATCCGAAGCGGCCACGACAACGCGCTCGCCCAGGCCGCGTCCGCGCAGCTCCGGATGAGTGGCGACGCAGCCAAGGCTGCCCAACGAGAAAACCCGCCCCTGTTGAGTGATGGCTTTGCCAAACACCGACGCGTAGGCGGCAAGCCGTCCGTTATCCTTCAGATAGAATGCTCGGGCTTCGAGCTCAGGACGATGCAGCGCTTCATCTGGGCTGACTTCACCATCGCACCGATAGGCCAAGTGCAACATGGCATTGATCTCGCGCCGCAATGGCTGCGGCATGCCCTCGCACGGGATGGTCAAAACATTCACTTCGCTTATCCATCTTGCTGCTAATCATTTATATCCCCCTGATCCTGCGTCGCGCTTCCTTGCCGTACTATCTAGACAGCCTGTGTCGGCGCGCCTTGGCTCAGGTTCTCTGCGAGGTTTTGTCAGCGGTTATGCTTTCAAAACGACTTCTTGTCGTTTCAATTGACCGCCAAGACATCGCCACTAGGCAACGCTCCCCAGGAAGAACAGCGCTATTTGCAGGTTGCAAGGAATTCCCTGACCTGTTTTTCTGCCTCCTCCCGGCTTAGACCGTAGCGCATCTGAACCAAGCATATCAGCCCATTGTGATCCTTTTTGGCCGCGTCGGACTCTTTTGCCTCAGGCATGAGACCATGGTGCGATTCAATCTCTGTTTGCGCAATTGCATTGACCATGACCGTCGCTCCCTAAGCAAGTGATACCGGGAGAATAGACCGTCGTTTGGCGTGCGTATGTGCGGCAGCATACGCAAATGGAAAATATATCCAGTACGCAACAGCGTGACAGGAAGCCTTAAAAATTTTTCTCCAGCGCGCGGATTTCGCTGATATTGGTAAAAGTGATCACAATGCCGTCAATCACGTTTTCCTGAGTGCGATACGGCATAATTCTCGCCCTGTACCACTGATCATCCGTTGCGCGGATCAGCTTATCCTTGAAAACCAGCGTGCGAATAACTCCATAGGCATCCTGACTCAGCTCAGGGTAATCCAGATTGTTGGCGATGTCTGAAAGCGGCCTGCCAATATCGCTCTGAATAAGTTTGAACAAGGTGGTGACATGCGAAGTGAACCGTCTGACTTTCAGCCCGCCATCCAGGAAAATGGTGGCGATTTCAGTGCTGTTCAGCAAGTTCATCAAGTCATTCCTCGCCTCGGACAGGTCATCCATCTTGGATTGCAGCTCGGCATTCACCGTCTGCAGCTCTTCATTCATCGACTGCATCTCTTCCTTTGAGGTGGTCAGCTCCTCATTGGTTGATTGCAGCTCTTCATTCATCGATTGCAACTCTTCGTTGGCGGACTTCAACTCCTCCATCGAGCAGCGCATTTCCTCATGCATGGCCTGCAATGATTCGCGCGCCTGCTGCAGATCGCGTTCCAGCTGTTGGTGCTCATCTCGCGAAACCACCCCGCCTTTCCTTCTCGGCGATTTGTTTTGGACAACATCGTGAAACACGATCAACACCTGGCCTCGCAGCGCCTCCGGAGCCTGGAGGGCATGGATGGTTACATTTACCACTTTATGCCCATTGCCGTCCTCAATGGGGACTCCCTTGATCTGAATCGGAAGCGGGTTCTGTAACGCCCTTTTCACCGCGCCGGTCAACGCCTCTCTCAGGCCAGGCCTGGCCATGGCGTGAATATTGATGTTGACCTTGCCGGCTGCGGGCTCCAGGTATGATCCCGTGCGGCCGCTAATATAGATTATATCCCCTTCGGCATTCACCAAAACTGCAGCCGGGGCATAATTCTGCTGAATCAGGCTATCTATTTGCGGGCCAATGCTTTCAGTCAAAGCGGCCTCTTTGGAAAATGCCGGCGTGACGCTCATATTATTCTTCTCCAGCGATTTGCTTGGGAAAATCAGTTCGGACGATGCTGAAGCCTGATTGAGCCTCCCCAAAAGGCGTATCTTGTTTTTTATTGGAAAGAAGAGTTGTGACAGCTGCCCGATGGACTCTGCATTGCCAAGCATCAGAATGCCATTTTGATTCAATGCATAATGAAATAATAATAGCAGTCTCTTCTGCAGTTTGGCATCGAAATATATCAAAAGATTTCTGCAGGATAACAAATCCAACTTGGTGAATGGCGGGTCTGAAATTACATTCTGCGTGGCAAATACAATGCAATCTCGAATTTCTTTTTTGATCCGATGCTCGCCGCCCTCCTCCACGAAGTAACGCGCTAGATAGTCAGGGGAAATATCAGATTTTATCTTGTTGCTGAAAATCCCCTTTCTAGCCCGGAGAATCGCCTCGGGGTCCAGATCGGTCGCATAGACTTGCAGCGAGAACTTGTCATCCAGGTTAAGCGCTCTGGATGCTTCTTTGTAAGATATCACCAGAGAATAGGCTTCTTCGCCACTCGAGCAGCCAACCACCCAGGCGCGCAGCTTGCGGCCGTTTGGATATCGAGAAAAAAGGGTGGGGAAAGCATCGTCGCGCAGGCACTGCCATATTTCCGGATCGCGGAAGAAATTGGTCACCCCAATCAGCAACTCTTTGTGCAGCAAGACCAGTTCTTGCGGGTTGGCTCCCAGGTAGCTTGCATACTCGGCGATATTATCCATCTTGTGAACGGCAATGCGCCTTTCAATGCGCCGTGTCAGCGTATTGATTTTGTAGTGAGAAAAGTCGGCATGGCAGTGCTCGAGCAGAAGCGCGATGATTTTCCTATAGTATTCCTGGCTGTCCAGCACGATGACTGATGGGGATTCGGTCTTTTTCATTGCGTATTTCAGATAATGGATGAGTAGCGCCGGCAGCCTCTCTGGCGGCGCTATGATCTGCACGCACCCTGAAGCGATAGCGGCAAGCGGCATGCTATCGAAGCCCGCGGTGGCTGGCTCTTGCGCAAGGCACAGTCCACCGGCCTCGCGGATGGACTGGAGGCCCTGAGCGCCGTCGGAGCCCATGCCGGACAGGACAATGCCCACCGCGCTTTCCCGCAGTCCCTGCGCCAGTTTTTGAAAGAACAAATCGATAGGCAAACGCAATCCGGCGCTTTCTTCCACGCTCAGACGCAAGCGACCATCTTTCAGGAAGACGTTTTGACGCGGCGGCGCGATGTAAACATGGTTGGGCAATAGCTGCAGGCCTTCCGCCGCTTCCAGCACATCCATCCGGGTGTGATTCTGCAGGATGTCCGCCAGAATGCTGATATGCGTAGAGGTGGGCGCCAAGTGCTGGACAACGATAAACGCCAGCCCGCTTTTATCTGGAACGCAGGTGAAAAAATTTTTCAGCGCCTCCAGCCCTCCCGCAGAGCAGCCAATACCGACAACCGGGAAGCCGATCAGTTCGCGGCCGGGTTGCGGCAATGCGATCTGCATCGCTGTATTCATGGCTCCGCCATCATCGGGGCTATGCACTTATTCTTGCCGAGCCAAGCGGTCCAGCATCTCGGCTTCCGCGCGCTTGATCTTGCTGAAATCAGTCAATGTCAAGCGTACTATCACCCCCATTCCCACCACGTACTTTCTCTGGCAGTCGATGTGAAACACGCCTGTATGATGAAAAGAGCGGACATTCAATGCCAGGATGATGCTTTCCCCATTATTTTCCTTGTCATACAGCGCCCGTTCAAAAAATAGACTCCATCGATTTTGGTCGCCGCTCGCAACAAAACGAGAGAAAAGTGCGCCGACGACTTTCTCTTTGCTGATACCCAGTGACTCGATTGCGGTTTTATTGACCTCAGTTATCATGCCCCTAGCATCAACGGTAATGAGGCCGGCAGACGCGGTCTCGTAAAAATCGACATACTGATCGCGTATTTGCTCCACGAAGGCATTGTTATTCTGCAGCTCTATGAGCTGCGCTTCCAACTCGATTTTGTGGATCAGCAACTCATGCATCAGCATCCCGGCAGGCTCGGTGCCGGGGCCGTCGAAAAACAAGCCCTCCACCATGGCTTCCGCGCTTTTCCGCTGCGCGGCCCGCCGTTTTACCCCATTCGATGATTTTTTCATTGCGTGGATAACCTTTGGGAGTGTTGCATGCATGGAGGCTGCCCAGCCTGCCAAGGAAACGGCTTGTAGCCATGGGACAAGAAATTGTGCTGAGCTTTAGGCTGAAGGATGAATTTCAATGCGCCATGAAATCCATTCAATTATAGACCCGCGTCACGCCAACGTCATTCCGATGCGCATTTCCTTGCCTGCCAGCCGGCCATTTTACTCGGGAAGGACGGAAAATACGCCAAGAAGAATATGGAGCATGGTAGCACGGCTGCCGTAGCTGGCTTTCATGCGGCCAAGAAAAAAACGCCGCCCACCCTTGGGGCGGACGGCGTTATTCGACGCCTCGAGGCAATCAGGCCTTGCTGGCGGCCAGCTCCTGATATTCGGCGATCTGGTCGAAGTTCAGGTACTGGTAAACTTCGGCGCTCTTCTCGTTGATGATGCCGATATTGGCCTGATACTCCTCCACGGTCGGGATCTTGCCCAGCTTGGAGCAGATCGCGGCCAGTTCCGCCGAGCCCAGGAACACGTTGGAGTTCTTGCCCAGACGGTTCGGGAAGTTGCGGGTGGAGGTGGACATCACCGTCGCGCCTTCGCGCACCTGCGCCTGGTTGCCCATGCACAGCGAGCAGCCCGGCATTTCCATGCGGGCGCCGGCGCGGCCCAGCACGCCGTAGTGGCCTTCCTCGGTCAGCTGCTTGGCGTCCATCTTGGTCGGCGGAGCGACCCACAGCTTGACCGGGATGTCGGCCTTGCCTTCCAGCAGTTTGGACGCGGCGCGGAAGTGGCCGATATTGGTCATGCACGAACCGATGAACACTTCGTCGATCTTGGTGCCGGCCACTTCGGACATGAATTTCACGTCGTCCGGGTCGTTCGGGCAGGCGACGATAGGCTCTTTCACATCGGCCAGGTCGATGTCGATCACGGCGGCGTATTCGGCGTCGGCGTCGCCCTTCAGCAGCTGGCCGTTGGCGATCCACTCCTCCATCGACTTGATGCGGCGCTCCAGCGTGCGCGCGTCTTGATAGCCGTCGGCGATCATGGTCTTCATCAGCGTGATGTTGGAGCGCATGTACTCGGCGATCGGCTCCTTGTTCAGGTGCACGGTGCAGCCGGCGGCGGAGCGCTCGGCGGAGGCGTCGGTCAGTTCGAACGCTTGCTCGACCTTCAGATCAGGCAGGCCTTCGATTTCCAGGATGCGGCCGGAGAAGATGTTCTTCTTGCCGGCCTTGGCCACGGTCAGCAAGCCTTGCTTGATCGCGTACAGCGGGATGGCGTTGACCAGGTCGCGCAGGGTCACGCCCGGCTGCAGCTTGCCCTTGAAGCGCACCAGCACCGATTCCGGCATGTCCAGCGGCATCACGCCGGTGGCGGCGGCGAAAGCCACCAGGCCGGAGCCGGCCGGGAAGGAAATGCCGATCGGGAAGCGGGTGTGGCTGTCGCCGCCGGTGCCGACGGTGTCGGGCAGCAGCAGACGGTTCAGCCAGCTGTGGATCACGCCGTCGCCCGGGCGCAGCGAAACGCCGCCGCGGGTGGAGATGAAGGCCGGCAGTTCCTTGTGCATCTTCACATCCACCGGCTTGGGGTAAGCGGCGGTGTGGCAGAACGATTGCATCACCAGGTCGGCGGAGAAGCCCAGGCAGGCCAGGTCTTTCAGCTCGTCGCGGGTCATCGGGCCGGTGGTGTCCTGCGAGCCGACGGTGGTCATCTTCGGTTCGCAGTAGGTGCCCGGGCGCACGCCTTTGCCTTCCGGCAGGCCACAGGCGCGGCCGACCATCTTCTGGCCCAGGCTAAAGCCTTTGCCGGAATCGACCGGCGCCTTGGGCAGGCGGAACACGGTGGAGGCCGGCAGGCCCAGCGCTTCGCGCGCCTTGGAGGTCAGGCCGCGGCCGATGATCAGGTTGATGCGGCCGCCGGCGCGCACTTCGTCCAGGATCACTTCGGACTTCAGCTTGAATTCGGAGACGACGGCGCCGTTCTTCTCGATCTTGCCGGCGTACGGGTAGACGTCGATCACGTCGCCCATTTCCAGCTTGGACACGTCCACTTCGATCGGCAGCGAGCCAGAGTCTTCCTGAGTATTGAAGAAGATGGGCGCGATCTTGCCGCCCAGGGTCACGCCGCCGAAGCGCTTGTTCGGCACAAACGGGATGTCCTGGCCGGTGGCCCATACCACGGAGTTGGTGGCGGACTTACGCGAGGAGCCGGTGCCGACCACGTCGCCGACGTAGGCGACCAGGTGGCCCTTCTTCTTCAGATCGTCGATGAATTGCATCGGGCCGCGCTTGCCGTCTTCTTCCGGCTTGAAGGCCGCGTCGGCGCGGGTGTTCTTCAGCATCGCCAGGTAATGCAGCGGGATGTCCGGGCGGCTCCAGGCGTCCGGGGCCGGCGACAGGTCGTCGGTATTGGTTTCGCCCGGCACCTTGAATACGGTGACGGTGATTTTCTGCGCCACTTCCGGGCGACTGGTGAACCACTCGGCGTTGGCCCAGGACTCGACCACTTCCTTGGCGACGGCGTTGCCCTTGTCCATCTTTTCCTTCACATCGTGGAAGGAATCGAACATCAGCAGGGTTTTCTTCAGGCCGGCGGCCGCGATTTTGGCGACGGACGGATCGTCCAGCAGATCGACCAGCGGCTTGATGTTGTAGCCGCCCAGCATGGTGCCGAGAAGCTCGGTGGCCAGCTCGCGCGAAACCAGCGGCGACTTCACGCCGCCTTCGGCGACGGCGGCCAGGAAGGAGGCTTTGACCTTGGCGGCGTCGTCCACGCCCGGCGGCACGCGGTGGGTGATCAGGTCGACCAGGATGCTCTCTTCGCCCTTGGGCGGATTTTTCAGCAGTTCGACCAGTTCTTCGACCTGCTTGGCGGACAGCGGCAGGGGCGGAATGCCCAGCGCGGCGCGCTCGGCTACGTGCTGACGGTAAGCTTCTAGCATGACTCGGGACCTTCTTGGCTTTAGGTTGTCGCAGGCCTGGCGGCGTGCCGCCAGTCTCCACTTGCTGGGTCTGCATCGCTCCGCGCGCTTCGCGCCGGAATATGCACTTTGTAGTGACTGAAGATTACGCTTTTCGGCGCTTGCATACAAACGAGTAATCGCAACATGGATTGTGAGATAAAATCACAACATGAGCACTTATCCTCCTCTTAACTCATTGCGCATTTTCGAGGCCGCGGCAAGGCTGGAAAGCTTTTCCGCCGCGGCGGGCGAACTCTTCGTCACTCATGGCGCTGTGAGCAAACAGATTAAGCAGCTGGAAGATTGGCTGGGCGTGCCGCTGTTCGAGCGCAGCGGCGGCCGCGTCAGGCTGACCGACGCTGGTTGGCGCTATCTGGTGCAGGTGCAGGACGGCCTTGACCTGATCGCCAATGCCACCGCCCAACTGTTGCAACCCAACCGCCAGCGGCGGCTATCCATCAATTCCACGCCCACTTTCGCCGCCTACTGGCTGCTGCCCAGGCTGGAGCGCTTTCGCGAGCGCTTTCCCGACCTTGAGCTGCATCTGGCCACTTCGGATCGCGATCTGAGCCGGCTGGATTCGCCGTTCGACATCGCCATCCGCCGCGGCCCCGGCGATTGGCCAGGCCACATCGCCAAGCCATTCCTGAAGGAATGGGAGCTGCCGTTGTGCAGCCCGGCGCTGCTGGACACGCTGCCGCTGAATCGCCCGGATGACCTCACCACCCATACGCTGCTGCACGCGGACACTCGCCCCACCGCCTGGCCGCGCTGGCTGACGCTGGCAGGCGTTCCCGAACTGAAGCCGGCCAGCAGCATGCATTTCGACAAGTTCTCCCTGGCGCTGCAGGCCGCGATAGATGGACTGGGCGTGGTACTGGGGCCCATGCCGATGGCGCAGGCGCTGATAGACGCGGGCCGGCTGGTGTCTCCGCTGCCGGCGCCGGTGGTGACAGTGCGCGACTATTGCTGGGTGGCGCCGCGCATGTCGGCGGAGGATGCCGCCGTGGCGACCTTCTGCCGCTGGCTGGAAAGCGAAGCGGACAAAGCCGGGACTTCGCCGCGCTGAGCCCGGGCTTGCCTCTGCATCGTTTCGGCCAGTACAATCGGCGCAAGCGGAGATGGCATGCCTCCCGTAACCGCCTCGCAAAGAGGCTGATGATGCCTACAGTATTCCTGGACCGGGAAGCTGTAGGCCTGCGCCTCAAAGCATGCCCGTCCAGACGATTGCCATCACAACGCATTGGACGCCCATGAAATACCCTCTTCTTCCGGAAAGATTTTCCACCCTGCCCCATATCGGGAAATGGCTGCTTTTGTCCGCGCTGGTCGCCGCGCTGACTGGCAGCGCCTCCGCCCTGTTTCTGTTTTCGCTGGATTGGGCCACGCAAACCCGCCTGAGCCACCCCTGGCTGATCTGGCTGCTGCCGCTGGCCGGCTTCATGGTCGGCTTGGCCTACTGGCGGCTGGGGCGCGAGGTGGGGGCCGGCAATAATCTGTTGATCGACGAGATTCACGATTCGAAAAAAACCATTCCGTTGCGGATGGCGCCGCTGGTGCTGATCGGCACCGTCGCCACGCATTTGTGCGGCGGCTCGGCCGGCCGGGAAGGCACTGCGGTGCAGATGGGCGGCGCGCTGGCCGACCAGGTGCACAAATGGCTGCCCTTGCTGCGGGAGGACCGTCGCATCCTGTTGATGGCCGGGATCAGCGCCGGCTTCGCCTCGGTGTTCGGCACGCCGCTCGCCGGCGCGATCTTCGGCCTGGAGGTGCTCGCCATCGGCCGTCTGCGCTACGACGCGATTTTGCCCTGCCTGGCGGCTGCCATTCTCGGCGACCAGATCGGGCAGCTCTGGGGCGTGCATCACACGCGCTACCGGATTCCTTTCATTCCAGCGGCCAGCGCTTGGGGGCTGGGCGCTGCGGTGCTGGCCGGCGCCGCCTTCGGACTGGTCGGCAAGCTGTTCGCCGAGTCCGTTCATGGCTTGGCCAGCGGCTTCAAGCGCTTCATCGCCTTCGCGCCGCTGCGGCCGCTGATCGGCGGCGGCGCGGTCGCGATCGCAGCCTCGCTGATGGACGCGCAGGCCTATCTGGGCCTGGGCATCCCCACCATCGTGTCCGCCTTCCTGCAGCCGCTGCCGGCGTACGACTTCGCTGGTAAGCTGGCGTTCACCGTGGCGACGCTGGGTTCCGGCTTCAAGGGCGGAGAAGTCACGCCGCTGTTCTACATCGGCGCCGCGCTGGGCAACGCGCTGGCGCCGTGGCTGCATCTGCCCTTCCCCTTGCTGGCTGGCATGGGCTTCGTCGCGGTGTTCGCCGGCGCGGCCAATACGCCGCTGGCCTCCACGGTGATGGCGATGGAGCTGTTCGGGCCGGAAATCGGCGTCTACGCCGGGTTGGCCAGTGTGGTCAGCTATTTATGCTCGGGACACTCCGGCATCTACCGCTCGCAGCGGGTGGGCGTTGCCAAGCGGCGCGGCGTGCCGGAGAACATCCGGCTGGCGGAGTGGCCGGCATTGCGCCGCGCCGCCAGCCAGAAGGCGCGCGCGTCCGAGCGCGGCGCCGGTTAGCGCGCCGGTCCGGGAGGCAGGCCGATCAGCTTCACTTCCATCGGCGCGGTGTCCCGCGGCAGCCACTTGTTATAAGTGCGCTTGTAGGTGCCGTCTTTCTTGATCGCCGCGAAGCCGTCCTGCCAGCGCTTGACCTCTTCGGCCGGCGTGCCCCGGGAAAAGGCCAGGTAAAGTTCCAGCGACTCCAGCACGCGCACCACCTCCACCGCATCGGCCGGCTGATGGATGTCCTTGAGCACGGAGGCGACGACGAAACCACCCTCCACCCACATGTCATACCTGCCCATCAGCATCTTCTGCGCAGTCACCTGGGGCGTCGGCGCCAGGTCCACCTCGACGAAGCCTGCGGCGGAGGCCGCGTCGGCGAAGATGCTGCCGCGGTAAGCGCCAACCGGACGCTGGTAGATGCCGGCGCCCAGCGCCAACAATTTGGATGCCTCTCCCTTGCGCGCCAACAGCACGGTTTGCGACACCGCGATCGGCCCCAGCAGCGTCATCTGCTTCTCCCGCGCCTCGCTGCGGCCGACGGTAAACAGCATTACGCCGGGACTGGTCAGCAGCTCCTTGTAGCCGCGCGCCCAAGGCACCACGTCGATCGGGCTGTTGTCGTGGATGCGCGCCTGGATCTCGCGCACCACCTCTACCGCCATTCCGTCGGCGATGCCATTGCGTTGGAAGGTGATGGGCGGCCACTCCTCGGTGTAAATGGTGATCGCCGGCGCCCGGGCCGACCAGGCGGACAGGCTGAACAGCAACAGGACAAGGGCGCGGACCGGCATGGCATTCTCCTACGTATAACTATCATTTTCTTGATAGCCGCTGGCCGCCCCGGCTGCCGGCTTATTCGTTATAATGCCGCGTTGTGCCGTCAATCCGACGGCATTATCATTCGCGCACCTACCCAGCCTAAGGAACGTCATGAGCCGCATCACCCTCTCCCGTTTTCTGATCGAACAACAGCGCAAGGCGGGCACGCTGCCGCCGGAATTGCGTCTGCTGATCGAAACCGTGGGCCGCGCCTGCAAGGCCATCAGCTATTCGGTGAACAAGGGCGCGCTGGCCGACGTGCTGGGCGAAGCCGGCACCGGCAACATTCAGGGCGAGGCGCAGAAGAAGCTGGACGTGATCGCCAACGACTTCCTGCTGGACGCCAACGAATGGGGCGGCAGCCTGGCCGCCATGGCGTCGGAAGAGATGGAGCTGCCTTACCACATCCCGGGTGAATACCCGAAGGGCGAATACCTGTTGATGTTCGACCCGCTGGACGGCTCGTCCAACATCGACGTCAACATATCGGTCGGCACCATTTTCTCCATCCTGCGCTGCCCCGAGGGCGTGACGCAGCCGACCGAGTCTGACTTCCTGCAGCCCGGCACCCGCCAAGTCGCCGCCGGCTATACCGTCTACGGCCCGCAAACCATGCTGGTGCTGACCTTCGGCAGCGGCGTGCACGGCTTCACGCTGGACCGCGAGCACGGCTCCTTCGTGCTGACCCATCCGGACATGAAAGTGCCGGAACGCACCGCCGAATTCGCGATCAACATGTCCAATATGCGCCACTGGGAAGCGCCGGTGCGCCGCTACGTGGAAGAGATGCTGGCCGGCGCGACCGGTCCGCGCGGCCGCGATTTCAATATGCGCTGGGTGGCGTCGATGGTGGCCGAGGTGCATCGCATCATCACCCGCGGCGGCATTTTCATGTATCCGAAGGACGCGCGCGATCCGTCCAAGGCCGGCAAGCTGCGCCTGATGTACGAAGGCAATCCGATGGCCTTCATCATCGAGCAGGCCGGCGGCGTCGCCACCAACGGCCATCAGCGCATCATGGACATCCAACCGACCAAGCTGCACGAGCGCGTAGCGGTGTTTCTGGGTTCCAAGGAAGAGGTGGATCTGGTGACGCGCTACCACGCCGAGCAGCAATAAGCGCCAACTTCGCTCGAAAAAGCCCGCGTTCTGCGGGCTTTTTCTTTGACTCAGTCGAACAGCGATCCCTGCTGGGGCGGATTCGGAATTTCGCCTTCCGCGCGCATCCTCTCGGCGGCGAAGAGCTGCAGAAATGCCCTGGCCTGCTCGGGATTGCGGCAGTGCAGCCACTCCTGGTGCAACGCCGCGGGGATGATGACCAGCGAGCGCTTTTCGTCGCCCGGCCGGTGCATGCGGCCCATCACCCCGTGGCCGTCGGCGTTGATGGTGATCTGGGTGAAGGCCAGGCTGATCGAGCCGTCCGCCTCGCGCCATTCCCGCCACAGGCCAGCCACCGCGAACGGCGCGCCATCGGCCATGCCGATCTTGGTGCGCACCGCCCGCCCGCTCTCGTAGCAGGGTTCGTAGAAGGCTTGCATCGGCACCAGGCACAGCTGGCAGTTGCGCCAGGCGTCGCGGTAGCTGCGCAGTTGGCCTATGGTTTCGGCGCGCGCGTTCATGGTGCTCAGCCGCACGCCTTCAGGCAGGTGGCGTTTGGGGACAAAACCGTAGCTGGCCATTCGCAGCCCGTCGCGGGTCAGGATGGGCGCCAGATAGTCTTGCCAGGTTTCATCCTGCCATTGCCATTCGCCCGGATCGCAGCCGAACCATTCGCGCAGCTGGCCGCGGCTGGGCGGGGTGAAATTGACGCACATGTTCTCTTTGCCGGATTTTGTGGCACACAATGATACCGCGCCGACGACTGCCGGGCGATGCTTGGTCAGAGAGCCTCTTTGGAAAGTCATGACATGCCCCCATGTCATTCCTTCCACTCCCAAGCCAGGAAGCGAACGATGATAGACCTCTATTACTGGACCACGCCCAACGGCCACAAGATCACCATCTTCCTTGAAGAGGCCGGCCTGCCCTACCGTATCGAGCCGGTCAACATCGCCACCGGAGATCAATTCAAGCCGGATTTCCTGCGAATCGCGCCCAACAACCGCATTCCGGCCATCGTGGACCATGCGCCGCAGGGCGGCGGCGAGCCGATCGGCCTGTTCGAATCCGGCGCCATCCTGCTGTATCTGGCCGACAAGACCGGGCGCTTCATTCCGCAAGATTTGCGCGGCCGCAACGAGGCATTGCAGTGGCTGTTCTGGCAGATGGGCGGCCTGGGACCGATGGCGGGCCAGAACCACCATTTTTCCCAGTACGCGCCGGAGAAGCTGCCGTACGCGATAGACCGTTACGTGCGCGAAACCGCCCGCCTCTATCGCGTGCTGGACACGCATCTGTCCGATGGCCGCGATTTCATCGCCGGAGAATACTCGATCGCCGACATGGCAAGCTATCCGTGGATCGTGCCGCATCAGCGCCAGCAACAGAATCTGGACGATTTTCCGTCTCTCAAGCGCTGGTTCGACCGCATCGCCGAACGGCCCGCCGTGAAACGCGCCTACGCGCTGGCGGAAACCATCAATACGGCGCCCTCGGTCACCGACGCCTCGCGCGCCATTCTGTTCGGCCAGGACGGCAAGCCGCGAGGCGGCTGAGCCTGACCCGCGCCCCGTGCCCATCAGCGGCGGCCCGCAGGCCGCCGTTTTGATTGGTTGTTGCTAGTGCGAGGCCATCGTCTCGCCGCGCCGCTCATGGCTGAAGCGGATCAGGATCGCGATCGCCAGCGCGACGAGACCGGCGACGATGGCCATGGCCAGGCCGTAGTCGCCGCCGTTGGTCTTGGCCATATGGGCTTGCAAGGGGCTGTTGACCGAGGCGAACAGATTGCCCAGCTGGTAGACCAGGCCGGGAAAGGTGGCGCGCACCGCCGCCGGCGATATTTCATTCAAGTGGGCCGGAATCACGCCCCACGCGCCCTGGACCGAAATCTGCATCAGGAACGCGCCGATGGCCAACAGCAGCGGCGTGCTGGTGAAAGCCCATAGCGGCAATACCGGCAGCGCGAACAGCGCGGCCAGCGTGATCGCGTTGCGCCGGCCGATTTTCTCGGACAGGCTGCCAATGGCCAAGCCGCCGACGATGGCGCCGACATTGAGGCAGATGGCGATCATCTGCACGGTATGCGGATCGAACTTATGCTGCACGCGCAGGAAGGTTGGATACATGTCCTGGGTGCCGTGCGAGAAGAAATTGAAGCAGGTCATCAAGATGATGGCGTACAGCGACAGCCGCCATTGGGCCGATATCGCCTGCAGCAAGCCGGGCTTTTCGTGATGGCGCGAAGCTTCCCAGCTGGGGCTTTCCGGCACGTTGCGGCGGATGTACAGCGTCAGCAGCGCCGGCAACAGGCTGAGCATGAACATGCCGCGCCAGCCTATGCGCTCGAACAGCTGCCCGAATGCCAGAGTCGCCAGCAGGTAGCCGCTGGGATAGCCCGCCTGCAGCAAGCCGGAGACGAAGCCGCGCGACTCCTTGGGTATGCTTTCCATGGTCAGCGAAGAGCCTACGCCCCACTCCCCGCCCATCGCCACGCCGAACAAGGTGCGCAGCACCAGCAGCGCCATCAGGTTGGGCGCGAAGGCGGAGGAAAATCCCAGTATCGAATACAGCGCGATATTGGCCATCAAGACCGGCCTTCGGCCGAAGCGGTCGGCCAGCCGGCCGAATATCAGCGCGCCGATCGGCCGCGCAGCCAGCGTCAGCATGATTGCCCAGCTGACCGCCTCGATGTCGGCTCCAAACTCCTTGGCGACATCCTTCAGCACAAACACCATCAGAAAAAAGTCGAACGCGTCCAGGGTCCAGCCCAGATAGCAGGCGAACACTGTTTGCTTCTGCTCCTTGCTCCAAGCCATGCCTCTTCTCCAGCTCTAGTTATTGTCAGCTCATCCATTCATGATAAATGTATTTCATGCGGAGGCCTGGCATCGCAAAAAATAGCAACAAACTTCCACGCGCGATGCGGCGTCACGCAAGCCCAGGCCAATGTTCGCGCGCCCTGGCGCGGTGATGAAGAAATATCCATGCGCGCTTGCCGATTGACTAATCTGGGAGCACGGCAGGATGAACTGTGGGGGTAAAAGGAATGAGAATTCATCGCGCGTTTCTTGGGCTTGCCTGCTGTATCGCGTTGACCTCATGCGGGGGCGGAGGGGGCGGAAGCGCAAGCACTGGCTCCGCCACGCTGTCCGGCACGGTCGCCGTCGGCGCGCCGATGCAGAGTGCCACTCTGACGGTGCTGGGAGCCAATGGCCAGACCGCCAGCGTCAGCGTCAATAGCGACGGCAGTTACAGCAACCTAGACATCAGCGCGCTGACTGCGCCCTTCCGCCTGCAAGCCTGCGGCCTGGTCAATGCGGTCTATACCTGTCATTACGCCGTAGCCCAAAGCGCAGGCACCGCCAATGTCACGTCACTGACCACTGCGCTGGTCACGCTGGCCGCCGGCAGCGACGCCGCCAGCATCATGAGCGCCGGCGCGCCATCCGCCAGCGCGCTCAACAACAGCCAGCAAACACTCCAAAACGCCTTATCGCAAGTGCTGGCCGCATCTGGCCTCAATAGCGGCGCCGATCTCACCACCACAGCCTTCAGCGCCAACCGCACCGGCATGGACAAGGTGCTGGACGCCATCGCCACCAATACCGGGACCAACGACGGGCATACCTTCGTGCAACTGGAAGGGCGCTTTGGCAGCAGCAATTTCTACGCGGACAATAGCGGCAGCCAATCCGGCAGCCTGAGCGACAGCACCTTGCTCAACGGGCTGAGCTTGGACCTGACCAGCATCAGCCAGATATTCGCCGCATTGAATAGCGCCGCCGGCAGCAGCAGCGCCAGCGCCTGCACTACCGTGCTGAACAACAGCGCCAGCATGCTGGATCCGCAGTTCACGCTCAGCATCAACCAGCAATCCCTCAATACCAGCAATTTCGCGTCGCAAATCTGCGGCTTCCTGTCCCAAGGGGGCCTGCTCGGCGGCAGCGTCGCCAACCCCACGCTGCGCGATTGCGACTTCTCCGGCAGCGACAAAACCTGCACAGTCGGCTTCGATGTCATCAACGGCAGCACAGTGCAAGAAGGCGCGGAAATGGCGGTGGTGCTGCGCAACGGCGCCACGGCATGGAAACTGCTGGGCCAGGCGTCACCCTATGAAATCCATGTCAACGCCAATGCGCAGCGCACGCTGCGGGTTGGCATCAGCAATCCGCAACCCAGCTATTACCGCGCGATTTCGTTTGACATCAGCACCAGCGCCAGTGGCGTGAGCAACGCCGTTCAATCCGCCAAGGTTTACCAACGCAACGCCGCCGGCACCGGCTGGGACGGCACGCCCATCGCTACGCTCAGCAACGCCGGCTGCAGCAGCCAGCCCAGGCTGACCATGCAAGGCAGCACTTGCGGCAGCACTTGGCTGGGACTCGACAGCTTCAACAATGGCAGCCTGGCATCCGGCGACGCTTTGATCTCCGCCTTCTTCCAGCGCGGACGGAGAGTGAAGATCGACCTGTACTCCGACAATGCCTTCAGCAGCCTGCTCGCCAGCGTCATCACCCGCGTGGATGGCGTGCCGCCGCAATCGTCCCAGCTGGCGACGCTGCCTTGGCTGACCCTGGACAGCGCCAGCCAGAGCGCGTTGGCCAACTATGCCAGCGCCCAAGGCGGCACCTTGAGCTTCTCCTGGACCGGCAGCAATAGCGTCGTCCCGCATGATGCCTCATTCTGCAACGCCGGCAACTGCAACAGTCCGGTGCAAATCGATCTGAGCGGCAAACTGGGCAGCGCCGGCAGCGCCAGCTTCAACCTGTCCAGCCTGACGCTGGCCGCCAGCGACTACAAGATGATCGCGCTGTACGGGCGAGACCGCAGCAATCTAGGCTTCGAAAGCAATTATGTCAGTTGCATCAACGGCAGCAACGGCTGTCCGTGATCGGGCGCCGAGCCTGAGCAGGCGCTGATTGTCCGATCCCCGCCAGGGTTTGCTTGTCGGCAGATCCTGGCGGTAGCGGCCGTCTATCAGCACGTCGACGAACTGCAGAATCTCCAGTTCCCGGACCTCTTCGTAGTCATAGCCGGTCCATAGCCAGATGTTCTTGTCCGGATAGCGCTGCTTGAACATCCGGCACAAGGCCAGAATCTCGTCGCGGTTGGCCGGCAGCAG
Source organism: Chromobacterium vaccinii (assembly GCF_000971335.1). Taxonomy (GTDB): domain Bacteria; phylum Pseudomonadota; class Gammaproteobacteria; order Burkholderiales; family Chromobacteriaceae; genus Chromobacterium; species Chromobacterium vaccinii. The sequence goes on from NZ_JZJL01000037.1 coordinate 34,755, forward strand.
CGGGTCGCCGCCGGACAGGCTGAGGCCGTCGTGGCCGGCGCAGCGGCTCAGCAGTTCTTCCCTGGCCTCCGGCGTGAACGGCCGCCCGCTCTTGCGATCCCAGGTCGAGCGGTTGTGGCAGCCGTCGCAGGCGTGCGCGCAGCCGGTGACGAAAAGCGTGACGCGCACGCCCTCGCCATTGACCAGGTCGCAAGTGTAATAGCGATCGTAATTCATCCCGCGCTCAGTGTTCGCCGCCGAAGTGCTTGACCCGACGCATCACTTCTTTCTGCTTGCCGGCATTGAACGGGCGCGAATTGGGGCTGCCCAGGTAGCCGCACACCCGGCGCGTCACCGACAGCGAGGCGCTGTCTCGGTTGCCGCACTGCGGGCAGCAGAAACCGTCCGCGTCCGCCTTCGCCTCGCCCATGAAACCGCAGGCGCCGCAGGAATCCACCGGCGTGTTGCTGCCGAAATAAGGCACCCGCTCCAGCGCGTAATCCCAGATGCGCTCCAGCGCCTGCAGGTTGTGCTTCATATTGGGCAGTTCGACATAGGTGATGTGGCCGCCGGTCGCGAGTTCGGCATAGCCGGCCTCGAAGTCTATCTTTTCGAATGGATTGACCTTGCGGAAGACATCCAGATGGAAGGAGTTGGTGTAGTAGCCCTTGTCCGTCACCTCGGCGATATCGCCGAAGCGCTCCCGGTCCAGCTTGCAGAAGCGGTGACACAGCGACTCGCTGGGCGTCGAATATAACGAGAAGCCGAATCCGGTTTCGCGCCGCCATTCCGCCGCCGCCGCATTCATGCGGGCGACCACTTGGCGCAGGAAATCGCGGATCTCCGGGCTGTCGGCCGGGTGCGAGCCGAACAGCAGCGTGCCCACCTCGTGCAGGCCGATATAGCCCAGCGAGATCGAGGCGCGGCCGCCCTCGAACAGCGTCATGATGTCCTCGTCCGGCTGCAGCCGCATGCCGAACGCGCCCTCGGTGTAGAGAATCGGCGCCACGTTGGCCTTGACGCTCCGCAGCCGGTCGAGCCGCAACATCAGCGCGCGAAAGCACAGGCCGAGGCGCGAATCCAGCAGCGTCCAGAATGCCTGCGCATCGCCTTGCGCTTCGATGGCGATGCGCGGCAGATTCAGGCTGACCACGCCCAGATTGTTGCGGCCGTCCAGCACCTCCCTGCCCGCCCCGTCCTGCCACGCGGGCAGGAAGCTGCGGCAGCCCATCGGCGAAACCGGCGTCGAGGAACCGGTGATGCGCCGGTTCAGCTCGGCGGATATGATGTCCGGATACATGCGCTTGGATGTGCACTCCAGCGCCAGCTGCTTGATGTCGTAATTGGGGTCTTCAGGCCGCAGATTGACGCCCTTGTCGATGAACATCACCAGCTTGGGGAAAACCGGCGTGATGCCCTCCTTGCCCAGTCCCTTGATTCTCACTTTCAGGATGGCCTGCTGGATGATGCGCTCCTCCCAGGCTGTGCCCATGCCGAAGGAGAAGGTGACGAAAGGCTGCTGGCCGTTGGAGCTGAACAAGGTGTTGATCTCGTACTCGCAGGCCTGGATGCCGTCGTAGCACTCTTTCTCCGTGCGCTCGCGCGCATAGCGTTCCGGCTCGGCGATGCCGTACTGCTCCGCCACGTCCAGGTTCTTGCGATAGCTTTTCAGCACGTAGGGCGCCAGCGTCTGATCGATATTCGGGATGGTGGTGCCGCCGTATTGGTGGCTGGCCACCTGGGCGATGATCTGCGCGGTGACTGCGCAGGCCACGCCGATCGAGCGCGGGCTTTCGATCTGCGCGTTGCCCAGGCGGAAGCCCTGCTCCAGCATGCCTTGCAGATCCACCAGGCAGCAGTTGGTGAAAGGCAGGAACGGCGAATAATCCAGATCATGGAAATGGATGTCGCCGGCGTTGTGGGCGCTCAGGATGTCTTTGGGCAAAAAATTGCCGGCGAACTGCTTGGAGACGATGCCGGCCATCAAGTCGCGCATCACCGGGAAAACATTGGCGTCCTTGTTGGCGTTCTCGGTGGTGGCTTCCTCGTCGGTCTTGTGCACCAGCCCCATCAGCTTGGCGTGCAGCTCGGAGCCGCGGGCGCGCACCGTTTCGCGGTCGTGGCGGTATTCGATATAGACGCGCGCCACTTCCGGGTAGCGCTGCATCAACGCGTCCTCCACCCGTTTCTGGATAGCTGGGATGTCCAACCGGCCGTTCTGGGCCAGCTCTCGGCATTCGCGCTCCACCTGGGCGGCGATTTCCAATGCCAGCCTGGCTGGCTCCGCATGCCCGGCTGCCGCTGCGGCCCGCTGGCAGGCGTTGGCGATCTTGCCGATGTCGAATCCCACTACCGCGCCGTCGCGCTTGCTCACTTGCAGCATCGCCTGGTTCTCTCCTGACTCTTGGCCAATTCCGGCCATATAGAACACGCCTGCGCCAAGCAGGCCCTGAAATCGTCAATACTGTAGGCGATTTATTCAGGTAGCGGGCTGGTTTTTCTTCAAAATATGGTGGCTGAACTTGAGTGTGATCAATATATTGTGCCCATCGTCTAAAAATGAGGCAACAACGGCTCTGGTTGCAATTGCCATCGATTTTCGATTGAATGTCATGCCATTGTTCTGAAGGAGGCCGCCAATGAAACGCATATTCTGCTTGCTGCCGTTGACGTTTTGCCTGGCGGCCTGGGCGGCCGATAACGAACAAATGCAGGGCCAGGGCGGCCGCGTCCTGCGCTACAGCGCCACTCAGGTGCGGGTGGCGCCTACGAGCGAGGAGATGCGCAACTATCTGCAGGCTCGGGATGCGCGACTGGCGGGCTCGAGCGTGGCGGCGGCGCTGCAGGCTGGCCGCAAGGCGTTCGAGCGTTTGGGATACAAGCGGGTGGATGCTGATGCCGATTACGGCGTGATCCGAGCGGAGAAAGACGAGACGTTGATCAGCGAAGCGCGCCAGGTGTTGCGAGGGTTGCTGAAATTGAAATTCCCGCTGCCGGGCAAGCCGGATCATCAGACCACGGAGGTGCTGCTGACGCTGAAGCCGGGCGGCCAGCCCCGGCAGGTGCTGCTGCGGGCGAATATCCGCCAGACTGTTTGGGACAGCAACGGCAATTCGCGCACGCTGCTGTGCAGCGATCAGGCGGTCTATCGTCAGCTGTTCGACCAGTTGAGCGACGCTCTGGCCAGGCCGAACTAGCGCGCAAAACAAAAGCCCCGCTTGCGCGGGGCTTTGTTCATGCCGGACAAGGTCCGGATCAGATGCTTTCCACCTTGGCCATCTTGCGACGCTCGTGCTCTTGCAGGTAGCGTTTGCGGATGCGGATGGATTTCGGCGTGATTTCCACCAGTTCGTCGTCGTCGATGAACTCCACGGCGGATTCCAGCGTCAGCTTGATCGGGGTGGTCAGGCGAACCGCTTCGTCGGTGCCGGAGGCGCGGACGTTGGTCAGCTGCTTGCCCTTGACCGGGTTCACCACCAGGTCGTTGTCGCGGCTGTGGATGCCGATGATCATGCCTTCGTACAGCTTGTCGCCCGGGGAGACGAACATGCGGCCGCGGTCTTCCAGCTTCCACAGCGCGTAAGCGACGGCTTCGCCGTTCTCTTGCGAGATCAGCACGCCGTTGTGGCGGCCCGGCAGATCCGGCTTCACCGGCGCGTAGTCGTCGAACACGTGGCTCATCAGGCCGGTGCCGCGGGTCATGGTCATGAAGTCGGACTGGAAGCCGATCAGGCCGCGAGCGGGAATATGGTATTCCAGGCGGGTGCGGCCCATGCCGTCCGATTCCATATTGGTCAGCTCGCCGCGGCGGCGGCCGATCTCTTCCATCACGCCGCCCTGGTGGTCGTCTTCCAGGTCGATGGTCAGGTTTTCGTACGGCTCGCACTTCTGGCCGTTGATTTCCTTGAACACCACGCGCGGCTTGGCCACGGCCATTTCAAAGCCTTCGCGGCGCATGCTTTCCAGCAGGATGGTCAGGTGCAGCTCGCCGCGGCCCGATACGCGGAAGATGTCGGCGTCGGCCGTGTCTTCTACGCGCAGCGCCACGTTGGTCAGCAGCTCTTTGTTCAGGCGGTCGCGGATCTGGCGGCTGGTGACGAACTTGCCCTCAGTGCCAGCCAGCGGCGAGGTGTTCACCATGAAGTCCATGGTCAGTGTCGGCTCGTCGACGGACAGTACCGGCAGGCCGACCGGCTGCTCTTTGTCGCAGATGGTCACGCCGATGCCGATGTCTTCGATGCCGGAGATGATCACGATGTCGCCGGCTTCGGCTTCCGGCACTTCCACGCGCTCCAGGCCCTTGAAGCCCAGCACCTGGTTGATGCGGCCGGTGGCTACTTGCTCTTCATGGTTCATCACCACCACTTGCTGGCCGGACTTGATGCGGCCGTTCAGGATGCGGCCCAGGCCCAGGCGGCCGGTGTAGGTGGAGTAGTCCAGAGCGGAGATCTGCAGCTGCAGAGGCGCTTCCGAATCGCCGGCCGGAGTCGGCACGTGCTTCAGCACGGTCTCGAACAGCGGACGCATGTCGTTGGACTCTTCTTCCAGCTCATGCTTGGCGAAGCCGGACAGGCCGGATGCGTAGATGATCGGGAAGTCCAGCTGCTCGTCGGTGGCGCCCAGCTTGTCGAACAGGTCGAAGGTCTGGTCCACCACCCAGTCCGGACGGGAGCCCGGACGGTCGATCTTGTTGATCACCACGATCGGACGCAGGCCCAGGGCCAGCGCCTTCTTGGTTACGAAGCGGGTCTGAGGCATCGGGCCTTCGACCGCGTCGACCAGCAGCACCACGCCGTCAACCATGCCCAGCACGCGTTCCACTTCGCCGCCGAAGTCGGCGTGTCCCGGGGTGTCGACGATGTTGATGTGCACGCCTTCGTAGTTGATGGCGGTGTTCTTGGCGAGAATGGTGATGCCGCGTTCTTTTTCAAGATCGTTGCTGTCCATTACGCGTTCGTCGACCTGCTGGTTTTCGCGGAAGGTGCCGCTTTGTTTCAGCAGTTGGTCGACCAGGGTGGTCTTGCCATGGTCGACGTGGGCGATGATGGCGATGTTGCGGATTTGTCGGGTCATGTTTAGCGTGTTTCGGCTGGAATTCTGAAAACAGAAAAATCGAAAGATTATAGCATGGTAGAACCACACCGAGAAAATTTCAGTAAAGACAGATGACAATCCTGTAAAGACGGCATGTATTTTCAGGGATTAGTCCGGGCCGCGTTTTGGCGCTACACTTCCGGCCATCTGGCAACAAGGAACACGCAATATGTACGACTGGAACGCACTGTGGCATGAGCGCGAGGCCTACCGCACCGGTTACGACATCCACCACAACGATGTGAACGAGCTGGCCGGCGCGCTGAATGCCCGGCTGATCCGCTCCGCAGCCGACGCCAGCCAAGTCGCGGTGTACGAAGACGATAACCGCTACATCCTGGCTGGCCACGACGCCGGGCTGCAACTGCTGGAGGTGATGAAGCACGGGCTGTTCGACATCACGCTGCGCTTTGTCAGCGAAGACGAAGGCCAAGACGTCGCCCTGCCCTATGTCGAAATCCATGTCGACAATCTCGCCACCGAGGAGCAGGCGGTCTGGCGTGCGGAAGCCCGCGTCGACGACGAGGGACGCGTCTGGGTCGGCAAGCGCACGCTGGATGAGAACGTTCTGCCGGCAATGCCGTTCGACGACCTGTCCTTTACCGACAACGCCGAGTTCCGCGAAGAACTGGCGCGCGTCTGGCATGAGGACTTGCCGCAGCTGCGCCCGCTGATCGAGGCCTGGTTCCACCATGGCGGCGAGATCAGCGCTGTCGACGAGCCTGCGCATTACGGCGACGCGGTGCGGGTGCAGCAGATGTGCGACCGTTACGCGGAAATCGTCCGCCGCGAGCAGGCCCGGCTGTCGCGGATGTTCAGCGATGATGAGCTGCGTTTGATCGCGGGCGTGATCGCGGGCATCCACTTCGACAGCGCCGCCTCCTGCCGAGGCGTCTGGCTGGCGGTGGAAGCCAGAATCATCGAAGACGAACTGGACCAGCAGCACCAGATCGACGCCGAAGCTCTGCTTTCCAAGATGAAAGGCTTGAGCTACGCGCAAGAAGTGGCGCTGATCGAGGCCTTGTCTCCGCTGAGCTGAACCCCTTCCCTGGTCTTGCCGACGCGCATGCGGGCAAGACCGTCCCCTCCCTCTTCGTCACCCGACCTTCCCGGGCTCATTTGCTTCGACAGGTGCAGCTGATTCGTGCGCGTCTGAACCATCGGACAGGTTCTTTCCATCCTCGGCCATCTACCCTCATTCATAGAGCGCAGTCCGAAGGGGCAGACTGTCCGCGCCATGGGGAGAGACGCATGAAGCCATTGACGGGCCTGTCGGGCCGCGCATTCCTGCTGATGATCGTTTTGGCAGCCTCGTCCGCCTGGGCGGCTTCGCCGACCACGGCAAATGCGGGATCTCACCCCGCCGGCGTGCCGCAGAACTACCTGATTACGCCTTTTGGCTACTTTCACCCTTTCTGCGTCCGCGAAGTGGCGGACGGCGCAAGACTAATGGATGCGGACGCTCCGCCCGCTTGCGCCAGCCGCGCGCATTTCGATGCGCAAGGAAAGGCCGCAGCGGCGACCGGCTCCGCGACAAAGGCTCCGCGCGCGGCGAATTCTTTGGCGGCAATCAACGGCTGGGTGGAGGATTCGGAGCTGGTCGGCACGTCTCCCTATGCCGGAATCAGCGCCAGTTGGCAGGTTCCCGCTGCGCCGGCGAACCGCGGCGGGCAAGTGGTCTATTTCTTTCCCGGCCTGCAGGACAGCAACAATGTGCAAAGCATTCTGCAACCGGTGCTGGTGGAATGCCTTCGGTGACCAGGCCTGGACGATCGCCAGCTGGAATTGCTGCAGAGACGGCGCGGCGAACTACAGCACGCCTCGCAAGGTAAGCAGCGGCGACTTGATCGCGGGCCGGGTCTGGCATGACTGCGCGGCTGGCGCGGCCACTTGCGGCTCCTGGAATGTGGAAACACGCGACGTCACGCAAAATACTCTGACCACGCTAAGCCATACCAGCAATTATGGCCAGAGTTTCAACTGGGCATTCGGCGGCGTGCTGGAAGTGTATGGCGTCGCAAATTGCCAAAACTATCCGGCCGACGGCGCGATCAGCTTCAGAAGCATCCAGCTGTTGGACATCAACGAGCAGGTCATTTCGAGCCCAGTGTCGCTGGCTTGGAGCGCAAACGTTCTGCAGCAGGGAGGCGGCTGCAACTACCACGCGGCCGCCAGCGCCGCCGCTACCGCGCTCAGCTATTGATCAGCGCGCATTCCGATTTAACCGCCGCCGTGGTTATGCAGCCCCCCTGTCTCCATGGCGGTTTTTTTATTCTTCCTTGCCCGCATTCTGACGGGCATAGACCATGCGTCCGGCGCCGTCGTCGACCTCGAGCTTGCCGTCTTTCCGCACCGTCAGGATCAGGTTCTGGAACGGCGGCAGCCTCAGGTAGGCGGGATCGTCGACGGCAAAGGCGGCCAGGCGCTGCGCGGAGCGCTCCTCGGGTACATCGAACCATTGCGCCTGATCCTTGCCGCCGCTTCGGCGCAAGCCCGCCCTGCTCCAAGTCTCTCCCTCCGGCGCGCTGACCATGGCGTCGCCATTGCGGTCGGTGACGGCCGTCAGCACCTTGCCGGACCGGCTTTGGAAGCTGACTTCCACGCCAGCCATCGGGCCTGCGCCGGGCATGCCGACGATCGCCAGCCAGCCTCCCTCTTCCGCCGGCCGGCGAATGCGAAACTCTTCATCGCGGAACAGACGGAAAATCGGCGCCGTTTCCTGGGCGGCGCTATGCAGCTCCACCTTGCCGCCTAGGGCTTTCCAGCTTCCTTGGGCGTATTGATCCACGGCGCCGTAACTCATTCCCCATTCGAAGCTGCCATCTGGTTTCAGCAGCAGCTCCGCGCCGAGCTCCCTCACATCCTGCAGATAGTAATGCCCGCTCAGCGGCGGCGCTTCCAGGCTCGCGGCCGAAGCCAAGCCGCGCCATGCCAACATGCACGCCAATATCGTTTTTTTCATTGCCGGCTCCGAAATGATGAGGTGGAAATTCTATCGCACTTGGCAAGCATCCCGAATTTGGCGTTTCCATTCCTTTGGCAAAAGAGCGCCTGGACAGAAAAAAGCCCCGGCCAGAAGGTCGGGGCAGATTCAACCGACCGCCCTGAGGTCGATTGAAACTTGTTCCATATTCAGCATAGTCCGTCTGCGGGCGGTCGTAATGATTTTGGCGAGCGGAGCCGCCCGGCCCAGGTCTTGTCAATCGCGAAATTGCCGGCGGAGTTCGGCAATGCTCTCCCGGCGAATTTTCACCGGCATCAGCGCCCGGCGGGTCGGCCGCTCCCGGCCCAGAACGAGCTCTTCCAGCTGCAATGTGGTCGCGCCATCTTCGCCGGCATCGCATTTGATGCCCATCCGATTGAGGCGCAGCGTCACATTCTCCAGGCTGAAGTAGTCGTCCGGGTGCTCAAGCACATGGCGAACCGTGTCCAGGGCCCCTTCCAGACTATTCAGCTCCCGCAGGCTTTCCAGTTGCGGGCGCACTTCCGACAGGCGCTTGTCCAGATCGGCCAGCGTATCGGGGAGATCGTCGCCGCCCTGTCCATCCACCACGATCCGCGAGGGGGATTGCAGCGTCAGCCTGCGCAACTGCAGGCGCCCCAATTCCGCCTCCAACTGGAGCCGGGTCTGCTCCAACAATCCAAGCTGGCGGGCGATGACCGCCGTCAGTACGTGCAGCGCCCGCTCTCCGGATTGTGTGCGAAACGCCTCCTCGCTGGCGCAAGGCAGCTGCAATCCATGGCAGTCGAAGCTGACGACGGTCTGGGCGACATCGTTGCGCAGCTCGCCATTTTCCATGGCGACGCCGAATCTGACGGTTTCGCTGCGCTGCATGGTCATCAGCGCCCAGGCCTCATCACCGTTCGAGGCTGATGAGAAAAACGCCCGCAAGGACTCGCAGCCCTCAAGGACATCCAGCAGACTGGATGGGCCGGCGAACAGCAGGCCCAGCCTGGGATCGCGGGAAAAACTCTGTAGCGACAATTCCAGCGCCGGGGGCAGTTTGTCGCTCAGCGTGGCAAGGTAGGACTGCGCGATGCGCATGCCGGGCATTAGCGCGTGCTGATGCCCGGGCAGCAGGCAAAGCCGTCGGTCGCAAGCCTCAAGCAATTGCTCAACTTGCCGCGCCAGCTCCCGGGCCTGTTGCCGGCTGGCGGCATCCCATCCCAGTTTGCGCAGCAAGAATTCGAACATGCTCACCCTCCCGCCGCTAGTCAAAACTGCTCGTCGTCTCTAAGGTAGCGCCACTGTCCGGTGGGGAGGTTGCCCAATTTGACATTGCCGATGGAGATCCGCTTCAGCCCGATCACTCTCAAGCCAACCAGCTCGCACATGCGGCGAATCTGGCGCTTCTTGCCTTCGCGCAGCACGAAGCGCAGCTGATCGTCGTTCTGCCAGCCGACTTTGGCGGGAAGCAGCTTTTTGCCATCCAGGGACAGTCCGTGGTTGAGCAACTTCAGGCCGTCGGCCGACAGCTCGCCCTCGACGCGCACCAGGTATTCTTTTTCCACCTCGGAGTGTTCGCCGATCAGTTGCTTGGCGATGCGGCCATCCTGGGTCAGCACCAGCAGGCCGACGGAATCGATGTCCAGGCGGCCCGCTGGGGCCAGGCCGCGCAAGTGCGACGGCTGGAAGCGTTTGCGGCTGCCGTCTTCGGCCCAGCGGTTTTCCGGCTTCACCAGCGCCACGGCGGGCAGATAGCCATCCTCGGCCTGGCCGGAAACATAGCCGACCGGCTTGTTCAGCAGGATAGTCACGCGCGCAGACTGCGCATCCTGCGCCTTCCTGTCGACTTCTATCTGGTTATGCGGCAGGACTTTCTGGCCCAGGATGGCCACTTCGCCATCCACTTTGACCCAGCCCTGCTCGATATAGCTGTCGGCTTCGCGGCGCGAACACAGCCCCAATTCGGCCATTCGCTTGGACAGTCGTACAGGTTCCATTTGGTCTTTCCGTAATGAAAAAGCGGGCTCCGGACACGCATTCGCGCATGGAGACCGCCATTGAATCGACCGTTATTGTAAGAGATTGCCGCCCGGCTGACCATGCGGGGCGGAAAATTTGACCAGTTGGACGGCTGGTTTCAGGCTGGCACCGCTGGCGTGGACGGCGGCGCGCTTGCCGGGCCGCTCGTTTGCTGCGCCGGGATGGGGGCGGTCTGCGCGGCCATGGCGCCACCCTCCCTGGACTTCATGCCGACGTAAGTGATGCTGCTCAAGCCCAGGACAACCAGCCAGTTTGCGTCTATCGGATAGAAGCTCTGCAACTGTACCGACTTGTACAAGAATGCGACGCCTATGCCGATATTGGCCAGCAGGGCCTGATAGCGATGAATGGACACGCCCTGGCCATCGTCAAGAATATCCTGCAGCCAGCCGCGGCTGCGCAGTGCCGGCGCCGGCGCCGCTCCGGCGGGGGCGTCAATCAACGAGGCGACGCCGGAGGTGGCCACGCTGATGCCCAGCAAACCCAACAGTTCAAGCGTCGGCGCAGGCAGATTGTTGGTGGTGAGCAGCGTCCAGCCGGCAATCACGGCGACCAGGAAGGTCCACCAGATCAGCTGGCTGCGCGCCAGGCTGAAGGTTTGCTGCCCATTGGCGACGCCGGGCGCGAGCGGGCCGCGATCGCGCAGGATGTCCGTTTTCCAGACGACGGCGGCGAACAGCGCGATGACAAGCGCCGAGTAGAGTACGGCATAGCCTTGCATGGTCATATCGACTCCCTGCTGTGAGTGGGCGAAACTCATTCAGCATAGCCAAGTAATGCGCGATTTCTGCCGATCCGGCCTGTTCCGTCGGACAGGCGGCTTGGTCAGTCCGCGAGCTGTTCGCCCAGCCAGTCGCGCAGGGTTTGCTGCGGCGCCGGCCGCCCTCCCGCTTCCCAGGCTGCGCACGCTCTCTCCATGCCTCTGGCGCGCTCTTGCCTGCCCCGCTCTTCCAGGCGGGCGCATTGCGCGGCCAGTTCCTGCAGCTGGGCGTTGCCGGCATCCAGCGCCTGCTGCCGGGCTTGCGCCTCCTGGCGCAGGGCTTCTTCTCTTTGCGCCATCAATTCCAGCCGAGCCTGCAGGCCGCCGTTTTCCCGCTCCCGCTCCAGCAGGCGCTCGCGCCACAGGTTCTCCACCGCTGCGGCATCCTGTCGGGCCTGGCTCAGCGCGTCCTCCAGTTTTTGCGTCTGCAGCTTCATGTCCCGGCGCTCCTCTTCCACTTGCTGGTACAACCTGACGCGCAGCCCTTCCAGTCGCTCGTAGGCAAGCGCTTCTTTGCGCTCCGACTCCTCCCGCTCGGCCTGCAGTTGCTGCTGATGCTGGCTTTCCTGCTCCTCCAGCCGCTCATTCGCGCGCTTGCGCTCCTGCTTCAGCTCGTCGCGCAGTTGCGCGGCTGCGCCTTGCAGCTCCGCGCGCTCCTTCTCTAGAGACTCGGTCAGCAGTTTTTCCCGTTGCAGCAGGCTGTCCAGCTCGACTTGGCGTGCGGCGCGCAGCTCCAGCTCATGCCGCAGCGACTGCGTCTCGGCCTTGGCTAGCTCGTGCTTGTGCGCCAGTTCGGCCAGTTGCTTGCCTAGCGCCTCCGCCTCGGCTTCGGCCTCCTCGCGAACCGAGGCCAGCTGTTGATCGGCTTCATCACATGCCTTCTGCCATATCTGGTCAAAGGCCTCGGCCAGCGCGGGGGGCCAGTCTGGCCTTCTTGAGGAAACGGCCACTTTGCTCAGGAATTCCTGCCGCCAGGTTTTCAACGTGTTGTTGATGGTGGTGTTGGAGCCGCTGCCAAGACGGGCTCGCACGTCTACCACGGTGGGCCAGGCTCCTTCCGCCACCAGTTCGAACGCCGCCTGGCGTATCCGCGAATAAATATCGGCCGTCACTTTGGCCTCCCTTTGCGCACTTTATGTTCGGCCTGGAGTGTAGCAGACATGAATTGATAAATATATTACGTATAACATTTTATATTTATCAATATAGCTAAAATTTTCCTATAATTATACTTATCGGAATTATTTCTCAAATGCGCGTCAGTGAAAGCTGCCTGTCGAGCAGATGAGCGCCCTGCTCTCTCAAATACGAAACCACTAACTGGCCGCTGGTTTTGAGCGCAGGGCATCATCGCACTCATGCTCAACCGAGAAGGCGAGCCAGGCAGCCGGGCTTCTCGGGTTATATCAGGCTGAGCGGGTTGGCTTATGCGATTGCGCGCTTGGCCTGTCGCAACGCGGTCCCGAAGTCCGGTGGCGACGGCTCATGCGCAGTCCGGGCTTGAGATGAAAGAGATCGAGTTGGCTCCATCGCGGCCATATCGGCCTGCGGCAACCAATTTGTAACCTATTTGCAATTGGGCCGTAGTTCCGCCCATGTGGAATGGATGTCTTGCCGGACAGGTACTGTCAAAAAAACAGCGACGCGCCAACGTGCCGCGCGACTTGCTCCATCCACGTCGGCGGGTTTTGACTCGGGCACGCCCGGAGGTTTTGCCGGCGGCCCGGACAGGCTGCGCGCTGCGGAATTTAAGCGCTACTCTCGCAGCGCGACACCCCTCAGCCGCCGCCCAAGCGACTCGAGTTCTCTCATTTGCCGAAGCTGAAGCTTGCCCAGCGAGTCTTGCGCTTCGTCCACCAAACCCAGCAAAAGCGCCGCCCGAGGCTCATTGCCCAGCATATCCTCCATGCGGGCTCGCATCGCGTCCAATAGCGCGCGCGCGTCGGCCTGCGCTGTGCGTTGACTCTCTATCATGGCGGCCAGCGTGGCGCCCGCCTGACCCTGCCCAGCAGCGCCGTCCTGAATCATGACTTCCGCCCGTTCCGCGGCGCCTTCCGCCATCAACGCCAGATAGTCCTTAAGCTTGCCGCAACGCTCAATGTCGTCCACCGGCATATTGTTGATCAGCAAGGACACCGGCCCGTAGTTGAATGCGCAACGGCTGTCGTAGCAGACGATGCGCTGCCGCTCTGCGGACAGATCCTGCAGCAACAGCGATTCCAACTGGCTATTGCCTGATTCGGAACTCAGTGTTTTCACCTCGCCGTTGTCGCGAAACTGCACCGATGCGGCCAACCCGAACTCTCTCAGCGCGTCCAGTGTGGTCCGCATCAGCTGCCCGGAGTCGACTGCCTGGAATAGCCGACGGAAATACTGCAGGCAGATGCCCAGCGCGCTGCTGTCGGTCATCGCAGACATGGCGACCGACATCGCGCCCCGGGCCTGGCTTTTCAGCTCGTGTATCTCCCGTCGGTAACGTAAAGCTTGCTCCACCTTGCGGACCAACTCTTCCGGTTGCAGCGGCTTGCTGACGAAATCTTCGCCGCCGACGCTGTATGCGGCCAGCCGCTTCACCGGATCGCTATGAGCCGATACGAATATGACGTAAGGCTGGAATGGCAGGTCCAGCTGGCGGATGCGCCGGCAGGCCTCATATCCATCCATGCCCTCCATTTCGATGTCCAGCAGCACGATCTCCGGCTTTTCTTCCGCCACCGCCTTCAAGCCTTCTTCGCCGGTGACTTTGCAGGTCAGTTGCAGCTCCGTCTCGAACAACATCTGCATGACTTGGCTCACAATGGGGTCGTCATCGATCACCAGCATCCTGTGTTTTTCCATTTCGCCCGCCCTTTCGCTTGTCTAAGCTTTAACTTGTCGCGTTCACGGCCCCCCCCGGCCGCAGCGTTATCCCGGTATTACAGCTATAGCTCTTCCTTCGGCTTGTAGCACCGGCGTCTGAATGATGCGGACGGCATTTCATCGAAAATGGAACGCGCACACCTTTGGAGGGCTTATGGAACAAGGGCATTCCGCTGGCGCAGAACTCGCCAAGCTGCATGTTCTGCTGGTGGATGACAGTCAGATCAACCAGCTGTTCGTTTCCAGCCTGGCTGAGGATTTGGGCATTTCGCTCGATTGCGCCAACAATGGAGCCGAAGCCCTGCAACGGCTCCGCGAGGATAGCCGGCGTTACCAGCTGGTGCTGATGGATCTGCAGATGCCTGTGCTGGATGGATTGGGAGCGACCCGCGCGATCCGCGAAGAGCTGAAGCTGAAATTGCCCATCATCGCGTTGACCGCCAGCGCCGAGCCGGATCATCAGGAGAGCTGCCGCCTGGCCGGCATGAATGGTTTTCTGCGCAAGCCCGTGGATGGCGAGGCCCTTCTGCGGCTGATCGACCACTACCGTGCTAGCCGCCGGGCCGGCGAAGAATACGGCAAGCTGAAACTGGACACATTGAAGTTGCTGCACCGCGCCTCGGCGACCCGGCTGCGCAGCACGCTGCAGGAAGCCATCGACACCTGCCGCCAGGACTTCGACCAAGCCTGCCAACAATGGAGGCAAGGCGACTCGGAGGCCGCCGCGCGGTTGATACACCGTTACCGCGGTTCTCTGGGCACGTTTGCCTACGAAGATTTCGTGCGGCTGACGCTGGATCTGGAGCATGCAGTTCGTCAGGGTGATGAGAATCTAGAGTCTCGCCTCGATGTTTTTCGCGCGGAGTTGGATGAACTGCTTTGCCAGCTTCAGCGGTGGATGGAAAACCACGAGAACTGATGGTGCCTCCGGCGACGGTCAATGGTTTCGCCCAGTCTGGCGGTTTGAGCTGAAGAACGAAGCGTGGGTCGTCAGCCCGCCGCGCGCTTGGCGAGATCCATTGTGAACCCAGTTCCGCCGAGACAGCCCGCATTGTCAGAACCAGAGCGATCGCGATGAGCGCATCCCGATAATCATTTGTCTTCAGACGCAGGCGTGTCGGTCTTGGCCTTTAATGCGATGCCGGCGCACAATACGGTCAGCCCCGTCAGCATGCCGCCAAAGCCTGTCGCGAAAGCGACATAATCGAGCGCGCCCGTCATCAATACCGTATGGACGGTGCCCCAGATGAATGTGGGAATGCCGCTGCCGGCCAGAGTCATGCCTGCGATCCGGAACAGGCAATAACTGACGCCATCATTCTCGGTCAGGCAGTCCTTGAGGCATTTCGTCAGGATAGTCAACGGCATCGCATGGCCTTTTTGGGGAGGTGTCTTCGGCGAAGGCGGCGCATTCGTGGAATTAGGAACGATTCCCCATGGCGGCCGTGAAATTCGCCGCTCCG
>NZ_JZJL01000038.1 GCF_000971335.1 Chromobacterium vaccinii
AATGCGCTGCTCTACCAACTGAGCTATACCGGCGAACCAATCTGTAAAAAAAGCCCTGATTCTCTGAATTTGAAAATCAAGGCTTTTTTGAATTCTGGTCGGAGTGAGAGGATTCGAACCTCCGGCCTCTACGTCCCGAACGTAGCGCTCTACCAGGCTAAGCTACACTCCGATTTTGCTGCTTTTCGACTTGCGTCGAGGGAAGCTACTTTACCTCAGACTTCATTTTCTGACAAGCAATTTGTTAACTGGTCGGAGTGAGAGGATTCGAACCTCCGGCCTCTACGTCCCGAACGTAGCGCTCTACCAGGCTAAGCTACACTCCGACGACCGCTTACAAACTGCTTGTCTGAAAAACTGCTGCTGCATCGCTTGCTGCGGTACAATCAGCGGCTTCAGAGGACGCGCATTATGGAACAAATATGTGGTTTAGGCAACTATCTTTTTATCGTTTGAGCGGCGAAAGCCTGGTGGACGCCGATAAGCTGTTGCAGGCATTGGAAAAACGTCCGTTTCAACCCTGCATGGGCCTGGATTGGTTCAGCGAAGGCTGGGTTCCGCCCGCCGGACACCTGGAAGCGCCGGTCTACGCCGCCCGCGGCAGCCTGATGGTTTCCATGCGCCGCGAGGACAAGGTTTTGCCGGCTTCGGTGATCCGCGACTTCGTCGAAATGAAGGTGCAGGAGATCGAAGACAAGGAGCTGCGCAAAGTCGGCCGCAAGGAAAAACTGGCGCTGAAGGAGCAGATCACCGACGACCTGCTGCCGCGCGCCTTCGTGCGCAGCGGCCGCACCAGCGCCTACCTGGACATCGCCCGCGGCTGGCTGATGGTGGACTCCGGCTCGTCCAGCAAGGCCGAGGCGCTGGTCTCCAAGCTGCGCGAGGCGCTGCCGCCCTTCCCCGCCGCGCTGCCGCGCACCCAGATCGCGCCGCACACCGCGATGACCGACTGGCTGGCCGCTGGCGAAGCGCCGGGCGGCTTCGAGCTGGACGCCGACTGCGAACTGAAGGACGGCAGCGAAAACGGCGCGGTGGTGCGCTGCAGCCGCATCGACCTGACCAGCGACGAGATCCGCCAGCACATCGCCACCGGCAAGCAAGCCACCAAGCTGGGCCTGATCTGGAATGAGAAAATACGCTTCCAGCTGACCGACACGCTGCAACTGAAGCGCATCCAGTTCCTGGACATGCTGCAGGACGAGGCCAGCCAGGCCGGCGACGACCGCGAAAGCCTGTTCGAGGCCACCTTCATCCTGATGAGCGAAGAACTCGGCGAACTGGTGGAAGCGCTGGTGGAGGCGCTGGGCGGCGTGGAAGACAGCCAGGCGCAGCCGGCGGCCCCCGCGCCGACACAGACGCAAGCTCCGCAATCGGCCCCGTCCGACGCGGGCAGCGCCGTCGACGTGCCCTGGGACTGATCCCTCATTCCACCCGCGAACAACCCGGCCCCGCCGGGTTTTTTTGCGCCCGCGCGCGGCCCATTTTCCGTCATTAAGAAAAACTAACTATCAACTTAAAATAATTGATTTAACAAAACTATCAAACTTGCGGATACTGCAAGCGTCAACTATCGGGAGAGAGTCATGAAACAAAACTGGCATCAAACCTTGCTGGAAATGTGGTCCGGCTTCGCCTGGCTGCAATGAGTTCCCTTCCGTCGATTCGCCCCACTCAAGGAGAAAGCAGGATGAGCAAGCACAACCTCACTACCGCCGCCGGCGCCCCGGTTGTCGACAACCAGAACGTGCAGACCGCCGGCCCGCGCGGTCCGATGCTGCTGCAAGACGTCTGGTATCTGGAGAAACTGGCCCATTTCGACCGCGAAGTGATTCCGGAACGCCGGATGCACGCCAAGGGTTCCGGCGCCTTCGGCACCTTCACCGTCACCCATGACATCAGCCGCTACACCCGCGCCGCGCTGTTCTCCCAGGTCGGCAAGAAAACCGATCTGTTCCTGCGCTTCTCCACCGTGGCCGGCGAGCGCGGCGCGGCCGACGCCGAGCGCGACATCCGCGGCTTCGCCGTCAAGTTCTACACCGAGGAAGGCAACTGGGACCTGGTGGGCAACAACACGCCGGTATTCTTCCTGCGCGACCCGCTGAAATTTCCCGACCTCAACCGCGCGGTGAAACGCAATCCGTACACCAATATGCGCGACGCCAACGCCAACTGGGATTTCTGGACGCTGCTGCCTGAGGCGCTGCACCAGGTCACCATCGTAATGAGCGACCGCGGCATTCCGTCCAGCTACCGCCACATGCACGGCTTCGGCAGCCACACCTTCAGCCTGATCAGCGCCAAGGGCGAGCGCCACTGGGTCAAATTCCACTTCCACACCCAGCAGGGCATCCAGAACCTGAGCGACGCCGAGGCCGAAAAGCTGGTAGGCCAGGATCGAGAAAGCGCGCAGCGCGATCTGCTGGAGAGCATAGACCGCGGCGATTTCCCGCGCTGGACCATGTACATCCAGGTGATGACCGAAGCCCAGGCCGACGCTTGTCCCTTCAATCCCTTCGACCTGACCAAGGTGTGGTCGCACAAGGCCTACCCGCTGATCGAAGTGGGCGTGCTGGAGCTGAACCGCAATTCGCAGAACTACTTCGCCGACGTGGAGCAGGCCGCGTTCAACCCGGCCAACGTGGTGCCGGGCATCAGCTTCTCTCCCGACCGCATGCTGCAAGGCCGCTTGTTCGCCTACGGCGACGCCGAGCGCTACCGGCTGGGCGTCAACCACCACCTGATCCCGGTCAACGCGCCGCGCTGCCCCTTCCACAACAGCTATCACCGCGACGGCGCGATGCGGGTGGACAGCAATGCCGGCGCGACCATCGGCTACGAGCCGAACAGCCAGGGCAAGTGGCAGCAGCAGCCGGCGTTCGACGAGCCGCCGCTCGCGCTGCAAGGCAACGCCTACCACTACGACTTCCGCGCGGACGATGACGACTACTACAGCCAGCCCGGCGCGCTGTTCCGGCTGATGACGCCGGCCCAGCAACAAGTGCTGTTCGACAACACCGCCCGCGCGATGGGCGGCGTCGACGAGGCGATCAAGCGCCGCCACATCGCCAACTGCGCCAAGGCCGATCCCGCCTACGGCGCCGGCGTGGCCAAGGCGCTCGGCCTGAAGATCTGACGCAGAGCTGAACGGCCGGCCGGGCGAAAGCTCCGCCGGCTTTTTCTTCCCTCTTGATTTAAATGATAATCATTATCATTATTATGGAAAGCCATTCACGTGAGAACCGCCATGCAAACCGTCAGCCCCTTCCCATCCCGCCACAAGGCCAACAAACCCGCCCCTGCGCCGCGCCGCCGCTGGCGGCGTTGGCTGGGCCTGGCCATCTTCTGCGCCGGCTGCCTGCTGTGGCTGCAACACGGCGTAGCGCCGGCGCCGCGCCCCGTGGCGGCGTCTACCGCGCGTTGAGCCGATATTTATTGAACCAAAGTAAACAATTAAGTGAGAAAACCGGCGTTTTTTTAACCGCCACGCCGGCGTAAGCTGTTGCCATACCCTCATTGCAGGCAACAGATCATGACCACCCGACAACCCTCGCTGTTCATTTCCCACGGCGCGCCTACGCTGCCGATAGAAGACAGCCCCACCCGCCACTTCCTGGAACAATTGGGCCGCGACTGGCCGCGCCCGCGCGCCATCGTCATCGTGTCCGCCCACTGGGAGACGCGCGCCCTCACCGTCAATCTGCAGCCCAGGCCCGACACCCTGTACGACTTCGGCGGCTTTCCGCCGGTGCTGCGCACGCTGCGCTACCCGGCCGCCACCGACGCGGCGCTGGCCGAACGCGTGATCGGCCTGTTGGATGCTGCCGGCCTGCCGGTGGCCGCCACCGCCGAACGGCCGCTGGACCACGGCATGTGGACGCCGCTGCTGCTGATGTTCCCCCAGGCCGACATCCCGCTGGTGATGATCTCGCTGCACCACAAGGCAGGCGCCGCCGAGCATTATGCGCTGGGCCGGGCGCTCAAGCCGCTGCGCGACGAAAACGTGCTGGTGATGGGCAGCGGCAGCTACACGCATAATCTGTGGGTGCTCAGCCCGGAAGGCAGCGAACCCGCGCCCTGGGCGGCGGGCTTCGCCGGCTGGATGGACCAGGCGCTGCTGGAAAACCGCCGCGACGACATCATTCACTGGCAACAGCGCGCGCCCTACCCGAACGAGAACCACCCCAGCGACGAGCACTTCCAGCCGCTGTTGGTGGCGCTGGGCGCGTCGGACGACGACGCGGTTCCGGTCAAGCTGCACGACGACTGGCGGATGGGCTCGCTGTCGATGGCGTGCTGGCGCTTCGATTAAGGAAAACCGCCTACAGGGCGCGCAGCCTGCCGCGGAACGCGTCCAGGCTGCGATAGCCCTTGACCCGCATTAGCGCGGCCAGCTCGCCGGCAATGCGGGAGAAGGCGCCCGGCCCCTCGTGGTACAGGCAGGTGCCCACCTGCACCGCGCGCGCGCCGGCCAGGATGTGCATGAAGGCCTCGCGCCCGCTCTTCACCCCGCCGCAGCCCACCACGTCCTTGCCCGGCAACAGCCGGTAAAACTCCCGCACATTCGCCAGCGCGGTCGGCAGCACGTAATCGCCGCCCAGCCCGCCCAGGCCGTCCTTGGGCTTGATGACCACAGCCTCGCTGTCGACGTCCACCACCAGGCCGTTGCCTATCGAGTTGATGCAGGTGACGAAGGCCAGCCGCGGGTGGCGGTTCAGTATCTCCGCCATCGCGGCGAAATGGGCGGGGTCGAAATAAGGCGGCAGCTTGACGCCGTACAAGCCGGAATAGGCGGCGTCGAAAGCGTCCAGCGCCTCGGCGGTGGCGGCGAAGTCGTAGCCCAGCTGCGGCTTGCCCGGCACGTTGGGGCAGGACAGATTGACTTCCGGCACCGCCGGCAATCCCTCCTCGGCCAGACGCCTCAGCATTTCGCAATTGTCGTCCAGCGACAGGCCGGACAAGGACAGGAACAGCGGTTTGCCGCTGCCGTAGCGATAGCGGCGCGCGTAGTCCAGGTAGTAGTCGAAGCCGCGGTTGGGCAGGCCCATCGAATTGATGCTGCCCAGGGGCGTGCGGCAATAGCGCGGCTCGGGGTTGCCGTCGCGCGGCATCAGCGTGGCGCTCTTGGTGATCACCGCGGCGGCGGCGGAAGCAAGCACCGCCTCCAGTTCATCCGTCTCGCGGCACCAGACGCCGGAGGCGTTGTACAGACAGCCCGGCATGGTCTGGCCCAGCCAGGTGACGGACAGATCGATCGCATGGTCGTCGGACATTTGAAGCTTTCGGCTGAAAGTGGAATGTCCTTGATTGTGCGGGGAAATACCGGCGGCGATGCTGAGCGGGGTCAAGGCTGGAGCATATGCCAAAGAAAATGCCCGGCTTGCGGCCGGGCATGCTGGCGATGGCGGCAAGCCTTACATCTGCGCCTGTTGGTAGTTTTCCACGCCCATCAGCTCGATCAGCTTCAGTTGCTGCTCCAGCCAGTGCGCGTGGTCGTTCTCGGTTTCCTCCAGCAGCACCATCAGCCCGTCGCGGGTCACGTAGTCGCGCACGCTTTCGCTGTGGGCGATCACTTCCTTCAACAGCGCGCCGACGCGGTATTCCACTTCCAGATCGGCCTTCAGCATCGCCGGCACGTCTTCGCCCACCTTGATCGGCACGCGGCGGGCAACGTCGGGGCGGCCCTGCAGGAACAAGGTGCGGGCGATCAGCGTGCGCGCGTGCTCCAGTTCGTCCTCGCGCTCGTGGTCGATGCGCTCGAACAGCTTGTTCAGCCCCATGTCCTTGTACATCTCGGCATGGATGAAGTACTGGTCTGCGGCGGACAGCTCTTCGGCCAGGAGGTCGTTGAGCAGCGCTATGGTCTTGGGATCGCCCTTCATGTGTTTGTCCTGTGGTTCCGGGTCATGCAAACCGACATTCTAGGCGTTCAGCGCAGCAGATGCACGCCCTGGTAGAAAACGAAGGACAGCGACCAGGCCAGCAGCACCGACCAGCCGACCGACATCGCGGCGAAGCGCCAGCTTTTCGATTCGCGGTGCATCGCCGCCACCGTGGACAGGCAGGGCACGTACACCAGCGTGAAAATCAGGAAGCTCATCGCCGACACCCAATCCAGATGCTGAACCAGCACCCCGCCCAGACCGGCCTCGGACACGCCGTAGATCACCGCCAGGCTGCCCAGCAGAATCTCCTTGGCGATGAATCCGAACAGCAGCGCCACCGCCAGCTCGGCGCGTATGCCTATCGGGTCCAGCACCGGCGACAACGCCGCGCCCAGCGCGTAAGCCAGGGTCTTGCCGTCGCCGGCCGGGATGTGGGTCAGCAGCCAGACCATCACCACGCCGGCCAGGATGAAGGTGGAGGCCAGCCGCAGAAAGGCGCTCACCTCGCCAGCCGCCCGCGTCAGCATGTGGCGCGCGCCCGGCAGCCGGTATGGCGGCACTTCCAGCAGAAAGGCCTCGTCGCCGCGGTAGCGATGCTTGAACACCCATGCGGTGACGATGGCGGCGACGAAAGTCATCAAGTAGAGACCGGACACCACCCACGGCGCCTGGCTCTTGCTGAACAGGATGCCGGCGAAGAACACCACCACCTGCAGCCGCGCCGAACACAAGGAGAACGGGATCACCAGCATGGTCAGCAGCCGCTGGCTGCGCTCGCGCATCACCCGGGTGCCCATGATGGCCGGCACATTGCAGCCGAAGCCCATCAGCTGCATCACGAAGCCGCGGCCGTCCAGGCCCAGCCTGGCCATCATCGCGTCGGTGAGAAAGGCGGCGCGCGCCAGGTAGCCGCTGTCCTCCACCATCGCCATCAGCACGAAGAACACGAACAATATCGGCGCGAAGGTCAGCACCGTGGCCACGCCCTGCCACACGCCGTCCAGCAGCAGGCTCTGCAGAATGGCCGGCAGCGAGGACACCATAGGCGCCAGCGCATGGTCCTTGACCCAATCCAGGCCGCCGCCCACCGCGTCCTGCAGCGGCGTTCCGATCTGGTAGGTGAGATTGAACAGCAGCGCCATGAAGGCGAAGAACAGCGGCAGGCCCAGCCACGGATGCAGCAGCCAGCGGTCCACCTTCTCGGAGAGCAGCGTCGGCAGCACCGGCGGCAGCCGCCAGCAGCCGTCCAGCGCGCGGCGGGCCTGGTCGATGGCGCGCTGCGATTCAGGCACTTGCTCCAGTTGCGCGTGCGCCGCCGGGTCCGAGCGCGCGGCCAGCCGGTTCAGCGCTTCGTTCAGCCTGGGCCAGCCCTCCATCCGCTTGGCCGACACCAACGCCACCGGCGCGCCCAGCCGCTCGGCCAACGCCTCCACATCCACGGAAATGCCCAGCAGCCTGGCCTCATCGGCCATATTCAGCGCCACCAGACAAGGCAGGCCGCTGGCGATCACCTGCAGCGCCAAGGGCAACTGGCGGTCCAACTGGCTGGCGTTGAGCACCAGCACCGCGCCGTCGAACGGCGTGGACAGCAGCACGTCGCGCACCACCGCCTCGTCGTCGGTATAGCCGGTGAGGTCGTTGACGCCGGGCAGGTCGATCAATTCCACCATCTTGCCGCCCAGCAGCAGGCGCGAGCTGATCAGCTCCACGGTGAGGCCGGGCCAGTTGCCGACCCGCTGCGACATGCCGGTCAGGCGGTTGAACAAGGTGGATTTGCCGGTGTTGGGCAAGCCTATCAACGCGAAACGCTTCATGCCGCCGCCCTCACCTGAATGTGGCGGGCCAGGCTGCGGCGCAGCAGGAAGCGGGTGGCGCCCACCTCCAGCAGCAGCGGGCCGCCCCAGGGCGCGGCGCGGCGCAGATGAAAGCGGCAGCCTGGCGTCAGGCCGAAGGCCGCCACGCGGCGAAACGCCTCGTCGCTCAGGTCCAACCGGTCCACGACGCCGCAGGCGCCGGCCGGAAAGCCATCCAATGACTGCATAGCAATTCCCAGATAATGCGAATAGTTTGCATTAGTATATCGAAGCTCCTGCCGCCGGCCTGCGGCATATTGCCGCAATCCGCCTGGCGCTTGACCTCGGTCAAGCCCGCCTCCCCTTCGCGCAACGCCCCGGCGCTTGCGCCCTGCGGATTTCAGCCACCCGACATGGCGCGAAGCGGGTAAAATCCCGGGCATCGCACACATCGACACTAACGGGCCTACGACCATGAGCATCAAATCGGACAAGTGGATACGCCGGATGGCGGAAGAACAGGGCATGATCGCGCCGTTCGAGTCCAACCAGGTGAAAATGGCCGCCGACGGCCAGAAGCTGATCTCCTACGGCACCTCCAGCTACGGCTACGATATCCGCTGCGCCGACGAATTCAAGGTGTTCACCAACATCAACAGCACCATCGTCGACCCGAAAAACTTCGACCCCAACTCTTTCGTCGAAGTGTCGGGCAAGGGCTACTGCATCATTCCGCCCAACAGCTTCGCGCTGGCGCGCACGGTGGAATACTTCCGCATTCCGCGCAGCGTGCTGACCGTCTGCCTGGGCAAGTCCACCTACGCCCGTTGCGGCATCATCGTCAACGTCACCCCGTTCGAGCCGGAATGGGAAGGCTATGTGACGCTGGAGTTCTCCAACACCACGCCGCTGCCGGCCAAGATCTACGCCAACGAGGGCGTGGCCCAGGTGCTGTTCTTCGAGTCGGACGAAGTCTGCGACGTGTCCTACAAGGACCGCGCCGGCAAGTACCAGGGCCAGGTGGGCGTCACGCTGCCGCGCCCCTGAGCCAGCGGAAGCGCGCGAGAAAAGGATGGCTTCCGCCATCCTTTTTGTTTGCGCCGCGCGCAAAAGCCGCTCGCAATTTCCGGCATCTGTTCTAGGCTAAACAAAGGGTTAGCTGACATCCCGGTTGTGCCGACCCTTTGCACAGCAAGCTGTTTCTTCTTGGGGCGTCGCGGTTCCCCCTTGCCGCTGCGCCCCCTTTTTATGCTCCGTCCGCTTGCCAGCCCGCCGCGCTGAAGCCATCATCGTTTTTTGTTCTCCCCCTTGTCATCCATGAACATCTACGACTTCACCTTCCGCCGCCTGGACGGCGGCGAACAGGCGATGGCCGATTACCGCGGCCGCGTGCTGCTGCTGGTCAACACCGCCAGCCGCTGCGGCTTCACCCCCCAGTACGCCGGCCTGGAGACACTGCACCGCCGCTTCGGCGAGCAGGGACTGACGGTGATAGGCTTTCCCTGCAACCAGTTCGGCGAGCAGGAACCTGGCGCCGCCGCCGAGATCGGCGCCTTCTGCCAGAAAAACTACGGCGTGGATTTCGCGATGGCCGACAAGATAGAGGTCAACGGCGCCGGCGCCCATCCGCTGTGGCAATACCTGAAACGACAGAAACGCGGCCTGCTGGGCCGGCCGGTGCGCTGGAACTTCAGCAAGTTCCTGGTGGACCGCAAGGGACGCGTGGTGGCGCGCTTCGCCCCGTTAACCCGGCCGGAAAAACTGGCAGCCAGGATCGAAGCGCTGCTGCAATGAAAAGAGCCGGGCGCTGCCCGGCTCCGTTGCCGCCTGTATGGCGGCGCTGCGGGTCTACCCGCCTATGCGCATGAATCGATGTGGCGTTTGGCGATCTCCGCCAACAGATCCAGATCGTCGTCCAGATGTTCCTGGATATCCATCAACGCCGCGCGCAATACCGCCGCGGCCAGTTCAGACTGATCTCCGTTGAACACATGGGCCAGCGCCCTCAATTCGCGGCATGCGGTGATGTCCAGCGGCACCTCCAGCCTGCGCACCACCGTCAGCTCCAACTCGGCTGCCGCATCCGGGCAAGCCGCGCGCTGGGCTTCCAGCTCCGCCAACAAGGTTTTCAAGGCCAGTCCCATTCCGCCCTCCCCTGCTCTCTCGTTCATCTTCGCCGGGTCCTGCCCGACCCCTGCGGCCTGTGCCTTTCCGCGCCCGCCGACCGCCTGCAGGGCCCGGTCGTTTCATTCGTGGGGCCTAGGCGTCCCCGTTGTCCTGCCTCCGCCAGCGCGCCCTGGCAGCAGGCAATAACGGGCCATCCAGGCGTCGCCAAACCCGCGACTCGAGCGCCGACGGCGCCCGCCATCATGGCGGCGAAAGACTCTTTGAGCATAGGCCAAAGTCCGGCAAAAAACCGCGTCAGCCGCGCGCCTCGAAACCAGCCAGCACATTGACCACATTGGTCCCGATCGGCCCCACCGCGTAGCCGCCCTCCAGACAGAACAGCGTCGGCAGTTTCAGCCCTGCCAGCCGCGCGCCCAGGGTGACGAAATCGGGAGAGTCGAGCTGGAAGCGCGAGATCGGATCGCCGCGATAGGTGTCCACGCCCAGCGATACCACCAGCGCCTCGGCGCCGAAGCGGGCGATCTGATCCAGCGCGCAGTCCAGCGCGATAAACCATGTGCTGACGCAGGAACCGGCCGGCAGCGGGAAGTTGAAGTTGTAGCCCAGCCCCTCGCCTTCGCCCTTTTCATCGGCGAAGCCGAGGAAGAACGGGTACTCGGTGCGCGGATCGCCGTGTATCGACAGGAACAGCACGTCGGCGCGGCGGTAGAAGATGTCCTGAGTGCCGTTGCCGTGGTGGTAGTCGACGTCCAGCACCGCCACCTTGCGCATGCCGCTGTCGCGCAGCGCCTGGGCGGCGATGGCGGCGTTGTTGAGGAAGCAGTAGCCGCCGCAGTAATCGAAAGCCGCGTGGTGGCCGGGCGGCCGGGTCAGCGCGAACGCCGCGCGCTCGCCGCCGATCAGCCTATCGGCCCCGGTCAGCGCGGTATCGGCGGCCGCGGTCGCCGCCGCCCAGGTGCCGGCGGTGATCGGCGTGCCGCAATCCATCGAGTAATAGCAGAGCTGGCCTTCCACGTGATCGGGGATGGCCTCCCTCAGGCGGCGGACCTGCCACATCTTCGGCAGCGCGTCATAGTCGCGGCCCATGTCGCTCCAGCGCTGCCAGGCGGTTTCCAGGAAGTGCGCGTAGTCGGCGTCGTGCACGCGCAGGATGGGATCCAGGCCGTGGCGGCGCGGATGGATGATGTCGCCCAGCTCGCGCTCGCGGACGGCGGCCAGCACCATGTCGGCGCGGGACGGGGTTTCGAAACAGGGTTTGAGAGTGCCGTCGATCAGCTCGGACTGGCCGTGCTGCAGGCGGTGGGAATCGGAATAGACGGTGAGCATGGCGTTCTCCCGCAGAGGAATGCCTTATGCTCCCGCCATGGCGCCGCGTGGTCAAACATTGATGGGCGCGAACTTGCGCCAGGACAAGCGCCGCTCAGGCCACCAGGCCGGACACGTAATACCAGCGGCCGTCTTCGCACAGGAAACGGCTGGTCTCATGCATGCGCTCGGCCTTGCCGCCCACCTTGCAGCGGGCGACAAACTCCACCACGCCCTCCCCGTCCGCCTCCAGGCCCGCTTCGCAGCGCTTCACCTCCAGGCCTATCCACTTCACCACGCCTGCGTCCTCGTCCAGATGCAGCGCCTCCGGCCGGGTGGACGGATGCCAGGTGGCCAGCAGGTAAGCCTCCAGCCCCAGCGCGTAGGCGCTGTAGCGCGAACGCATCAAGGCCTGCGCGGTCGGGGCCGGCGGCGCATCCGGGCCAAGGTAGCGGCCGCAGCAGGCCGCCAGTTCGCCGCCGCCGCAGGGGCAGGCGGCGTTCGCGTGTTTCTTCGGCTTCATCAGTAACCCAGAGGCGGCAGACCGTACAGCTTGAGCAGGAAATTGGAGAACGCCGGATCGGCCGGCTTGGGCGAGTATTTGGGCCAGCGCCGCATCCATTCGCGCAGATGCGCTTCCAGCTTGGCGCGGAAAGCGTCGGAATCGATGCGGCCGGCGTCGCGCTCCACCGTCAGCTGGCGGTAGACGGCGAAGTTGTCGTTGTCGACCGGATTGCCGCCGGCGATGCGCAGCCGGGCGGCGTTCATCTGGTCGGCCGCCGCGGTGCGGGTCAGTTCACCCGACTTGACCTTGTCGGCCAGCCGGTTGGCTTCGGCCAGCAACTGGTCCACCTTGCCGGACGCGCGCGGCGGGGCCGATTGCGCCGGCCGGGACGAGGCGCCGGAGCCGGAATGGATGGGCACGCCCAGCTGCTGCAGCGCGCTGCAAGCGGTCAGCGAGCCCAGCAGGGAGAAAGCGATGAGCTGTCTTTTCATGGCGGCCATTGTAGCCCGCCCTGCCCGCGCGCCGTCAACGGCAAACGTATTGCGATCGATTGCGGGCGAGGACAAGAGACGGGCTGCCGGCGTCAGCCGAGATGCTCGAACAGCACGGTGGACAGATAGCGCTCACCGAAGGACGGGATCACCACCACGATCAGCGTGCCGGCGTTTTCCGGCCGTTTGGCCAGTTGCAGCGCCGACCACACCGCCGCGCCGGACGAGATGCCGACCAGGATGCCTTCCTTGGTGGCCACTTCGCGCGCCACTTGCAGCGCGTCCTCGTTCTTGACGCGGATGATCTCGTCGTAGATGCCGGTGTTGAGGATGGCCGGCACGAAACCGGCGCCTATGCCCTGGATCGGGTGCGGCCCCTTGGGACCGCCGGACAGCACCGGCGACGCGTCCGGCTCCACCGCCACGATCTGCACGCCGGGCTTGCGCGCCTTCAGCACTTCGCCGACCCCGGTGATGGTGCCGCCAGTGCCCACGCCTGCCACGAAGATGTCCACCTGGCCATCGGTGTCGTTCCACACTTCTTCCGCGGTGGTGTGGCGGTGGATTTCCGGATTGGCCGGGTTTTCGAACTGCTGCGGCATGAAATAAGTGTCGGGGAATTCGTCGACCAACGCCTTCGCCTTGGCGATGGCGCCGCCCATGCCATCCGGGCCCGGAGTCAGGATCAGCTCGGCGCCGTAGGCTTTCAGCAACTGGCGGCGCTCCTTGCTCATCGATTCCGGCATGGTGATCGCCAGCTTGTAGCCGCGCGCCGCGCACACCATCGCCAGGCCGATGCCGGTGTTGCCCGAGGTCGGCTCGATGATGACGGTGTTGGGGCCGATCTTGCCGGCCGCCTCCGCCGCGTCCAGCATCGCCACCGCGATGCGGTCCTTGACGCTGTGCGCCGGGTTGAAGAACTCCAGCTTGGCGACAACCGTGGCGCCGACGCCCTCGGTGACGCGGTTGAGCTTGACCAGCGGGGTGTTGCCGATCAGGTCGGTGATGGTATTGGCTATGCGCATGATCTTATTCCTCATCCTGCTAAAATGACGATGCCGATATTCCACGGCATCATAATCAATACAATGCGGGCGACCTAATATTGTTTGCTTATATCCAGCAAACCAAACTCCGGCTACCCTCTCTAACCCGCCGCGCATCCGCCCGCGGCCGGCCCGGAAACAGGCCCGGCGCCGCTGCGGAGAAAACGCCGGCGGACTCAAACCGCTTTGTTATAGTCAATGCAAACACAGGCAAGGTTCATATGCCCACTCAGGAAACCCTGATCCCGCTGTCCGGCTGGCGGCGCAAACTGTACATCGTCATCTACGAGGCCGACACCCGCGCCGGACGCATTTTCGACATGGCGCTGATCGCCGCCATCCTGCTCTCCGTCGCCTGCGTGATGCTGGAAAGCGTGTCGTCGATACGCCAGCGCTACGGCACGCTGCTGACCGTGCTGGACTGGCTGTTCACCCTGCTGTTCACCATCGAGTACGCGCTGCGGCTGATCTGCGTGCACAAGCCGATGCGCTATGTGAAGAGCTTCTTCGGCATCATCGACCTGCTGTCCATCCTGCCGCTCTACCTCGGCCTCTTCATCCCGGAAAGCCGCTTCCTAGCCGACGTGCGCATCCTGCGCCTGCTGAGGATGTTCCGCATCCTCAAGCTCAGCCGCCACCTGGGCGAGGCGGCCCAACTGCGCAAGGCGCTGATGGCCAGCCAGCGCAAGATCACCGTGTTCCTGGTGACCGTGGTGCTGCTGGTGATCGTGCTGGGCACGCTGATGTATGTGATCGAGGGCCCCGAGCACGGCTTCACCAGCATCCCGATCAGCATCTACTGGGCCATCGTCACGCTGACCACCGTCGGCTTCGGCGACATCACGCCGAAAACGCCGCTGGGACAGGCGCTGGCCAGCCTGGTGATGATCACCGGCTACGGCATCATCGCGGTGCCCACCGGCATCGTCAGCGCCGAGATCGCCCGCAGTTCCCCGCCCGAGCCTTCCGAAAACCGCTCCGCCACCCGGCTGTGCCCGCATTGTTTCAGCGAGGGGCATGACTGGGACGCCCGCCACTGCAAGCACTGCGGCGGCCAGCTGCCGCGCCCGGCCAAGGGCGAGGTCAGCTAGGCGTCGAACGCCCGCCGGTAAGCCTCCTGCGCGCGGGCGTCGAAAGCCACCAGCCTCACCTCGCGCAGGCCATGGGGCTGGCCGGACAGCCAGGCCCTCAGCTCGCCGATCGCCAAAACGCAGGCGGCCTCCAACGGATAGCCGTAAACGCCGCAGCTGATCGCGGGAAACGCGATGCTGGCCACGCCATGGCGCGCGGCCAGCTCCAGGCTGTTGCGGTAGCAGGCCGCCAGCAGCTCCGGCTCGCCCTCTCCCCCGCCCTGCCATACCGGCCCCACGGTGTGGATCACGTAGCGGGCGGGCAGCAGATAGCCATCGGTCAGCCGCGCCTCGCCGGTCGGGCAGCCGCCCAGCAGGCGGCAGGCGGCCAGCAGGCCCGGGCCCGCCGCCCGATGGATGGCGCCGTCCACCCCGCCGCCGCCCAGCAGGCTGTTGTTGGCGGCATTGACGATGGCGTCCACCTTCATGCTGGTGATGTCGCCCTGAACGCATCGCAGCAAATCTTCCATATCGTCTCCTTTGCCTCGCGGCCCGCGCCCGATCTCCGGCCGCCGGAAGCCGCCGGGTGGTATCATGGCCGCTGCCGCGATGGCGGGTTTCAATTCACGCGATTGTCATTTATTCGACACAACAGAGACAAATCGCCTTCGGCAAATAGCAAGCGTTTACTCTGGCTGCGGCAGTGACGCAACATGCCATTGGCAATCCTAATCGCTACGCCGGGCAGGGAACAAGGCTGCGCCGAGCTTTGCGGCCAGTTGTGGATAACTTTGTGGATAAGCCGGTGCACAGTTGGGCTAAACCCTTGCCAAGCCGGGCTTCCACTGGTTTTTCACGCCGGGGATTGATTTTTGTAAGATATTGATTTGCTTGCATTTTTAATCAGATATCAAACGCTACGCAGGTGGGAGGCCGCCCGCGTCCCTTGAATATTTACTCCAGTGAAGCATTGTGGATCACTTGACAAGATACAATTTCCCTGATCAGAGCCAGGACGTGATCAGCGTCTCCTCCCTCAACCGCATGGCGCGGGACCTGCTGGAAGCGGGCATTCCGCCAGTGTGGATAGGTGGGGAAATCTCCAACCTGACGCTGGCCGCCTCCGGCCACGCCTACTTCTCACTGAAGGACGGCGGCGCCCAGCTCCGCTGCGTGATGTTCCGCCACAAGCTGTCCATGCTGCCGTTCCGGCCGCAGGAAGGCATGCAGGTGGAACTGCGCGGCCAGGTGACGCTGTACGAGGCCAGAGGCGAATTCCAGATCAACGTCGGCGAGATGCGCGCCGCCGGTCTCGGCAGGCTGTACGAGGCTTTCGAGCGGCTGAAGGCGCGGCTGCAGGCCGAGGGCCTGTTCGACAATGCCCGCAAGCGCGAGCTGCCCGTCCACCCAACCGCCATCGGCATCGTCACCTCCCCCGCCGCCGCCGCGCTGCGCGACGTGGTCAGCACGCTGCGCCGCCGCATGCCGGGCATCCCGCTGATCCTCTACCCGGCCCAGGTGCAGGGCGAAAGCTCGGCCCGGCAGATCGCCGACGCCATCCGCCAAGCCGGCGAACGCCGCGAGGTGGACGTGCTGATCGTCTGCCGCGGCGGGGGCAGCATCGAAGACTTGTGGTCATTCAACGAGGAAATCGTCGCCCGCGCCGTCGCCGCCTGCCCGATTCCCACCGTCAGCGGCGTCGGCCACGAAACCGACTTCACCATCTGCGACTTCGTCGCCGACCGCCGCGCCCCGACGCCGACCGCCGCGGCGGAGCTGGTGTCGCCCAACCGCGAGCACCTGACCATTCAGCTGGAGCAGACCAAACGCGCGCTGGAGCGGGCGCTGGGCCGGCTGCTGACCGACAAGGCCCAGCAGCTGGATTTCCTCGGCCGCCGCCTGACCCACCCCGGCGCCAGATTGCAGACCCAGCGCGAACGGCTGAACACGCTGTCGCAAACGCTGAAGCAACGCGTGCACGCCGCCTTCGAGCAGGGCCGCTGGCGGCTGCAGCTGGCCGGCACCCGCCTCTCCCGCCACCAGCCGGATCTGGATGCAGGCTGGCAGGCGCTGCGGCAACGGCAGGACGCGCTGATCCGCGCGCGCGACCGGCTGCTGGAGCGCCGCGCCCAACGACTGGCGCAGCTGGCCGCCACGCTGACCGCGCTCAATCCCGACGCTGTGCTGGCGCGCGGCTATGCCATCGTGCAAAAACAGGACGGCCAGGCGGTCAAGAATCCGGCCGAGCTGCTGAACCACGAAAAGGTGACGCTGCGGCTGGCCGAAGGCAGCACCGAGGCCCGCATCGAGCATTCCGAAGGCGCGCAAGCCCAGCTGCCGTTTTAAAACCCGCTGACAGAACCCCCTATCCTGCGTTGCGTCTCCCTGTCGAACGACGGGCATTGCCTGCGTCGGCGCGCCTTGGCCCAGGTTCTTGGCGAGGTTTTGTTAGCGGCACTAAAACGCAACCCTCGCGGCGCGAAGCCAGGCGCGTCATCAACGGTGCCCCGCCATGCCTCTGGTTTTACACGGCCTCTCCGACTGATAGCTCCATCCCATGAAAGACGCCGCAGGCGTCTTTTTGCATTTCCGCGTCACGCTTCCGAAACGGTTTATTTTCACGTAAATAATTTGCCGATTATTTATCCAAGCGCAGCTTAAAATAATTTCCGTCTTATTTTATTCTTCCGCGCCATATTCTTATCAAATCACGCATTTACTGATCCAGATTAATCTTTCCAGATTGACGGCGTCATTTCACTTTGCGATCATGCCCCGCAACAAAAACATTCAGCCACGCAGCGCATTGATTTTAATGAATGTCTGCAATTGAATGGTTGTTATTGGTCATATAAAAATAGCGCGAGAAAAACAAACCAAGCAATTGAAACAATGCTGATAAATAGCCGCATGAAAATCCATCAACACGAGGCATTAAACATGAAACCAAAACAAATCAATAGCGTCGCCGAATTTGAAAACCAAATCCAGAAAAGTTTGGCGCTTGCCAAAATGGTGCGATTAAGCGCCGAGGAAATAGAAATGATCAACGGCGGCACGCAGGAAAACCCGCCTCGCATGACAGGGAAAATCGTGCAGTCATCAGCCAAGCAATAAAAGCGGCCATCCATTCCGCCCAACCGGCGGGCGAACATTCATTCAGGCGCTTCGCGAACCAATATGAACAACGACCAAACCCGGCTCTGCCCCAGCTCCACCTTCGAAGGCGATGGCAATATGGTGTTCGGCATCGTGGGAGGCAGCGCGCATCAACGCCGCGTGATCTATCTGAAGAAAATGCTGCCGGCCGCCGAGATTGACCGTTCCCGATTGGACGGCATCGCGCCGGAGGAAGTGTTCCGCACCGCCGGTCCTTGCGCCCAGACCCGTT
The DNA here is from genome assembly GCF_000971335.1 of Chromobacterium vaccinii. GTDB lineage: Bacteria > Pseudomonadota > Gammaproteobacteria > Burkholderiales > Chromobacteriaceae > Chromobacterium > Chromobacterium vaccinii. The sequence goes on from NZ_JZJL01000038.1 coordinate 17,611, forward strand.
GCGCCCATCACGACAATGCCGCATCGCGCTGCACGCTGGCCGAGCGCGTGGTGGCCGCGGCGGACGAAGTGGTGGACCGGCTGGCCTACTGCGCGATACGGCCCCGCTGCATGTGGTGGAGCCAGCACGGCCGCGACGCCTGCACGCGCTGCCCGCAGGTGGTATCCATCGACCGTCTGCCGGATGCAGCCATCGCCCAGGCCCGGATTCCGCCCCAGCCCGCCTCCGCCGGCAACTGAACCCCCTTCCAGCAATCGCTCAGCAAAGGAAAATCGCCATGAAACAAAGCCAGACCCTTCAACACACCGAGTGGGACGCCCAACTCGACCACAGCCTGCAAATCGCCCAACTGGTGCGCCTGAGCGCCGACGAGATCGAGTGCGTATCCGGCGGGCAGGCCAATAACGGGCCGAGCACCGGCTTCGTGCCGCGCAAGCCGCCGACGACCGGCTTCGTTCCACAGCCCTGAGCCAGCCATGAAAAAGGCCGCTCCCTGTGGAGCGGCCTTGGCTTTTGCGATAGGAATTCGCGTCAGGCTTGCGGACGCAGCGCCAGCGGCAAGGCGAACACCGTGCTCTCCTCCACCCCGGGCAGCTCGGTGACCTGAGTGACGTCGAACGCCTTGATGCGGTCGATCACAGCCTGCACCAGCACTTCCGGCGCGCTGGCGCCGGCGGTGACGCCGACGCGGCGCTTGCCGGCGAACCATTCCGGCTCCAGCAGGCTGGCGTTGTCGACCATATAGGCGTCCACGCCCTTCAGCGCCGCCACTTCACGCAGGCGGTTGGAATTGGAGCTATTGGGCGACCCCACCACCACCACGATGTCGCACTGGTCGGCCAGCAGCTTCACCGCGTCCTGGCGGTTCTGCGTCGCATAGCAAATGTCGTCCTTCTTCGGACTGTGGATCTTGGGGAAGCGGGCTTTCAGGGCGGCGATGATGTCGCGGGTCTCGTCCACCGACAGCGTGGTCTGGCTGACGTAGGACAGCGCGTCCTCGCGCTTGACCTGCAGCGTGGCGACGTCGTCTACCGTTTGCACCAGATACATGCCGGAATCCACCTGGCCCATCGTGCCTTCCACTTCCGGATGGCCGGCGTGGCCGATCATGATGATTTCCATGTCAGCCTTGTGCATCCGCTTCACCTCGACATGCACCTTGGTCACCAGCGGACAGGTGGCGTCGAACACCGTCAGTCCCAGCGCCTCAGCCTCCGCCCGCACCGTCAGCGGCACGCCGTGGGCGGAGTAGATCAGCGTGCTGCCGGGCGGCACGTCCTTCAATTCCTCGATGAACACCGCGCCCTTGTTGCGCAGGTCATCGACGACGAAGCGGTTGTGCACCACTTCATGGCGCACGTAGATGGGCGCGCCGTACAGCTCGATGGCGCGCTCGACGATGGCGATGGCCCTGTCGACGCCGGCGCAGAAGCCGCGCGGGTTGGCGAGCATGATGGTCTTCGTCATCAAAATTTCCTCAATCGAGCCGGAACCGCGTCCCGGCAGGTGCGCGAATGGCCCGCTGCGCGGGCCATCGCCTTGCATTCACAACGGCGGCCGTCTCAGTTCGACGGTTTTTTCAGGCTGTCCAGCACCATCAGCGCCGCGCCGACGCAGATGAAGGAATCGGCCAGGTTGAACGCCGGGTAAAACCACTGGTTGTAGTAGTGGAGCATGATGAAATCGATCACGTGGCCATAAGCCAGGCGGTCGATCACATTGCCCAGCGCGCCGCCCATGATGAAGGCCGCGGCCAGGTTCATCATGCCGGAAAAACGCCGCTTGACGATGTTCCAACCCAGCCAGCCGGACACGGCGAAGGCCAGGATGGTGAACAGATACTTCTGCCAACCGCCGGCATCGTGCAAAAAACTGAACGCCGCGCCGGGATTGTAGACCAGGGTGAAATTGAAAAAGCCTTCCACCACCGGCCGGATTTCTCCGTACTGGAAGCGGCTGTTGAAATACAACTTGCTGATCTGGTCCAGTACGATCACCAGGGCCGCCAGCGCGAACCACTTGGGCCAGCTGCGGGCGCCGGGCATAGTCATTGCAGAATCCATCTATCGGTATCCATGGGCTGGCGGGGCCGCCTGAGCGGCCCCGGCGGACGGTCAGGCGTGCAAGCGCGGCTCGCCCTTGCCGTCCAGGTTGTCGACGCAACGGCCGCAGACAGCGCCGTGTCCGGCGTGGCTGCCCACATCGGCGCGGTAGTGCCAGCAGCGGTCGCACTTGCCGTGCGCGGACGGGGATACCCGGATGGCCAGCTCGCCGGCCTCGCGCACACCCGCCTTGGACACGATCAACACGAACTTCAGTTCCTCGCCCAAGCTGGCCAGATGGCGGGCCAGCTCGGCCGGCGCGTCGATTTCGATCTCCGCCTGCAGCGAAGAGCCCAGCTTGTCGGCGCTGCGCAGCTCCTCGATCTCCTTGTTCACCGCGACGCGCAGCTCGCGGATCGCTTGCCACTTGGCGGACAAGGCGGCCTCGCGCTCGACGGCCTGCGCCGGGAACTCATGCCAGATGTGATACAGCGTGGACTCTTCCTCGCTGTCCACCAGCACATTCCACGCCTCGTCGGCGGTGAAGCACAGGATGGGCGCCACCATCAGCAACAGGCTGCGGGTGATGTGGTACAAGGCGGTCTGCGCGCTGCGGCGGGCATGGCTGCCGGCCTGGGTGGTGTACAGGCGGTCCTTGATCACGTCCAGGTAGAACGCGCCCAGGTCTTCCGAGCAGTAGCCGACCACTTCCTGCACCACGTGGTGGAAGGCGTAGCGGGAGTACAGCTCGCCCACCACTTTTTCCTGCACCTCGCGGGCGCGCAACAGCGCGTACTGGTCCAGCTCCACCATCTTGTCCAGCGGCACGGTGTGCTCCAGCGGATCGAAGTCCGACAGATTGGACAGCAGGAAGCGGATAGTGTTGCGCAGGCGGCGGTAGCTTTCCGTGGTGCGCTTCAGAATCTCTTGCGACAGCGACATGTCGCCGGAGTAGTCGGCGCTGGCCACCCACAGCCGCAGGATGTCTGCGCCCAGGGTGCCGCAGATCTCTTCCGGCGCGATGCCGTTGCCCTTGGACTTGGACATCTTGTAGCCCTTGTCGTCCACGGTGAAGCCGTGGGTCAAGAGCTGCTTGTACGGCGCGCGGCCGATGGTGGCGCAGCCGGTCTTCAGCGACGACTGGAACCAGCCGCGGTGCTGGTCGGAGCCTTCCAAATACAGGTCGGCCGGCCAGGCCAGTTCCGGACGCTGCTTCAGCACCGCGAAGTGGGTGGCGCCGGAGTCGAACCACACGTCCAGCGTGTCGGTCAGCTTGCGGTATTGCTCGGCCTCGCCGCCCAGCAATTCCTTGGCGTCCAGGCTGAACCAGGCTTCGATGCCCTGCTGCTCGATGCGCAGCGCCACTTCCTCCAGCAGTTGGGCTGAGCGCGGATGCAGCTCGCCCGACTCCTTGTGGATGAAGAAGGTCATCGGCACGCCCCAGTTGCGCTGGCGCGATACGCACCAATCCGGGCTGTTCTTGATCATCGCGTCCAGACGGGCGCGGCCCCAGGCCGGGAAGAACTCGGTGGCGTCGACGGCGCGCTGGCTGATCTCGCGCAGCGTCTCGCCGCCATTGGCCTGGCGGTCCATGCTGATGAACCACTGCGGCGTGGCGCGGAAGATGATCGGCGTCTTGTGGCGCCAGCAATGCGGGTAGCTGTGCTCCAGCTTGGCCTTGTGCACCAGCGTGCCGTGCGACTCCAGCGTCTCGATCACGCGCGGGTTGGCGTCCCATACCAGCATGCCGGCGAACAGTTCGGTGGTGCTCTTGTAGCGGCCGTCGTCGGCAACCGGGTTGGCGATAGGCAGCTTGTACTGCAGGCCGGCCTGGAAGTCTTCCAGGCCATGGGCCGGCGCGGTGTGCACCAAGCCGGTGCCGGCGTCAGTGGTGACGTGGTCGCCCAGGATCACCGGCACCTGGCGGTCGTAGAACGGGTGGCGCAGCTGGATCAGCTCCAGCGCCTCGCCCTTGGCTTCGCCCAGCACGCGGTACGCTTCAACGCCGTAGCGCTTCATTGCCGACTCGACCAGATCCTTGCCCAGGATCAGCTTGCCCTTGGGCGTGTCGACCAACTGGTAATCCAGATTGGCGCCGGCCGCGACGGCCTGATTGGCCGGCAGCGTCCACGGCGTGGTGGTCCAGATCACGGCCAGCGCGCCGGATGCGTCGGCGTCGAAGGCGGCGGAGGCCTTGTCGGCGTCGATCACCTTGAAGCCGACGTCGATCGCCGGCGACACCTTGTCTTCGTATTCCACTTCGGCCTCGGCCAGCGACGAGCCGCACTCGATGCACCAGTGCACCGGCTTCTCGCCCTTGGTCAGATAGCCGTTTTCATGGATCTTGCCGAGCGTGCGGACGATGTCGGCCTCGGTCTTGAAATCCATGGTCAGATAGGGATTGTCCCAGTCGCCGAGCACGCCCAGGCGGATGAAGCCCTTCTTCTGGCGCGCCACCTGCTCCTTGGCGTATTCGCGGCACAGTTCGCGGAACTTGGCGGCGGGAATGTCCTTGCCGTGCAGCTTCTCGACCATCAGCTCGATCGGCAGGCCGTGGCAGTCCCAGCCCGGCACATAGGGCGCGTCGAAGCCGGCCAGCGTCTTGGAGCGGACGATGATGTCCTTCAACACCTTGTTGACCGCGTGGCCCAGGTGAATGTCGTTGTTGGCGTACGGCGGGCCGTCATGCAGGATGAACTTGGGCCGGCCGGCGGACAGCTTGCGCAGCTTGTCGTAGCGCTTCTCTTCCTGCCAGCGCTTGACCCAGGCCGGTTCGCGTTTGGCCAGATCCCCGCGCATGGCGAAGGGTGTATCCAGCAGGTTTACGGTTTTACGATAATCGATGCTCATGCCTGCTCTCGCTGCAAACTTGTCAAATAGGTCTTGGCGCTGGCCGCGTCGCGCTCGATCTGGGCCACCAGGGTCGCCAGATCATCATAGCGCTCTTCGTCGCGCAGTTTCTTCAGGAAGCGTACTGTCAGCCGCTGGCCGTACAGATCGCCCGAGAAATCGAACAGATGCACTTCCAGCTTGTAATCCAAGGTGTCGCTGACCGTCGGGTTCAGGCCCAGGCTGGCCACGCCGCCCAGGCGGCCCTGCGGCGCGTCAACCTCCACCACGAACACGCCCTTCAACGCCGGCTTCAAATGCGGCAGGTGGATGTTGGCGGTGGGAAAGCCTATCGTGCGCCCCAGTTTCTTGCCATGCATCACTTTGCCCGATATCCGGTACACGCCGCCCAGCAACGCGTTGGCCGAATCCAGATCGCCGGCGGCCAAACGCTCGCGCACCAAGGTGCTGGAAGCGCGTTCGCCCTTGACCAGCACCGACGGCATCGCCTCGGTGGCGAAATGCGGACAGGAGGCCAGCAACTCGAAATCGCCCTTGCGGCCGGAGCCGAACTGGAAGTCGTCGCCGATCAGCAAATACCGCGTATTCAGTTCCCGCACCAGCACCTGGTCGACGAAGCCCTGCGCCGACATATTGGAAAAACTGTGGTTGAAACGGTAAACGAACACGTAATCGATCAAGCCCAGCTCTTCCAGCAGCGCGAACTTGTCGCGCAAGGTCGACAAGCGCGCCGGCGGATTGGCGCGGGCGAAGAACTCGCGCGGGTGCGGCTCGAAGGTCAGCAAGGCTGTCGGCAACGCGCGCGCTTCCGAGCGCAAACGTTCCAGCATGCGCCTGTGGCCCTGATGCACGCCATCGAAATTGCCGATGGTCAACGCGCATCCCGGCAGGGCGAAACGACGCGGATCCCCCAGAAATACCTGCATTCGCTGTCTTTACATACGTCCCGAAACCTTCGATTGTAGCCGCCGGCTAGCGATAGCGTCCAGACATGATCCGGAGGGAGGGCAAACAAAAAGCCCCGCATGCAGCGGGGCTTTTTGGCGTTTGGCAAAAATTAGTTGCCAGACTTCTCTACCACGGACTCTTTAACAGCGTCGATGGTCACTTCCACGCGGCGATCAGACTCGATGCAAGCCTTGATTTCGGCGTTTTGCTTCTTGTTCTTCACGTATTTCGGGAACTTGGCCTTGCACTCTTCGGTCATCTTGGCTTCAGCCTTGCCCTTGCCTACAGCGGCAACCTTCTCGGCCGGCACGCCAGCATTCACGAAGTAGTTCTTGACAGCGTCGGCGCGATTCTGGGACAGAGCGTTGTTCAGCTTGTCGGAACCCATGAAGTCGGTGTAACCGTCGATTTCAACACCGTTCAGGTAACCCTTGCCGGCGTGGGCCTTCAGCTTGGCGACCAGCGGGTCCAGTTCGTTCTTGGCGTCAGCGCGCAGAACGGACTTGTTGAAGTCGAACAGAACCTTGGCGGACAAGGTCACTTTTTCCTTCACGGAAACCAGAGCCGGCTTCGGAGCGGCGACAACCGGCTTGGCGGCTTCGCGATCGCCACATTCAACCAGGCCGTCCTTGGCCTTGTCGAAGTAGGTGGTCTTCCAGCATTCGCCGTAGCTGTTGCGGGTCACTGCGTCAGTGGATTGGTCAACGGCATAACCCGGTTTGGCAGCAAAAGCGCTAGCAGAAACCAACAGGGCGGCAACCAGTGCGCTCAGTTTCAGCTGTTTAGTCATGTTATTCCCTCTTTAATCTATAAAATGGGTAGCAATGCGGGCTGACGCAAAGACCACGCGAACTAAGTTGACTGCAAACATCAGGGATGGCTACATGCTGTGTTGATGCAGTTAACCCGCACTATAGGAATGCTGCAACACCATGTCAACACAGCGTCGAGCGCTTTGTCGCGTCAGCGTTGTATAAATACATCACATTTCGCTAAATTATACCCGAAGCTGTGTCTCCCATGCGACACATTACGGTCTTGTGACGCGCCGGCGAAACAGTGGCAACGGCTGCCTGTAAGTTACTTGATAGCTATCACTGAAGGTATTGTAATAATCACCATCATCCAGCGACTTGCCGTCCTTGACCGCAAAGGCGTCGAAACCCACTTGCCACAAGGGCCGGATCAGATCCGCCCAGACATCGCCCACCGCTCTCAGCTCGCCGGCATAATCATAGCGCTCGCGCAACAGCCTGGCGAGGCTGTAGCCCCGTCCATCGGTGAAGGCGGGAAAATCCACGGCGACCAGCGCCAGCTCGGCCAGATAAGGCTGCAGCTGCGCCGGATCGTCGTCCGGCGACAGGTAGACGCCGACGCCCCCGCCGCGCGCGCGCCAACCGTCGACATCGGCCAGCCAGCTGGCCAGCGGCACGATCACATCCTCGGCGGGATCCGCTTCCGGCAGCTTGCCGCTCTCGTCCGGCCGCAACAGCCGCCAGTGGTCGGCCTGCAGCCGGCCATCCTTAATGAACTGGGGCATACACCCTCTCCTTGAACGGTTCGGCGCCGAGGCGGCGCAAGGTTTCGATGAAGCGCTCGCCGTTCTGCCGCCGCTCGATGTAGACCTGCATGATCTTGGAGAAAGCCACCGGCACGTCGGCCTGGGCGAAAGACGGGCCGATCACCTTGCCGATGGCGGTGTCGCTGCCCTGGCTGCCGCCCAGCGTGATCTGGTACCACTCCTCGCCGTTCTTGTCGACGCCGAGAATGCCGATATTGCCGATGTGGTGATGACCGCAGGCATTCATGCAGCCGGAGAAGTTACAGGCGATGTCGCCCAGATCATACAAGTAATCCAGATCGTCGAAGGTTTTCTGGATCGCGTTGGCCACCGGGATGGAGCGCGCGTTGGCCAGCGAGCAGAAGTCGCCGCCCGGGCAACTGATGATGTCGGTCAACAGGCCGATGTTCGGCGTCGCCATGCGCAGTTGCCGCGCCTCGCGCCATAGCGTGTACAGATCCTTCTGCTCGACATCCGGCAATACCAGATTTTGCTCGTGGGCTACGCGCAGCTCGCCGAAACCGAAACGCTCGGCCCAGTCGGCGGCGGCTTCCATCTGCTCGGCGCTGATGTCCCCCGGAGGCGCGCCGGTCTCCTTCAGCGACAGGACCACCGAGCGGTAGCCGGACAGCCGGTGGCCGCGGGTATTGCGCTCGAACCAGCGGGCGAAGGCCTTGTCCTCGGCCAGCGGCCCGGCCAGCTCGGCCGGGTCGTCGGCCAGCATCTTGTAAGCCGGATCGCCGAAGAAGCTGGCGTAATGGACGACATCCTCGTCGCGGAGGGTCGCCGGGCCATCCTTCAGATGGCGCCATTCGTCCTCCACCTTGGCGGCGAAACCGTCCCGCGTCAGCGCCTTGACCAGAATCTTGATGCGCGCCTTGTACTTGTTGTCGCGGCGGCCGAAACGGTTGTACACCCGCAGCACCGCGTCCAGATAGGTCAAGAGATGCTGGCGCGGCAAAAACTCGCGGATCACCTCGCCCACCATCGGCGTGCGGCCCAGGCCGCCGCCCACGATCACCTTGAACCCCGCCTCGCCGGCCTCGTTGCGGCTGACGTGCAGGCCGATGTCGTGGACCATGGTCGCCGCGCGGTCTTCCACGCTGCCGGACACCGCGATCTTGAACTTGCGCGGCAGGAAGGTGAATTCCGGGTGCATCGTGCTCCACTGCCGGATGATCTCGCAGTAGGGCCGCGGGTCGAACAGCTCGTCGTCGGCCACGCCGGCGAAGGCGTCGGTGGTGGTGTTGCGCACGCAGTTGCCGGAGGTCTGGATCGCGTGCATTTCCACCGTGGACAGCTCTTCCAGGATGTCTGGCACCTTGGACAGCTCCGGCCAGTTGAACTGGATGTTCTGCCGGGTGGTGAAGTGGCCGTAGCCCTTGTCGTAGCGGCGGGCGATGTCGGCCAGCTTGCGCAACTGCTCGCTGCGCAAGTGGCCGTAGGGAATCGCCACCCGCAGCATGGGCGCATGGCGCTGGATGTAGAGGCCGTTCATCAGCCGCAGCGGCCGGAACTCGTCCTCGGACAGCTCGCCTGCCAGAAAACGGCGGGTCTGGTCGCGGAACTGCACCACGCGCTCTCGCACCAGCCGATGGTCTACTTCATCGTATCGATACATGTTTGGATTCCAGCGGGAATGCCGACGACTGCGGGCCGGCGGTTCAAACGGGGCGTTGCAGCGGACTGGACTTCGCGTGCAGTCCGCACTCCTTGGTTTCCGGGTTTTCCCACCACCAGCGCCCGGCGCGCACATCCTCGCCCGCGCTGATGGCGCGGGTACAGGGCGCGCAGCCTATCGACGGGTAGTGCCGGTCGTGCAGCGCGTTGTACGGCACCTGGTTTTCCTTCAGGTACTGCCACACCTCGGCCTCGGTCCATTCCAGCAAGGGGCTGAACTTCACCAGGCCGTTATCGGCGTCGTACTCCCTGTCGGCCAGGTCCTGCCGGGTAGGCGACTGCTGGCGGCGCAGGCCGGTGATCCAGGCCGAACGTCCGGCCAGCGCGCGCTTCAGCGGCTCCAGCTTGCGGATCTGGCAACAGGACTTGCGCAGATCGACGCTCTGGTAGAAGCCGTTGATCCCGTGGAAGTTGACGTACTGCTCGGTGGCGGCGGTGTCGGGGAAATACACCCTGACCGGATGGCCTGGATAGCGCTCGGCCACCCGCTGCATCAGGTCGTAGGTTTCGGCCGGCAGGCGGCCGGTATCCAGACTGAAGCTTTCCAGCGGCAGATCGAGGCGGGCGATCAGGTCGGTCAGCACCATGTCTTCGGCGCCGTAGCTGTTGGCCAGCACCGCGTCGGGGTGCTCGGCGGCGACGGTTTGCAACAGGGCCGTGGTGGCGGCGAGTTTGGACTCCAGGCTCATTAAGCGCTCCGGGGATGGTTCGAGCGTATCCTAACCAAAGCGCTTATAAACCTAAAAGAATATTGTGTTAGTATTTAATGACTACAGGTTGTATAGAGGATAGATCGCCAAGATGAAGCTACAACAACTCCGCTACCTGGTCGAAGTGGCCAAGCAAGGGCTCAACGTTTCCGAGGCCGCCGAGAAGCTGCACACCTCGCAGCCCGGCATTTCCAAGCAGATCCGCCTGCTGGAGGACGAACTGGGCATCCAGGTCTTCATCCGCAACGGCAAGCGGGTGGTCTCGGTGTCCGAGCCGGGCAAGGAAGTGCTGCGCATCTCGGAACGCATCCTGCGCGAGGCGCAGAACCTGAAGCGCGTCGGCGACGAGTTCTCCCGCGAGTCGGAAGGCGCGCTGACCATCGCCACCACCCACACCCAGGCGCGTTACGCGCTGCCGCAGGCCATCGCCGAGTTCGTGCGCCGCTACCCCAAGGTGCGGCTGTCGCTGAAACAGGGCAGCCCGACGCAGATCTGCGACATGGTGGTGTCCGGCGAGGCCGATCTCGCCATCGCCACCGAGGGCATCGCTCTGTACAAGGAACTGGCGACGCTGCCCTGCTACGAGTGGAACCGCTCGCTGGTGGTGCCCAAAGGCCATCCGCTCACCGCTCTGGAGCGCGAGGTGACCCTGGCCGACATCGCCCAATACCCGATCGTCACCTATGATTTCGCCTTCGCCGGCCGCTCCAAGATCAACAAATCGTTCGCCGAGCAGGGCCTGACGCCCAACGTGGTGCTGACCGCGATCGACACCGACGTGATCAAGACCTACGTTTCGCTGGGCCTGGGCATAGGCATCATCGCCAGCATGGCCTTCGAGCCCGAGCGCGACCACAACCTGACGGCGATCGACGCCGGCCACCTGTTCGAACCGTCCACCACCAAGATCGGCATCCGCAAGGACGCCTATCTGCGCGGCTTCGCCTACACCTTCATCGAACTGTTCGCGCCGCATCTGCACCGGCGCGAGGTGGACTCGGCTCTGCTGGCCCACGACGTCGACGACGAGGAATGAGCGCCCGCCGACGCATGCCGACGCACAAACGCCCCGGATCAGCCGGGGCGCCGGCTGCGGATATCATGATTCAGCGCGAACCTACAGGGCCCGGCAAAGCCGGGCCCCTCCACTCTTGCAGTCAATTCCGCAGCCTGTCGTTTGCATCCCCATCCCCCCGCCCTTGCTCTGCAAGGGGGCCTCGCTTCGCTCGCTCAGCCGATACACAAACGCCCCGGACCAGCCGGGGCGTTTTCTTTGGGAGGACAGGCTAGCGCTTACAGCGTCAGGCCGCCGGTCACCTCGATGGCGGCGCCGTTGATGTAGCTGGCCTCGTCGGACGCCAGGAAGGCGTAGACGTTGGCGATCTCGGCCGGATCGGCCATGCGGCGCATCGGCACCTTGTCTTCCATCGCCTGCAGCACTTTTTCCGGCATCGCCTTCAGAATCGGCGTGGCCACGAAGCCCGGACACACCGCGTTGGCGCGGATGCCCTTCTTGCCCAGCTCCTTGGCCCAGGTCTTGACGAAGCCGATCACGCCGAACTTGGCGGCCGCGTAATTGGTCTGGCCGAAGTTGCCGTAAACGCCGACCACCGACGACGCATTCAGTATCACGCCGCCGCCCTGCTCCACCATGGTGTCCACCACGGCGCGGGCACAGTTGTAGACGCCCTTCAGGTTGATGTCGATCACCTTGTCGAACTGGTCTTCGCTCATCTTGATCAGCTGCGCGTCCTGGACGATGCCGGCGTTGTTGACCAGCACGTCGATGCGGCCGCAACGATTTTTCAGGTCAGCGACCATCTCGGCGATCTGGCCCTTGTCGGTGACGTCCACCTTGTAGCCGTAGGCCTCGCCGCCCAGCGCCTTCAGTTCATCGACCACGGTCTTGACCGCGTCCGGATTCAGGTCGCACACCGCGACGATAGCGCCTTCCTTGACGAACTTCTCCGCCGTCGCCTTGCCGATGCCGCTGGCCGAGCCGGTGATGATGGATACTTTCCCTTTCAAACGCATGTGATTTCCTTCTATCTCTCTGGCTTGCAGATCTCATCGGGTCGCCAGGACGGATGAGCCCGGATGTCTCCAGCATCGGCCTTCCCGGCCGAATCCCCGATTATTGTTGTCTTTCCGCGGATCGCGGATATGAAAAACGGGAGTTTGTGCACCGCAATATAGCGCACGCCCTCCCGTCGGTAAAGCTACGGCCTGTGACAGACCGTAACCGGATTATTCCAGGCCCTTGCTGGCCAGGTAGTCTTCGTAGTTGCCGGTGTAGTAGTCGTAACCGCCCTTGCCGTCCAGCTCCAGCACGTGGGTGGCCAGAGAGCTGACGAACTGGCGGTCGTGCGATACGAAGATCAGGGTGCCCTTGTACTTCTCCAGCGCCATGTTCAGGGATTCGATCGATTCCATGTCCATGTGGTTGGTCGGCTCGTCCATGATCATCACGTTCGGTTTCTGCAGAATCAGCTTGCCGTACAGCATGCGGCCCTTCTCGCCGCCGGACAGCACGCGCACCGCCTTGCCCACCTCGTCGCCGCCAAACAGCAAACGGCCCAGCGTGGCGCGGATCGCCTGCTCGTCGTCGCCCTCCTGGCCCCATTGGCGCATCCACTCGCTCAGGGTCCAGTCGCTGTCGAAGTCCGCCTCGTGATCCTGGGCGAAATAGCCGATCTGGGCCTTTTCCGCCCACTTGATGTTGCCGTAATCGGCAGTCAGGCCTTCGGCGTAGGCTGGTTCGAACGCGCCGGCCAGCAACTTGACCAGCGAGGTTTTGCCCGCGCCGTTGGGGCCGATGATGGCCAGGCGCGCGCCGGCCTCCAGAATCAGGTTCAGATCCTTGAACAGCACCTTGCTGTCGTAGGCCTTGTTCAGGCTCTCCACCTCCACCGCCTGGCGGTGGAGCTTGAACTTGTCATCCATCTCGAAGCGGATGAACGGGTTCTGGCGGCTGGACGGCTTCACCTCCACCATCTCGGACTTCAGCTTGTCCACCTGCTTCAGGCGCGAGGTGGCCTGGCGGGCCTTGGACTTGTTGGCCGAGAAGCGCGCCACGAATTCCTGCAGTTCCTGGATGCGCTCCTTGGCCTTGCTGTTGGACGACAGCTGGCGCTCGCGGGCCTGGGCCGACGCGATCATGTAGTCGTCGTAGTTGCCCGGGTAGATGCGGATGGTGTTGTAGTCCAGATCCGCCATGTGGGTGCAGACCGAGTTCAGGAAGTGGCGGTCGTGCGAGATGATGATCATGGTGGAGTTGCGCTCGTTCAGCACATGCTCCAGCCAGCGGATGGTGTTGATGTCCAGGTTGTTGGTCGGCTCGTCCAGCAGCAGGATGTCCGGATTGGAGAACAGCGCCTGCGCCAGCAGCACGCGCAGCTTCCAGCCCGGGGCCACTTCGCTCATCGGGCCGAAGTGCTGGTCGACCGGAATGCCCACGCCCATCAGCAGCTCGCCGGCGCGCGCTTCGGCGGTGTAGCCGTCGTACTCGGCGAACTTGGCCTCCAGCTCGGCCGCGTGCATGTAGTCTTCTTCGGTAGCTTCGAGGTTGGCGTAGATGGCGTCGCGTTCGCTCATCGCCGCCCACATCTCGGTGTGGCCCATCATCACCACGTCGATCACGCGCTGATCTTCATAGCCGAACTGGTCCTGGCGAAGCTTGCCGAGGCGCAAGCCATTCTCGATGGCGACTTCGCCCGCGGTCTGCTCCAGATCGCCACCCAGGATTTTCATGAAAGTGGACTTGCCGGAACCGTTGGCGCCGATCAGGCCGTAACGGTTGCCTTCGCCGAATTTGACGGTAACCTTCTCGAACAGAGGTTTCACGCCAAACTGCATGGTAATGTTGCTTGTGGTAATCACGCTTGAGGATCCTTCAGCCAGGGCCGTGAGCCTGTTTGCGATCTTTTCGCGAGCGTCTCCCGGCCTCTTTTCGCCGGCGCATGGCTTCGCCAAACGCCTCCGGCGGGGACTGACGCCGCGGCGCGCCCATCAAATGGCCGCCTTCGGACAAGATCTCAAACAGGTTCTAAGTATCGGAAAAACGTAGGATTCTATCACAACGGGGACCATTCCCCGAAGCCTCGCGCGGCCGCGTCTCACGAACTTTTGCCAGCCAGACGAATTCCGATACAATCGTAAACCTTGTAAATCCTTATTCCAGATAGGCAAAACTATGCTTACCGGCAGCTTGGTAGCGCTCGTAACACCGATGTCGAACGATGGGGCGGTGGATTTTGCGGCGTTGCAACGATTGGTTGAGTTCCACATCGAAAACGGCACCGCCGGCATCGTCGCCGTCGGCACCACCGGCGAATCAGCCACCCTGTCGGTGGAAGAGCACATCGCCGTGGTGAAAGCGGTGGTCGAGTACGCCAAGGGCCGGGTCAAAGTGATCGCAGGCGCCGGCGGCAACGCCACCAGCGAGGCGATCGAGCTGGGCAAGCTGTCGGCCGATGTCGGCGCCGACATGGTGCTGTCGGTGGTGCCCTACTACAACAAGCCCACCCAGGAAGGCATCTACCAGCACTTCAAGGCCATCGCCGACGAAAGCCCGCTGCCCGTCATCCTTTATAATGTTCCCGGCCGCACCGTCGCCGACATGAGCAACGACACCGCGCTGCGCCTGGCCGCCCATCCGAACATCGTCGGCCTGAAAGACGCCACCGGCGACATCGGCCGCGCCTGCGATCTGGCGCTGCGCGCGCCGGAAGGCTTCGCGCTGTACTCGGGCGACGACGCCACCGGCATGGCCTTCATGCTGTGCGGCGGCCACGGCGTGATCTCGGTCACCGCCAATATCGCGCCCAAACAAATGAGCGAGCTTTGCCAAGCCGCCACCTCCGGCGACGCCCGCAAGGCCCGCGCCATCAACGACAAGCTGCAAGGCCTGCACAAGCAGCTGTTCGTGGAACCCAACCCGATCCCGGCAAAGTGGGCGCTGGAGAGGATGCGACGCATCCCCGCCGGCATCCGCCTGCCGCTGACCCCGCTGAGCGCCGCCGCCCAACCTCTGGTGGACGCGGCGCTGAAACAAGCCGAAGTCATTTGATTCACCCCCGAAAGATGGGAGTAAGCATGAAACGAAGCGCGTCCGTCGCGATTCTGCTGGCAAGCGGCGTTCTGGCCGCCTGCAGCACCCAGCAACCGCTGAGCAAGCCTCTGGACTTCAAGTCCGACGCTCCGAAAACCACCGCCAACAGCCTGGAAGTGCCGCCCGATCTGACCGCGCCGCAAGTCCAGAACAAGTACAACCTGCCTGCCGGCGCCACCGCGACCAACGTCGACGCCGCGGAACCGACGGTCGGCTCGCCCGTCGCCGTCAATCAGCTGGACAACATCAAGATGGAACGCGCCGGCACCCAACGCTGGCTACTGGTGGGCAACAAGAAGGCCGCCGAGCTGTGGCCGGTGCTGAAGGCGTTCTGGCAGGAAAACGGTTTCGTGATCAAAACCGAAGACCCGGGCCTGGGCATCATGGAAACCGACTGGGCGGAAAACCGCGCCAAACTGCCTAACGACGGCCTGCGCAAGCTGCTGGAAACCGTCGGCCTCGGCAGCGTGTACTCCACCGGCGAGCGCGACAAGTTCCGCATCCGCCTGGAAAACACCCCGCAGGGCACCGAGGTCTACTTCTCGCACCGCGGCATGGAAGAGGTCTACGCCGACAACAGCAAGACCAACACCGTGTGGCAGCCGCGCGCCACCGACCCCAATCTGGAAGCCGAGCTGCTGGGCCGCTTCATGATGCGGCTGGGCATGAACGAAGAGAAGGCCCGCGACCAGGTCAAGCAGACGCTGGCCAAGCCGGCCAAGCCGCAGGATCCGATCGTCGACGGCCAGCTGCAGCTGTCCGACGGCTTCGACCGCGCTTGGCGCCGAGTCGGCCTGGCGCTGGACCGCGTCGGCCTGATCGTCACCGACCGCGACCGTTCCCAGGGCCTGTACTACGTGAAGCCGGCCAAGGGCGACACCGACAAGGAAGAATCCGGCGGCTTCTGGTCCAATCTGGCCTTCTGGAAGAACAAGGACGGCCAGGCGATCAAACCGACCGCCCCCGAGTATCGGATCAAGCTGGTCGAACAGGGCGCCACCACCACCCTGCAGATCCAGGACAAGCAGGGCAAGCCGCTGTCCGACGACTTCGTCAAAGCGGCGCTCGGCAAACTGCAGACCGAGCTGCAATAACGCAACAAGCCTTGGACCAAAAAACAACAGCCCGCGAAAGCGGGCTGTTTCTTATGCGGGATTCATTTAATTGCCGCCCGGTCGCTAGAAACCGCCAGATGAAATAGCGCTGCTGATTACCGATAGCAATATGTAACGCTTTGTATTCGACAGCAATAACTGTGGTTTTTCCACCAAACATTTACAAATCATCGATCCCGCGCCAAACAGCAGGCGCAAAAAAACCGGCCGAGGCCGGTTTTTTTGTGTTGCTCGCCGCTAATTACTTGGCAGCGGAAGCAGCCGGAGCGGAAGCGTCAGCAGCCGGAGCGGAAGCGGCCGGAGCGGAAGCTTCAGCTGCCGGAGCGGAAGCGGCCGGAGCGGACGCTTCAACTGCCGGAGCGGAGGCTTCAGCCGGAGCTTCTTTTTTACCGCAAGCGGACAGGGCTACGGCCAGCAGGGCAGCAACGAGGAGCGACTGTTTCATTTTTTCTTTACCTTTGAGGATAAGTTGAACAAGACGTCAGTTATCGCACGGTCTCGACAATAAGCCGGGCGACTGAAAATCCATCAGTGAGCAAATTGTATCACGAAAAAAATGGCTGTATAGAGGGCAAAAATCTAAAAAAACAACAATGCCAAGCACAGACTGACATGTGTCCGCCCAAGCATTAAAACGGGCGTTTACCCCCTGGATTCAGCCTTCCATCGCGTTGCTTGAACGATACAAGCAAGAAAACTGTTGTTATTCTGCTACATTTGCCGAAAGATGCCAATAACCTGACAGATAACCATCGTGCAGCGCGTCCATCATATCGGCGGAATAGCGGCCCGCTTTCAGCCTCCGCCGATTGCCGAAGTGTTGCCAATCGGCAAAATCACCATCGGAAACGTCCACTTTCTCGCCGTTGCAGTAGACGCAGGCATCGCAGAACAGGATCTGGCTCTTGCGGTCCAGCTCCAGCCCCCGCTCGGCCAATGCCTCGGCGAACGCGTCTTCGTCCAGTTCGTCTTCCGGCGCGTCATAGAACACATGCGCCTTGGGCTCGGTCAGATAGTGGCCGAGAAAATCGCAGACCGTGTCCTTGTCCCAGCGGATCTGCGACAACAGGCCAGCCACCTGCCCTATCATCTCGTCGCCTATCCTCGCCGGATCGGCCTGCAGCTTCAGGTCCGGATCGGCATAGACGCCGTCCAGGCAGACGCGGTCCTGCAGATAAACCAGGAATTGCGTCGCCAGCTCCTGCGCCGGCGGCGCGCGGAAACCGATCGAGTAGGTCATGCCGGGCTCCAACGCCACGCCGTAGTGCGCGCAGTGCGGAGGCAGGTACAGCATGTCCCCGTGCTCCAGCACGAACTCCTGCTCCGTGCGGAAGTCCTTCAGCACCCGGATCGGCGCGTCCTCGATGAAGTCATCGTCATGCTGGGAGGAAATCTGCCAGCGCTTCTTGCCACCCACCTGCAGCAGGAACACGTCGTAGGCGTCGAAATGCGGGCCGACCGTGCCGCCAGGCGGAGCATAGCTGATCATCAGATCATCCAGCCTGGCATAAGGGATGAAGTTGAAACGCCACAGGATGTCGTCGATATGCGGCAAGTGATGGTTGACGCCCTGGACCAGCAGCGTCCAGTCGGTGTCAGCCAGCCGGCGGAAGCGCGAGGGACGGAACGGGCCACGCTCAAGGTGCCACTTGCCCTTCTTGTACTCGATCAGCCGCGACTCGGCGTCGTCGCGCTGCGCCAGCTCGGACAGCACCGAAAAATCGACGTGCGGGCCGACATCGGTCAACGCGCCGCGGATCAACAGAGGTTTCTTGTGCCAGTATTCGGCGAGGAATTGTTCGGGCGACATGCCGCCCAGCAAGTTTGTGGTATTCATCAGCTTTTACGGGCTCAGCCGCCCGTCTATGGTTTACAATTACGCCAGCGGACGCGCGAGCGTCCTATCTTGCGGTGGAAGGAACACCCTCGGGACCGTCCCTGTCAAGTTTTTTTACCATCCATCACGGATATCCAACTCATGCAAATCGCCAAAAACACCATCGTCACGATCCACTACGAGATGTTTGACGTCGACAATAACCTGCTCGACAAGACCGAAGAGCCGATCAGCTACCTGCACGGCGGCTACGATGGCATCTTCCCTCTGGTGGAAGAGGCGCTGGAAGGCAAGAATGTCGGTGAATCCATCGACGTGAAGCTGACCTCCGATGACGCGTTCGGCGACCCGGAAGAAGAGCTGATCCGCGTGGAAGATCTGGAAGTGTTCCCGGCCGACGTCGAAGTCGGCATGGTATTCGAAGCTGACGATCCGGAAACCGGCGAACTGCTGCTGTTCCGCGTCACCGACATCGCCGACGGCAAAGCCGTCGTCGACGCCAACCACCCGCTGGCCGGCCAGAGCATCCGCTTCTCCGCCAAGGTGGTGGAAGTGCGCGCCGCCAGCGCTGACGAAGTCAGCCACGGCCACGCCCACGGCGAACACGGCCACCACCACTGAGCGGCAGCGGCGATTCATCGCCCTGTCGGAAAAAGCGGCCTCCGGGCCGCTTTTTTATTCGCGCTCAGTGCCCGCGCCGGGCAAAGCGCCAGAATCCGGCCAGCACCACCCCGCCCGCGATCGCCGCGCGCAGCCAATATTCGGCGAACACGCCGCGCTGCCCCAGCAGCCAGGCCAGCGTGCCGGCCAGCAACACCAGCAGGATCAACTCCGCCGTGCGGGAGATGTCTCGCGGCCAGCCATCCGGCCAGGCAAAACGCAGCGCCAGCCTTATCGCTCCCCAGCCCAGCAGCGCGCCCACCGTCAGATCCAGCGGCCAGTGCACACCGATGGCGATTCTGGACAGCATCACCAGCCCGGCCAGCGGCAGCCATGCAGCCGCCCTGCCCCAGCCTATGCCGCGCCAGGCGAAGGTGGCCAGCGCGGCCGAAGCCATCGCGTGCCCAGACGGGAAGGAGCCATTTCCGGGCAAACGATCCAATAAGTCCACCATGCCCTGCGGCAGTACTTGCGGCGGCCTGGACACGTCGAAACCGGCCTTCAGCAGCACCGCCAGCACGATGGCGGCCGCGCCACCGGCGATCAGCGCCGGCAAACGCCGCGGCTCGCGCCAGCACAAGGCCAGCATCAGCGCCAATGCGGTCGGCCAATCGCCGAACACGCTGAAAAAGCGCCACAGCGGCGCCGGCAGGTGGTGCAGCAGCGGATGCAGGAACAGAAACAGCTGACGATTGGCCTGCGGCCAGGCCGCCAGCGCCGCGCTCAATACCGCCAGCAGGACGGCCGGCCAGAATCGACGAAGCACGACCATCGCTCAGCCCGCCTTGCGCCCGACGGTGATGCGGTCCTGGCCGGCCAGGTCGCAAATAGTTTCCACCTGGCTCAAGCCGGCGGCGGAAAACAACCCCCTCACCGCCTCGCCCTGGTCGTAACCGTGTTCGACCATCAGCCAGCCGCCGTCGGCCAGCCGCCCCGGCGCGCCGGCGGCGATCTCGCGCAGGCAGGCCAGGCCGTCGGCCTCGTCGGTCAGCGCGCCGCGCGGCTCGAAGCGCAGGTCGCCTTCGGCCAGATGATGGTCGTCGCGCTCGATATACGGCGGGTTGGAGACGATCAGGTCGAAACGCGCGTCCGCATCCAGCGGATCGAACCAGCTGCCCAGCCGGAAATCGACCCGGGCGGCCAGCGCGTCGGCATTGCCGCGCGCGACGGCCAGCGCGTGGGCCGAGACATCCACCGCGCCCACAACCCAGTCCGGCGCTTCCAGCGCCAGCGTGACGGCGATGATGCCGCTGCCGGTGCCCAGGTCCACCGCCCGCGCCGGCGCGGTCCGGTCGACGCGGGACAGCGCCTGCTCAATCAGATGCTCAGTCTCAGGCCGCGGAATCAGCACTCCCGGGCTGACCTGGAAATCGCGGCCGTAGAATTCGCGCGCGCCGAGCAGATAAGCCATGGGTTCGCCGGTCAGGCGGCGCGCGGCCAGCGCGTCGAAGGCGGCCGCGGCCTCATCCGGCAGTTCGCGCTCGGGATGGCCGATGATGGCGGCGTGGGTCAGACCGGGCCAGGCATGCGTCAGCAGCATCCGGGACTCCAGCCTGGGCAGGGGGTGGCGCCGCAGCGCCTGTTCTATGGTCGGCATGGTTCTATTACAGCAGGAACAGGGTGGCCAGTCCCAGGAAAATCAGGAAGCCGCCGGAATCGGTGCAGGCGGTGATCAATACGCTGGAGCCCAGCGCCGGGTCCTTGCCCAGCTTCTGCATCAGCGTCGGGATCATCACCCCCATGGTGGCGGCCAGCATCAGGTTCAGCGTCATCGCCGCCAGCATCACCAGGCCTAGCGACACGCTGCCGTACAGCAGCCAGGCCACCACGCCGATGACGCTGCCCCAGGCCATGCCGTTGATCACGCTGACGCCCAGCTCCTTGCGCCACAGCCGGCCGGCCTGGCCAACCTGCATCTGGCCCATGGCCAGCGCGCGCACGATCATGGTGATGGTCTGGTTGCCGGAATTGCCGCCTATGCCGGCGACGATGGGCATCAAGGCCGCCAGCGCCACCAGCTGGGCGATGGAATGTTCGAAGGCGCCGATCACGCGGGAGGCGAAGAAGGCGGTGCAGAGGTTGATCGCCAGCCAAGACCAACGGTTCTTCACCGAATCCATCACCGGCGCGAACAGGTCTTCCTCCTCCTTCAGGCCCGCCAGGTTCAGCATCTCGCTATCGGACTCCTCGCGGATCACGTCCACCATCGCATCCACGGTCAGCCGGCCCAGCAGCGCGCCGCGCTCGTCGACCACCGGCGCGCTGACCAGGTCATAGCGCTCGAAGGCCTGGGCCGCGTCCACCGCCGGCTCGTCCGGATGAAAGCTCACCACCTCGGTGGCCATCGCCTCCGCCACCAGCGTGTCCGGATCGGACACCAAGAGCTTGCGCACCGACAGCACGCCCTTGAGCAGGCCGGCGTCATCGGTGACGAAGATCTTGTCGGTCTGGCCGGGCAGATCCTCGAAGCGGCGCAGGTAGCGCAGCACCACTTCGCAGCTGACGTCGGCGCGTATCTTCACCAGCTCGAAATCCATCAGCGCGCCGACGCGGTCGTCATCGTAGGACAGCACCGCCTGCAATTGGCCGCGCTCTTCCTCGTCCAGCCGGCCCATCGCCTCGTACACCACCTGGCGCGGCAGGTCCGGCGCCAGCTCGGCCAGTTCGTCGGCGTCCAACTCGTCCAGCGCCGCCACCAGCTCGTCGGGCTCCATCACCTCGATCAGCGACTCGCGCACCGCGTCGGACACTTCAAGCAACACCGCGCCGTCGCGCGAGGGATCGGTCAGATCCCAGGCCAGCAGCCGGTCTTCCAGCGGCAGCGCCTCCAGCACGTGGGCGATGTCGGCTGGGTGCAGTTGGGACAGTTTCTGTCCCAGCTCCAGCAGATTGTGTTGCGGCGCCTGCGGATCGGCGGCGGCTTCGGCCGCGTCCTGACGCGTAGCAAGATGTTCAAGCTGGCGCTGGCGCTCGATCAGGCGCTGCACCAGGCCCAGGCTTTCCTGCAGACGATCGGCGGATTGTTGCTTGTAGGCAACCGTCATGCACGTCTCCTTCCGCCCACTGGGCGCGCGAAGGGGGCCGACGGTGTGAGGCGGGATTTTATAGAGTGATACGGGATTCGATTAAGGGATAACTGGGTAAGTCCATTGCGTTGGCCGCGGCATGCGCGCGGCGCGCGAAAAGAAAGTCGCGATTGTAACATATCGTCACAAGCGGCTTCCACCCGCCGCCGCGGACAAGGCGGCGGGCCGGAACAGCGGGATCAGGGCAGTTCGACGTAGCCCATCCGGCGCTGGATGATGCGGGTCTTGCGCGCCAGGCCCGGCGCGCCGCGACGCTCGTCGTAATAGCGCGGATTGGGCACCATCGCGGCCAGCTTGGCGGCCTGCGACGACGACAGGCGCGAGGCGCCGGTGCGGAAGTAATAGCGCGAGGCGGCCTCGGCGCCGAACACGCCGTTGCCCCACTCGATCACGTTCAGGTAGATCTCGTAGATGCGGCGCTTGTCCAGCACCGACTCCAGCATCACCGTGATCAGCGCCTCCTCCAGCTTGCGCCATGGCGTCTTGCCGCTGGACAGGAACAGGTTCTTGGCCAGCTGCTGGCTGATGGTGGAGCCGCCGGCGACGATCTTGCCCTTCTGCAGGTTCTTTTCGAACGCCGCCTCGATGCCGTCCCAATCGAAGCCTTCGTGGTCGACGAACTTGGCGTCCTCGGACGCGATCAGCGCCCGTTTCAGATTCGGCGATATCTTGTCGTACGGCACCCACTTGTGGCGCAGCTCGGCCTCGGGGTCGTCCTGCTGCAGCCTGGCCAGCTGCTCGTTCATGAAAGAACTGGCGCCGGGATTGTGGTCGCGCCAGTAGACGATATGGCCGAGCACCCACAGGTTATACAGCAGAAAGGCGGCCACCAGGGCCGCCAGGATCTTGAACAGGATGCGCGTCATGCTCAGGCCAACACTTCCCTCAGCATATTGGTCACCTTGCGCGTCTCGGGCTGCACGCCGCGCCAGATGGAGAACGACTCGGCCGCCTGCTCCACCAGCATGCCCAGGCCGTCGGCCAGCATGCCGGCGTTTTCGCCTTGGGCGCGCTGCAGGAACGGCGTCAGGCCAGCGCTGTACACCATGTCGTAGGCCAGCGTGCGCGGCGTGAACACGCCGTGCGGCAGCGGCGGCATTTCATTGTTCAGGCTGGTGGAGGTGGCATTGATGATGATGTCGAAGCTGCGGCCTTCCAGCGCGGCGTAGCCGACCGCTTCCACCTTGCCGTAGCGGGCGAAATGGTGCGCCAGCGCCTCGGCCTTGATCACGGTGCGGTTGACGATGGTCAGGCTGGCCGGCTTCTGCTCCAGAATGGGCTCCAGCACGCCGCGCACCGCGCCGCCGGCGCCCAGGATCAACACGCGCCGGCCGGCGATCGGGTAATCCAGGTTTTCCACGATGTCGCGCACCAGGCCGACGCCGTCGGTGTTGTCGCCGTACACCTTGCCGTCGCGGAAGGCCAGCGTGTTCACCGCCTCGGCCGCGCGCGCGCGCTCGGTCAGCTCGGACGCGTAGCGGAAAGCGTCGCCCTTGAACGGCAGCGTGATGTTCAAACCCTTGCCGCCCTTGGCTGCGAATTCGCCCACCACCTCGTTGAAGCGGCCGATGTCGGCGAACAGGCGCTCATAGCTGATGTCCTCTCCGGTGGCCCGGGCGAACTCCTCGTGGATGAACGGCGACTGGCTATGGGAGATCGGGTTGCCGATTACGGCGTAACGGTCGGTCATGTCCGGCTTTCCAAAATGCGATATGTTTTGTGCGGCCAAGGAACCGCCGACAAAGCCTCCCGGCGCGCCCTGAAACCGGGCGTGCGCCCATCGGGAACGCGCTGCGCGGCGCGCCATGGCTTTGTCGGCAGATCGAAGCTGCGGGTTCACCCCACACTTTGCCGCTTAACGCCGCAAACTTCAACCGCCTCGGACAAGGGAACAATCAGCCCTGCACCCACGGCAGGCCGCGCCAGCGCCAGCCGCCGACCGAGTTGCGGTGGCCGTCGCCGTCGCGGTCGCCCTCGAAGCCTTCCAGCACGTTGTACACCTCGCTGTAGCCGTTGTCCGCCGCCAGCCGCGCCACCTGGTCGGAACGGGCGCCGGAACGGCAGATCACCAACAGCACAGCCTCCGGGTCGACCTGGTGGGTCAGCTGGGCCAAAAAGTTGGGATTCGGCTCCATGCCGGGATAGCTGCGCCATTCGATGTTCACCGCGCCAGGCACGGTGCCGACGAATTGCCACTCGGCGTGGCTGCGCACGTCCAGCAGCACCGCCTTGGGCAGGCCTTGCATCAACTCATAGGCCTCGTCGGGCAGCACGGCTCCGCTGTAGGACAGGCTCAACTGTTCGGCGCGCTGGTGCGCAGCCTCCAGGATCAGGTTCATTCTGCTCATCTGTTTTCCTCCTGCAACATTCCGGGCTTATGTTGGCGATTATCGACCCACCCGGCATGGCTGGCAAATTGCACCATATCGGTGCGTCGCCCGGACCGAGGCACCAGATTGGTTCAAGTCCAGTCATTCCAGCCGGCTGGATAAGCCAAAGCGGCTATGACACAATGCAGCAGCAGCGTTTCAGAGGCTGGCACGCTTCCTGCTTACCGGGACGTACCAAAATTTTCACGCACTTGCCCTTGGGTGCACGTTGCCTTCCAGGAGATAAAACATGGCAGTAGCCGACGTAGTCAAACTGATCCAAGAAAACGACGTCAAATTTGTCGATCTGCGCTTCACCGACACCCGCGGCAAAGAACAGCACGTCTCCATCCCGGCGCATGTGCTGCTGGAAGACGCCGACGAGTGGTTCGAGCGCGGCCACGCCTTCGACGGCTCCTCCATCGCCGGCTGGAAAGGCATCCAGGCTTCCGACATGCTGCTGATGGCCGACCCGGCCACCGCCCGCCTCGACCCGTTCTTCGACGAACCGACCGTGTTCATGCACTGCGACGTGATCGATCCGGCCGACGGCAAGGGCTACGACCGCGACCCGCGCTCCATCGCCAAGCGCGCCGAAGCCTACCTGAAGGCATCCGGCCACGGCGACACCGCCTACTTCGGCCCGGAGCCGGAATTCTTCATCTTCGACAGCATCACCTGGGGCGCCGACATGTCCGGCTGCTTCGTCAAGATCAAGGCCGAGGAAGCCGCATGGGCGTCCGCCGAGGAATTCGAAGGCGGCAACATGGGCCACCGTCCGGGCATCAAGGGCGGCTACTTTCCGGTGCCGCCGGTGGACTCCTCGCAAGACATCCGCTCCGCGATGGTGCTGCTGCTGGAAGAGCTGGGCGTGCCGGTTGAAGTGCACCACCACGAAGTGGCCACCGCCGGCCAGAACGAGATCGGCACCAAGTTCAGCACGCTGACCCAGCGCGCCGACTGGACCCAGATCCTGAAGTACGTGGTGCACAACGTCGCCCACAGCTACGGCAAGACCGCCACCTTCATGCCCAAGCCCATCGTCGGCGACAACGGCTCCGGCATGCACGTCCACCAGTCCATCTGGAAAGACGGCAAGAACCTGTTCGCGGGCGAAGGCTACGCCGGCCTGTCCGACACCGCGCTGTACTACATCGGCGGCATCATCAAGCACGCCAAGGCGCTGAACGCGATCACCAACCCGGGCACCAACTCCTACAAGCGCCTGGTGCCGCACTACGAAGCGCCGGTGAAGCTGGCCTACTCGGCCAAGAACCGCTCCGCCTCGATCCGCATCCCGCACGTGGCCAGCCCGAAGGGCCGCCGCATCGAAGCCCGCTTCCCGGATCCGCTGGCCAACCCGTACCTGTGTTTCTCCGCGCTGCTGATGGCCGGCCTGGACGGCATCCAGAACAAGATCCACCCGGGCGACGCTGCGGACAAGAACCTGTACGACCTGCCGCCGGAAGAGGACAAGCTGATCCCGACCGTGTGCGCCAGCCTGGACGAAGCGCTGGCCGCCCTGGACAAGGACCGCGAGTTCCTGACCCGCGGCGGCGTGTTCTCCAACGAGTGGATCGATGCCTACATCGAGCTGAAGATGCAGGAAGTCAACCTGGCCCGCATGACCACCCACCCGGTGGAATTCGCGATGTACTACTCGCTGTAAGCAGAAAACGCGTCAATCAGAACGGCAGCCCAGGCTGCCGTTTTTCTTGCTCTCGCATAAATGACGCGACGGCCCGATTTGCTTATCATGCAAGGGCGATCCACACCCTGTATCCGGACGATGAAGACATTCGCACTCTGCCTGCTGCTGGCCTGCGGGGCGGCCCAGGCGGCCACCATCTACAAGTACGTCGACCCGCAAGGCAACGTCACCTACACCAATGTGCCGATTCGCGGCGCGCAGCCGATCAAGCTGAACCCGCTGTCCTCCTATCCCAGCCAGCGCGCCAAGAACAACGGCGCCTCCGCCGGCAAGCCCGCCGCGTCCGGCGGCTATCCCAATGTGGACGCCGATACCCAGAAGCAGCGCGACGGCGGCCGCAAAAAGATACTGGAGCAAGAGCTGTCCAACGAAGCCAAGGCGCTGGACGCCGCCAAGAAGGCGCTGGCCGACGGCAAGGCGGTGCGGCTGGGAGACGAGGCCCGCAACTACCAGAAGTATCTGGACCGGGTGCAAAAACTGCAGAACGAAGTCACTGACCGCGAAAAGAACGTCCAGGCGCTGAAGAAGGAACTGGGCCTGCCATAGCCATGCGCACCATTATGGTGCACACTTGCGCCAGGATGCGCGCCCGCGCCCCGCGGCGCGGTCCTACGGGCTGGCGCGCTTATTGCTGCATTCAGCGCGACACCACCATCCAAGCCATCCCATGACGATACCCAGCTTTGCCGGACTGGAGCTCCTGGACACCCCGGTGCTGATCTGCGACGCCGACGCCGCGCTGCGCTTCGTCAATCCCGCCTGCGAAAACCTGCTGGCGCTGGGCAGCCGCGAATTGCTGCGCCATGCGCTGCCCGACCTGTTCCAGCCCTGCCCCGAGCTGGTCCAGGCGCTCGCCACCGCGCTCGGCCAGGGTGCCAGCTACATCGAGCACGACCTGGAGCTGAAGCCGCTGCACAACGACGCGGCGCTGCACGTGATGCTGTCGATCACGCCGATCGATGTCGAAGGCTGCCAGGCGCTGATCGAGCTCAGGCCGCTGGACCAGCAGCTGAAGATCGCCAACGAAGAGCGCTCGCTGATGCAGCACCAGGCCAACCGCGAGCTGATCCGCAATCTGGCGCACGAGATCAAGAACCCGCTGGGCGGCATCCGCGGCGCGGCGCAGTTGCTGGAGCACGAGCTGGCCGACCGGCCGGAGCTGAAGGAATACACCGAGGTGATCACCGAGGAGGCGCTGCGGCTGCAGACGCTGGTGGATCGGCTGCTGGCGCCGCACCGCAGCCACAATCGCGGGCCGATCAACATCCACGAGGTGCTGGAGCGAGTGCGCAGCATCGCGCTGGCCCAGCATCCGCAAGGCCTAACCGTGGTCCGCGACTACGACACCAGCCTGCCGCTGCTGTCCGCCGACAAGGAACAGCTGATCCAGGTGGTGCTCAACATCGTCAACAACGCGGTGCAGGCGCTGCGCGGCCAGGGGCGCATCACGCTGCGCACCCGGGTGGCGCGGCAGATCACGCTGGCGCGCAAACGCCACCAGCTGGCACTGAAATTGCAGATCGTCGACGACGGCCCCGGCATTCCCGACGACATCCGCGACCACATCTTCTACCCGCTGGTCACCGGCCGCGCCGAAGGCACCGGCCTGGGGCTGACCTTGGCCCAGGCCTTCGTCCACCAGCACGGCGGCAGCATAGAGTTCGACTCTCGGCCGGGCCAGACCTGCTTCACCGTGCTGCTGCCCTTCGGCGGCGAAGCCGGATAACGACAAAAGAACACGAGGAGAAACGCCATGGCCAAGCCGGTCTGGATCATAGACGACGACAAGGCGATACGCTGGGTGCTGGAGAAGGCGCTGACCCGCGCCGGCATCGCCTTCGACAGCTTCGCCAGCGCCGACGACGCGCTCAATGCGCTGTACGACGACAAGCCGCAGGCCATCATTTCCGACATCCGCATGCCGGGCACCGACGGCCTGAAATTCCTGGCCAAGGTCAAGACCGAGCATCCGCAGCTGCCGGTGATCATCATGACCGCCCACTCCGACCTGGACTCCGCGGTGTCGGCCTTCCAGGGCGGCGCCTTCGAATACCTGCCCAAACCGTTCGACATCGACCAGGCGGTGCTGCTGATCGAGCGCGCATTGGCCGAGAGCGAGGCGCAGGACGCCGGCGCGGATAGTCCGGAAGCGATGCCGGTGCTTCTGGGCCAGGCGCCGGCGATGCAGGACGTGTTCCGCGCCATCGGCCGGCTGGCCCAGTCCAACGTCACCGTGCTGATCACCGGCGAATCCGGCACCGGCAAGGAGCGGGTGGCCGAGGCGCTGCACCGCCACTCGGTGCGCGCCGGCAAGCCCTTCATCGCGCTCAATACCGCGGCGATACCGAAGGATCTGCTGGAGTCGGAGCTGTTCGGCCACGAGAAAGGCGCGTTCACCGGCGCGCTGGCCACGCGTCGCGGACGCTTCGAGGAAGCCGAAGGCGGCACGCTGTTCCTGGACGAGATCGGCGACATGCCGACCGAGCTGCAGACCCGGCTGCTGCGGGTGCTGTCCGACGGCCATTTCTACCGCGTCGGCGGCCACACGCCGATCAAGGCCAATGTGCGGGTGATCGCCGCCACCCACCAGAATCTGGAACAGCGGGTGCGCGACGGCCAGTTCCGCGAAGACCTGTACCACCGCCTCAACGTGATCCGGCTGCGGCTGCCGCCGCTGCGCGAACGGCGCGAGGACATCCCGCTCCTGGCCCGCCACTTCCTGGCCAAGAGCGCTGCGCAGCTGAGCGTCGAGTCCAAGCGCCTGTCCGAGGCGGCGATGGCGCTGATCCAGCGCAGCGCCTTCACCGGCAATGTCCGCGAGCTGGAAAACCTGTGTCAGTGGATCTGCGTAATGGCGCCGGGCCAGACCGTCGAAGTGGCCGACTTGCCGCCGGAGCTGCGCGAGCCGCAAGCCGAGGCCGCCGCATGCCCGGACGGAGACTGGAACCGGATGCTGGAGGAGGAAATCCGCCGCCGGCTGCGCGCCGGCGACGTCGGCATCGTCGACGAGCTGACCCGCCGCTTCGAAACCACCTGCATCCGCGCCAGCCTCGGCCATACCGGCGGCCGCCGGGTGGAAGCCGCCCACCTGCTGGGCTGGGGGCGCAACACGCTGACCCGCAAGATTCAGGAGCTGGGATTGGAGCGTGGCGGCTAGTACAGTTGATTGTCAATCAAACAATGATGAAACAATCGGCATATTTTCAATTAATTTTGATAAAATGGGCAGACCTTTACCCATTCCGAATATCCGATGTCCCGTCTGCCCATCGCGCTGGCTTGTCTATGCCCTCTGTCGCTGTCCGCCGCGGAACCGCTGCGCGTCGGCATCAGCGACGCGCTGACCAGTCCCTATATGATCGAAGACCCGGCGGCCGACAGCCCGCCCCGCGGCCGGGCCATCGACCTGGCGCGGAGCGCGCTGCGCCGCTGCGGGCTGGACGCGCGCTTTTTGCGCCAACCGGGCAAGCGCCTGGTGCAGAACCTGGGCCTGGACCGGCTGGACGGCGCGCTGCTGCTGTCCTACCAAGCTCCTCGCCGCGGCCTGATGGCCTACCCGATGCGCGACGGCCAGGCGGACCCCAGCCGCCGCATGGCCACCTTCGACTATGCCTTCTACATCCGCGACGACAGCGACCTGAGCTGGAACGGCGCCCGGCTGCGCGGCCTGGAAGGACCGGTCGGCATCAATCGCGGCTGGTCCATAGAACGGGATCTGCGGGCGCTAGGCCTGCGGGTGGAAAACGGCAACGCCATCGGCGACAACTTCGCCAAGCTGCAAGCGGGCCGCATCCAGGCCTACGCGGTGCATCGGCAAGCCGGCGACCTCTACCTGCGACATCATCCGGAACTCAAGATCCGCCGGCTGTCGCCGCCCCTGCTCAGCAAAACCTATTACTGGGTGTTCAGCCGCGGCTACGCCCACCGCCACCCGCGGCAGGCCGAATGCCTGTGGCGGCAATTGCCGCGGCTGCGCGCGGCCTATCTGCCGGATAACGGCTAAACGCCGCGGGCCAGCTCGCGCGCCCAATCCAGCCGGCCGTCGCCGGGTTCGCGGTCGCGCGCGTCCAGCGCAGCCTCCGGCACGAACCAGCACACCTCGAACAGCAAGCCGTCCGGGTCATGGCCGTACACGCTCTTGTGCACGCCGTGGTCTTCTTCCATGCCCAGCTTTCCGATCTCGGCCAGATGGTCGCGTATCCGCTTCAGCTCCTGGATGGTGTCCACCTCCCAGGCCAGATGGTACAGGCCGGCCTTGGGCTGATGGAGAGCCGGCGTCTCGCCGCTCGGGCTGAACGGGCCCGAGCGCTGCTGGCCCAGATTGAGCTGGAACAGCGCCAGATCGTGGTCGTTGTCTGAATGCGCGGCCTGCGCGAACACCGCGCGGCGGGAAGCGGCGTCGCCCTTGGGGCGAAAGCCCAGCACATCGCGGTAAAAAGCCGCGCTGCCCGCCACGTCGCTGACGTAAAGCACCGCGTGGTTGAGTCGTTTGATGCCCATCTGTCACCTGAATTCTGGATTGAAAAAGCCCGGCGCGGCCCAAGCCATGCCGCACGGCATGCATACGAAATCCCGCCGGCCGCGTTTAAGCCAATCATGCCACGATATGGCCGATGGCCGTACACTGGCCCCATCCACTTTCTGCAGGAGTCTCTCCATCATGAACACGCGCCGCGCAGGATACGGCTTCTCTCTGGGCACGCTGATCGCGGTCGCCCTGTCATGGTCGGCCAATCATTCCATTCTATGGGCGATCATTCACGGTTTCCTGAGCTGGCTGTACATCGCCTACTACCTGCTGACCCACGCGTTGCGCTGAACCCGCCGGGACTCAAGGCTCCTTGCTGCGGCGCGGCGCTCAGGGCAGCGCTTCGTACACCTCGGCCAGCACCCGGCCATCCTCGCCCAGCATGTGATGGCTGCGCCCGTAATGCCGGTCGCAGCAGCGGCGGTAGGCGATGGCGCCGCTGGCGGCGAACAGCCCGGGCAAGGCGAAATACTGCCGGCCGGAGAACGACGGACGGATGCCCGCCCGCGCCAGGATGCTGCCGAACGGCAGGTCAGACTCCACCAGCTGGCGCTTCAGCCGCGGCTCGAACGCCAGCAGTTCTATCCTGATCCAGGCCGCCACGTGGCAGCGCTGCCGCTCGTCCAGCAACAGGATGCTGCGCTCCAGTCGCCGGGCGTCATGCCGCTGCCACAGCCGGCGGATGCGCAACGCGCAGCCGCGGCTGGCCTGCAGCGCGCCGGTCATGTATCCATGGTGGACCAGCGCCTCGCGGCTGCAGGCGCAGATTTCCTCCGGCGGCACCGGCCACGCCTCCCGCCAGGGAATCTCGATGGCCGGCCGCGCCTGCCCGGCGTCCGGCAGGGGCGGCGGGAGGCGAAGCGCCCCGGCGCTGGCCTGATGCAGCCTCACAGGCTGGTGACCATGTGCGAGGAGCAGACTGCGACGATATCGCCGTCCACGCCGCGGCCGCGCAGCATGCGGGCGGCGGCGATCGCGGCGCCGGA
>NZ_JZJL01000039.1 GCF_000971335.1 Chromobacterium vaccinii
AGGCCGGCGCCGGGCGCGGCTGGGACGGAGCGGCCGGGCGCGCGGGCGCGGCGCTCTCCGCCGGCGCGTTGACCGGGTGGAAGGCCAGCATCCGCAGCAGCGCCATATTGAAGCCGGCGTGCTCGTCCGGCGCCAGCGCCAGGTCTTTGCGGCCGTGGATGGCGATTTGATAGTACAGCTGCACGTCCTGCGGCGCGATGGCGTCGGCCAAAGCGAACAAGGTGTCGCGCTCGGGCTCGTCGGCTGCCAGCGCCGTCGGCACCGTCTGCGCAAGCGCCAGTTGCTGCAGCAGCACCGCCAGTTCGGACAGCGCGGAATCGAAACTGACGCCGCGCTCGGCCAGGCGGTCGGCCTCGGCCATCAGCGCCGGGCCGTCGGCAGCGGCCAGCGCCTGCAGCAAGGTGAACAGGTAGCGGCGATCCACCGCGCCCAGCATCGCGCGCACGCCGTCTTCCTTGACCTCGCCCAGTCCGTAGGCGATGGCCTGATCCAGCAGCGACTGCGCGTCGCGCATCGAGCCGGAGGCGGCGCGGCCCAGCAGCGCCAAGGCCGGCGCCTCGTACTGGATGCCCTCGACGTCCAGCATGTGGGCCAGGTGGGTCGACACCTGCTGCGGCGTCATATTGCGCAAGGAAAACTGCAGGCAGCGGGACAGCACCGTCACCGGCACCTTCTGCGGATCGGTGGTGGCCAGGATGAACTTGACGTGGCCCGGCGGCTCTTCCAGCGTCTTCAGCATCGCGTTGAACGCGCTCTTCGACAGCATGTGCACTTCGTCGATGATGTAGACCTTGAAACGGCCCATCGTCGGCGCGTACTGGGCGTTTTCCAGCACTTCGCGGATGTTGTCGATGCCAGTGTTGGACGCGGCGTCGATCTCCAGGAGGTCGACGAAGCGGCCGGTGTCGATCTGGCGGCAGGCCTGGCACTCGCCGCAGGGCTCGGCCGTGGTGCCGGTCTCGCAGTTCAGGCTCTTGGCCAGAATCCGGGCGATGGTGGTCTTGCCTACGCCCCGGGTGCCGGTAAGCAGGTAGGCGTGGTGAAGCCGCTGCTCTTTCAGGGCGTTGGAGAGGGCGCGCACCACGTGCTCCTGGCCGACCAGGTCGGCGAAGCGTTTGGGGCGCCACTTGCGGGCAAGGACTTGATAGCTCATGGGGGCGGATTTTAATGGCAATTGCCGCGCAAGGCGACAGGTTTCACCGGCGCGGCCTCCCAGGCGGCGCCGGCGTCTTGTTGCGAAAGCCCGCGTCTTACTGCGCGGCGGAGGCCGGGTCCGGCCGCTGCGCCAGCGACGCGTAGTAGCGCTGGCGCAGTTGGCCGGCGATCTCCTGCACCGCCTTGGCGTACAGCGTGCTGCGGTTGTAGCGGGTGATCGCGTAGAAATTGTTCAGGCCCAGCCAGTACTCGGTGACGCCGGGCGTGGTCTCCAGCGAGAACAGCACCGCCGGCACGTTGTCGGCCAGCGGCGTTTGCGGCGCCACGCCCATCTTGCGCAGATCGCCCACCGTGTAGTGCAGGTTGAATTTGTCGGCCAGCAACTTGTCGACCTGAGCCTCCGGCTCCACGCTGGCCGGCGCCACGATGTCGTCGCCGCGCCTCCAGCCGTGCAGCTGGAAGTAATGGGCGACGCTGCCGATGGCGTCGTGCGGGTTGCTCCAGATGTCGCGGTGGCCGCTGCCGTCGAAATCCACCGCCCACTTGCGGTAGCTGGACGGCATGAATTGCGGCAGGCCCATCGCGCCGGCGTAGGAGCCCTTCAGCGTCAGCGGGTCCTTGCCCTCTTCCTTGGCCAGCAGCAGGAACTGGGTCAGCTCGCCGCGGAAGTACTCGGCGCGGCGCGGGTAGTCGAAGCCTATGGTGGACAGCGAGTCCACCAGCCGGAAGCTGCCAGTGTTGCGGCCGTAATGGGTTTCCACGCCCAGGATGGCGACGATCACCTCCGGCGCCACGCCGTACTCCCGCTCGGCGCGCGCCAGGGCGTCGGCGTTGCCTTGCCAGAACGCGGTTCCGTCGACGATCAGCTTGTCGTTGACGGTGGACGCGCGGAACTGGTACCACGGCCGCGAGGTGGACGGCTTGTCGAGGATGCGGATGATGTTGGGCTTCAGCTCCACATTGGCGAACACCGCCTCCAGCTCGGGGCGGTTGAACTGGCCTGTGGCCACCTGCTCGTCGATGTAGCGCTGCACGTCGGGGCGCGCCAGAAAGGCGGCGTCGGCCTGGGCTTGCGGAGCGGTAAAGGCCGCGCCGGCCAGAGCGGCGGCTATGGCCAGTTTCAACATCGATTTCATGATTCTGCTTTCTTTTTCGATATGGCTTGAGTTCATTCGCGGAAGGACAGCGCGTTGCTGACCAGGCGGGCGGTGATGTCGACGATGGGAATCACCCGCTCGTAGGCCATGCGGGTGGGGCCGACCACGCCCAGCGTGCCCACCACTTGGCCGTTGATGCAGTAGGGCGCGGTCACCACCGAGCATTCGTCCAGCGTTATGACTCCAGACTCCTCGCCGATGAAAATGTTCACCCCCTGCGCCTCCCTGCCCTGCGCCAGCAGCTTCAGGAGTTCGGTCTTGCGCTCGAACACGCCGAACAGCTCCCGCAGCCGCGACAGGTCGTCGGACAGGTCGTGCACCTGCAGCAGCCGCGAGCCGCCGCTGACCACCACGTCCTCGTTGCGCTTGGCCAGAGTCTGCTGGCCCAGCCTCACCGCGGCGGCCATCAGCTCGGCGATGTCGCCCTGCAGCTGTCGCAGCTCGCCCTCCACCCGCGACGTGACGGCGCTCAGGCCTTGTCCGGCGTAATGCTGGTTGATGAAGTTGCCGGCCTCCACCAGTTCGGACGGCGTATAGTCGCGCTCGGTGTTCAACAGGTGGTTCTGCACGTCGCCGTCCAGCGTCACCAGTATCATCAGCACCCGCCGTTCGGACAGGCGCAGGAATTCGATCTGGCGGAAGGCGACGTCGCTGCGCTGCGGCGTCAGCACCACGCCGGCGAAGCTGGTCAGCTCGGACAACAGCGACGACGCCGCCTGGGCGATGCGCTGCGGGCTGTCCGGCTGCAGATTGGCCTCCAGCTCGTTACGCGACAGCTCGTCCAGCGGCCGTATCGTCAACAGCCGGTCGACGAACAAGCGATAGCCGCGCGCGGTGGGAATCCGCCCCGCCGAAGTGTGCGGCGAGGCGATCAGGCCCATGTTTTCCAGATCGGCCAGCACGTTGCGCACCGTGGCCGACGACAGCTCCACCCCGGGCAGCAGCGACAGAGTCTTGGAGGCCACCGGCTGACCGTCGGCGATGTACCGTTCGATCAGCGCCTTCAGCAAATGTTGGGCGCGTTCGTTCATCATGTCCCCATTGTACACATCCTGCACCGCGCCAAAAGGGGGCGTGGCGCGGCTTTACGACCATGGCACGAAAACCGCCCTCCCCAAGCTGCTGTTAGCCCTCTGGTTTTCTGCGATAATCGCCCCCATCATTGGTCCGACTACCCCATTGGAGACAGCATGGCTTCCGAAGACAAGAGCAAGGCGCTGGCCGCCGCCCTCTCCCAGATTGAAAAGCAGTTCGGCAAGGGTTCGATCATGCGCATGAGCGACAACCAGATCAACGAAAACCTGCAGGTGGTCTCCACCGGCTCGCTGACTCTGGACCTGGCGCTGGGCGTCGGCGGCCTGCCGCGCGGCCGCGTGGTCGAAATCTACGGCCCGGAGTCGTCCGGCAAGACCACCCTGTGTCTGCAAGCAGTGGCCGAGATGCAAAAATTGGGCGGCACCTGCGCCTACATCGACGCGGAAAACGCGCTGGACCCGCAATATGCGCAAAAGCTGGGCGTCAAGGTCGACGACCTGCTGATCTCGCAGCCGGACACCGGCGAGCAGGCGCTGGAAATCTGCGACATGCTGGTGCGCTCCAGCGGCGTCGATCTGATCGTGATCGACTCGGTGGCCGCCTTGGTGCCCAAGGCGGAAATCGAAGGCGAGATGGGAGACAGCCACGTCGGCCTGCAGGCCCGCCTGATGAGCCAGGCGCTGCGCAAGCTGACCGGCAACATCAAGCGCACCAACACCCTGGTGATCTTCATCAACCAGATCCGCATGAAGATCGGCGTGATGTTCGGCAACCCGGAAACCACCACCGGCGGCAACGCGCTGAAGTTCTACGCCTCCGTGCGCCTGGACATCCGCCGCACCGGCGGCATCAAGAAGGGCGAGGAAGTGATCGGCAACGACACCCGCGTCAAAGTGGTGAAGAACAAGGTTTCCCCGCCGTTCCGCCAGGCCGATTTCGAAATCCTGTACGGCGAGGGCATCTCGCGCCAGGGCGAAATCATCGAGCTGGGCGTCAAGCACGGCTTCGTCGACAAGTCCGGCGCCTGGTACGCCTACAACGGCCAGAAGATCGGCCAGGGCAAGGACAACACCCGCGAATGGCTGAAGGCCAACCCGGCCATCGCCGAGGAAATCGAGCGCAAGATCCGCGAAGCGGTGGGCATCAAGATCGAGATCAACGAAGCCCAGGGCGACGAAGAGTTCGCCGACGACGCCTTCGACGCCTGATGGCGGCGGAAGGCAAAAGCCTGAAGGCGCGAGCCGCCGAACTGCTGTCCCGCCGGGAATACACCCGGCAGGAACTGGTTCGGCGGCTCGCGCCTTTTGCCGACAGCGAGGATGAGCTGAACGCGGCGCTGGACGAGCTGGCCGCTGCCGACTGGCAATCGGACGACCGCTTCGCCCGCCAGTTCGCCAGCAGCAAAGGGGCCAAGTTCGGCAGCCGCCGCCTCGCGCAGGAAATGCGCCAGCGCGGCGTGGACAGCGAAACCATACGCGAGGCGCTGTCCGGCCAGGACGATCTTGCCAGCGCGCGCGCGCAGTGGCGCAAGAAATTCGGCCGGCTGCCGGCCGACGCCGCGGAAAAGGCCAAGCAGTACCGCTTCCTGGCGCAGCGCGGCTTTCCCGCCGACGTGATCCGCCAGGTATTGGCGGGCGGCGGAGACGACGACTTCTACGAGGACTGAGCCATGGCAACGCGCAGCATCGCCACCGAAATCGACATCGCCGCCAGCCCGGAACGGGTGTGGCAGGTGCTGACCGACTGGCGGCGCTACCCGGAATGGAACCCGTTCATCGTCGGCCTGCATGGCCGCCACGAAGCCGGCGCCCGGCTGGTGGCCACTCTCCATCCGCCGGGCGGACGCCGCCTGACTTTTCGGCCGCGGCTGAGCGAATTCGCCGCCGGCAGCCTGATGGCCTGGCGCGGCAAATTGCTCGTTGCCGGCCTATTGGACGGCGAGCATCGCTTCCGGCTGGAAGCGCTGGATGGCGGCGGCACCCGCCTGCATCACGGCGAGGATTTCTCCGGCCTCTTGCTGCCGCTGATCGGCGACGGACTGCTGGAGCGCGCCCGCCAAGGCTTCCTGCAAATGAACCAGGCGCTGAAGCGGCGCTGCGAAGCGCTTGCCAGCCAGGCCCCGGCTTGACACAATCGATGGATTCGTCCTGGCACGGCGCCCGGACCAGATTTTGAAAATTGACCAAAAATCATGAAAACCTCTGAAATTCGCAAGAAATTCCTGGATTTCTTCGCCTCCAAAGGCCACCAGGTAGTTCCCTCCAGCAGCCTGATCCCCGGCAACGACCCGACGCTGATGTTCACCGTCGCCGGCATGGTGCAGTTCAAGGACGTGTTCCTGGGTTTTGAAAAGCGCGACTACACCCGCGCCACCACCAGCCAGAAATGCCTGCGCGCGGGCGGCAAGCACAACGACCTGGAAAACGTCGGCTACACCGCGCGCCACCACACCTTCTTCGAAATGCTGGGCAACTTCAGCTTCGGCGATTACTTCAAGCGCGACGCCATCACCTTCGCCTGGGAATTCCTGACCGGCGAGCAATGGCTGGCGCTGCCGAAGGACAAGCTGATGGTGACGGTGTACGCGTCGGACGACGAAGCCTACGACATCTGGCACAACACCGTCGGCGTGCCGGCCGACAAGATCGTCCGCATCGGCGACAACAAGGGCGCGCCGTACGCGTCCGACAACTTCTGGACCATGGGCGACACCGGCCCCTGCGGCCCGTGCACCGAGATCTTCTTCGACCACGGCCCGTCCGTCGCCGGCGGCCCTCCGGGCAGCCCGGACGAAGACGGCGACCGCTTCATGGAGATCTGGAACAACGTCTTCATGCAGTTCAACCGCGACGACGCCGGCACGCTGCACCCGCTGCCCAAGCCGTCGGTCGACACCGGCATGGGTCTGGAGCGCCTGTCCACCGTGCTGCAGCACGTGAAGTCCAACTATGAAACCGACGCGTTGGCCTGTCTGGTGCGCGCCGCCGCCCGCGAAACCGGCGTGGAATACAGCCAGGACGTGCCGTCGCTGAAAGTGATCGCCGATCACATCCGCGCCTGCTCCTTCATGGTGGCCGACGGCATCCTGCCGTCCAACGAGGGCCGCGGCTACGTGCTGCGCCGCATCGCCCGCCGCGCGATCCGCCACGGCTACAAGCTGGGCCAGAAGGGCCTGTTCTTCCACAAGATCGTCGCCGACCTGGTCGCCGAGATGGGCGAAGCCTATCCGGACCTGCGCGAGAAGCAGGCGCATATCGAAGACGCGCTGCGCGCCGAGGAGATCAAGTTCGCCGAGACGCTGGAAATCGGCATGGGCCTGGTGGACTCCGCGCTGGAAGGCGGCAAGGCCGCTCTGGACGGCGACACCATCTTCAAGCTGTACGACACCTTCGGCTTCCCGGTGGACCTGACCGCCGACATCTGCCGCGAGCGCGGCATCCATGCCGACCTGGAAGGCTTCGAGCGCGCGATGGAAGCGCAGCGCGAGCGCGGCCGCGCCGGCTCCAACTTCAAGATGAGCGGCAAGATCGCCTACAACGGCGACGACACCCGCTTCCACGGCTACGACAAGAGCAGCGTCGACGCCAAGATCCTGGCGCTGTACAAGGGCACCGAACCGGTCGACAGCCTGTCCGCCGGCGATGAGGGCATCGTGGTCCTCGACCACACCGCCTTCTACGCCGAAGGCGGCGGCCAGGTGGGCGACGTCGGCGAAATCTCCGCCGCCGGCGGCATCGCCGCGCTGTTCGACGTGGCCGACACCCAGAAAATCCAAGGCGCGGCCTTCGGCCACAAGGGCAAGCTCGCCCGCGGCGCGCTGAAGGTGGGCGACGCCGTCACCGCCACCATCGACCTGCACCAGCGCCAGGCCAGCGCCCGCAACCACTCCGCCACCCACCTGCTGCACGCGGCGCTGCGCCATGTGCTGGGCGGCCACGTGGTGCAGAAGGGCTCGCTGGTGAATCCGGAGCGCACCCGCTTCGACTTCGCCCACGGCGAAGCCGTCACCGCCGCGCAGATCGCCGAGCTCGAGCGCGTGGTCAACCACGTGATCGCCGCCAACTACGAGGTCAAGGCCGAGCTGATGAGCATGGAAGCCGCGCAGAAGTCCGGCGCGATGATGCTGTTCGGCGAGAAGTACGGCGACGAAGTGCGCGTGCTGACCATGGGTGACTTCTCCGCCGAGCTGTGCGGCGGCACCCACGTCAAGCGCACCGGCGACATCGGCCTGTTCAAGATCGTGGTCGAAGGCGGCGTGGCCGCCGGCGTGCGCCGGATCGAGGCTGTCACCGGAGAAGGCGCGCTGGCCTACATCCAGGCCCAGGACGCGCTGATCAAGGAAGCCGCCGGCGCGCTGAAGGCGCAGACCAGCGACGAGGTGGTCGCCAAGATCACCGCGCTGCAGGACAACGTGAAGTCGCTGGAGAAGGAGCTGGCCAAGTTGAAAGGCCAGCTGGCGGCCTCCGCCGGCGACAGCCTGTCCGACGCCGCCGCCGACGTGAACGGCGTCAAGGTGCTGGCGGTCGAGCTGCCGGGCGCCGACAACACCGCGCTGCGCGAAACGCTGGACAAGCTGAAGGACAAGCTGGGCTCCGCCGCCATCGTGCTGGCCGCCAAGGGCGACGGCAAAGTGGCGCTGGTGGCCGGCGTCACCGCCGACCTGACCGGCAAGCTGAAAGCCGGCGAACTGGTCAACTTCGTCGCCCAGCAAGTCGGCGGCAAAGGCGGCGGCCGTCCGGACATGGCCCAGGCAGGCGGCACCCAGCCGGAAAACCTGGACGCCGCGCTGAAAGGCG
Organism: Chromobacterium vaccinii; assembly: GCF_000971335.1. GTDB lineage: Bacteria > Pseudomonadota > Gammaproteobacteria > Burkholderiales > Chromobacteriaceae > Chromobacterium > Chromobacterium vaccinii. The sequence goes on from NZ_JZJL01000039.1 coordinate 8,144, forward strand.
TGCAAGCCTGGGTGGCGGGCAAGCTGTAAACCGCCTCTTGTTGCGCAGAACAAACGGCCGCATGGATTCCATGTGGCCGTTTTTCATATGTTCATAATTTCTGGTTACACTCGACGGCGGCCCATCCTCAGGAACACGCCATGAGCGATACCGCATTCCGCCTTGCCGGCTGGGACGACCTTCCCGCCATCCGCCTGCTGCTGCAGCAGGCCTTCACGCCATTGCAAGAGATATTGCCCAGCCGTCCCACCGCACTGGACGAAACCATAGGCAGCCTGACCGGCCACCTGGCCAGCGGCAGCCAGATTTTCGTCGCCGAGCGGCAAGGGCTGCCGGTCTCCTGCCTGCTGGTGCTGCCGCCCGACGACGGCTGCGCCGAAGTCAAACGCGTCTGCACCCACCCCGATTGGCAAGGCCATGGCCTGGGATCGGCGCTGATGAGCCACGCGGAGCGGCAACTCAGCCTGCAAGGCGTGCAAAGGCTGAAACTGTCCACTCGCCGCCGGCTGCCCGACAACCTGCGCTTCTACCAGCGGCTGGGCTACAGCCAGAGCGCGATCCAGCCTTACCCGGCCGGCATCGACGACGAGCGCATCGAACTGAGCAAGACGCTGGCGGCAGCCTGAGCATCTTGTAATAGTCTCAATTATCCAAACCAACAAAATCTGTAAGTTTGTTTCAAATCAAAGCACATGAAATCATAAATTACTAATATAACCATGCTTCTTATGGCTTCTCCTTTGTTGTTTGCTTTGATGCCCCGGTACCCCCGGGGCTCTTTTTTTGTCCGCCGCGCTTATAGTGGGAAATGAAAACATGCTGCCGCACCGGAGACATCCATGCGCGTCGCCGTCATCTCCCTGCTCTGCCAACTCCTGGCCCTGCCCTCCCACGCGGAGGCGCCGCCTCCCGATCTGCTCGCGCTGACCGAATCCCTGCCCCCTCTCAGCTATGAGGAGGGAGGCGAACACAAGGGTTTCTCCAACGAATTGCTGCAGATGATGCTGCGCGACAGCGGCTTGCGCGCCGTGATTGAAGTCAAGCCGTGGAGCCGGGCGCTGAGGGAAGCGCAGCAAACGCCCAATACCCTGCTCTATCTGACGGTCAGGACGCCGGAACGCGAGGCATGGTTCAAATGGATAGGCCCGGCGCTGCCGTTGCCGATCGAGGTATTCCGGCTGGCCGGACCGCATGCGCCGCCGCCATCGCCAGACGAAATCCGGCGGGCCAAGATCGCGGTGGCTCGCGACACGCCGGGAGAGAAGATACTGGAGGAAAAGGGCCTCGCCGCCAGCGACAATCTGGTGCTGACCAACGACGAGGCCCAGTCCGCCAGACTGCTGTACGCGCGCCGCGTGCAATTCAGCGCCGGCGTTGGCCTGTTTCAGCGCTACGCCGCTCGCCAGCAAGGACAAAATCCGGAACAGCTGGAACCGGTGCTGGCGCTGGACGACCGCACCCGCTTCTATTTCGCATTGCAAAAAGACAGCAAGCCGGAATACGCCGCGCGGCTGCAGGCGGCGCTGGACAAAATCAAGCAGGATGGCCGCTACGCCGCGCTGTTGAAGCGCTACAACCATCCATAGGAAATAGGCCAGTCGCAGGAACCGGCCGCCTCAAACGCAAGCGCCGCTGACAAAAGTCCCTAAGCAAGGCGCGCCGCCGCAGGCGGTACACATGGTACGACAAGGAGGCGCAACGCAATCGAGGCTTTTGTCCGCGGCGCAAAAAAGCTAAAGCACCAGCTTGCCGCCCGCCAACGCCAACATCACCGCCAGCGCCGGCCGCAGCCAGTGGTCGGACAGGCGGCCGGCCAAGCGGCTGCCCAGCCAGATGCCCGGCAAGGAACCGCTGAGCAGCTTCAACAGCAGCACCCAGTCCAGATGACCCATGCCGGCATGGCCCAGGCCGGCCACCAGCGTCAACGGCACCGCGTGGGCGATCTCGGTGCCGACCAGCCGCGAAGTGGGCAAGGCCGGATACAGCATGAACAGGGCCAATGTGCCCAGCGCGCCGGCGCCGATCGAGCTTAGCGTCACCAGCACGCCCAGCACCACGCCGACCAGCGCCGTCGGCCACCAGCGTCCATCGGCGCCCAGCTTGGCCGCATGATGGCCGCCGACCTTCAGCAGCCAGGGCTTGAACAGGATGGCGAAAGCCGTCAGCAGCAGCGCCAGTCCCAGCACGAAGCGGAACAGCGCGTCCATCACCTGGGCCGGCACGTGCAGCCAGGACAACAGGCCCAGCGTCAGCAGCGCCGCGGGCACGCTGCCCAAGGACAGATGCCAGGCGATGCGCCAATCTATGTGGCGCTGCTTGTGATGCACCACCACGCCGCCGGCCTTGGTCACCGCGGCATACAGCAGATCGGTGCCGACGGCGGTTGCCGGCGAGATGCCGAACCACAGCAGGATGGGCGTCATCAGGGAGCCGCCGCCCACCCCGGTCAAACCGACGATGAAACCGACGGCCAGCCCCGCCATCGTATATCCCAAATCCATGGGAGCCCCCATTCATGCTGCAAGATGTCGTTGATGCTACGCGCTTTGCTTATAACAATTTAGACCTATTAGCTACAACTTTATGATCAACAACACTAACCCATGCTTCCATGCAGGTTTCATCGCAGCGTCAAGCCGGCGTAACACGGTTCGACTATGTTTCGATATGAACAAAACGACAAGGAACGCCACAACCCTTTCCCGATTTACACCCAAGTGCTTTACAAACCAGGCAAATCGCGTCAACTTGATACCGTCAGGGCGCAGCCTGACCGCTTGCGACACCCAACAGCACGCCAGCCGCCAGGCACCCCTGAGAAGCCCACGTTTCGAGATCGAAAGGTGCAGGATGATTTCTCGTATCCCCCTGAGCGTTCGCAGAAAACAAGCCCGTGACCAACATGAAAGCTTTCTCTACGCAGTAGCCAAGCCCCAGCTGAGCGACGAGGAACGATCCCGCCAACAGAAGGTTCGCCAGCGCGCGCACGACCGCGACGACGCCCGTTTCCTGGCCGATCGCTGCGACGATCTGTTCTGACCCTATGCCCGGGGCCCCTGGCCCCCCGCAGCCTTCCCCTCGCCCAAGGCTGAGCGTCTCCTGTTTTTCTTTACACCCCCTCTCCCGCCCTAACTGCCCGTTGATCCCGACGGACAAAGCCTTCAAACTCGCCGGCATCCAGGCTCTCCAGCTAAAGAAAATCCCCCAAAATAGCCAAACCGCTAATTAATCAATCAAAAAATTGCCGATAAAGATAATTTTTATATTTTCTTTATGTCCGTTAGCGCGCTTTTATCATGTTTTTGACGCCGGTTTGATTACCTTCCACATCGCACATTACGTATGGAGATTTTCGTTATGGATCTGCTCTACCTGGGCCTCATCGCGCTGTTCGGCGCGCTGACTTGGCTCTTGATCGCAGCCTGCGACCGTTTGGGAGGCAAGCAATGACTGCCTGGTACCTGATCAGCGCCTTGCTGGCGCTGGGACTGTTCGTCTACCTGATCTACGCATTGGTCAAACCGGAGAATTTCTAATCATGAGCACACCCGCCATGCTGCAACTGGGCTTGTTCCTGGTTGTGTTGATCGCGCTGGCCTGGCCGCTGGGCGCTTACATGACGCGCGTCATGCAGGGGGAAAATGTCGGGCCGGTCCGCTTCTTCGCGCCGCTGGAGCGCGCCTTCTACCGCCTGGCCGGCATCAAGCAGGATGAAGAGATGGGCTGGCGCGGCTACGCGGTGGCGCTGATCCTGTTCAACGTGCTGGGCGTGGCCGCCGTCTACGCGCTGCAACGGCTGCAGGGCATGCTGCCATTCAATCCGCAGGCGATGGCCGCGGTATCGCCGGACTCCTCGTTCAACACCGCTGTTTCCTTCGTCACCAACACCAACTGGCAAGGCTACGGCGGCGAAACCACGATGAGCTATCTGACCCAGATGCTGGGACTGACGGTGCAGAACTTCGTGTCCGCCGCCACCGGCGCCGCCGTGGTGATCGCGCTGATCCGCGGCTTCGCCCGCCACAGCAGCGCCAAGATCGGCAACTTCTGGGTGGACGTCACGCGGATGACTCTGTACGTGTTGCTGCCGCTGGCCGTGGTATTCGCGCTGGTTTTCACCCAACAGGGCGCCATCCAGAACCTGTCCGCCTACAAGGACGTCCACACCGTCGAAACCGTCAAATACCAGCAGCCCAAGCAAGACGCCAAGGGCAACCCGGTGCTGGGCAAGGACGGCAAGCCGGCGATGGACGACAAGACCAGCCAGACGCAGACGCTGCCAATGGGCCCGGTGGCCTCGCAGGAAGCGATCAAGATGCTGGGCACCAACGGCGGCGGCTTCTTCAACGCCAACTCCGCCCACCCGTATGAAAATCCGACGCCGCTGGTCAACTTCCTGCAGGACATCGCCATCTTCCTGATCCCGGCCGCGCTGTGCTTCCTGTTCGGCCGCATGGTCGGCGACCGCCGCCAGGGCTGGGCCATCCTCGCCGCGATGACCATCATGTTCGCCACCGCGGTGGTGGTGGAAACCAGCGCCGAGCAGGCCGGCGTGCCGCAATACAGCTCGCTGGGCATAGACCAGCGCGCAAGCCAGCTGCAATCCGGCGGCAATATGGAAGGCAAGGAAACACGCTTCGGCATCATCGACACCTCGCTGTTCGTCGCCGTGACCACCTCCGCCTCCTGCGGCGCGGTCAACGCGATGCACGATTCGCTGACGCCCATCGGCGGCCTGGTGCCGATGTTCCTGATGCAGCTGGGCGAAGTGGTGTTCGGCGGCGTCGGCTCCGGCCTGTACGGCATGCTGATCTTCGCGATCCTGGCGGTGTTCATCGCCGGCCTGATGGTGGGCCGCACGCCGGAATACCTGGGCAAGAAGATCGAAACCTACGAGATGAAGATGACCGCGATCACCATCCTGGTGACGCCGACCCTGGTGCTGGCGCTGACCGCGATCGCCGTCAGCCTGGCCGCGGGCAAAGCCGGCATCGCCAACCCGGCCGCGCACGGCTTCAGCGAGATCCTGTACGCGTTCACTTCGGCCGCCAACAACAACGGCAGCGCCTTCGCCGGCCTGTCCGCCAACACGCCGTTCTACAACATCATGACCGGCCTTGCGATGTTCTTCGGCCGATTCTTCATGATCGTGCCCATCCTGGCGATCGCCGGCTCGCTGGCCGCCAAGAAGCGCCTGGCCGTCACCGGCGGCACCCTGCCTACCCACGGCCCGCTGTTCGTGACGCTGTTGATCGGCACCGTGCTGCTGGTGGGCGCCCTCAACTATGTTCCGGCCCTGGCGCTGGGCCCGGTGGTCGAGCACCTGCAAATGCTCGCCGCCCGCTAAGCGCGTCAGTCAAGGAAACTCGATATGAACGACAACAATCATTCCAAGCCGCTGGCGGCCCCCGCCGCCAGCCACAAGAGCGCCAGCAAGTCGCTGCTCGATCCGGCGCTGATGAAGCCCGCCATCGTCGACTCGTTCAGGAAACTGTCGCCTCGCACCCAGTGGCGCAACCCGGTGATGTTCGTGGTGTACGCCGGCAGCATCCTGACCACGGCGCTGTGGATCCAGTCGCTGGTCGGCCATGGCGAGGCTCCGTCCGGCTTCATCCTGGCCGTGGCGCTGTGGCTGTGGTTCACCGTGCTGTTCGCCAACTTCGCCGAGGCGCTGGCCGAGGGCCGCAGCAAGGCCCAGGCCGCCAGCCTGCGCTCCGCCAAGAAAAACGTGGTGGCCAAGAAACTGGCCGGCGGCAATCACGGCGCCGCCAAGAGCATCGTCGACGGCGCCAGCCTGCGCAAGGGCGACTACGTGCTGGTGGAAGCCGGCGACGTCATCCCGGTTGACGGCGACGTGATCGAAGGCGTGGCCTCGGTGGACGAATCGGCCATCACCGGCGAATCGGCGCCGGTGATCCGCGAGTCCGGCGGCGACTTCTCCTCGGTCACCGGCGGCACCCGCGTGCTGTCCGACTGGATCGTGGTGAAGATCACCGCCAACCCGGGCGAAACCTTCCTCGACCGCATGATCGCGATGGTGGAAGGCGCCAAGCGCCAGAAGACGCCGAACGAGATCGCGCTGACCATCCTGCTGGTGGCGCTGACCATCGTGTTCCTGATCGTCACCGTGACGCTGCTGCCGTTTTCGCTGTTCAGCGTGGACGCGGCCAAGGCCGGCACGCCGATCAGCATCACCACCCTGGTGGCGCTGCTGGTCTGCCTGATTCCGACCACCATCGGCGGCCTGCTGTCCGCCATCGGCGTGGCCGGCATGAGCCGCATGATGGGCGCCAACGTGATCGCCACCTCAGGCCGCGCGGTGGAAGCCGCCGGCGACGTGGACGTGCTGCTGCTGGACAAGACCGGCACCATCACGCTGGGCAACCGCCAGGCATCGGCCTTCATCCCGGCGCCGGGCGTGTCCGAGAAAGACCTGGCCGACGCCGCCCAGCTGGCCTCCCTGGCCGACGAAACGCCGGAAGGCCGCAGCGTGGTGGTGCTGGCCAAGCAGAAGTTCAACCTGCGCGAACGCCAGCTGGCCAGCCATGAAGCCGTGTTCATCCCGTTCACCGCGCAAACCCGGATGTCCGGCATCGACTACGACGGCCGCCAGATCCGCAAGGGCGCCATCGACGCGATCCGCCGCCACATCGCGGAACAAGGCGGGCAGTTCCCCGACGCGCTGGCGAAAAACGCCGAGGACGTGGCCCGCCGCGGCTCCACCCCGCTGTTGGTGGCGGAAGGCAACCGCGCGCTGGGCGTGATCGAGCTGAAGGACATCGTCAAGGGCGGCATCAAGGAACGCTTCGCCGAGCTGCGCCAGATGGGCATCAAGACGGTGATGATCACCGGCGACAACCCGCTTACCGCCGCCGCCATCGCCGCCGAAGCCGGCGTGGACGACTACCTGGCCGAGGCCACGCCGGAAGCCAAGCTCAAGCTGATCCGCAGCCATCAGGCCGAAGGCAAGCTGGTGGCGATGACCGGCGACGGCACCAACGACGCGCCGGCGCTGGCCCAGGCCGACGTGGCGGTGGCGATGAACACCGGCACCCAGGCGGCCAAGGAAGCCGGCAATATGGTGGATCTGGACTCCAATCCCACCAAGCTGATCGAGATCGTCGAAATCGGCAAGCAAATGCTGATGACGCGGGGCTCCCTGACCACCTTCTCCATCGCCAACGACGTGGCCAAGTACTTCGCCATCATCCCGGCGGCGTTCGCCAGCACCTATCCGCAGTTGAACGCGCTGAACGTGATGGGCCTGAACAGCCCGGCCTCGGCCATCATGTCGGCGGTGATCTTCAACGCCGTCATCATCGTGGCGCTGATTCCGCTGGCGCTGAAGGGCGTGAAATACCACGCCCGAAGCGCGGCCGAACTGCTGCGCGGCAACCTGCTGGTCTACGGCCTGGGCGGCCTGCTGGTGCCCTTCGCCGGCATCAAGCTGATCGACATGCTGCTGGGCGCGATGGGCCTGGTGTAAGCGGCGGCCGCGGCTCCCGGCATGCCGGGAGCCCGGCGACGCGGCGCGCTCCGCGCCAACAGAATGGAAAGGATTATCATGAAAGTCATTCGTCCCCTGCTGGTGATCTTCGGCGGCCTGTCGCTGATCACCGGCCTCGCCTACCCGCTCGCCACCACCGGCATCGCCCAGGCGGCGTTCCCGGCGCAGGCCAACGGCAGCCTGATCGAGAAAGACGGCAAGGTGGTGGGCTCGCGGCTGATCGGCCAGAACTTCGCCGGCGAGCAATACTTCTGGAGCCGCCCGTCGGCCACCAGCCCGATGCCGTACAACGCCGGCAGCTCCGGCGGCTCCAACCTGGGCCCGACCAATCCGGCGCAGCTGGCCGCGGTGAAAGGCAATGTGGAAGCGATCCGCAAGGCGCACCCGACCCAGACCGGCCCGGTGCCGGTGGACCTGGTGACCGCTTCGGCCAGCGGCCTGGACCCGGAAATCTCGCTGGCCTCCGCCTATTACCAGGTTGACCGCGTGGCCGCCGCGCGTAAACTGCCGGCAGACGCGGTGCGCAAGCTGGTCGACGGCCGCGTCGTCGGCGAAACCTTCGGCTTGCTGGGCGAGCCGCGCGTCAACGTGCTGGAGCTGAATCTGGCGCTGGACGAACTCTCCAAGAAAGCTTAAACCCGCATGACCGATCAGCGCCCCGACCCGGATGCCCTGCTGGATGAACTGAAGCGCGAAGAGCTGGAGGCTCAGCGCGGACGGCTGAAGATTTTCTTCGGCGCCTGCGCCGGCGTCGGCAAGACCTTCGCCATGCTGGCCGCCGCGAGGATCAAGCAACAGGAGGGGGTCAAGGTGCTGGTCGGGGTGGTGGAAACCCACGGCCGCAAGGAAACCGCGGCCCAGCTGGACGGCCTGGAAGTGCTGCCGCCCAGCCGGATCGAGTACAAGGGCCGCGCGCTGTCGGAATTCGACATCGACGCGGCGCTCGCCGTCAATCCGCAACTGATCCTGATCGACGAGTTCGCCCACTCCAACGCCCCCGGCTCGCGCCACCCCAAGCGCTGGCAGGACGTGGAGGAGCTGCTCGCCGCCGGCATCGATGTCTACACCACTCTCAATGTGCAGCACCTTGAGAGCCTTAACGATGTGGTCGGCCAGATCACCGGCATCATCGTCAGGGAAACGCTGCCCGACCATGTGTTCGACATGGCCGATGAAGTCTCGCTGGTGGACCTGCCGCCGGACGAGCTGTTGTCCCGCCTCGCCGCCGGCAAGGTCTATCTGCCGCAGCAGGCCGAGCGCGCGGTGAAGAATTTCTTCCGCAAGGGCAATTTGCTGGCGCTGCGCGAGCTGGCCCTGCGCCGCACCGCCGACCGCGTCGACGCGCAGATGCGCGCCTATCGCGCCGACCAGTCGATCAAGCCGGTCTGGCACGCGCGCGAGCGGCTGCTGGTCTGCGTCGGCCCCGGGCCCGGCACGGAAAAGCTGGTGCGCAGCGCCAAGCGGCTGGCCGCCAATCTGGACGCCGACTGGATCGCCGTCTACGTGGAGACGCCCAAGCTGCAGCGGCTGCCGGAAGAGCAGCGCGCGCGGATATTGAAGGGGCTGAGGCTGGCGCAGGAGCTGGGCGCCGAAACCACGGTGCTGGGCGGCAGTTCGCTGGCCGCCACCTTGCAGGCCTACGCCCGCACCCGCAACGTATCCAAGCTGGTGGTGGGCAAATCCAGCCGCGGCTGGATCGCCCGGCGGTGGGAAGGCTCGCTGGTCGCCGAACTCAGCCGCCTGTCCGGCGATGTCGACGTCTACGTGGTGGCGCATGAGCTGGAGGAGGACGCGGACAAGCGCGGCAAGCGCGTGCCCAGCCTGCTGTTCAGCGACAGCGAGTCCGGCAACGCCGCGCGCGGCTACCTGGCCGCCGCCGCCATCTGCTTCGCCACCACCGAGCTCAACCACCTGCTGGTGCCCTACTTCGCGCTGTCCAACGTGATCATGGTGCACCTGCTGGCGGTGGTGCTGATCGCCACCCGCTACGGCCGCGGCCCCGGCGTGCTGGCGTCCTTCCTGTCGGTGGCGGCGTTCGATTTCTTCTTCGTGCCGCCGCAGCTGTCGTTCGCGGTGTCCGACACCCAGTACTTGCTGACCTTCATCGTGATGCTGGTGGTGGCGCTGATCATCAGCCAGCTGACCGCCCGTTTCCGCTTCGAAGCCACCATCGCCACCTACCGCGAGCGCCGCACCCGCGCGCTGTACGATCTGGGCCGCGAACTGGCCGGCGCGCTGACCGCCTCGCAAATCATCGAAACCGCGGTCGGCCGGCTGGAGCCGCTGTTCCGCGCCAAGGTGATGCTGTTCATCCCGGACAGCGAGGACCGCCTGCGCGCCGCCACCGACAGCGGCAACGACGCCGACGCCGGCGTCGCGCAATGGGTGTTCGACAACCAGCAGCCGGCCGGCCTCGGCACCAACACGCTGCCGTCCAACGCCGCGCTCTATGTGCCGCTGAAAGCGCCGATGCGGGTGCGCGGCGTCATCGCGCTGTTGCCGGAGGAAACCGTCCACCCCTTCCTGCCGGAGCAGCAGCGGCTGCTGGAGACCTGCGCCGCCCAGATCGCGCTGGCGCTGGAGCGGGTGCATTACGTGGAAGTGGCCCAAGACGCCATCGTGGCGATGGAGTCGGAGCGGCTGCGCAACAGCGTGCTGTCGGTGGTGTCCCACGACCTGCGCACGCCGCTGACCAATATGCTGGGCATGGCCAATATGCTGAACGCACCCACCCTGCCGCCGGGCCAGCAAGCCGAGATCGCCCAGTCCATCCAGGACGAAGCGCTGCGGATGACCAAGCTGGTGACTAATCTGCTGGACATGGCCAAGCTGCAGTCCGGCGTCAAACTGAACAAGGAATGGCAGCTGCTGGACGAGGTCGTCGGCAGCGCCGTGCGCGCCTGCGAGCGCAGCCTGCGCCACCACAAGCTGGAGCTGGATCTCAGCCGCGACCTGCCGGTGCTGGAGTACGACGCGGTGCTGATCGAGCGCGTGCTGGTCAACCTGCTGGAAAACGCCGGCAAGTACACGCCGGCCGGCTCGCGCATCGAGCTGGCCGCCCGCCACGACGGCGACAAGGTCCGCATCACCGTCACCGACGACGGCCCGGGCCTGCCCGCCAGCATGGAACAGCGCGCCTTCGACAAATTCACGCGCGGCGCGCCGGAATCCACCACGCCCGGCGTCGGCCTGGGCCTGGCCATCTGCCGCGCCATCATTGAAAACCACGGCGGAACGATAGAAGCCGGCAATGTCCGTCCGCACGGCGCCCGCTTCTGCTTCACGCTGCCGGCCGGCGCGCCGCCCGCGCTGCCGCCTGACGACGCCTGAAACCACAAGAGCGACAAGACATGAACGACGCACCCATCTCCGTAGTGATCATCGAAGACGAAAAGCCGATCCGCCGCTTCCTGTCGGCGGCGCTGGAAGAGGAGAATCTTACCGTCTACGAGGCCGAGACCGGCAAGCAGGGACAGATAGAGGCGGCGACCCGCAAGCCCGATCTGGTCATCCTGGACTTAGGGCTCCCGGACATGAACGGCATAGACGTGATCAAGAGCCTGCGCGAGTGGAGCGACATCCCCATCCTGGTGCTGTCGGCCCGCACCCAGGAGACCGAGAAAGTGGCGGCGCTGGACGCCGGCGCCGACGACTACCTGACCAAGCCCTTCGGCGTCGCCGAATGCCTGGCCCGGATCCGGGTGCTGCTGCGCCGCCGCATCCACGGCAGCGCGGCGGCGCAGCAAACATTCCAGTTCGGCGACATCAAGGTGGATCTGGTCAACCGCCTGGTGCACAAGGGCGAAACCCCGGTGCATCTGACGCCCATCGAATACCGCTTGCTGTCCACGCTGATCCGCAACGCCGGCAAGGTCATCACTCACCGCGAGCTGCTGCTGGCGGTATGGGGGCCGTCATTCTCCGAACACAACCAGTATCTGCGCGTCTACATGGGCCACCTGCGGCAGAAGCTGGAAGACAATCCGGCGATGCCGCGCCACATCGTCACCGAAACCGGCGTCGGCTACCGGCTGGTGGAGCAGGAGCTGCGCCAGCCGGCGGATTGAAAGCCTTTCAGCGCGCGGCGCCGGACAGCAGCATGCCGATGAAAGCGTCGATGTCGCGCTCGGCGTCCAGTTGATCGGTCAACAGCCGATACCAACAGAAGCCGAATACCATGTCCAGCAGCAGCTCCAGATCGGCGTCCGCCGCCAGCTCGCCGCGCCGCGCCGCGCTTTCCAGCAGTTGGCGCGGCAGCTCTCGCCGGCGGCCCATGAATTCGTTCTTCATCTGCATCAGGGTCTGCGGGTCCAGCTGCGCCTCGGCGATCACGCTGCGGAACGCCTCGCCGCAGATCGAAGAGCGCCACACCCGCCATAGATTGTGCAACAGGAAGGACAGGTCCTCTCTCAGCGAACCGCATTCCGGAAACTGCCTCACCTGCCCGCTTTCGCTTTCATACACCTCGGCGATCAGCGCCGCCTTGTTCGGCCACCAGCGATAGATGGTGGGCTTGCTGGCGCCCGCGCGCCGCGCCACCGATTCGATGCTGATGCCGCAGTAGCCGACTTCCTTGAGGATTTCTATTGTCGAATCCAGGATCGCCCGATGCGTCTGCGGATTGCGCGCAGCCCCGGTCGAGCTTCTGATGGTGTTCTGCGACATGGAAAGCCATCCTCCTATTCTATTCATGATGAAGTGCCGCCGGCACTCGGGCGCGCCTTTCCGGCGGATCTCGGCGCGGCATCGCCACGCGGGCATGATAGCAAGACGGCCTGGGCGGCTTCTTAATCAAAAGAAAAAACGAAACGTTTCGTTTTGTTATAGAGAGCCCGCTTACAACGAAACGACGATGCCCGCGGACCATGGGTGCCAACAGCGCCGATATCCTGGCCTTTGCAATACAAGGAAAGGAATCGGCGCATGCGCGCGAGGCGAGAGCGCCAAGATCAAAAATATCGTGAGCGGCAACATATCACCTAACCGGCCCGCTGCGACACCCATCGCCGCCGCCGCTCGCCTCTTCTTCGCAAAAAAACAACAATGAATCGGCGAGGCCCGCAGACTGAAAACTAATTCTAAAGATAAAAATCATATAAAAAACAATGCCAAAGCAGACAAATTTACTGTCACTCAACTGTCAATCTCGACTCCCGCCGCCCAACAATATTCCCAATCGGAAAACCTTGTCCTCGAACAACAAAACCATACAAGCGCCAACGAAAATTTCCGATCCAAGCAAAAATTGTCCACTTTTCATCAATTGCGCAGCAAAAAAATCTCACTTTGCTTAGTCTCGATTGATGAATCATCAAGAAAAACCAACCTAGAACAGACATTCAAGCGGACTCCATACCCGGCGCGCGCTATCGATTCATTAAAACCATCATCTTAAATAACATTTCAATTAGTCTATTTTGTTCATTAATAAAATAATTCATGCTCGGCTAAAATTATAAGTTCACGAAATTTACCATTGACACAAAATGCCAACGGCATGCTAACTAAAAAAAGGAAACGGTACGTTTCGTATTTTTAGCGGCATGCCCGTCCATCACGCCAAGATCTTCGGCGCCAAGCGGGCTGCGGCCGCCCACGCACAACCCGTTTAGCGAAAAGGAAGCGCCATGAAGAAGGCAGGCATAGTGAGCTATGGCAGCGCCATCCCGGTTTGCCGGCTCAAGATAGAAGACGTCGTCGACGTCTGGAAAAACACCGAGGCCGCGCTGGTGCGCGACCATCTGGGGGTCAGCGAGCGCGCGGTGCTGCAACCCGACGAGGACGTGATCACGCTAGGCGTGCTGGCCGCGCAGCGCGCGCTGGAGCACGGCGGACACCCCAGGCTGGACGCGCTGTACCTGGGCACCTGCACCAATCCCTACGAGTCCCGCGCCTCCGCCGCCGTGATCCTGGAAATGCTGGGCCAAGGCTATGACCTATACTGCGCCGACATCCAGTTCGCCGGCAAATCCGGCACCTCCGCGCTGCAGATCGGGCAGGCGCTGGTCTCCGCCGGCATGGCGGAACACGCGTTGATCGTCGCCGCCGACGCCATCGGCCGCCACACCGCGCCGGGCGATCTGACCGAGTCCTACGCCGGAGCCGGCGCCGCCGCGCTGGTGCTGGGCAGCGGCAAGGTCATCGCCGAGATCGACGCCACCTTCTCCTGCGCCGCCGACGTCGCCGACAACATCCGCCCGCAAGGCGAACGCTACATCCGCTCCGGCATGGGCTTGGGCTCGGACAAGAACGGCATCGGCCTGGAAGAGCAGACCCGCCGCGCGGTGCGCGGCCTGCTGGACAAACTGAAGGCTTCGCCGTCGGACTTCGACTACGCGGTGTTCCAGCAGAACGTGGCGGCAACCCCGCGCTCGCTGGGCCGACAGCTGGGCTTCGCCGCCGAGCAGGTGGAAGCGGCGCTGTTCGCCGGCAGCGTCGGCGACACCGGGTCGGCCAGCCCGCTGCTGGGCCTGATCCAGGCGCTGGACCAGGCCAAGCCCGGCCAGCGCATCCTGCTCGCCTCCTACGGCTTCGGCGCAGGCAGCGACGCCGTCGCGCTGACGGTGACCGACGAAATCGTCGAACACCAGCGCCGCGCCAAGCCGCTGGCCGCGCAACTGGCCGCCAAGCGCCACATCGATTACGGCACCGCGATCAAGTACGAGTTCAAGTACCTGCGTCCGGACTACGCCCTGACCGCCTACCTCTGAGATCGAGCAACAGGAGAATAATCATGAGCGCACGACGCGTCGCCATCGTGGCGGCGGCCTACACGCCCAAGCCGGGCAGCAGCCGGGTCCGCCAGACTTTCAAGGAAATGATCGTCGAGTCGTCCTACCAGGCCTTGGCCAACGCCGGCATGGACGCCCGTGAAATTCAGGGCGTGGCCTATGGCTACCACGGCGAGGGCATCTCGGAATACGGCGGCCTGGGCCCGACCATTTCCGACACGCTGGGCGTCAGCCCCGCCCCCACCTTCATCACCAGCTCGAACTGCACCAGCAGCTCGGTATCGTTCCAGATGGGCCACCAGATGGTCGCGTCCGGCGAGTACGACATCGTGTTGTGCGGCGGCTTCGAGAAGATGACCGACCATTTCAACTACGCCGAATACATCGGCTCCAGCACCGAGTGCGAGTACGACTACTTCCTGGGCATCTCGCACACCGACGCCTTCGCGCTGGCCACCTCGGAATACTTCCACCGCTACGGCTACGCCGGCCGCGAAGCCGACGTGCTGGCCGCCTTCGGCCGCCAGATGCGCGTCTACGCCCACAACACGCCGACCGCCACCCGCTACGGCCAGCCCATCCCCTCGCTGGACGAGCTGAAGAAAAGCGAGGCGCACGGCTCGATGCTGGCCTGGGGCGAGGCCAGCGGCTGCGCGATCCTGGTGGCCGAGCACCTGGCGCACAAGTACACCGACAAGCCGGTGTTCATCAAAGGCTGCGCCTACACCGGCGTGTCGCATTACTTCGGCACCCGCTACCACAATCCGACGCTGCGCCACCCGGGCCTGGCCACCGACACCGGCATGGCGCTGTCCGCCAACTCGGTCGCCTGCGCCGAGATCGCCTACAAGAAGGCCGGCATCAGCGCCAAGGACATCGACGTGGCCCAGGTCTACGACCTCTTGGGCGCCGGCCTGATCCAGATGGAATCGATGGGCATCTGCAAGCCCGGCCAGGCCGGCCACTTCGTGCTGGAAGGCGGCATCGCCATCGACGGCGAAACGCCGCTGAACACCGACGGCGGCAACATCGGCCGCGGCCACGCCTCCGGCTGCGACGGCATCCTGCACATCACCGAGCTGTTCCGCCAGCTGCGCGGCGAATCCGACAACCAGGTGAAGAACGCGCGCATCGCGGTCTCGCAAAACCTCGGCGGCTACGCCGCCCACAACTCGGTCATCGTACTGGGCAACGAATAAGGAGCGTCAGCATGTCCCTGTATCCGGAACACATCCACCGCATGACCACGGCCAGCATGCTGCGCGAATGGCGCGAGCATGGCGGCAAGTACCGCCTGGAAGGCACGCGCTGCAAGGCGTGCGGCGAAATCTTCTTCCCGCGCCGCAGCGTGTGCGGCGCCTGCAACTCGCTGAGCGTGGAAACCTACCGCTGCGCCCGCGCCGGCGTCATCGTCGCGCTGTCCGAGGCATCCAACCCCATCCTCGCCGGCATGGGCTACGGCGAGACCGTGCCGCGCCACATGGCGATGCTGAAGCTGGACGACGGCATCGGCCTCGCCTCCGAAGTGGTGGACGTGCTCGACCCGTCCCGGCTGAAGATCGGCGCCCGCGTGCGCATGGTGCTCCGCAAGCATGTGCGCGAGAGCAACCTGGCCTGGCAATACGCCTACAAGTTCGTGCTGGAAGATTGATCGCGACCGGGCGGGATGCGTCGCCCCGCCCGGCGCCCAGGATGAAAACGACGCCACCCGAATCTTAGCCACTCACTGATATAAAGGTCTGAACCATGTCCACGCTCTGCCAACCGTCCGTGCTGTTCCCGCAATACAAGATCACCCAGGCCCAGATGATCGAGCACCTGGAAGAACTGCACGGCGACCACCCGCGCCTGCCGCTGGCGCGCAGGATGATCCAGAACACCGAGGTGAACACCCGCCACCTGGTGCTGCCGATCGACGAATTGTCGGTGCACACCGGCTTCACCCACCGCAGCATCGTCTACGAACGCGAGGCGAGGGCGATGTCGTCCAAGGCCGCGCTGCAGGCGCTGGAAAGCGCCGGCCTGACGCCGCAAGACATCCGCATGGTGATCGTCACCTCGTGCACCGGCTTCATGATGCCGTCGCTGACCGCCCACCTGATCAACGATCTGAACATGGCGCAATCGACGATCCAGCTGCCCATCGCCCAGCTCGGCTGCGTGGCCGGCGCCGCCGCCATCAACCGCGCCCACGACTTCGCCAGCCTGGGCGGCCTCAACCACGTGCTGATCGTGTCGCTGGAATTCTCGTCGCTGTGCTACCAGCCGGACGACACCAAGCTGCACGCCTTCATCTCGTCCGCGCTGTTCGGCGACGCGGTGTCGGCATGCGTGGTGCGCGCCGACGACGACGCCGCAGGCTTCCACATCAAGGGCACCCGCTCCTTCTTCCTGCCCAAGAGCGAGCACTTCATCCGCTACGACGTCAAGGACACCGGCTTCCACTTCACGCTGGACAAGGCGGTGATGAACTCGATCAAGGACGTGGCGCCGGTGATGGAGGAGCTGAACCAGCAGGTGTACAACCAGCAGTGCTCGTACAACGACTTCTTCGTGTTCCACACCGGCGGCCGCAAGATTCTGGACGAACTGGTCAACAAGCTGGAGCTGCCGGCCGAGAAGGTGGCCCACTCCCGCAACAGCCTGTCAGAAGCCGGCAACATCGCCAGCGTGGTGGTGTTCGACGTGCTGAGCCGCCGCTTCGCCGCCAACACCGAAGAAGGCTCGATCGGCATGCTGGCGGCCTTCGGCCCGGGCTTCACCGCCGAAATGGCGGTGGGCCAGTGGGCGGCCTGAGGCCATCCGCCTGACAGGCGCGCCGGAACGGCGCGCCTGTCCCCTCCCATCGTCAGCTTCCCTTTCGCCACTCCCGCCGCGGGCAGGCGCGCCCGTCGGCGACGCCTCAGGAAAACGCGATGAACAAGACCACGCTGCCCGGCCCCGGCGCCGGGAGACACGAAACCATCATGGTGGTGCTGCTGTCGCTGGGCTTCGGCCTGGTGGGACTGGACCGCTTCATCATCCTGCCCTTGTTTCCGGTCATCATGCGGGACCTGCAAATGAACTATCAGGATCTGGGCAACCTGTCCGCCGCGCTGGCGATGGCCTGGGGCCTGGCCGCGCTGACCGTGGGCGGCATGGTGGACCGCCTGGGCCGCAAGACGGTGCTGGTCGGCTCGTTGTTCCTGGTGTCGATGCTGTCCGGCCTGTCGGCGCTGGCCGGCGGCCTGTTCGGCCTGCTGGCGCTGCGCGCGCTGATGGGCATGTGCGAGGGCCTGTTCACGCCCGCCGGCATCACCGTCGCCACCGAGGTGTCCCATCCGGACCGGCGCGGCTTCAATCTAGGCGTGCAGCAAGCATTGTTTCCGGTGCTGGGGCTGGCGCTAGGGCCGCTGATCGCCGTCTGGCTGCTGGAAACGCTGCACTCCTGGCGCGGCGTGTTCGCCGTGGTGGCGCTGCCCGGCTTCCTGCTGGCCTGGCTGATCCACCGCCACTACCGGCCGGAGCTCGGCCACCTGCCCCCCGCTTCCGGCCAGCCCGCCGGCTCTCCCCTGCCATGGCGGCGGCTGCTGCGGCTGGGCAATATCCGGCTCAACGTGTTGCTGATGTTCTGCATCCTGGCCTGCCAGTTCGTGCTGTGCGCGATGCTGCCCAACTATCTGACCGACCACCTGCGGCTGTCGACGATGGAAATGGCGTCGGTGATCTCCGCCATCGGCATCGGCGGCTTCATCGGCCAGTTGATCGTGCCAGGCCTGTCCGATCTCTACGGCCGCAAACCGGCGGTGATGCTGTCATTCGCCGCCAGCGCGGCGCTGGTGCTGCTGCTCAAGATGGCGCCGGCCCAGCCATGGCTGCTGTTCATCCTGCTGTTCGGTATTTCCTTCTTCAATTGCAGCCTCACCTGCCTGACCGTGGGCCCGCTGACCGGAGAGTCGGTGCCCGCCGCGCTGCTGCCGGCCGCCACCGGCATCGTGGTGGGACTGGGCGAGGTGCTGGGCGGCGGCGCCGCGCCGGCGCTGGCGGGTTTCGTCGCCACCCGCTTCGGCCTGCCGGCCATCCTTTATGTGGCGCTGGGCGGCAGCCTGGGCGGCCTGGCGCTGTCCACGCTGCTCAAGAGACCCCGCGAGGAACCGTCCAGCCTGCCTATACCGGATGAAATCCCGCCGTCGGCCCGCGCGCTGCCGGAACGGGTCTAGCCGGGAAACCGGTGTTGACAGCCAGCTGCCATCGGCATAATCTAATACTCATGCGCCGATTTGACACAGCTTGCGGGCGCTTGATAAATGCCAGCTAAAGCGTATCCGGATCAACCCGCTTGCGCTTAATGGCCAGCGGTTTTTTTCATGGCTGGCCGGGCATGCTCTCCCGCAGGCGGTTTCGGATCGGTTCAGGCGCCGAGTTAATGACAACTTGCAGGGCGCCGAAAAATCCTGCTAAAGCGTCGCCGGCCATCCAGGCCCGGCACGCGCAGCGCGACCGAACCTGGAGAGCCAAAAATGTACGACTGCCTGCAAGACAGCTATACCGATTTCTCTTTTGCGATTTTTGATGCCGTGGGAAGACCTCGCCCCCTCTGTGGCAGCCTGAGCGCCACACCGCTGCCGTCCGGCGACGACAGCGCCCTGCACGACCTCGCCGCTTTCGCCCGCGACCAGGGCTATGAGATAGACCGCTGCGAACAGCAACTGACCGTCCGCGACATCAGCCTGGCCGACGCGCTGGCGATCAACACCCGCTTCGGCGGCGAGCTGATCATCAGCTGCGATCTGCGGCGCGATCCGCCGGTGCGGTTCTAAGCGCGTCCTGCCAAGCGCCTGGGTCTATACTCCGTAGCGCAACGTGGCGCCATGTCCACGGGGCTTGGCCGTCCTTATGCAGACAGTATGCGGGCGGGACGGCTATAATCGGCAGTTTCTGCCCCAAATCCGCAGGACCGCATGCTGTTCGAACTCAACCGCGCCTCGCGCGCCGAAATCCTGGCCGAAGCGCGCCAGATCGCCGGCCTCGCGCTGCCGATGATGATCGCCCAGATCGCCCAGGTGGCCACCAGCTTCGTCGACACCGTGATGGCCGGCCGCGTCGGCACCGACGACCTGGCCGCCGTGTCGCTGGGCGCCAGCGTGTTCATCACCGCCTACGTGACGCTGATGGGCGTGGTCGCCGCGCTCAATCCCATCCTGTCCCACCACTTGGGCTCCCGAGACCAGCGCGCCTTCGGCCACGACGCGGCCCAGGGTTTGTGGTTCGGCCTCATCCTCGGCATCCTGGGCGGCGGCCTGATGCTGGCGCTGGAAGCGCCGCTGCGCCACTGGCTGCACTTGCCGTCCGAGGTCACCGACAAGGTGATGCTGTTCATCACCGGCGCGGCCGTAGGCATGCCGGCGGCGATGATCCACCGCGCGCTGCACGCCTACGCCTCCAGCCTGGGCCACCCCAAGGCCATCATGGTGGTCAGCCTCTTGGCGCTGGCGCTGAACATTCCGCTCAACTACATCCTGATCCACGGCCTGTTCGGCATGCCCAAGATGGGCGGCGCCGGCTGCGGCTGGGCCACCGGCATCGCGTTCTGGTTCAACTGTCTGGCGCTGCTCGCCTATGTCAGCTGGCACCGCAATTTCCGCGACAACCGCATCCTGGCCGGCTTGGCCGCGCCGGATTGGCGCCGCTTCCTCGCCTTCCTGAGGCTGGGCGTGCCCATCGGCCTGTCCTTCTTCGTCGAAGTCAGCCTGTTCTCTTTCATCGCGCTGCTGATCGCCGAGCTGGGCACCGTGGTCGTGGCCACCCACCAGTCGGTGCTGAACTTCTCCAGCCTGATCTACATGCTGCCGCAAAGCGTGGCCACCGCGCTGTCGGTGCGGGTCGGCCATCACGCCGGCGCCGGCGACTACAAGGCCGCCCGCTTCATTTCCGGCGTCGGCATGCTGATGGGGCTGGCGATGGCCGGTGGCGCGATGTTGCTGGTGCTGATGCTGCGCGAGCCCATCATGTGGATGTACAGTACCGATCCCAGAGTGATCGCGATGGGCACCACGCTGCTGCTGTTCGCCGCCGTCTATCAACTGACCGACGCCGCCCAGACCATCGCCTCCGGCGCGCTGCGCGGCTACAAGCTAACCGCCGTGCCGATGCTGATCCACATCACCTCGTTCTGGATGGTGGGCCTGGGCCTGGGCATGCTGCTGGGGCTGACCGACTGGATCGTGCCGCGGATGGGCATCTACGGCTTCTGGACCGCGCTGGTGATCAGCCTGACCGTGGCCGGCCTGCTTCTGACCTATTATCTGGCCCGCGCCAGCCGCAAGCGGCTGCGCCGCGATCAAGGAATCATGTTATGACCCTGCAGTTTCGCGCGGATGTCGACCTGCGCTCCTACAACACCTTCGGCATGGCCGTCCGCGCCGCCCACTTTTGCCAGCTGGACGATGCCGCCGACCTGCCGGCCCTGCTGGCGCATCCGCTGTACCGCCAAGGCCCGGTGCTGTGGCTGGGCGGCGGCAGCAACCTGCTGCTGACCCGCGACTATCCCGGCCTGGTCATCAAGGTGGCGCTGGCCGGCATCCGCCTGCTGGGCGAAGACGGCGACGACGTGATCGTCGAGGCCGCGGCCGGCGAAAACTGGCACGGCTTCGTCCAATACGCGCTGGCCCAAGGCTGGTACGGCCTGGAAAATCTCAGTCTGATACCCGGCACAGTCGGCGCGAGCCCGGTGCAAAACATCGGCGCCTACGGCGTCGAAGTGAAGGACCGCCTGCTGGAGGTGGTGTGCGCGCGGCTGGACCGGAACGGCGAGGCGCTGACGCTGTCGAACGCCGAGTGCCGCTTCGGCTACCGCGACAGCGTGTTCAAGCGCGAGTCCGCCGGCCGGCTGCTGGTGACGGCGGTCCGTTTCCGGCTGTCCCGCCGCGCGGATCTGCGCACCGGCTACGGCGACATCCAGAAACAGCTGCAGGCCGACGGCGTGGATCAGCCGACGCCGCTGGACGTCAGCCGGGCGGTGGTCGCCATCCGCCAGAGCAAGCTGCCCGATCCCGCCGTGCTGGGCAACGCCGGCAGCTTCTTCAAGAATCCGGTCGTCGACGCCGGACAAGCCGCCGCGCTGCTGGAGCGCCATCCGCAGTTGCCCAACTATCCCGCCGCCGACGGCCGGGTCAAGCTGGCCGCGGGCTGGCTGATAGATCAATGCGGGCTGAAAGGCTATCGCGACGGCGACGCCGGCGTGCATGACAAACAGGCGCTGGTGCTGGTCAACCACGGCCAGGCAACCGGCGCCCAAATGCATGCGCTGGCGCGCAAGGTGCAAAACTCGGTAAGCGAGAAATTCGGCGTGGCGCTGGAACCGGAACCGCTGATCCTGTAAGCGCCCGTCCCCGACAACGCAATGTCTTTGGAGAGCAAATGAGCAAGCAAGCGGAAGTTCTGGTATTCGATCTGGGCGGCGTATTGGTGGACTGGAACGGCATCGACCCGCTGGTGCGGCTGTCGGATGGCCGGCTGGAGCGCGAACAGGCGCGTCTGTTCTGGATCGACAGCCCCTGGGTGGCCAAGCTGGATTTGGGCGAATGCGCGCCGCGCGAGTTCGCCGCCGCGATGACCGACACCCTGCAGCTGGGCGTCGACGCCGACGCGATGCTCGGGCAGCTGTCCGACTGGCTGGCCGGCGCCTACCCCGGCGCAGCGGAAATGCTGGCCGAACTGTCCCGCCGCTTTCCGCTGGCCGCGCTCAGCAACAACAACCCGCTGCACTGGGACAAGATAGACCGCGAATTCGGCCTGCTGCCCCACTTCCGGCACACCTTCGCCTCCCACCTGCTGCATCTGCGCAAGCCGGACGCCGCCATCTACCGCCACGTCCAGCAAACCCTGGGCGTCGCGCCCGAAGCCATCGCCTTCTTCGACGACAACATCGAGTGCGTGGAGGCCGCGCGCGCCCAGGGCTGGCAAGCCTTCCACACCGCGGGCCTGCCCCAGGTACGCGCCGCGCTGCAGGCGCAGGGCTGGCTATAAGGCGATCACGCCGCCGGCGCGCAAGAACAGGTAAAGCACGGCCAGCAGGCCGATCAGCCAGGCCAGCGAGCGCAGCGCCGCCTGGTCCGCCACGTACAGCAGGCCGTGTCCGACGCGCGCCAGCGCGAACACGGCCGCGGCGGCGTTCATCTCCGCCACCGGCACCTTCATCAGCCAGGCGGCCGTAACGGCCGCCAGATAAGTGGGCAGCGCCTCCCAGGCATTCTGCTGCGCCCAGTTGGCGCGCTGGCGGCGGCCAGCCAGCTGCGCCGCCCACTCCCGCGGACGATGGTTGTCGTAACGCACCCCGGCCTTGGCCACGCCGGCCCAGATCAGCGGCAGCACCGCGGCCAACAACAGACTCCATAGCACGAACGGCATCGACTCCTCCTTGTTTTGACAGCGGCAAACGCCGCTCAGCCGGGGCCCGGCTTGCCTCCAAGATAGCGCCCGTCGTCAAAGGTCGCCACCCAGCGCGGCTTGTACACCACCAGCACCGCGAGCAGCAAGCCGGTGGTGAAGGCTTCCGACCACGACAGCAAGAAGTAATAAGGCAATGCTTCCTCCAACAGCGCGTCCCAGGGATAGGCGCCGGCCAGGCCCAGCCCCAGCACGCCGCACAAGGCCGCCGCCAGCAGGCTGGCCCCGCCGGCCAGGAAGCCGTTGACGAAAATGTAGACGAAGAAATGCGCGGGCAAGCGCCGCCGCGCCAGTTCCAGCATGCCGGCGGTCACCGCCACCGCGGGCAGCGCCGTCAAAAGCCAATTCAGCCCCAGCGCCCGCCAGTCGGCGTGGCCGGCCGCGGCCAAGGCCAACTGCACCGCCGCCAATGCCAGCATCGCCAGCCACGGCCCCATCAGCAAGGTGAACAACGCCGCTCCCAGCAAATGGAAGGATAAGCCCGGCTGCAGGCCGCCGCGCAGCAGCCATAGCGCCAGATCCAGCACGCAGGCCCCCATCCAGGCATTCAGCGCCGCCGGATCCAACATGCGCCATCGCACCCGGAACGCGGCGAAAGTCAGCGCCGCGGCCGCGAGCGCGCCGGCCAGCCACGGCGCCCAGCCGGCAAACAGCAATGCGGACAAATCCATGACATTCAAATTTAAAGAAACCGGGCCTCAGCATAACAGATGCCCGCGCGCCCTCCCGGACTTTCGCCGCCGGCGCACGCGCCAACTCCGGCTCCTGCCGTTACAATACGCTTTTGGATGGAGACCTTCATGCCCCTGCCCGCCCACCACCTGATCGCCCAACACGTATCCCTGGCCCTGGCCGAAGACATCGGCCCCTGCGACTGGACCGCCCGGCTGATAGCCGCAGACAAAACCGGCGCCGCCCGCGTGATCGCCCGCGAAGACGCGGTGATCTGCGGCCAGGCCTGGTTCGACGAGTGCTTCCGCCAGGTGGACGCGGGCTGCGCGGTGGAATGGCTGGCGGCCGAGGGCGAACGCGTGGAGGCGGGCCGAGAGCTTTGCCGGATCAGCGGCCCGGCCCGCGCGCTGCTCACCGCCGAGCGCAGCGCGCTCAATTTCCTGCAGTTGCTGTCCGGCGTCGCCAGCGAGACCCGCCGCTACGTCGACGCGGCGGCCGGCCATCGCGCCCGCATCCTGGATACCCGCAAGACCGTGCCCGGCCTGCGGCTGGCGCAAAAGTACGCAGTCACCGTGGGCGGCGGCGCCAATCAGCGCATCGGCCTGTTCGACGGCATCCTGATCAAGGAAAACCACATCATGGCCGCCGGCGGCGTCGCCCAGGCGATGGCCCAGGCGCAGGCCGGCCTGCCGCCGGGCGTCACGCTGCAGATCGAAGTGGAGTCGCTGCCGCAACTGGAGGAAGCGCTGAGCCACGGCGCCAAACTGGTGCTGCTGGACAATATGTCGCTGGACGACATGCGCCGCGCGGTGGAGATCAGCGCCGGCCGCGCCGAGCTTGAGGCCTCGGGCGGCATCGACCTCGACAGCGTGCGCGCCATCGCCGCCACGGGCGTCGATCGCATCTCCGTGGGCAAGCTGACCAAAGACGTGCGCGCGCTGGATCTGTCCATGCGCTTCACCCTGTAACGCGCTACGCAGCCATGGGCAGAGCTGTCATACTGGGGACATGCCTACTATAAGCAAAGCATAGCCCTCACCGTTCATGGACATGACTCCGCCCAGATTCGGCTCCCGCTCCGCCCGCCACGCCAAATGGGGCGCCGCGCTATTGTTGCTGGTGACCCTCGCGTTGCTGGCGGTGGACCTGTCCACCAGCTACCGCCAGCTGGAAACCGAGGCCGGGCGGCAAGCGAGCGGCCTCAGCCAGCTGCTGGCGGAAAGACTGAGCTCCGGCATCCACGAGGCCGGCCTGATCCTGCAGAGCAGCAACCAGATTCCCGAAATCCAGCGCCTGCTGCGCAGCGGCGCGCTGGAGCCCGGCGCGCGCCAGAACCTGACACAGAAACTGCTGCAGCTGCTGCAGCTGGCGCCCTACCTCAGCCGCGTCGAAATCGTGGACACCGCCTGCCAGACGGTGTTCAGCAGCAAGCGCGACAGCGCCTCCCCCCCGCACCACAACGAATTCTGCCGCTGGCTGCACCGGATCGACCCCAAGGAAAGCAACTACACCACGGTGATACACAGCCCCACCGACGGCGGCATCGTGCTGGCCAACAAGCTGTACGACGGCGAAGGCAACCTGATCGGCATGGCCACCGGACTGATCAAGCACAACTTCATCCAGGACGAGGTCAGCCGGCTGACGGTTGGGGAGCACGGCGAGATCCTGGTGCTGGACCAGCGCCAGCTGACGGTGACGCGCTGGCCGCAAACCAGCGGCAACGATCCGCAAAGCTACCGGCCGCTGCAGCCGCGCGAAATCCTGTCCCACGACCCCGGGCAGATGCTGTTCGACGCGCCGTCCAGCTTCGACGGCCGCGAACGGCTGTACAGCATGCGCCAGACCGGCAACTACCCGTTCCAGGTGGCGGTGGGCCTGTCGCGGCGCGACTTCACCCGCTACGTCTGGGACAAGGCCTGGCTGGCGATCCCGGGCTGGCTGTTCCTCTCCGCGCTGACCCTGCTGGCGCTGCGCAAGCATCTGTCCAATCTGCGCCAGCACCAGTTGCTGCTGCAAGGCAACGAGCGCATACGCGCCAGCGAGGAGCAGGCCAGGCTGATCCTGGACACCGCGCCGCTGGCGCTGCTGCTGGTGAATCCCCAGACCATCCGCATCCGCCACGCCAACTCACCGGCGCGGGAAATGCTGGGCCTGCCGCCGCGCGATCCCGAGCAGGCCGCCGACAATGAATTGAACCTGCCCTTGAAGCTGCAGCCGGTGGAGCAATGGCTGCGCGAGGGAGAGGACGCGTTGCAGCAAGAGGTGGAGCTGGAACTGGAGGACAAGAGCCGGCTGTGGGCGATCGTCTCGCTGCGCCGGCTAGGACACGACAGCCAGCCGTCGGCGCTGATCGCGTTGTATGACATCTCCGGCCGCAAGCTGCTGGAACAACAGTTGCACGAAAGCAATCAACAACTGGCCGAGATGGCGGTCACCGATCCGCTGACCCGCCTGTACAACCGCCGCCACGCCGACATGGTGCTGCGCGACGAGATCAGCCGCTGCGAGCGCTACGGCCAGACCATGGCCATCGCCGTGTTCGACATCGACCACTTCAAGCGCTTCAACGACCAATATGGCCACCAGGCCGGCGACGACGTGCTGGTGGCCGTCGCCAACGCGCTGCGCGACACCACCCGCAACACCGACATCAACGCGCGCATCGGCGGCGAAGAGTTCATGGTGATCTTCCCCTACACACGGCTGCGCGACGCGCAAAAAGTGATGAACCGGCTGCAGATCGCGCTGACCCACACCACCTTCCCCTTCGTCGAGCAACGCATCACTTTCAGCGGCGGCGTCACCGACTGGCGGCCGGGCGACAGCCCGGCGCTGATGATGTCGCGCGCCGACAAGCTGCTGTACGACGCCAAACAGTCGGGCCGCAACGTGGTGCTGTCGGATCAGGAAGAAGCGTGAGCCGGCAAATCCGGCGTTAGAAAGACGCGCCGCCCAGCGCGTCGGCCAGCATCCACATCATCGCCGCGGTGGCGCCCCAGATGGTGTGCCGGTCCCATTGCAACGACAGATACTGGCCGGCCACGCCATCGCGGACATAGTCGTGGCGGCTGTACGCCTGCCGATCCAGCAGCAGCGGCAGCGGCACTTCGAATACCTCGGCCACTTCGTCCGGCGCCGGCGCCAGCGCCAGCGGCGGATGCAGCAGGCCTACCACCGGCGTGACCAGATAACCAGTCACCGTCACGTATTCCGGCAAGCTTCCCAGCACCCGCACCGACGATTCCGGCAGGCCGGTCTCCTCGCGCGCCTCGCGCAGCGCGGCCGCCTGGGCCGACGCGTCGCCGCTCTCCAGCTTGCCGCCGGGAAAACTGACCTGGCCGGGATGGCTGGACAGATGGTCGGTGCGGCGGGTGAACAGCACCGTGGCGCCGTCCGCGTGCCACACCAGCGGCACCAGCACCGCGGCCGCCTTCAAGCCAGGCGACGCCGCCCGATAGGGCAAATCGGCCACCCTGCCGGTGAAATCGTAGGATTGCAGCCGTCCGGCGATCATCGCGGCGGCCTCGTCTGCCTCCATGGACCACATATCGTTATCCTTTTATCTCCCGGCGCCCGCTCTTGCGGCAGACATGTCTCCAATGTACCAAAAAAAATGCCAGACCGGCATGGTCTGGCATCTTGGCTGGCGGATATCGCTCAGCGGCGCATCGAGTCGAAGAAAGCCTGGTTCGACTTGGTGGCCTTGATCTTGTCCTGCAGGAATTCCATCGCCTCCAGGTCGTCCATCGGGTACAGCAGCTTGCGCAGCACCCAGATGCGCTGCAGCTGGTCTTGCGGAATCAGCAGCTCTTCGCGGCGGGTGCCGGAACGGTTGATGTTCATCGCCGGGAAGATGCGCTTTTCGGCCATCTTGCGGTCCAGATGGATTTCGCAGTTGCCGGTGCCCTTGAATTCCTCGTAGATCACATCGTCCATGCGGCTGCCGGTGTCGATCAGCGCGGTGGCGATGATGGTCAGGCTGCCGCCCTCCTCCACATTGCGCGCGGCGCCGAAGAAGCGCTTGGGACGCTGCAGCGCGTTGGCGTCCACGCCGCCGGTCAGCACCTTGCCGGAAGCCGGCACCACGGTGTTGTAGGCGCGGGCCAGACGGGTGACGGAGTCCAGCAGGATGACCACGTCCTTCTTGTGCTCGACCAGGCGCTTGGCCTTTTCGATCACCATCTCGGCGACTTGCACGTGGCGGGTGGCCGGCTCGTCGAAGGTGGACGACACCACTTCGCCGCGCACCGAGCGTTGCATTTCCGTCACTTCTTCCGGACGCTCGTCGATCAGCAGCACGATCAGCACCGCGTCCGGGTGGTTGGCGGTGATGGCGTGGGCGATGTGCTGCAGCATCACGGTCTTGCCGGACTTCGGCGGCGCCACCAGCAGCGCGCGCTGGCCGCGGCCGATGGGCGCGATCAGATCGATGATGCGGCCGGTGATGTTTTCTTCGGCGCGGATGTCGCGCTCCAGCTTGAACTGCTCGGTCGGGAACAGCGGCGTCAGATTCTCGAACAGAATCTTGTGCTTGGAATTCTCCGGCGCCTCGCCGTTTACCTTATCCACTTTCACCAGCGCGAAATAGCGCTCGCCATCCTTCGGCGTGCGGATCTCGCCCTCGATCGAATCGCCGGTATGCAGATTGAAGCGGCGGATCTGCGAGGGGCTGACATAGATGTCGTCAGGGCCCGCCAGATAGGAGGTATCCGGGCTGCGCAGGAAACCGAAGCCGTCCGGCAATACTTCCAGCGTACCCTCGCCGAAAATGCTCTCGCCCTTCTTGGCCTGGTTCTTCAAAAGCGCAAAGATCAGATCCTGCTTGCGCAACCGGTTGGCGCCGTCGATCTCGTTGGAAATGGCCATTTCAACGAGCTCGGATACGTGGAGATGTTTGAGATCAGATAAGTGCATAGCGGTCGTGAGGTCGACTCGGTAGTAATGAGGCGGAGCGCCTATCGGGGGTGTGGAAGCGTAAACGAAACGGGCGGCTTGTTTATGCCACCCGTCATGAAAGATTGTGCGTGGAGAATAGACGCTTTACAGTTGACTGTCAATGAAGGCGGTCAGCTGGCTCTTGGACAGCGCGCCGACCTTGGTGGCGGCGACTTGACCGTCCTTGAACAGCATCAGAGTCGGAATGCCGCGGATGCCGAACTTGGGCGGAGTCTGCTCGTTCTGGTCGATGTTCAGCTTGGCGATTTTCAGCTTGCCTTCGTATTCCTTGGCCACTTCGTCCAGGATCGGGGCGATCATCTTGCACGGGCCGCACCATTCGGCCCAGTAATCGACCAGCACCGGGCTGTCGGACTTCAGGACATCGTTTTCAAAAGAATCGTCGGTTACGTGCAGGATCAGATCGCTCATGGCTTCCTCGTCAAAATTGGGTGTGCTTAATTCGGGATGGTAGCAAGCGGCGGAGCGGGCGGCAACCTGCGGCACAAAGTTCCGTTCCCCCTACGTTCAAGGGGTTATCCTTGCCGAAACCGGCGCTTAGCTTCCACGACGCTGCTGCAAATCGCCGGCATTCGGTATAATGGCTGGCTGTTTACATGTGAAGGACACCAAATGGGCTTTCTGCAAGGCAAGAAAATCCTGATCACCGGCATGATCTCCAACCGCTCGATCGCCTATGGCATCGCCCAGGCCTGTCATCGCGAAGGCGCCGAGCTGGCGTTCACTTACGTGGTGGACAAGCTGGAGGACCGTGTCCGCGAAATGGCGGCCGACTTCGGCTCCAAGCTGGTTTACCGCTGCGACGTGCAGAACGACGACGAGATCAACCAGCTGTTCGCCGACCTCGCCAAGCAATGGGACGGCCTGGACGGTCTGGTGCACTCGATCGGCTTCGCCCCGCGCGAAGCGCTGGAAGGCGACTTCCTGGATTCTCTGAGCCGCGAAGCGTTCCAGATCGCTCACGACGTGTCGTCCTACAGCTTCCCGGCGCTGGCCAAGGCCGCGCGTCCGATGATGCAGGGCCGCAAGGCCGCGCTGCTGACGTTGTCCTACCTGGGCGCGGTGCGGGCGATCCCGAACTACAACGTGATGGGCCTGGCCAAGGCCAGCCTGGAAGCGTCGGTGCGCTTCATGGCCGCCAGCCTGGGCAAGGAAGGCATCCGCGTCAACGGCATCTCCGCCGGTCCGATCAAGACGCTGGCCGCCGCGGGCATCTCCGGCTTCTCCAAGCTGCTGAACATGGCCTCCAGCCAGGCCTGCCTGCGCCGCAACGTGACCACCGAGGAAGTGGGCAACGCCGCCGCCTTCATGCTGTCCGACCTGGCCTCCGGCATCACCGGCGAGATCACCTACGTCGACGCCGGCTACAGCGTCAATGCCTTGAACGTGCCGGAAGAATAAGCGTTTTCGCGTTCCAGACGCCGACGGCGCAGGCTTTGCCTGCGCCGTTTTCCATTCATGCCCCGCCAGTCGCCCCCGCCAGCAAAGCTCCCTCCGGTTTTTTCACGCCACTCGGCGCTGATTCCGATATAACTGACCACTCATTCCGGTGAAGGGTAGCTATCGAGCGCTCACAATGCTGGTGATGACCAGCCCCAGCCACAGTCGCTTGCCCGAAATCAGATATGAAATCGCTCCACCACGTTCTTGAGCTTGCTAGCGCGCTGGTTCAATTCGTCCAGGGTGGAGCTAGCGCTCTGCGCCACTTCCGACGTGGAACGGGTCATGCCGTTGATGTGCTCTGTGGTGTGGGCGATATTGCCGACAGCGGTGGACTGCTCTCGGGTAGCATGGGTGATCTGTGCGAAGGTTTCTACCACCTGCCCCATCAACCCGCCTATGTTCTCGATTTCGTTGGCAGCGCTCTGAGCCAGGTCCACGCTCTGATCCACGGTGCTGCGCGCCTGCTGCATACTGCTGACGGTGCCGGCGGTCTGCTGCTGCATGCCCTGGGTCATGGTGGTGATTTCAGTCGTCGCCTGTGCTGTGCGCTCGGCCAACTTGCGCACCTCGTCCGCCACCACAGCGAAACCCCGGCCCTGTTCCCCGGCGCGGGCGGCCTCGATGGCCGCGTTCAGCGCCAGCAGATTGGTTTGGTCCGCAATATCCTTGATCACGCCGACGATAGAACTGATCTCCTCGGAATGCTTGCCGAGGGAGTGCAGGGTATCGCCCAATGTCGCCATCGCCTGGGACAGTTTGCCCACCTCCGCCGATACCTGCTGCATCGCGTGGCGGCCGCGCTCAGCGCTGTCATTGGCCTGGGAAATGATGGCGTTGGCGTCTGAGGTGGTATCGGCGACATGGGTCACGCTGACGGTGATCTGCTCGATGGTCGCGGCATTGGAGCTGATCGCCTGGTTCACCTGATCGGCGTCCGAACTGATGCGGTTGGTGGTCTGATGCAATGACCCCACCGCGCTCACCAGCTCGCCGGCGTTGTTGTTGACCTCGCCGATCAATCGGCGCAGCCGCTGGTTCATCACCCCGATCTGGCCCAGCGCGCTGTGTTCCGGCGCATTGGGCACCGCCACCGTCAGATTGCCGGAGGCGATTTCCTGCAGCACCTGCTCGATCTCGCTTACCGAGCCGCCCAACTGGGCATTCAATTGGCGCCGGCCCAGCAGAATCAGGAACAGGATTTCGCCCACCAGCAGGATGATGGTCACCAGAAACATCAGCTGCGCATTGGACAGCCTATCGCGCGCCTGTTGCAGTGCGGTATTGGTGCGCTGATCCAGCAGAACGAAGAAGTCGTCGATAGGCTTCATGATCTTGGCCTTGTACTGGTGGTACTCCTTGCTGTGCACCAGCTTGCGCGCCAGTTCCATGTCGGGCTGCCCGTTGACGGTGTAATTGCCCTGCGCGTCGGCGAACTTGCCCTTCACCGCATTCATCGCTCGCACTTCAAGGTTGACCAGGCCGTCGGAGTTGGCCTGCGCTTCCTTGAGCTTGGCAAACTCGTCGTCGGTGAATCCGGCTTGCTTCATCAGGTTTTGCAGCGGCACGGTTTCGCCATCCGGCCTGGGCTTGTCCTGGCCCGCAGCGACAAAGTCCCAGTAAATGCGGTTGTACTCCTGCGGCCGCGGCGCCTTGCCGTTGCGGATGTCCAGTACCCGGTTGTACTGCTGCTCATAGGCTGGATCGCCGGTGACGACGTAGGTGCGGCCCAGGCGAGTAAGATCATCCGAGCTCTGCCGCAGCTCGGAGGCGAGCAAGTAGGAATGGTAGCGGTTGTCGCTGGCGGCGCTCATCGAGTCAACCGCCTGCCGCATGGATATGAAGGTATACACCACGCCGATGAAGGTCAGCACGATCAGCCCCAGCAGACCGTTGATCACGACATTGCCGCGAAAATTGTTCATGGAGGAAGCTCCTTGCGATCCGGGTCCGCCGCCGATCCCGGCGACGGAATCAGATACGGGATGCGGGACCGGTCCCGATAACGACAGCACGCGAATGGGCGGCAGCCGGACTTTGGATGATCGCGCCGACATCGGCGCGTGTCTGGAAACGCTGCATCAGCCTTTGCATCTCGTCCGCGCAGTCATTGCCTTTTTCGGAGATGACCGCCAGTTCTTCGACGAGGCATGCATTCTGCTGCGTGGCGGCGCTCAGTTGCTGGATCGTGGCGTTGATCTGCCCGACCGCGCAGGCTTGTTCCTTGGCGGCGCTGGCGATTTCCTGGATCAGATAGGCGGTGCGGCGGCTAGAGTCCACGCTGGCTTCAAGCTGTTGTCCGGCCCGGCCGGCCATGTTCACTCCCAGATTGGCCACGCTGGAAATTTCGCGCGCGGCCATCTGGCTGCGCTCCGCCAATTTGCGCACCTCCTGCGCCACCACCGCGAAACCCCTGCCTTGCTCGCCGGCGCGGGCGGCTTCAATAGCGGCATTGAGCGCCAGCAGATTGGTCTGATAGGCGATGTCGTCGATAACCATGGTGCATTCGGCGATCCGCTTCATGCTTTGCACAGTCTGCTGGACGATATCTCCGCCCTGCTGCGCGTCGACGGCCGCCTTAGCCGCCATGTCTTCCGTCAAGGTCGCGTTGTCACTGGTCTGACTGATGGATGAGGAGATTTCCTCCAGCGAGGCCGCCGCTTCCGACAGATTGGCTGCCTGTTCCCCGGTATTGCTGGAGAGGCTCTGGGAAGTGCTATTGATCTCCGCCGCCAAGGTGGACAGGCGGCCGGCGCTGCTCTGGCTGCTGGCGATGGAGGCATTCAGCCCCGCGATGGTCTGGACAATGGCGCCGGCCATGCTGTCGGCTGGGTAGCCGCCCTCGCGCGCGTTCACCGTCAAATCCCCTTCGGCCACCGCCCGCATCATGCCTGACACATGCAACGGCTCGTCCCCCAGCATCCTGTGCAATTTTCGGTAAATGGTGCGGAACATCAGCACACTCAACACGCAACTGGCGAACAACAAACCAATCAGGATGGCCAGCCACAAGCCAGCCTGCGACTGGGCCTGGCTCACTGCGCGGTTAGTACGCTGCTCCATCATCTGGTAGAACGTGTCCACCGGGCGCATGATAGAAGCCTTATCCTGATGGTACTGGCTGTCATGCAGGATGCGTCTGGCCATCGCCGGATCAGGTTCTCCCTGCCGGGTAAAACCGCCCCTGCCATCGGCAAAGCGCCCCTTCATCGCGTTCATCGCCACCGTTTCGGTATTCACCAGTCGGTCTGAATTAGCCTGCGCTTCCTTGAGCTTGGCAAACTCGTCGTCGGTGAAGCCGGCCTGGCCCATCAGCGTCTGCAGAGGCACCGCGACGCTATCAGGCTGCGGCTTGCGGCCATCCACGGCCATGAAATCCCAGTAAATGCGGTTGTAATGCTCTGGACGCGGCAGCTGGCCATTGCGGATGGCCAGCACTGCCCAGTATTGCCGCTCGTACATGGGATTGCCGGTTTCGGCATAGGTGCGGACCAGCCGGGTCAAGTCGTCTGAGCTTTGCCTCAGCTCATTGGCCAGCAGGTAGCTCTGATAGCGCTGCGACTCCGCCCGCGCCTGCGTACCCAACGCCTGCTGCAGTTGGAAAGTGCATAGCAGGACCAGCGACAGCAGCAGGATCGTCAGCCCCGCGCTTGCCGCCAGCAAAGATTTGATGCTTAGTCTCATACCCCGCCCACCTCGCGCTCAATCGTGGGAATCCGCCCTTCAAGGGGCTGTTTTGGTACCGTTATAGGTACTAATGCGAACATTACCAATAGATCGATATCAGACATCGCTCTGCGCACAAGTGACGCCGGGGTAAGCTACAAACAGCTTGGGATGTCTGAATCGCCCCAGATGCGATTAGTTGAGAAACCATCGGTCTGATCCAGGAAGCGCCAATGGCGGGCCTGCCGTCAGCACCGGCCATTTTTCCTGGCGTGGATCATCGACCGCTTTGGCAGAACTCCCGACCATCCTGCAGGCTGACGGGCAGGCCTTCGACTCGAGATGTCTGCCACACTGCCTATGCGCCAAAACGGCAGAAGGGAAGAAAAGCACCTGCAACTGCCCAGGCAATGCACAGGCTTGCCAGCGGCTGTCGCTGCGGCAGTTTTTTCAAAAACTTTGCAGAAAAACCAGATTTTTTCAGGAACTCTGCGCCAGTTCCGCTTTGTTGCAAGCGCACAAAAATGAAAAAGCCTTATTCGGCAAGGAATGGGGTTTTCACTAACGGAACCTCTCTACAGCGCTCCTCACGTTGGATCAATCCAGCCCCTTCCCCTCGTCCAGCGCGCGCAGCGCCTCTATGGAACAGCCAAACGTCCGCTCCAGCTCCGGCAGCAGATCCACGGCCGACGCCAGATCCTCTCCCTTGCCCTGCTGCTCCAGCGCCAGGCACAGCGAAGCCAGCGGCTGGGCGCCCACGCTGCCGGCGCAGTTCTTCAGCGCATGGGCCGCGCGGAACAGGCCGGCGCCATCGCCGGCGTCCACCGCCTGCCGAATGTCCATCAGCAACCGCGGCCCCTCGTCCATCCAGGCGCTCAGCATGCGCGGCAGCAAATCCGCCTTGATCCCCCGGATCGCATCCAGCGTGCCGGCGTCGAGCCATTCTCCATCGCGGCTCTCCGCATCGCCCGCCGCCCCTTCCGGTCCGGCTTGCGCCTCGTCTCCCAAAGGCAGCCAGCGGGCCAACGCCGCCCCTAGCTCCTGCTGGGTAAAGGGCTTGGCCAGATAATCATCCATGCCGGCCTCCAGGCAGCGCTCCCGCTCGCCCAGGCCGGCGTTGGCGGTCAGCGCGACGATGACCAGGCGCGCGTCCCTGCCGCGCTCCCTCTCCCGCTCCCGGATCGCGCCGGTGGCCTGCCAGCCGTCCATCACCGGCATCTCGCAGTCCATCAGCGCCAGATCGAACGCGCCGTCCTGCCACAAGCGCAGCGCCTCTTCGCCGTTGCGCGCCAGCGCCATCTCGCAACCCAGATTTCCCAGCATCGCCGTCGCCAGTTCCTGATTGACCAGATTGTCCTCCACCAGCAGCACCCGGCCCTTCAACTTCGGCTGCCGGTCGTCTCCGCCCCCTTCCGCCTGCGCCGCCCTGGCGACGGACGATCCCAGCTGCAGCAAGGCGTTGTACAGCTCGGACCGGCGCACCGGCTTGGTCAGCACCTGGCGCGCCAGCTGCGCGGCGCCGTTCAGCTGCTGGAGGTCGTCGGCGGCGGAGCTGAGGATGATGGCCGGCGGCGCCGACGTCCCCAGCCTCTCCCGCACCAGGCTCAGGAACATCTGCCCGTCCATCTCCGGCATCATCATGTCGGATACGATCAGATCCGCCTCATGCCCCGCAGCCAGCCAGTCCAGCGCCTTCCCGGGCTCATGGAAGGCGTGGATGTGGCACTTCCAGGACGCCAGCTGCTGCTCCAGAATCTCCAGATTGGTGACGTTGTCGTCCAGCACCAGCACCCTCATCCGCGCCACGCCGTCGGCCGGAGGCGGCGGCGACAGGCTGCTCGAGGCTCGCGGCAGGCTCAGCGTGAAGTGGAACTCGGCGCCGGCGCCGGGTTCGCTCGCCAATTCGATGCTCCCGCCCATCATGCCCACCAGCCGCTGGGAGATCACCAGGCCCAGCCCGGTGCCGCCAAAGCGCCGGGTAGTGGAGCTGTCGGCCTGGGAAAAAGGCTGGAACAGCCGCTTCTGCTGTTCCGGCGAGATGCCGATGCCGGTATCCCGGACGCTGATCCGGCACGTCAACGCCATCCCCGTCTCCGCTACGCTGTCCACCCGCGCCAACACCTGGCCGGACTCGGTGAACTTGATCGCGTTGCCCAGCAGATTGGTCAGCACCTGGCCCAGGCGCTTGCCGTCGCCGACCACGTCCACCGGCATCAGCGGCAGCGCGCACATCAGCTCCAGCCCCTTGCCGTAGGCGACAGGCGCCAGCCGTTCGACGATTTCCTCGACCAGCAGATTGAGAGAGAACGGCCGGTTGTCCAATTCGAACTTGCCGGCCTCTATCTTGGAAAAGTCCAGAATGTCGCTGATGATGGCCAGCAGGCTCTCGCCGGAGCGATGCACCACGCTGACGTAGTGGCGCTGCCGCTCGTCCAGCCGGGTTCGCCTCAGCAGGTCGGTCATGCCGATCACGCCGTTGAGCGGCGTGCGGATTTCATGGCTCATCACCGCCAGGAATTCGCTCTTGGCGCGATTGGCCGCCTCCGCCGCGTCGCGCGCCTCGGTCAGCTGGGCGTTGGCATCCAGCAAGGCCTGGCTGCGGACCTCCAGCGCCATCTCGCGCTCGTGCAGCTTCTGGTACAGCCGGACGCGGTTGAGCAGCAGGTTGTCGTCCAGCGGCTTCATCAGGTAATCCACCGCGCCCAGGCCGTAGCCGCGGCCGATGAATTCGTCGGCCTTGAAAATGGCGGTGACGAAGACGATGGGAATGCCGCGCGTGCGCTCGGTCATCTGCAGATGGCTGGCGGTTTCGAAGCCGTCCATGCCCGGCATCTGCACGTCTAGCAGGATCAGGTTGACCTCCCGCTCCAGCGTGATCAGCAGGGCCTCCTCGCCGGAGCCCGCCTCCAGCACCTCGCAGTCGTCCAGCCGGCCCAGCAGGGCCTGCAGGGTGACGCGGTTGTTGCCGTTGTCGTCCACCACCAGTATCACGAATTTCCGGCTCATGACGCGGCGCTCCGTCCCACGCGATAGATATGGCTGCCGCTGCGATAGAGCTCGAAGCCCATGTCCAGCGCCAGGCGGTTCAGGCCGTCCTGCGGCCCCAGCACCAGGAAGCCCTCCGCATGCAGCGATTGCGCGAAGCGCCGCAGCACCTGGCGCTGCAGTTCGGTGTCGAAATAGATCAGCACATTGCGGCAGACCACCAGCTGGAATTCATTGAAGATGCCCTCGTCGGTCAGCGAATGGCGGTAGAACAGGATGCGCTGGCGCAGATGGTCGTCGGCCTGCAGGAAGCGGCCGTTCCGGGACAGGTAGGCGTCGAACAGCCGCTTGCCGCCGCTGCCCAGGTAGTTGGCGCGGTTGGCGTCCAGCGCCTGGGCGGGGAACAGCGCGCTGCTGCCCTGGGCCAGCAGGTATGGATTGAAGTCGGTGGCGAACAGGTGGCTGCGGTCCAGCAGGCCCAGCTCGTCCAGCACGATGGCCAGCGAATAGGCTTCCTCGCCGCTGGAGCATCCGGCCGACCACAGCTTGATCAGCGGAAAGCTGGACAGATAGGGCAGGATCTCCTCGCGCAGCAGCTTCAGCTGCTCGGGATGGCGGAAGAAGCTGGTCACCCCCACCGGCAGCTCCGCGCACAGGCGCTCGAACAGCGCGACGTCGGACAGCACCGCGCGCTGGAAGTCGGCGAAGCCGCCCATATGGAACTGCCCCATCAGGTTGCGGATGCGGCGCTTCAGGCTGTCGCGCTGGTAATTGCGGAAGTCGTAGCCGTAATGACTGACCAGCGCGGCCAGGAACAGCTCCAGCAGCTCGCCTTCCGGCTGGGCGTCGGCGCCGGCCGCCGCGGCCGCGACCACGCTGGCGATCGCCGGCAGCTTCATCAGGTAGTCGTAATGGCCGGCGTTGCGCGCCGCGTCCGGCATCACGCGCGCCGGCGCGCATTCGCCGCCGTCCTGGATGATCACGCAGGCGCCGGCGGCGCGCAGCGCGGCGCAGCCGTCGGTGCCATCCTGGCCGAAGCCGCACAGCAGCACGGCCATCGCTTCCGCGCCGTACTCGCCGGCCAGCGACTCGAACAGCGCGTCGATCGACGGCCGCGCGAACTGGATCTGCCGATCGCGGGTCAGGTAGACATAGCCATGGCCCACCCGCATGTGATGGCCGGGCGGGGCCACGTAGATCGTTCCCGGCTTCACCGGCGCCATGTGCTGCGGCATTTCCACGCTGTAGCCGGTGCGCGATTTCAGCAGCTGATCGAGCAGGTTCACCTGGTTTTCCTGCACGTGCTGGGCGACGAAGACCGCCATCTCGGACACCGGCAGCCGCTCGACGATGTGCAGGATGCACTCCAGGCTTTGCGCGGACCCGGCCAGCGCCAGCGCCCGCGGATTCGGCCGCGCGTCGGCCGGCGCGGTCCGGCCGGAGACCAGCCGCGCCGGCAGATTCAGCCGCGTCAGCCCATGCGCCAGCAAGGCATGGTAAGCGACGATTTTCAGCTTGCCGCCCCCGTTCAGCCGGTCCGCCATCGCGCACAACAGCTCCACGCACAATAAATCAGCATCGTAAAAGCTCAGCTCCAGCGCCTGCTCCGGATTGGCGCGCAGCAGGTCCAACACCACATTGCGGTCCTCCTGCCGGTCCAGCCGCCCCAGAATGGCGACCTTGCACTGGCCGGAGCGCTGCTGCACCGTCACGCTCACTTAGCCCGTCCCTCGCACCATTGCGCCACCTTGGCCACCA
This sequence comes from Chromobacterium vaccinii, assembly GCF_000971335.1. GTDB lineage: Bacteria > Pseudomonadota > Gammaproteobacteria > Burkholderiales > Chromobacteriaceae > Chromobacterium > Chromobacterium vaccinii. The sequence goes on from NZ_JZJL01000039.1 coordinate 46,289, forward strand.
GCACGTCGTAATCCACCGGCTTGGACAGGTAGTCGTCGGCGCCGGTGGCCAGGATCTTCTCGCGCTCGGCCGGCAGCGCCTTCGCCGTGATCGCCACCACCGGGATGTCCTTCCAGGCCGGATTGGCGCGGATGGCGGCGATGGCCTGGTAGCCGTCCATTTCCGGCATCATGATGTCCATCAGCACCAGATCCACGCTCTGGTGCTGCAGGAATTCCAGCGCCCGCCGGCCGTTGACCGCGCTGTTGAGCTTGGCGCCGTGCCGCTCCAGCGCCGCGGTGATCACGAACAGATTGCGCGGATCGTCATCCACCACCAGCACGTGCCGGTCGGCCAGCAGCTTGCTGCCGGCGGGCGCGATCGGGGCCTTCAGCTCGGCCCGCTGCCTGGGCACGTCCTGCAAGAAACGCTCCACGTTTTCCAGCAGCCGCTGGCCGGCCTGCGGCGTCTTGACGATCACGCAGTCGGAATAGGCCCGCAACGCCGCCTCGTCCTCCTCGCTGGGCTTGCCGCTGGCGTAGAACACCAGCGAGATGTCGGGATCCACGCCGCGCAGCGCCTCGGCGACGGCCACGCTGTCCGCGATCTCCGCCTCGCCCAGGTCCAGCACCGCCAGCTGGCTGCGGTGCCGTTCCAGCAGCGCCTTCCAGTCGGCGTCGGGCGCCGCCGCCACGATGTCGCCGCCGATATCGCCGACCAGCTTGGACACCTCGTCGCGGCTGATGCCGCCGCGCTCCACCACCAGGATGCCCCCGCCCTTGCCGCCCACCGCCTTGACCAGCTCGGCCTCGGCCGCGGCTAGCAGCTTGTCGCTGGCGGGCTTGCGCAGAAAGCCGATGGCGCCCTGCTGCAGCAGCGCCTCGTCGCGGTCGCGCGCCGACACGATATAGACCGGGATGTCCGCCAGCGCCGGCCTCGTCTTGATCTCGTGCAGCACCTGGGTGCCATCCATGTCGGGCAGGCCCAAGTCCAGCAGGATGCCCGCCGGCCCGTGCTCGGAGGCCAGCTCCAGGCCTTCCGCTCCGGTCGGCGCCAGCAGCGTTTTGTAGCCCAGCCGCCGGTTCATCGCCACCAGCATCTGGCCGAACACCGGATCGTCGTCTATCAGCAGTATCGCCTTGTCGCCGCGCCGCAGCGCCGCCCTGTCGTCCGCCACCTCCAACGAAACCGAGCCGGCCGACGCCGCTTCCGGCCTGCCGCTCTCAGGCAGCCAGACGATGAACTCGCTGCCCTCGCCCGGCTCGCTCTGCAGCTCGATGGTGCCGCCCAGCATCTGCGCGAAGCGCAGGCTGATGGTGAGGCCCAGGCCGGTGCCGCCGAATTCGCGCGAGGTGGAGCCGTCGGCCTGCTGGAAGGCCTCGAAGATCACGCTTCGCTTTTCCGCCGGAATGCCGATGCCGCTGTCGCGCACGCTGATGCGTATCGGCAGCGCCGCGTCCGGATGGCGGCTCATGGAGAGCGTGACGCCGCCGCTGCGGGTGAACTTGATCGCATTGGTCAGCAGATTGCGCAGGATTTGCGACAACTTGTCCGGATCGGATACGAAATCGCTGTCCAGGCTGTCGTCGACGACGAAGTCCAGCCCCTTGTCGCGCGCCAGATGCTCGAACATGCCTTGCAGCTCGCCGCATACATCCCGGCTGCTCAGCGTGGCCAGGTGCACGTCCATCCGGCCGGCCTCCACCTTGGACAGGTCCAGCACGTCGTTGATCAGCCGCAGCAAGTCCTCGCCGGAACGATGGATCACCTGCGCCCACTTCAGCGCCTGGTCCTTCACCGTCCCGTCCTCGTTGTTCACCATCATCTTGGACAGCAGGATGATGGAGTTCAGCGGCGTGCGCAGCTCGTGCGACATATTGGCGAGAAACTCCGACTTGTACTTGCTGGCCAGGTCCAGCTGCTTCGCCCTGGCCTCCTGCAACAGCCTCGACTCCTCCAGCTCGCGGTTCTGCTGTTCCAGCTGCTGCTGCGACTCCTCCATCTGCGCATTGGTCTGCTGCAGCTCTTCGGTCTGCTGCCGCAGTTGCTGCTGCGCCTCTTCCATCTGCGCGTTGCTCTGCTGTAGCTCTTCCGACTGCTGCTGCAGTTGCTGCTGCTGCTCTTCCATCCGCGCATTGCTTTCGCGCAGCTGCTCGCTCTGCTCCCGCATTTCCTTTTCCGCCGCCTCGCTGGCGGCCAGCAGCTTGCGGATGTGGACCCGCTGCTCGGCGACGAACAGGAAAGACGCCAGCATGCCGCCGACGTTGGACAGGAACTCCAGCTTGCGCTCGTCGAAATGCTCGAAGCTGGATAGCTCGATCACGCCGACCAGCTCTTTTTCGTGCAGCAAGGGGTAGGTGTAGGTGTAGCGCGGCAAGGCCAGCATGGTGCCGGTGACGATGGGCGCGGCGGCGGCATCGCCGCTCACTTCCAGGATGATGGGCTTGCGCTCGCGCGCCACCTGGCCCACCGCGCCCTCGCCCAGCGCGAAGCTGGCGCCC